>CAKSST010000004.1 GCA_934489895.1 uncultured Eubacteriales bacterium | reverse complement strand
TGAGCGCTGTCGTAACGGTCGCGGGAAAAGCGGTCGAGCTTCCATACAAGCACAATCTCGAACAACTCTTTTGCGCTATCCTTGATCATGTGCTGGAATTCCGGTCGATCTGCTGTTTTTGCAGATAAAGCCCGGTCAATATACGTTCCAACAATGGTCATGTTGTTGCGTTCAGCATATTCCCTGCACTCGCGGAGCTGACCTTCAATGGATTCCTCGCGCTGGCTATCAGAGAAATAGCGGGCATAGATGACAGCGTTCATTCTTCATCACCCTCGTTGCCTTCGCCGCTTTCCAGCGCAAGCTCTGTCAATTCACGCAGCTTACTTTGCAGGATAGCTTTATCAGGCAGATGCAATGTGTAATCTGCGACCATTGTCGGAGACATAGACCTGCTGAGCGCATATTCGACTACAGTATCATCCTTACCGGTGCAGAGGACTAAGCCAACGCTTGGATTTTCATTTGGCTTCTTTACATCACGGTCAAGTGCTTCCAAATAAAAATTGAGCTGTCCCAGATGTTCAGGTCGGAAGGTATCAATTTTCAATTCGATTGCAACAAGGCAGGACAATGCACGGTTATAGAACAGCAAATCAATGAAGAAATCCGTGTTGCCGACCTGAACGCGGTATTCTTCGCCAACAAAAGTGAAATCATGTCCAAACTCTAAAATGAAATCTTTCAGATGCAAGACAATCTGACGCCGCAAATCCTTTTCCTTGTATGGTTCTTCAAGGTCAAGAAATTCAAACACATAGGAATCACGCAAAGCCGCAAGTCCGCCGTTCCCAGCAAGCAAATCCTTATGTTTTTCGTGAGAGATCATCGTCCGCTCATACAGCATACTGCCGATCTGACGATCCAATTCACGTTTTGTGTAACGATTTGCAATGCACAGGCGAAGGTAAAACTCACGCGCTTCATCGGTTTTACAGCCAGTCATAATCAGCAGATTGCTTGTCCATGGAATTTCTCTCACCAGTGGTGAGAGTTTTTCGTTGTCACAATAAGTCTCATAAAACTGCTTCATACGCCAGATGTTCTGCGCAGAAAATCCCTTTGTCCCCGGATAATGCGCTTGCAGAAATTCGGAAAAATCTGCAACCACGCTTTTTCCCCAGCCGCCATCCTTCACTCTACCGCTGACATAAGAACCGATTTCCCAGTACATCTGAATAAGCTCTGCATTAACCGCTTTCATGGCGCGGCTGCGGGCGTTGTCGATGATATGGATGACTTCATCGAACCGTCCCGGATTATGGGTTAATTCATTGCTCATGTCTTCGCCTCCCCAAGCATTTTCAGCATCGCTTCTTTCAGTTTTTCGTTCATCGGTGATTCCGGATCGAAGCACATCTCAACGAACTTCCTCAGTTCAGGATTGTTCGCGTCAACCGGAGGTTTTGCCTCATACACCTTGCCGTGCGGATTATCGCAGCGGGCGAAGATGTAGTCCATTGAAACGTCAAAATAGTCCGCATACTTGCGCAGAAGCTCAACAGTCGGCGTTGCCTGACCATTCTCATAGCGGTTAATGCTGGACTGTGTAGAGCCGATCACATCAGCGAATTTTGATTGGGATAAACCAATACCTTCCCGCAATGCGCGAAGACGTATACCCAGTTGTTTCATGCCATTCAACCTCCAATTCGGGTTAAGAATAGTATAATCAAAATCCGAGCAGATGTCAACCCGGATTTTGAAACTCTTGTGTGAACAGTAGGGACTCGCAACAATCTAAAATTTATTTTTCGGTTTTAAGCTTAGAAATTATAAACAACAAGTACTTTATACACCACGCAAAGAATACAACACCAATTATTAGTGCTGCAATTTCGATCTCAACAAAGATGTCTTCCGCTTTTGAGGGAATGTCTAAAAAGACTAATGAAAACGCAACAATAATCGTGATGATATTTGCAATCATTCCCACGAAGGCTGACCGATAGAGATTGTCTAAATAGCTGTTATTCCATAATCGTTCAATGCGCTCTTTGTCAATCACAGAAATCAGAATGCTAATCCCTGTAAATAAAAAGCCTCCAATTATCGCGGACATAGATATTGCATTATAATGAAAATCCGGAGCCAATTCTTCAAACTTGCTTATATCGAAGAAAGCGCTTTTAAATAATATAATAGATACTCCAATTGACAATACTAATACTAAACTTATCCATATCCAGTTTTTTAGCTTTGTCATTTATTCCACCACCAATTCAGGTTAACTTCGACAATATCTCAAAAGCTCTGTCCTATATAAATCGTATGTATTTACGAGTGCGTCTTTGAAATCATCAAGTGTCAACAAACCTTCGTCCTCTCTACCAAGGACGACTGTTTTTGTAAAGTTATATTGCAGCAAATCATATGTCTGTGATTTTTCGTTATAATCCTTTGCGTTTGCAGTCAGCCCTTGCAGGTTATCACCAAATTTAATTTTTATTGCGGCGATCATTTCGGCGAGTTTTGAACTAGAAGTAAATATGTTCTTATTGCGGCGACCTACCAATTTGTATGTCGCAGTTTTTGTGCGTACATTTCGAATCGCATCAAAATTTTCAATATCCAGCCCGATGTCGCTTAGAATTTGATCTTCAGGTACAGCTACCGTAACAGATACCTTGCTGATAATATGCTTCCGAACTAATACTTGTAGAATATCATCAGTCATGATTGCTGCAAGGTGGGCAGAAGTATTTTCTCCCGGTTTAAGCGTTTGATCAAACAGGTTGCGGACAGCTGAAATTTTGGGAGCCCCGTTAATGCCAATGTAGCTCACAATTCCGCTCTCAAAATCAATAAGGCAGAAAGTGTAAAGCTCCAGCAGCTGACTTTCACGCATTGGTACATTTTCTGTTTCCAATGTTGTTCGATCTCGCAGAGCAACAGTGTTAGAAGGATTTTGTTGACCGATCTTTAAGAAAGCTCTATGCTCTTCAAAGGATATTGCTTCAATGACATAGTGTCCATTTGAAGCCGTGATATTAATTGCTTTATGATTATCGGAAAGTACCTGCATTTTTTCGTTATATATTTCCCTAAAGCAGTCTTCGATTTCGCTGTTGTTTAATTGTGTTACCCGGACAGTGCGCGTTCCCGGAAGCAGTGTTTGTTTTTCCAGTGATAGACGATAAAACGATACTTTTCTTGTTTTGCTCACCATAGTGTTTTCGCATCCTTTTCTCTATTATGTAATATCAAATCCGCCTTCAAGAATAAATTTTCTCAACATTTGGTCAATCTTCATGTTGATCTGGAATTTCTTGATAGGCTTACCCTCTATCATTTCAAGGAAGGTTTTCGCCTTTTCCGTATCCACGGTTGCCTTCAATGTGTCAAATTTACCAAACTCATTGATATTGGCTTCCGTGATTTTCGACTGCATAAAGCTACGCAGTATCGTTTCATCAACTCCGATGGCGGTGGCAAAACGGTGGATCTGGTCATTTTTGGCGCTGGTCATATACTCTGTAATATAATTCCGGAGCGTTTTTCCTTCGTCAACTATCACATCACCGTTCTGGACATCGTGGAGGAAGATGTTTGCGTATTTTTGTTCCTCTTGCGTGAGCGTTGCAAACGACTTGTGAAGTTCATCTAGCACAGCGGCAGTTTCCGCGCCATCCTGCAATGCCTTGATGTACTTTTTGAACCGGGAGTTCATATAGTTGGCATCAATTACACCAGTATTGATTTCCGTCAGATAAGAGTCAATTTCATACGGCACATCCTCAACACCGGCTTCTCCACTGCCGCCAGCGAACAGTTCCTTATAGCGTAAAGCAAGAATCAAGTAGGTGGTTTCATCGAGGTGCAGATTTATGATCACTTTTCTGCCAACGTTCTTAAATTCATAAGACAGCTTATTCCAAGTGAAGCCCTGTATCTTAGCAGCCTCGAGATAGCTGTTAAGCTGTTTGAATAATTTAGCAAATTGTCCGCGCTCCGTATGATCAACCGGAAGTTTTTCGAAGTTCTCAATTCCAGCAGAACGGAAGATGCTCCCAATATCATCGTACAACGCATTCATTTTTTCGAGGTTGTGTTCCAGCTTATCGGCAAATAGGCCAAGAGGTCTATCACCGGAATACAACTTGAACGCTTCTTCAATGTTTCTCTGCGTTGTATACGGTTTACGATAATAACGAATCGTGCCAAAGGGCTTCTCCGGACCATAGAGACGATTGGTACGTGAGAATGCCTGAATCAACTTTTCGTAAACCAAAATCTTATCCAAATATAGCGTGTTGATCCATTTGGAGTCAAAACCAGTCAGCATCTGATCGACAACGATCAGTAGATCAATTTGCTGGTCGGGAGTATGTTCAATTCCTTTGTACTGTTCTTTGTGCGCCAGACGATAGGAAATGTCCTTTTTGAAGGTTGCATAAGTTGCCATTTGGAACTCCATACTGTATCTGGTATTGTAATCTTTGATGATTTCAACAATGCCCTCTTCTTTAAAAAGCCCATTACCATTGTTATCAATACTGGGGTCAAACAAAGCGGTAATCTTCAGATTGCCCTTTGCTTTAAACAGTTTATAATACTGGATTGCCTCTGGAATGCTACTGGTAGCAAAAATCGCATGAAACTTGCTGTCGTGGCTTAGGGTTGTCCAGTTTTCCAAAATATCATCAACTACGGCACACTGATGCTCTTCGCGTTCGTACTGAGAAACAGGCAGATAATCTTCAATGCCTTTCAAATAGCTACCATCTGCCTGAACATATCCAGCCATCGGCACTTTTGTGTGATCCATATAATGCAGATAGACTTTTTTCTTTTTAGGGTCTGCCAACGCTTCTGCCTCAGTAGTTGCCTTAGCTCTTTCAAGTGCAACCGCTTTCCGAAGATCACGATCTCTGTATGTTGGCACCATGTATGGATCAAAGCCCAGAACATTCTTATCACGGATGCCGTCCGCAATGCTGTACCTGTGCAGCTCATTGCCGAACACATCCGAAGTAGTGCTCATTTTCTTCTGATTTTCATCGTGGATCGGCGTGCCGGTAAAGCCAAAAAACATGGCGTTCGGGAAAGTCTCTTTAATAGTCCGCAGCATTTCGCCAAACACATCACGATGAGCTTCATCAATGATAAATACAACCCGTTTATTTTGAATCAGTTCGATGTCGTGCGCATTGAAGCCATTTTCTTCTTCCACACGGCTCATTTTCTGAATAGATGTGACAATCAACGTGTTTGCGGGATCATCGCTCCGCAGTTTTGCTACGAGAATATCCGTGTTTTCTGTAGCTTGCACAGAGTCTGTATCGTCGGCAAACCCGCGATAGTCCAACAGGGACTGCGTGCCAAGTTCAACTCTGTCCATCAGGAATACAACCTTGTCGGCATCCTTGGAAGCTGCAATCAACTGAGCCGATTTGAAGCTGGTCAGTGTTTTTCCGGAACCGGTGGTGTGCCAGATGTAGCCGCCCATCTGATCCCTATCAGCCCATCGGCGCATAGCAACGCGGCTGGTAATACGAGAAGTCGCATAATACTGATAGCTGCGCATAACCTTCAAAATACCGTCGGTATCGTCGGCAACGGTATAGAAGCCGATCAGCTGGTGTGCCATAGGGATGGAAAGCAGATACTGTGCAATGTCTTTCCAGTTGTTCAACGGCTCATTGTTGGCATCTGCCCAGTGAAAGTAAAAGTCTTTGTTGAACTTTCCGTCCGGACCGGGGTTGGCAAAATAGACCGTTTCATCCGGCTGCATAGCAATAAAAATCTGCACAAGAGCAAACAATCCAGAGAAAACTCCCTCATGTGCATATTTTTCAATCTGGTTGTAGGCTTGGCTGACATCCACACCGCTGCGTTTCAGTTCACAGTGAATCAGCGGCATACCGTTGATCAACAGCATAAAGTCACCCCGGCGGTTGGGTAAAACAGAGTTTCTTGCCTTGAACACCGGTTGCTCTGCAATCTGATAGCGGCTCTGACCGGCGGCAATTTCCTGACGGTCATAGATTTTCAGACTGACTTCTTTCCCGAAGTGCAGTTCATCTGCGGGATTGTCGCGTTTGACAGCAACGGTTTTACCATTGATAAAACCGTTGAGTTTCAGCGGCGTGCGCAGACGGGTAATCTGGTCAAGAATCTGCTGCATTTCGCCGTCGGTCAGCGGAACATCGTTCAGCCGGTCCACGTCCCGGTTGTTTTCAAAGAGGATCTGTTTCCAGTTTTGGATCAGATCTTCTTCTGTTTTATAGCGCAGAATTTCCGGCTCCCAGCCATATTTTTCTGTCAGTAAATTAATGAGCGCCGTTTCAAAGGCGGCTTCCTGTTCAAATACCATAGCTTGCCTCCTGTATCAGACAAACATTTTTTCAAGCAGTGCTTTTTTGATGCTTTGGAGTTTTTCCAACTCACGCTGATGAAGGGTGATAAGGTGGTCGAGGTGACGCAAATATGAGCCGATAGCAACCTGTTCTTCTTTGTGTCTCGGCAAAAATATATCAATATCAAAGAAATCATCGGCTGAGATATTCAGTAATCCGTGATTTCTTGCTCCCTCCGCTGCACGCTCAGAAACACCTTTATGCCATCTGTCAGTATCAAAGAAAACCGTCAAATAGTCGCTATCAATTTCACTTTGATTTTTAATGCTAAAAACAATGTAAAGTGTTGATAATACGCCCTTTTCGTACAAATCAAGGCGCTTAACTGCTCCAAAAGGAAACCCATCTGAAGTGCTTTTGTTATATGCAAATTCACCATTCAACACCAAGTAATAGTTGCTCACATCTCGACTTGCTACACGGTTATTAAAATAGGTGATTTGGTCAACAAGTCCGTATTGTGCAGATATTGTAAGTGGTAGGCTTGACTCATTGTTTGTGTTCTTCCTGACTACTCTTTCTACTATATCTCCCAGCTTACGCTGTTCCCAAGGGTCAGTAAATCCCTTGAAACGAATTTCGGGATAGCAGCTGCCATTTTGCGGGAACATCTTTTCGAGCATCGACTTTTTCACATTCGTCAACTTTTCAAACTTACGCTGATGAAGGGTGATGAGGCGGTCGATGCTAGTAAAAAACTCAGCAATTTGTTTTTGTTCCGCAGCACTTTGGGAAATGTAAATTTCAATTTCACTCAGAGCTGGATATTTCAAATTCCAGTTATCAGATGTAATTCCTTGTGAATTAATCTGAAAAGTATGTATCATTTGTGGTAATTTGAATTGATAAGCAATACACTTTGAGAGAACTCCTGCATTAGGCGAAAGGACTGTATATGCAGGGCTTACAATACCCTCATAAGGTGAGTATCCGCTTGCACCTTGCCACATTCTCATTGAGTTATAGGCAATATCACCAACACACACTTTCTTATATTTTGACTTATCATCATTGGAGTTGTCATGCCTTCCGAGTTCTGAAAACTTTTTAATACCATCGTTGATAGTAACGGAGATTAATTCTCCATCAGGCATATTTTCAACTCGCTCAGAAAAACAATCTCCCAACTTCCGCTGTTCCCAAGCGTCGTCAAAGCCGCGAAAACGAATGGAAGGTGTTTCGGTCTTACTCATTTGCATCCCCCTGCAACAGTGCTTTGAACTCTGCCAATCCCTTCATGTCGTACTCACTGCCGGTCAAGTCATCCATCATGGAAGAAAGCACTTGCTCGGATTTTTGAATCTGCTCATCCAATTCCAAGTAAGTCACAGCATACTTATCCACCAACGTCTGTATCGATTTTTCCAGTGTGTCAATGATTGCATCCGGCATGGCACGGAGAGATGCGCACAGCGGAACAATCCATTTCAGGCGCAGGAGGTCAAGAACTTGCTCATCGCTCAGCCCTTCAATGGTTTCTTTGGTTTTCATGTGGAGCGCATAGGATTTTTCTTTGACATCCCTTTTGACGGCTTTTTCTTCCGTCATCAGTTTATCAGCACAGACCATCTTCGCCTCAAAGGAATCTTCCGGGAAGGAATATGCCTCGCGCAGCGTTTTCATATAAGCCGCGACTTTGCCCTTGGTATACGGGGCATTTCCATCTACAAACGCCCAGTTCACTTCCTTATGCTCAAAGATATATTTCAGTTTTGCTGCCTTTCCGGCTTTGGCATCTATCAATGCAGCATACCCCTGCAATGCAGTAAGTTCCGGGGAAGAGATATCTGCATAGATTTCCGCAAGTTTTGCTGCAAACTCTTTGGGGACAAATGCAGTATTGTCATCATTCAGAAACTCTCCGTGATCACCCTCATCAATGGAATCTATGATCTCCGTCAGTTCAGCGGCAATTTCATCCAATCTGGCTTCCTTTGCCTTGAGTGCATCATAATCTTCCCGAAGAAGTGTAGTCTGCACCAAATCAAAGGGAATGACATGGCCTACCCAGCCGTTCTGTACTTCTTCTTCCTTATCGTCTTTCTTTTTGATGACCATATTCGGGTCGACCTGCTTTGTGGCAGCAAAATCTTCCGTCTGGATAATTTCAAGATCGGTGGAAATTATATTCCACTTGTCATCCAACAGTTGATACGCCTGATACTTGTCGATCAGGGGAAGCGGTGCAACACGGCCAAAGATATTCTGCGTAATAGTATCCTCAGCCTTGGAGACATTCAGATCCATCATTTTTCCGATCAGTTCGCCGGCCAGATATGTATCAAAATCTGCGAACGCTGACTGATGTGCTGCAACGAACGCTTGTACATCGGCACTGCCTTCGATAGCTTCTTTGATGTTTTCAACTGCCAATCTTGAATACGGGGTTTCATCGGCGGCAAACAGAACACTTCTCAGCTGAGGGAACGCAGTCCAATACTGTTCCAGAAAATCAATTTCATGGTTGGGAATGCCGCCGTACATGGTGGCGTAAATATCCCAAGTTTCTGTCGCTTCGGAAGAATCGATATAACGGGGAATATTCAGGTTATATCCATTGCGGCGAATCTCTTCCTTGGAGACCAGTCGGGCAAACTTTTCAATACTCTCAGGGCGGGCGGCAACAGCGTCCACAATTCTCTTGATGTCCGATGCCATTAGTTTGTTGGTCTTACCAACTTTGGTGAATCCCTTGGAAGCGTCGATAAAAAGCACATCGGAAGCTTCACGTTTTTGCCGTAAAACCATAATGATGGTGGGAATACCCGTGCCATAGAAAATATTTGCGGGCAGTCCGATAATTGCTTCGATGTTGTTATTTTCGATCAGATTTCGGCGAATACGTCCCTCGCCTTCACCCAGTCCATCAGCGCCTCCAACAGCATCACCACGGAACAGAACACCATGAGGGAGGACGATGGTCATAATACCGTCTGGTTTTACATGGTACAGGTCATGAAGCAGGAAGGCATAGTCAGCTTTTCCTTTTGGTGCCATGCCATAGCGATAGCGGGGATCGGTTTCCTTGTGAGACGGATCCCAGTGCTGTGAATACGGTGGGTTGGAAACCACGGCATCCAGATACAACGGGTTATACGTCTGCGTGACATCATCGTACATAGGCCAGTCTTGTTCCAGCGTATCGCCACAGCGAGTGAAGATATTGGCTGGATTGATGCCGCGCATAACAAGATTCATACGGGTCAGATTGTATGTGTTTTCCTTCAGCTCCTGCGCATAGTACATGATGCCGTCTTTGTTCTTCAGGTACTTGGCAGCACTCTTGCCTATGGTGATCAAAAGAGAGCCGGAACCGCTCGTAGGGTCATATATTTCGATTTTCTCGCGATCCTTCAAGTGGTTTGCGACAATCTCAGACATAAGCTGAGATACTTCATGAGGTGTATAGAACTCACCGGCCTTCTTTCCGGCATTTGCAGCAAAGTTGCTGATTAGATATTCGTAGATGAAGCCCAAAACATCATAGTCCTGCCTGCCGTCGGTGGGAATATCCTTAATCAGCTGAATCAAGTCGCGGATAGCTTTGGTTTGATTGCTGGTGCTGTCACCAAGTTTGCTCAGACCAGTTTCCAGTGTATTAAAAATTTTGCTGAACACCTTTTTCTGCGTATCACTGATCAAGCGATTGAATGCAGAAAGAGCAGTTCTCACATTGTCAACAGTAAAGCTATTTCCCTTATCCAGCCATGTCGAGAAAAGATTATCATAGGCGATAAAATAGCCAAGGTGTTGCTGACAATAATCAACAAGTTCCTCGTTGTTCTCATGTACATGTTCCTGGAGGTCAGTTTCTTCATATCCGTCCTTCTTTAGAAAATCCACTTCTTTGTCAGAGAGAAACTTATAGAAGATGAAACCAAGAATGTAGTCCTTATATTCGTTAGCCTCAATCTTGGAACGCATTTTGTTTGCGGATTCCCAGATTTTATTGGCAAGCTGTTGTTTGTTCATAATTGTTGCTCCTTTGTAGAACTCTGCTATAATCTGTCGAATCGACAATTTGGGTAGATTCGTGACAAGGGGTCAGTGCGCCCATTCGCACCCGCGAGCTGGAATAGACCCCATTATTTCGAGTTAGAGTCGCTGATATAATCTGCGGCTCATTTTTCATTTTCGGCGGGCTTCTTGATATACTTGCCGTTCTTGATTCTCGCGTCTGCTGGCTTTTCTGCGTCCTCTGGAATCCCCCAGACCGTGCCAATGCGGATGGCACTGGGAACGCGCCCCTCGCCGCACAAAATCTGAATACGGCGGGTGGAGATGCCCCAGCGTTCGGCGGTTTGCGTGATGGATAAGTATTTCATAGTCGGCGCTCCTGCTACAGTTCATTCCTGCATCTGCTTATAAAATCACAGTATAATTATAATCGTCAAAGCGAATAAAAGCAAGAACTTTCCCGAAAAGTTCAGGAAGTATTTTCAATTTCGACATGAGAGGGGTGTGGGGCTTTCCCAACAACAAAATGAGCAGTTCAGATGCAAGGCTGAAGCGCTCATTTTTCCGGTGTGTCCGGACACCGGATGTGCTTGCTATTCTCTCAAATCTCATATCCGCAGATACAACGCGCTCCCGCTTTTGCAAAAGCAGGGGCGCATATTTTTTGAAAATTTCTCATTTCGATACCTGCGTTTCGACGAAGAAATGTCCGTTGTAAAGTGAGGGGCAACGAATCGCCAATGCCCTCGTCTTCAAAATTTTCTTTTCGTCACTACCAAGTTTTTGAGAAAAAATGTCCGTTGTATTGTGAAAGGAGTGTTTCAATATGCCAGACCGCACACGACCCATCCGCAAGGAAATCTGCCTGAACGAGCAGGAACTGAATCTCATCCAACACAAGATGCGCCAGTTGGGGACGCACAACTTCGGGGCGTATGCCCGCAAGATGCTCATCGACGGCTACATCATCAAGGTCGATTACACCGAGCAAAAAAAGTTAGCTGCCGCCGTCAGCCGTGCCGCCACGAACATCAACCAGATTTGCCGCCGCATCAACTGCACCGGGCGCTGCTATGAGGACGACGTTGCCGAGCTGAAAACACGGCAGGCAGAAATCTGGGAGCTGTTGAAGATACGGCAAAAGGATGAGCTTTGACCACAACGGGATTTTCCATACGTGGGTTTTCCGTCACCGGTTTTTCAGACGGTGGACAAGCTGACGCTCCGGAGCGTTCCGCAACCGGATTTCAGGACGACGGTTTTCGTGCCCTCCATCGGGGCTGAAATTCATCCTCTAACTAATAAGAAATAAATCAAGATACAAGAGAATCAATCTATCAATCAATCAACACAAAAATGGATGGATTGATGGATGGGATAGGAGGTCAGATGAAAACTTTTTGCAAGCTCACGGCGCAGAGCCCGGCGGCGTCCTATGTGCCGCTTCCGAGGTTCCTTCTCCAAGACGAAGCCCTGCGGGACATCAGCAACGACGCCAAGGTGCTCTACGCGCTGCTGCTGGACAGAGCAAGCATTTCCCGGCAGAACGGCTACGTCGAGCCGGACGGCACGATTCGGCTGTACTTCACCTTGGAGCAGGCGCAGACAAAGCTCCACCGCAGCCGCCAAAGCGCCACGCGGATCTTCCGGGAGCTGGAATGCAGCGGCTTGATCGTTCGGCGCAAGCAGGGCTTGGGAAAGCCCGTGCTTATTACGCTGAATTACCCAGCGGACGCAAAGTTGATTCAGCCAAGAGAGGATGGCGCAATATCGCACAAATAAAAGTCGAAAACAAGGTGTTTTCTGCCCCACAAGCGCTGAGAAAACACAGGGGAATATCTTTTCCCATAACACCTCAGAAAAGCGTGTCTATGCGCCTACAGAAGCGATAAAGGAGGAAACAAGTGAACGCAGAAAAATCCAATATCCAGACTGGTGTTGATGCAGCCGAAATTCCGGAATACGTCTTTGAATCGCTGGCACGGAGTCTGCTTCCGGTAATTCAGAAGTACTACGAAAGCGAAGATGGCAAAAGGGCCTTTGACGAATGGAAAGCAAAGAAGGAGATTTCGGACTCCGCATCTACATAAAGAAGCCGGGAGGATTGCAATAATCGGCAGTCCTCCCGGCTTTTCCATTACCAGTCTTCAATTTCTTCCATTAAAACAATAAATCCGAACCCATGACCAATTGGTAAAAGGTTCGGATTATATTGCATTGGTGGACGCTAAGGGGCTCGAACCCATGACCTTCCGCACGTCAAGCGGATGCTCTGCCAGCTGAGCTAAACGTCCATAATATTTACGGTACGCTCTATTATAAGACATACCGTAAATAAAATCAATACTAATTTTTAAAGAATTAACTCTTTAAGGCCGGGATGAAGCTTATCCTTATCGGAAAGCTTAACTTCCATATTTTCTGTAATAGGCCACTTAATACCTATATCCGGGTCATTCCACATCAGACCGCCCTCTTCCTCAGGATGATACAAATCATCACATTTATAAACAAACTCAGCCTCGTCGGAAAGCACCAAAAAGCCGTGTGCAAAGTTTTTGGGTATAAACAACTGGCGCTTATTATCAGCGGTAAGCTCAACACCCACCCATTTGCCGTAGGTTTTGCTGCCTTTGCGCAGATCGACAGCAACGTCAAAAACGCTACCCTTAATTACGCGCACAAGCTTTGCCTGTGAATATTTTTTCTGAAAATGCAGACCGCGCAAAACACCCTTGCTGGATTTTGACTGGTTATCCTGTATAAACTTTGCAGAAATGCCGCCCTCAATAAAGTCGGGTTCCTTGTAGGTTTCCATAAAATATCCGCGGCTGTCGCCGAAAACCTTAGGCTCTACAATAATAACGCCCTCGATATCTGTTTTAATAAATGTAAAGTTTCCCATCTTGAAAATTGCTCCGTTAAAAAAATTATTTGTTCTTGTACATCTTCTCGTAGTACTTTGTGTACTCACCGCTGGTTACGTTTGCAATCCACTCTTTGTTGTCAAGGTACCATTTCAAAGTCTTTTTGATACCAACCTCAAAGGGAGTTTCGGGATACCAGCCAAGGTCGTTCTTAATCTTTTTGGGGTCAATGCCATAACGACGGTCGTGACCCTTACGGTCAGCAACGTGCTTGATAAGATGTTCGCCTACTGTATCGTCAGCGTTTTCTTTAATGTACTCAATAATAGTTTTAACAATGAAAATGTTTGTGCGCTCATTATGACCGCCTACGTTATAAACCTCACCCAATACGCCGTCATTGATAACCATATCAATAGCTTTGCAGTGGTCCTCAACATACAGCCAGTCACGAATCTGCATACCGTCACCGTACACAGGCAGCTCTTTATGTTTGAGAGTGTTGTTCATAATAAGAGGAATAAGCTTTTCAGGGAACTGATAAGGACCGTAGTTGTTTGAGCAGCGTGTGATATTAAAGGGAAGTTTAAAGGTATCACCGTAAGCCTTTACAAACATATCGGCAGAAGCCTTACTTGAAGAATAAGGTGAATGGGGGTCAAGCGGTGTGGTTTCGGTAAAGTAGCCCTCAGCGCCTAAAGTACCGTAAACCTCATCGGTTGAAACCTGCAGATATTTTACTCCCTCACGGTAAACGTCGTCACCTACAGACCAAGCTTTGCGTGCATTATTAAGCAGGTTAACAGTACCTAAAACATTGCTTTTTACAAAAATATCGGGATCGCTTATGCTGCGGTCAACGTGGCTTTCAGCCGCAAAGTTAACAACATAATCAATCTCATTTTCAGCAAAAATCTTTGCAATAAGCTCTTTGTCACAAATATCACCCTTAATAAAGGTATAACGGGGGTCATTTTCAACAGCCTTTAAGTTTTCGGGGTTACCTGCATAGGTAAGAGCATCAATATTTATCAGCTTAATATCATCGTATTTTCCCAACATATAGTGGACAAAATTTGAGCCGATAAATCCGGCACCGCCGGTAACGAGATAGGTTTTCATAATTTAGTCCTCCACATTTTGAATATATTGTTTAAGGGCATCTTCCCATTGGCGCATCTGATTACCTACAGCACAGTCAAGCGCAAGCTTGCTCAGTGAAGAATAAGCGGGACGGGGTGTTTTGTTGCCGTATTCTTCTGTGGTGCAGGCTAAAACATTGCAATCAATACCCGAAAGCTCAACAATTTTTGCGGCAAAATCGTGCCAGCTGCATTCGCCTTCTCCTGTGCAATGGTAAATACCGTATTTTTCGGTAACGCAGAGCTTTAAAATATGATGTGCCAGGTCGTTGGCGTTAGTGGGATTGCCTCTTTGGTCGCATACCACCTTAATTTCATCATTTGCTTTTGCAACCCTGCGGATTGTCTTAACAAAGTTTTTGCCTATATAGCCGTAAAGCCATGAAGTTCTCACTACAAATGAGCGCTTGCAAAAATGCAGGGTATACTCCTCACCTAAACGTTTTGATTTTCCGTAAACAGTGTTGGGTGCACATAAATCCCACTCCATATAAGGCTGTGTACCATTACCTGCAAAAACATAGTCGGTAGAAACATTTATAAACTTTGCGTTTATTTTTTCAGCCGCAACAGCCAGGTTTCTAACACCGTCTGCGTTAACAGCATAAGCAAGCTTAACCTCGGTTTCGCAGCCGTCAACGTTTGTCATTGCGGCGCAGTTGATTATTACGTCAGGCTTGTGCTCATTAACAAAAGCAATTACCGCATCGGTATCGGTAATATCAAGCGAATCAACGTCAACCGCTACAACCTCGGCCGAAAGGCACTGGGCAGGAATGTCTCCGATTTCGCTCTTGCCCGTGCTGAGCATTTTTGTAAGCTCATTGCCAAGCTGTCCGTGCGAGCCGGTTATTAAAAGCTTCATTTGCATTTCCTCCATTTTTTCTGGTATTTAAATGCTGAACTTATATGAATTAATAAATATTTCAGTTTATGTGAGCTGGCCCTGTTCCAAAGGTGTGTTGCTTTTGCCTGTGGCACAAGCATAATTTTGCCGTATTTTTGCATTGTACGGGAAAGATCGGCATCCTCCATATACATAAAGTATCTGCCGTCAAAGCCGCCCGCCTGCTGTAATTGCTTTGTTCTGCCCATCATAAAACATCCCGTGCAAAAGTCAAGCTCGGTAGGCTTGTCCAGTTTGCAGTCAGCCATAGTATATTTATCGCGCAGTTTTTTTAAAAACGGCAACCTTCCGCTAAGCAGATATTTGAACTTTGGCTGCAATCTTGGCAAAAGCTGTTCACTTCCGTTTGGGTTATACAGCATTGGTGTGACAAGCGCAACATCGGGATGCTCATCAAGGTACTGTGCCAGAACAGCAATAGTATCACCGGTTACAATAATATCAGGATTTACAAAAGCGTGGTATTCCGACTGTGCGTCAGCCAGCAACACATTGTGCCCCGCACCAAAGCCATGATTTGTTTTGCTTTGTACAAGCCTGATACTGTCAATTTCCTTTAAATATTCAACCGTTCCATCAGTTGAATTATTATCATAAACAGACAACGAAAAGCGCACCTCTGCCGTATTATCAAGCAAAGATTGCACGCAGTTTTTTACTGTATCAATGTTATTGTGGGTTACAACCGAAGCCGAAACATCACTTTTTTGCATAAAACGGATTCACTCCGAACAGTAAAACTTTTATTGTTTAATTTATTGTAACACAGTAGTTTATTATTTTCAAGAATTATATATTTTAAAAACCCACCCTGCTTTATTTTTTGCATAAAATCTTGGTTAAATGTCAAATCTAATAACGGAGGTGCTTTATTTGAAATATTATAAATCTAAAACAGCAAAATTTCTTGCAGGGAAAGGCTTTTACCCGATAGTTGCACTTTGTTTGCTTGCAGTAGGTGTTGCCACCTGGTCGGCGGTGTCCTCGCTGTCAACCGCTCCCGAAACATCAAGCAATCAATCATATACCTCACAGGTTTCATCATATACTGTAAGTGAAAAAACCGAAGAGCCCGCAGGTAACACGGTAAGCAATGTTTCGGATTCGCGCGTTTCCTCAAATCAGCAGTCATCGGCCAAGCAGCCCGCTTCATCCGAGACGGTAAGCTCAGCCCCGCAAAAACCTGTTGCCCAATATTTTGTTATGCCAATTGAGGGAAATGTAGCAAAAGATTTTTCCCTTACCGCTTTGCAGTACTCTGCAACCTATTCCGATATGCGTATACACAACGGTATTGATATTGCCGCCGCAGCCGGCTCCGAAATAAAATCCGCAGGTGCAGGAACAGTAACAGCTGTAGAAAACGATGTTCTTTGGGGAACAGTTATAGAAATTGACCACGGCAACGGCATTACGGGTATTTACTGCGGCATTGAAAATGCTGCCGTAAAACAAAACGACACCGTACACGCAGGTACCACACTCGGCACTTTAGGAATTATTCCTTGTGAATCTTCCGACGCATCGCATCTGCATATTGCCGTTAAAGCCAATGACGAATATGTATCGCCCCTTGAAGTGATGGGTATGGCAGGTTAAATATTTCCTGCCCTCGCCATCGTTTAAGGGCACAAAAAGGCGGAGAGAGTAAATATTTAAATATATACTCTTTCCGCCTTTTTTAAAACAAAAGCAAGGCATTTACAAGCCTTGCTTTTAAATTAATTATTCAATTATGTTTGACCAAACAATGTTGTAGCCAAAGAAACTTTCATCGCAGGTAACAAACAAGGTTTCACAAGGGTATGTTACAGGGTTTCCATCGTGACAATCAACCGTTACATCAGAATAAACGGTTACTGTTCCGTCATTCTCATCCAAAACGCCTGTAATCTCGTGCGAATAACTTGTGTATCCTCTTGCCACCAGCGGCATATAACCCTCAAGCTGCGGAATATTGGGATAGCTTACAACAGAAGCATCAACATTGATAGAATACATAGCAAAAGCCAAGTCTTCAACGGCTTTTGTGGCAATATAACCGTCGTTTGCTCTGTCCATAAGGGAAATTGCAACCTCTTCAACAAGCTCTTTTTCATCATAAAAAGTGTTGTTGTAAACACGGTTGGACTGCAGCATATTTTCAATACGGTAATCAATGTTAATTTCTGCTGCATCAGTCTGAGTAGCCTGTTCTTCCGCAGAGGATGAAATGCAGGTGCCCAGTATGAAGCAAGACAGTAAAATTGCCGCCAAAAATACAATGAGAAAATTCTTTCTTGCCATACTTTGCACCTCCTTAAAGTCTTTATATAATTATTATATAGCTTTAAGTTAAAAAAGTCTTTTCATTTGGGTAACAGTTTTATTCCAAATTAATTACAATAATTACATTTTTGATACTTTTTCTCTGTAAAAATCTCAATTGCTTTTTATTTGCTTGTTGCACAAAAGTTATTGTAATTTCTTATAAAAATTAGTTGAAATCAACAAAAACATATGATACAATGCTTTTATAGTTTAAAACTATTTTATATACGAAAGGGTGTATTATTATGAAGCAGTATTCCGCAGACAAATTACGGAATGTTGTGCTGTTAGGCCACGGTGGCAGCGGTAAAACAACTTTGGCAGATGCCATTTTATATTATGGAAAGGCAACCGACCGCATCGGTAAGATAGCAGACTCAACTACCGTTATGGATTTTGATCCTGAGGAAAAGAAGCGTAAGGTTTCAATAAACACCGCTGTTTATCCGATAGAAACAAATGGCGTTAAAATAAATATTATCGATGCTCCCGGTCAGTTTGACTTTGCAGGCGGTATCACAGAAGGCATATCAGCCTGCGGTTCGGCTTTAATATTTGTTTCTGCACGTTCAGGCGTGTTTGTAGGAACAGAGCAATGCTATGACCGCTCGGTTAAATATGATAAGCCCGTTTTTTTCTTTATAGGTAAGTTGGACGTTGCTCCCACACATTATTATGATGTTTATCATGATCTGAGAAAAAAGGTTGGTAAAAGCCTTTGCCCCTGCGTCGTGCCTTATATTGAGGGTGACAAAATTGTTTGCTATGTTGACTTAATACATAACAAATCCTATACATTCAACGGCATTAATGCCGTTGAACACAGCGAAGTGCCCACAAACCCGGACATTGAGTATGCCTGGAGCGAAATGCGTGAGGCTCTTGCCACAACAGACGAATCCTTGATGGAAAAATTCTTCGAGGGTGTAACCTTTACTCCCGAAGAGAAAATTAACGCTTTGAACATGGGCATTAAACGTCGCGAAATTTGCCCTGTATTCTGCGGCTCAGGTCAGACCGGCGAGGGTGTTCCCCTGCTTGTTGATATTATGGCAAAAATGCTGCCCGGCGCATCTGAGGTTGTTTATAAAGCCAAAAAAGGCGACGAGGTTGTTAACGTAGCCTGCGACCCCGCAGGTCCCCCGGCTTTACTTGTTTTCAAAACAATTGCCGACCCCTTTGTCGGTAAGCTGTCATACTTTAAGGTAATGAGCGGCACAATAAAGGCTGATATGCGCCTTACAAATATGCGTACAGGCAAGGAAGAAAAGCTTGGTAAACTTATGTGGGTTAAAGGCGGCAAACAAGAGGATGCCGATTATGTAATTGCGGGCGATATTGCCTCTGTAGCAAAATTAGGCGATGTTGTTTCGGGGGATACGCTCTGCGCACCCGAATTTGGCGCATCAATCATAACTCCCCGCTATCCCAAAGCTTCGCTTTCACTTGCGGTGTATCCCAAGCAAAAGGGTGATGAAGAAAAAATTGCAAGCGGTCTTGCAAGGCTTATGGAAGAAGATCCCACCATCTCCTTTGGCACCAACCCCGAAACCAGAGAGCAGCTGCTTTCAGGCTTAGGCGAACAGCATATTGATGTTATAGTATCAAAGTTAAAATCCAAGTTTGGTGTTGACGTTATTCTTAAAGCGCCCAAGGTTCCCTACCGTGAAACCATACGCAAGAGCGTTGAGGTTCAGGGAAGACATAAAAAACAGTCGGGCGGTCACGGCCAGTTTGGCGATGTATGGATTCGTTTTGAGCCCTGCGATAGCGACGGATTAGAGTTTGCCGAAGAAGTTTTCGGCGGTTCTGTTCCCAAAAACTTCTTCCCTGCTGTTGAAAAAGGTCTTAAAGAATGTATAAACAAAGGCGTTCTTGCAGGCTACCCGATGGTAGGCGTTAAGGCAACGCTTTATGACGGCTCTTATCACCCTGTTGACTCAAGCGAAATGTCCTTTAAGCTGGCAGCCGCCATTGCTTACAAAGAGGGTATCCCCAAGGCTAACCCCATACTGCTTGAGCCTATCGGCAGATTGGTTGTAACCATTCCCGAAAGCTACATGGGCGACGTTATTGGTGATATCAACAAACGCCGCGGCAGAGTTTCTGGTATGAACCCGCTTGATGACGGATTGCAGGAAATTATTGCAGATGTTCCAATGGCTGAAATGAGCAATTTTTCAACAGCTATGCGTTCAATAACACAAGGCAGAGCTGTATTCACCTTTGAATTTGACCGTTACGAAGACGCTCCACCGCAGGTAGCGCAAAAAGTTATTGAAGCAGCCAAAGCCGAACAATAAGCGACATATAAAACAAAAAAGGAATGTTCAAAACTGGACATTCCTTTTTTATTGCTTTGAAAACTCACATCCGCAATACATCTGCCTGTACAGATCATATTGCTTTGACAGCTGTATTGAGCGTTTGTATCCTTCTTTCTTTTTAAAATCAGAAATTAAATATTTTGCGCCGCCGTTTTCAAGCCCTTGCCCCACCGTATTTATTACAACGGCATTTTTATGCGGGCTTACGGTCAGCGTTGTAGCAAACCAATCATAACCGCTTGCCATATCGCGCGCGGATTTTAAGCGGTATTCAAAGCATTTCGTGCAGCGTGTGCCGCCCTCGCGGTCATTCTCGTATCCCAAAACTGCTTTTAAAAAGCCGTTATGGTCATATTCGCCCTTAATCAGCTTAACATCCTTTGCCTGCGGCAAAGATTCTATAATATGCTTTTGGGCTTCAAAACGCCGCTCGTGCTCTCCAAGCGTATCAATATTAGGATTATAAAAATATACCGTTATATCAAAGTATTCACAAAGCTGCTCTAACACTGCCGAGCTACAGGGACCGCAGCAGCTATGCAGCAGTAACGTGGGCTTTTTGCCGCTTTGCTTTATATTCTCAAGTGTTCTTTCCAAAATAAGACGATAATTTTCCATTTTTATATAACCTTACAAAATTTTAATATTACGGTAGTAAAGTAGATTGTAAATGTAGAAAATACTGTTGTCCACACAACAAGCTGTCCTGCAAGACGGTCATCATTTTTCATTTCAGCCGCCATAGCAAGACCTGAAACCGCAGCAGGCGGGCAGAACATTGAAACAAAAGCAGCAAACTCGGGAGCGCCAAAATTGAATACATCCTTTAACAGTAAAGCAAAACCTATGCCGATAACGGGCGCAACAACTATACGCGACATCGTGCCTATTATTATCTGACTCTTTAATTTGCGCACCGCGCTGAAGGAGAACAAGCCGCCAAGCACAATCAAAGAAAAAGGTGTTGTCATATTTGAAATAAGTTCCAAAGCTGTGTAAACAAAGGGCAGGTTGTTTTTAATTGTAAACACAGGCTCATCAGCCTGGTTTAAAGGCAGTAGGCTGCGAACAAATACCGCAAGCAAGCCTGCAATTATTGCAATGAGCAATGGATTTGTAAACATTTTTTTAGCAAAATCACCCTCGCTTGTTTTTTTGCCGCCATCAGTATATAATGACAAAGCTACAATTGAGAGAACATTGTAGGCGGTAACGCAAAAAGCAGAAAGTATAGATATTACGGGCAATGCCGCTTCCCCGCCTAAAGATATCGCAAGCGGTATTCCGATAATGGCGGTATTTGCTCTGAAAAAGTTTTGCCATATAACACCCTTTTGGCTTTTATCCTTAATAAAAAACGTGCTGACAAAACCTGCAGCAAATAAAATCAGAGTTATTGCTATTGCAAAAATCACAGTGACCCAGTTAATATCACTCAATGTTTCAACATTATATATATTAAAAAACAGCATTACAGGCAGTGCAACGCGGAAAACAAGCTTATTCCCATGCTTAAAGAAATCCTCTTTAAAGGCACCGCTCAGTTTTAAAAAATATCCTACAAGCATTAATATAACAATAGGTGCTACCGCATTTGCGGCAAAAAGAAATACATTCAAAATATTTATCTCCTATATTTTTTAGATATTTTAACACATATTGCAGAATCATTCAATCTGTTTTAAAAAAGGAAAGGTGCTTTTATGGAAATTTGGGAAATAATCTCAACCGCCGTCGCGTTGTCGATGGATGCCTTTGCCGTTGCAATCTGCAAGGGGCTGTCCGTCCAAAAGGCAAGCTTAAAACAATCCTTAACAGCGGGCGCCTGGTTTGGCGGCTTTCAGGCATTAATGCCATTAATAGGTTTTTTGGTAGGTCAAACCTTTGCGGGTTTTGTAAAGCAGTTTGACCATTGGATTGCCTTTGTTTTGCTTCTGCTTATAGGCGGAAATATGATAAAAGAAGCCTTATCAAAAGAAACTAAAGAGGTTAACGATTGCTTTGGCGCAAAAAGTATGTTGTTACTTGCAATAGCCACCAGCATTGATGCTTTGGCGGTTGGCATAACCTTCTCTTGTTTAGAGCTTGCCTGTGGCATTATTCCTGCGGTGGCCATTATTGGCGTTATAACCTTTGTATTTTCAGCCTTTGGTGTGCGGCTTGGCAATGTTTTCGGCGCGCGCTTTAAAAGCAAGGCAGAATTTTTCGGCGGCGCTGTATTGATTATTATAGGCGCCAAAATATTGCTTGAGCATCTTGAAATAATATAAATTAAACTTATTATAAAAACTAAAAACAATGAACATTAAGAGTTGTACTCTAAAGTCCGAAAAAAGATGTGCAAATTTTCTGCACATCTTTTTTCTTATACCTTGACGAACAGGAAATTTGGATACTAAATTCCATTTGTTAGAGGAACACAAAACCCGAATAACCAATCTCAAAACAAGTTTTATTCTGTACTTACATACAGAGTTTTATTTTTCCTGCGAAAAAGTTTTATTGAAATCTATCGGCTTCAGTTTTATTCTATTCGCCTTAAAAACTGCCGATGGTAATAAAACTATGCGTAGCATAATATACCACTGCGAAGCAATATCACTCGCAGCTATGCGAATAAAACCGGCGTAGTGTCCATAAGGACACTACGCCTACGTTCGCCGTTTTTAATTATTCAATCACTTCTTATTTAAAAGTAAATGCTTTTGAAACAGCCTGATCATACTGTGAACCGATGCTCTGAATTGCAGATTCAATTGAACTCTTGTTGCAGAATATAGCGTCTCTTGTAACAGTCTTATCAAAAGCTTCCTTTAATGTTGTTGTTACACCGTAGTCAATAGTAGCTGTATCAAGAAGGATGTTGTACATTTCAAGGTTCTTATCCCGGTCATTGCGGAAGTACTCCTGTTTGAGGTCATACTGCCACCAGCTCTCGCCGTCATACTTAGCATTGATGTCGCCGCCGGCTGCACAGCCTTCAGCCAGTTTGGTAAGAATGAATGCTGTCTTGTCAAGAGTCTTTGACTTAGCATTTGTAGATGTTAATGTCAATACACGAGCTTTACCTGACTCAGTAGCATAGTTAGAAGCCTTGGGACCCATAGGTACGGGAACAATACCATAATCAAAGCCCTTGTTGAAGTATTTAGATACCCAATAGGTTTCTTGGAAAAGGAAGGCAAGCTTACCGGCCTGGAACTGATCGTTATAGTCTCCGTTATCGGTCATATCAAAACTGTCAGCATTTCTGTATTTGTTTGCATCGTAAACCTTATCCACATTAATGAGCTGGCTTGCGAAATTAAGAGCTTCTTTCATATTATTAGAAGCAAATGTTGTAACGCCCTTGCCGTCCTTAACAGCTGCAAGAGTTGCGCCGTTAGAAACATACAGACCGCGGATGAATTTATCAAACCAGCCGCCAACGCCCCAAACGGAAGTTACATTGTTGTTGGTGTTTTTAGCAACAACTGTCTTTGCATAGCTTCTAAGAGTTTCCCAGTTCCACTTTTTAGCCTTAACCAAATCATAGATACCGTCAGCGTTGATACCTGCAGAGTTAAGTACACCCTTGTTGAATACAACGCTCATACGAGCTTCAGGTGCGCGCATGTAGCTTACGCCGTAATGTTTGCCGCCTATAGTTGCCATCTTGGTGTAACCCTGAACATAATTGTTGCTTGTTGCATCAATGCCTGCTTTTTCCCAAGGAACAATAAAGCCTGCTGCTGCGTAGGAAAGCAACTGCTCTGTCATAAGGTCAACTGCGTCAGCAACTTTTGAACCGGACATTATGAGGGTTCTCATATTATCCATTGTCATGTTACCGCTTGTAACCTCAATGGTACAGCCGTACTTTTTTTGAATCTGGGAAGCAACTTTATAGAAGGATTTCTCCTGCTCCATAACAGCATCTTTTGCTGATTTTGCCATCCAAGCTGACTGGATCGTAAAGTTGTAACCCTTTACATTTACTGTGTTTTCTTTAGACGGTGTCTTAGAAGGTGTTTTCTTAGAAGATTTGCCGGGCTTCTTAGAAGAGTTTTTGTTTGTCCCTTCCTTTTTAGAAGATGTGCTTTGTTCAACATCACTAGAGGTATCTACTTCTTCATAAGCGTATGATAAATAGCTTTCATACTCAGGCTCTGATTTGCATCCTACTGCGATAAAGCACATTGCAAAAGCCATTAGAAGAGCAAGGATACGCTTTACTGTTGTCTTCATACATATTTCTCCTTTTCATAATAATATAATTAATACCTAATTAAAAGTGCCTCTTATTAATACGCGGTTAAAAGCAAAACATTTTCTTAGGCAAAATTATTGATAAATTCGAGTGACGAAACAAAGCAATTTTGCCTGCTTTGTTTCGTCAAAGGATTAAATTTTCCTGCGTTTTTTAATGATAATTACAGCAGCTACACTGCCGAGAACAACTATACCGCCAGCAATAGCAATAATTGCCCATACGGGGAATCCGCTGTTCCGTACAACCTTTTTCCTTTTCTTGATAAGTTTCTTTATGACTTCTTTTTCCCCGTCATCGGCGTTGAGCTCATCGTCGGTGTCTAAATCATTGCTGTTGTCATCGTCAGGTTCTACAGTATCAACGGGCTCATAATTATTCTTGTTGTCTTCGGGCTTAGCAATTTTGCCTTCCGCTACAAGATAATACAAGCCAACATTATTATGATCAATAGTATCGGTAAAGGATGTAACCTTGGATGCGTCACCCTGAACCATAACCTTACCTGTGCGTACATTTGTAAGTGTGTACTTGGTGTAGTTATTTAAGCCCATATGCTCAAGCGGTACTGCAACGGTCATTTCAACAGGCTTATCTGTGTTTTCGTTTACATTGGGTACTACAATAAAGCCTTTGTTATCCTTGTAACGTGCATAGCCCTGTACAAGTGTTGTACCCTTAACCTTTGCGGTACAAATATTTGTATCGCGGTGATTTTCGGTAGAGGCATTAATAATATCCTTGTAAATCCAACGGTATGCAATAAGTTCCTTAACCTCTTCATAATATGCGCGGCTTTCTTTCGTTGCATCTATCTGCTCAGCAAAATTTGCAATAGGTGTGCTGTAGCAGGAACCTTGTGCCAAATTAGAATTCCACTCTTCGCCTACATACCACAGCGGGATAAATGAACCGTAAAGGAACTGATATCCCCAAGCTGCGGGAGTTGCATCGTGATAATACAGGCAGTCGTGTGAAGAAATCTGGTAGGTATAGTGTCTGTACTGACCTGATTCACCTGTACCACGGAGCATTGAGTGACCGATGTTTTTGCCTGTCTTAACTGCTTCAACAATGTCAATATCATTGAAGTAATAGTCATAAGAAAACTGTGAAGATGCACCGCGGCCCGTAGCGTCACCGTACTGTGCAAAAGCATAAGCTTTGCCGCCATGGAAAGATTGGTCTTCTGAGAAGAAAAGTGTCTTTATACCCATTGAATTAAGCTCTGCGTGCATATCTTCATAAAGCTCATAGCCGAAATAGCTGGGTTCCAAGTCCCAACGGATACCGTCGCAGCCTGTTTCGATTATAAAGTCACGGTTCTCTGTATAATAGTAATCAATTACTCCGGGATGGTCAAGTTTGAAGTCCATGCCGCCCCAAGTGGAAGCACCTTTGAACCAATCCTCATTTTCAAAATATATGGGAGCAACCTTACTTACACCCCAGGGAACTTTATCGAAGAAAATGCGGATATTGTAGTCATGGCACAAATCAACAAATTCTTTTACTCTGCGGCGTCCTTCATCATAATCGGCCTCGGTTGCGCCGAAGTTTGAGTAGGGCTCGCCTTTTTGAAGCTGACCTGTGAGATAAGGGTCAATTGTGTGAATACCCATGTTACAGTAGGTGGAGGATATGGTATCAAGACCTTTATCCTCAATAGGAGTTACCCAAAGACCGTTAACGCCGACCTCTGCAAGATGCTTGAGCATAGGCTCAACGTCTTCTTTTTTTATTGTGCCGCCTTCACTCATCCTTTCAATACGAGCTTCGGCAATGACGAGGTCATTGACCCATGTGGGCCAATTATTCTCGTCTAACATAACCTGGTCGTCAGGTACCCAAGGAGTAACCAATGATGAGTTATCAATGTATCCTTCATCGTTATAAACAAGTTCGTCGGAGGTTGCGAAACCGCATACAACAGATGTTAACACAATAATTGCTGATAAAACAATAGTAAAAAGTGCTTTTAATGTCTTAACCATCTTATTTGCCCTCCTTTCCCTTATTTCTTCTTACAAGAAGTATTACAACGATTGCAATAATTGCAAGCAAAATTATGGCGCCTATTACAAGGATTATCCATGGGAATGAGCTATCAGTCTTCTTAGGAACCTTTGTGGGTTTCTTTGTTGTAGTGTCATTCTTTTCTTTAGAGGTTTCCGGATTCTCGTTCTCATCCTCATCATCTTCTACATAATCCGTATCGTAATTGTAGTCTTCATCATAGTCACCGACATACCCGTCGCCTCCGTAATTGCCTTCGTCGTCTTCACCATCGTATTCCCCGTCCTTTTCAACCAAGTACATTGTACCATCTGCAAGTTGCATATCAAAAAGTTCGTTGTACAAATTTATGAGCTTTGAGTGGTTGGTAACTGCAAGGCGCATCTCTTTATAGGAAAGCTGGTAGTACATCTTCCAGATGTCGTTGATGTCTTCTGCAAGATCAGCAGTAGCTTTTGCAGGCAGTGTATTGATAGCGTCGATAATCTCCTGGATAGCATTCTTCTGAGCAGAAGAGAATTCTTCATATTTCAGACCTGTTATGTCAATTGATGCAGCGGTCAATATCATTGTACGAGGCTTGTATGAACCGTCGTGGCTATTACCCGCAATACAGTGTGTAACAACCTGAATATCCTCAAGGTCCATAAGGTCAAGGGCCTTCATAAATTTACTATCATAGTGATATGTGAAGTCTTTGCCGTCAACAGTGAAGGTCATTTCAAGTGTTGCAGCGCCTGTATCATCATACAATACCTTCCAGGAAATAAAGAACTCTTTGTTCATCAGGTTGGTAGCGCTGAGCAATTCGTTGGGCTCAAACAGCGGGAATACTCCTTTTACGTCCTTATTTGCATAGGTTGAGTAAATGGTGTTATTTCTGCCGATTGTGAGCCAGATACCGTTACGTGTATCAAACGCCTGACGGTCAAATATCTTACACTCCTGTGAAGAGTTTTCAAAACCAACGATCAGTGCGCTATCGTTTACGTATTTCCAGTTGTCATAGCGTACTGAAATGCCGTCAATTACGTAATAGTCGTTGAAGCAGTTTTTCTTACCGTAGCCTTCGCCGTTCCACTCATAAAGCAGACCGCCGAGAGGCGAATCGGTTACGCGTGTGTAAGCAGAGTCTTTAGCTGTATCGCCGTAAACGTCAAGCAAAGCACTGGGTACATAGTAACCGTCTTTATCTCTGCCCTTTTCGTCTACGCCTTCATACTTACGTAAGGCTGCACGTGCAGCGGTAAGAGTGTCAACATTATAAATCTGCTCTTTCTGTGAAACAGTAAGTGCATTATAAGCCGCCACAACGCTTTCAACAGCAGAAACTTGAGATGCGTTTGCAACATTTGCAGGTAAATTGTCAATAAGGTCAATTACTCTCTGTGCTGCGGCATCAATTTTTGAGTAGATACCTGTAACTTCCATGCTGAAGATTGCTTTGTTATCAGCATTACCGATAATTACGCGAACTTCTTCAGGATTGAAATTGGGCATGCTTGCAAGCTCAGCAGCAGTCAAGGTGAATGCAACAACCTGATCGTCAATTGTGATGTAGCAGTTGTAATCGCCGTTTGCCTGCTTTTTCCATTCAATTATAAAGTCTTTATCCTTGAGATTGTCACGGAGTAAGAGGTTCGTGTCACCTGCAATCCAGGTGTTAACAGAGCCAACGCCGTTAATTTCAAGCCTGCCCTTCTGGAGACCGAGACGTACAGCAATCATTCTGTCGGCTGTGTCACCTGTGGGGTTCCAGTATTCACAATAGTCACCGCTTGTGAACTGTACCCAGAAATCTGAGCCCTTAGTTGCATCAAATGTGTAATCGTCAATGAATACTCTCATACCGTCAAGCGAGTATGCGCCGTAAATTGACTGTGACATAAGAGATTCATATCCGGGAACTGAATAGGAAGCTCCGCGCCACTCAACCTTAAAACCGTTTTCTGTTGCTTTGGAGAAAAGTGTGCGCGCATAGGGGTTGCCAAACTCCGGATATCCTAATGAAGCGTCTGCTTCTCTCGCAAGATATGTAGAGGTTGGTTTAATTTTGGAAGCGTTGCGCAATGTGTTAAGGTCTGCAATAAGGGTTGCAAGCTTATCGGCGCCTGCCACCTGTGCCTGTGCTGTAGCATCAAGTGAGTCATACTTAGCTTTGGCAACAAGGATAGCTTCAGCAGCAGATTCAGTTGCTGTTTCGGGGAGGGCTGCAATAGCAGCGTTAACCTCTGAAACATCAGTTGCCTTAACAAGAACATCCTTACGCTTTACGCCAAAGTTCTGATAGCCATAAAACTCTAAACTGAAAGGATTTAGAATATTCGTACTATTGTCAAGGCCGCATACAGAAACAAAGGTTGCTATTGTTGGGTGATAGGTAATTGCATTGAATATTTCCATATTCAATACGCCTGTTACGGTTTCACCTGCAACTGTGTTACCGTCGCCGCCAACCTCTACGGTAATATCAACATTGCCCTCAGAGGTGGTGCTGTTTTTAAATGTAAGGCTGAACGCCTTGCGCTCAAAGTTTGCTGCTTTAAGCAGGTCAGATGTTAAAATTTCCTGATCGGTAGTGAAGCCTGACACATTGCCAAAGCTTACATCATTACAGTGGCGAAGCAGGAGCTTGCCGTTAACTGTATCAATCTGCAGGAAAGGAACATCCTTTTTAATTTTGTAGTTGTCATTACCGGTTGTACTGGTAAGAACAATTACAATCTGACCAAAGTAATTAGCATTTATATTGTTTTTCTGTGCAGCGTTGATGTAGTTTGAGAACTGCAGCTTAAAGCCGTGATCACCGGGGAATTTACCCATGTTTACATTGTAAGCATAGGGACCATAGCCCGAATAGCTGTTAAGATATGTAATCCTTGTACCGCCGCCTACAATATTTTCAAGCTGTTTGTAACTTGTTGCACCAAAGCTGTCGGTAGCAATTGAGGTTGTTTCAGTAAGCTGTGAAACATCGATAACAGGTGCAACAAATTGCACAGCCTCATAACCGTAGAATTCGAGTGAGAACTTGTTTGTAGCACCGTTTGTAAAGCCGCCGATACCGACATAGGTGGTAAGTGCGTTAGGAGCAAGTGTACTATTGTCACTTGAATAAAACTTAGCACGATCCATTGTGCCTGAAACCTCTGTGCCGTTAACATCAATGGTTACAGTATAGTTATCATCTGCTGCCTTTTGAATCTTAACGCTGAAAGGTTTATTCTTAAAGTTTGCATATTTAAGAATATCATTTGTAATGATTGTCTGGTCAATAACGGGGTTTGACAATGCACCGCAACCGTCATCAGTCATATGAACAAATGACAATGTACCGTTATTGGTATCTATCATCAGGATAGGTCTCTTTGACTTTGGCTTTGTACCGTCATTTGCGGTTGTGTTTGCAAGAACAATTGCAATCTGGCCGTATCCGTCAGCGGTTGTGTCGGTTGAAGCGTCGATTTCATAATCGGCAAACTGTAATTTGATACCGTTGCCGGGGAAGCCGCCCATATTTACATTGTAAAGATAGGGTGCATATCCTGAATACTTATCCCACTTAAGTGCTACACCGCCGCCTAAAAGGTCGTTCTGGGTGATAAGGTCTTTTCTTTCCAACATATTCTTTGCAACTGTAGCAACGTCGGTAAGACCATCGGTCAAGCCTTCAACAGAGGGGTTAGCGCCCAATGAAGCAAAACCGTAGTATTCAATTGACCAGCTGTTGCCGTTATTGCCTACGTTGTCAATACCGGTAACTGCAAAATAACCTTTGCCTGTATTTAAGGGATAGGTTGTGGCCAGATAGGTTGCGAGGGGCAATATGCCGCTTGCAACTGTAGGTTCAGCTTCATCACCATTATCAATTGTTACCTTAATGGTAATATTAGTATTGCCTGAAATCCAGTCAACAGTAAAGGGCTTACCTGAAAGGCTGTCATATTTAAGAGCATCATTTGTTATGATATTGCAAATTGTATCCTGTGAATTAGAGCTGTTTGCCTGAATAAGGTCAACCTTACCGTTTACTGTATCAAACTTAAGGCCAACGCATCCGTTTTTGATAAGCTTGTGATAATTGTCATCCACATTTGAACGGAACAAACCAATAGCAAATACGCGGTAGCCACGAGCTGCTTCATCGGTACATGCACTCTTATAGTCATTGAACTGTAAGGTATAGTTTGAATTTGTAAGGTCACCAATGTTTACATTGTGAAGGTAAGGATTGTATGCTGATAGACTGGTGGGTGAATACTTAACACCGCCGCCCAAAATATCTGTATAGAAACCTGTTGCTGAAGAATGTGAATAGCCGTTTGTTGAGGTCGTAGCGATCTCATCCAAGTGGCTTACATAGTCTACAGAATCATCAACAGGAGGGTTAACGGTTTCTGTTTTGAAGCCGTAATAATTAATCGAGAAAGGCTGATTGTTATCTGAAACATTAGAAGTGGTACCGCCGATTGAAATATATGTCTGTGCGGTGGGAAGCTTATCCAAGCCGCCTGTGCTGCTCGAGGAAAGCTTAGCTTCTCTGTTCCAGCTGCTTGCAGTAATAATGCCGCTAATATTTTTTATGTCCTCAATGGTTACGGTAACCTTAAGCTGTTTTGTTGTAACAGGCTCAATGGTTACAGTAAAGTCTTTGCCTGTGAGGTTCTCATATTTAAGAGCATCGTCTTTTGCAAGCTCCTGAATAATCTGACCGCCGCCGCAGCCGTTACTTGTACCTTTAACAAACAGTAATTTTCCTTTTGCGGTATCAAAACGGATTGCGGGCATATCGCCTGTAAAACGATAGTAATAGTCGTCCTTGGTAATTGAAGAACCGAGAACGATCTGGAACTCTTTATAACCTGCCAAATTAGATTTTGCATTTGCTGTGTCAACAACAAAGTTGTCGAACTGCATTGTTACCTTTGTTGTAAAGGTAGGACCGTAAGATACATTATGTACGTAAGGCTGGGTTGAGTTGTTCTGTGCACCGCTTGTGCCCGTGGGATAAGCAATGGTAACACCGCCGCCTGTGATGTCGGTCAAAGTAGGCTTCTGTCCGTCTCTTGTGAAAGCAACCTTCGTTGCAGATGTAGCAATATTAGTAAGACCTGCTATTAAATCAACAGCCTCTTTTTTGGACAATTTATAGCCATAATAGTTAATTTTCATGGGCTGAATGTTTCTATCTTGGCCACCTTCAACAGCGCAGATTGAGAAAGTCATCAAACCAGTAGGAGCGTTGGGGATTGAGGCATATTCTTCAGCTGTGATAATACCGGAAACAGAAGAGGTGCCGTTAACCGTAATAACAACCTCTATTGCACCGTTATCAGCAGGTTTGAACTCAACAGTAAAAGGTTTGTTAGCGATATTGTCATATTTTACAACATCACTGTCCTGAACAATCCACTTAACAGTTGTGAAAGGTCCAATATAGGTTGAATCGTTACCTTTAACATACTTTACAGCACCGTTTGCAGTATCAATAACGATACCGGCATTGTCTTGTGCGAGACGATAATTTGCTCTATCGGCATTAGTACCGGTAGGACATGTGCCGAGAACAATCATAATTGATCTGTAGCCGTAGCTGGTTGATGCATTTGCTGCAGTAGGCTCAGATGAATACCCGTCAAACTGCAATGTTACACCTCGGCCGGGTAATGCAGTAGGTGCATTGTGAACATAGGGTGAACGAGCACCGGCACCTGTGCTAACATAGGTTATACCGCCACCCGGAAGATCAGTAATTGTTCTGAAGCCATTAAAGCCACTATAATTACCGCCGTCGGTTGCGCTGGTGGCAACCTCAGTGAGCCCATCTGCTAAGGACTCTGCCGAAGCGGTAACCGCACCTGTGAAAAGCGTACCCAAAAGCAACATAAGTGCGACAGCAACAGCAATTATGCGCTTTGAATACTGAAATTTCATTGTCATTGTAACAACCTCCTTAAAATTATGACAATTAGTGATAAATTACAAAGGCGATATCCCCCATAATCTATCAAATATCCACAGTAGTATTATATTAAATGTATTATAATTTGTCAACAATCATTTTATAATTTTGATTCTTATTGTGCAATTTAACTAAAGTGATTTTGACTTTCCTTATTTTTCGACAAAAACCATTATATTTTGTATGCAATAATTAGTAAACGCACTAAATATGCGGGTTTCGTGGGTTGGCCAATTTTATTTTTATAATTATTCAATATTATTTTATGAAAAAATTGTAAATTATATTAACTTAAATTGGAAGTAATGAATATATAAACAGGAAAATTTTTCTGCTCATAACCGAATTAATGCTTTATAAATTTGCAAAATGTAAATACAAAGCCTCCCTGTGATGAGGAGGTGGATTTTTGCTAATAAATAAGACGGAAAGAGATAAAATGAGAGCAATACAACTTGCCAAAAGGCAAAAAATTACCGGCATAGTGTTTTAAATAACACTACGCCGGTTTGACACCTCTTTATTTAATAATCCAGCTCTGTTTTTGTTATATCCTGATTTTTTGCATTGACATTGTATCTTTCTTTAAGCTCTGCTATATCAGCGTCAAAGGCATCGGTAACAAGCGCGCTGTTTACGGCATTCTGCCAGGCGGCAGTTTCCACACCCGGATAATACATTATGTGGCAGCCGTAGTTGCTTTCAACCAGGGCGGTATCCCCTGCTTTTCGTGATTTATCAAACATCCAATCGTTAAAGCTTTCAACCATTTCGCCTTGAGAAACCCCTTTATAAAGGCCGCCCGAAATTGATGAGTCCGGGTCTTCTGTGTACTTGGTTGCAAGCTCGGCAAAGCTTTTTTCTGACTTATCGCCCGTGTTAAATGTATCAAGCAGCTCCTTTGCCTTTGCTTTGGCAGCTTCGGCCGTTCCGTGGTTTTCTGTGGTGAAAAGAATATGGCGGATATCACGCGTTAAAGTTTCATCACGTTCCATTGTTTTTGTCATCATTACAACGCTGATATAATATGTGCCGTCAGTTTCTTCTTCAAAGGTTTTTACATCTAAAGCCTTTGTACTGTCTGAAAACGCCCATTCACACACATCATTATCTTCAATATAAGCAACATCGGTATAAACGCTGTTTTCAAGTTCTTCTTCGGGGTCAATAGTTGTGTAGGCCGCGTTGCTGTTATATGCATTATCAAGGTATTCTTTAAGATTTGATTTAAACTCGTCAGCTGTTTTGGCGTAAGTTAAGGTTTCAGCCGTTTTACGCAATGTTGAAATTGCGGCGTTGCGCGCCGTTTCATCATCGCCGTAGGATGAAATGTTTGCAGAGAAGCTGTATGCAAGGTAATCGACCGTTGTGAACAGCTTTTTGTTGCTGTTGTAATAGTTTGTTATCTCATCAGAGGTGTATTGCAAGTTAGCATATTTGGTTTTGTAATATGAAGAGAAATGCTGATAATATTCCATTGCTTTTGAAACCTCTTCTTGCGTCATACCGTCGCCGTAAACATAATCAAGATATTCCTGCATATCCATATTGTATTCTTCGGCGGCATTTTGCATTTTCTGCTTGGCTTGTTTTATAGTTTCCTTATCGGTATCGTTCATTTCATAACCCTCAGCCTTTGCGGCTTCGAGTAAACAAAGCATTTCGGTAACCTGTTTTTCAGCAAGGCTGTAAAAATAATCATACCAGGTTTGTCCCTCTTTCTGCGCAAACTGCTCGTCACAGGTCTGTTCCTTTAAAGAAGTGTTGGTATCAAGCTGTATGTTGCTTAAATTGTTATAGTTTGTGTTCTGAAATGTAATATATTGCAGATTAAAGAAGTAGCTCATCATTGCGGTGGTAACCTTGTAATTTTCTGAGCTTACTGCAACGGTGTTGTGGAAATCTGAACGGTTTTTGGTTCTGACGCTGTTGATAACAGCAATTACGCCGCCAATAATAGCTCCAACAAGAACAAATGCAACAACAATTAATGTTACACGTTTGACAACTTTTTGTTTTTTCTGTGCTTTAGCAAGAGCCTCACGCTTTTGAATTTTTTCAGCATTGTACGCCGCTCTGTTTCTTGAGCCTTTACCCATAAAAACACCTCGAAAATCTTTTTAGAAATATTATATCTTTACAGCCGCACTTTGTCAAACGCAAGATAATTATAGCAGGTTTATAATTAAAAAGTGTTAATAAAATGCAAAATTAAGGTGCGGCGAAGCCGCGGATTGTATTATGCGGACCGTCGAGACGCCGGTCCCTACGGTGTACCCATATGGATTTATTGAAAAATTGTAGGGACAGGCCTACCGAACTGTCCATCATTTTACAATCCGATCGGCGTATGCGAAACACATTGATTCTGCATTTTCAATTTTGCATTTACTATCCCTCCGCCAACACTTTGCGTTGGTTCCCCCATTAGGCAAGGACGGTAAATAAAAAAAGCGGTGAGCCGAAGCTCACCGCTTTTTTGCTTAATTATTGTGCAATATCTGCAAGTTTTGCTGAGAAGGTATCACCATAGATGATAACAAATACGCTGTTTACCTTGTCATAGTATCTTACGAAAGAACGTGCAACATAAGTTGTATTTCTGTAGCCGTTAGATACCGTATTGGATTCGTTAGAAGCCTTATCTTTCAGAATTGCAATAAACTGCTCAGGCAGCGTTTCGCCATTGCCGAGAGCCTTACTTACTGTAAGAGCTGTTGCAGTACCGCCAACCTTGGTTGTACCAATTTTGAGTTCCTGGTCGCCAAGCATTTTAGCAGTGAAGAATACTGTACCAAACTCAACAGCAACAAAGTCATCAGTTGCAAGAGCTGCCATATTGGTTGTGCTTGTGCCGAAGCCAAGTGTACCAAGCTTATAAGAGCCCTCAGTTGCCTGATATTTAATCTCAGAAGCGTTGGGAACAACTGCTGTTACAGCTGCAGCACCCTTGGTACCGAAGAGGTAAACGCTGTCGCCTGCTGCGTTGGCAGCATCTTTTACATCAGCATCAACTGTGTAAATTGTTCCTTCACCTGTGGTGAATACAACGTCAAAGAGTTTAACGTCTGCGCCTGCGATAACAGCGTCTGCTGTTATATTAACAACAGCCTTATTGCCATCAATAACAGGTGTTACTGATACACCGTCCGCTGCGTTGATTGCTGTAATTGCAGCATCGGCTGTAACTTCAACAGTCATTGAGGCAACGCCGTCGGTTGTTACACTTACGGGAACATAAGCCTCAGCATTAGCTGCTGTGTTGTCTGAGCCAACATTTACAGAACCTTCATACTTGGTGTAACCAAAGAAGTCAACTGCAGCTTTTGTGCCGTCATGTAACAATGCGCTGAAGCTTACATTGCACTTGCTGGCTCTTTCATCAAAGGCTGCTGTGGGATAGAAAGTTGTTTGTGTGCCAAAGCCCTCAGGTACAGCAATAAATTCGTTCCAATCAATTATACAGGAAGCAGACTTATCACCAACGGTGATGGTGAGCATAGCATCATTTTCACCGTATGCGGCAGGAGTGATCTCATAGCTGAACACTTTACCTGTAAAGTTATCATAAAGGAACATTTCATCCTCTATAAGAACCTTCTGTACATATTTCTGGGTGTTGGCAAGAGTTGCAAGGTCAGATTTTACAAGCTCAACCTGACCTTCAACAGCGTCAATGTTGATACCAATGTTGCCGCCTTTCCAATACGGACCGTAGGTGCTGTTGTTGGCAAGACCCCAGTTAAAGAATACAACAAACTGACGGTAACCTACTGCTGTTGTAGCAGTTGAGGTTTCAGCATAGTTTGCAAACTGGAGCTTGAAGCCTTTACCGGGCCAGCAATCCATACCTTTGTCAAGCTGGAAGGGGTAGTGGCCGATTGCCTCGTAATGAATGCCGCCGCCCTCAATGTTTGAAATGAAAGCATCTGTACCATCGTATACGTTATTTGTTGTAGAAGCTAAAACTTTAATGCCCTGGCGTGCCTCGGCACGTGCTTCTTCTACATAGTCGGGAGTGATTGCTTTATAACCGTAGAAGTTAAGAAAACATCGATACTGCCCAGCTGCTGCAGTGCTGGAATAAAGGTTATTCATTGATACGTATGCATAACTGGGAGACATAGTATACGTGCCGCCTGTTCTAACAAGGGACTTATCAACAATAGAGCTGTATTTCTGACCGTCTATAACGATAGCAATCTCAACAGAATCACTCGTACCTGTCTGCATCCATTTAACTGCAAAGGGTTTACCCCGGAAGTTTTCAAGCTTAAATGCATCACCCGATGCGATATCAGCAAGCTTTGTAACCTTGCTTGCATCTGCACGATTGTCACCGTTAGTCGCAACATCGTCATTAGCTTTTGCAAGGTAAACTTTACCTTCAATGGTATCAAAAGCAATAAATACTGATTTGGGAACTATACGGAACTCATTAATAGTTTGGCTGAGGTTAAGAGCAAACTTACCATAGCCAGCATCGGTGGTTGCGCCTGAAGCAAAGTAATTTGAAAACAGGAGCTCCCAGTTGCCGTCATAACCGCCGAGGTTTATTTTATAACCTGCAGGGCCAAGACCTGCGTGCTGGAACATAGCATAACGGAAACCGCCGCCAGCAATATAATCAACTGTGCCCCAATGGCTATTATCTATAGCATAACCACCCATATCGCCTGATTTTACATCACTAGCTGTGTCAGCAACATCAGTAAGACCTGCTGCGAAAGCGGGAAGAGCTGCAGACTCAGCAAAGCCGTAATAGTTAAAGCTCATAGGATGTTTTGCATCAGGTTTATTGCAGTCAACAGAAGAAACAGAGAAATATGTTTTACGTGAACCTGCGTTTACAACAGAAGCAAATTTTTCAGCATCCAATGTGCCTGTTGCAACACCTGTTTCGATATTGCCTGTAACAGCAACACTAACAGTAATGTCACCGTTTGCATCATAAGCAAAGTTAATGCTGAAAGGTACATTTGTGATGTTTGCGTATTTAATAATGTTACTGTTCTCAATAACTGTCTGAATAACTGTATGAGAAGACTGAGCGCCGTTGACGCCTGCAACATAGTCAACATTGCCGTTGTATGCGTCAATAATGAAGCCTGAAACATTAGGGCTTCTTAAACGGCATTTTTCACCGTCAGATGGACTGCTAGACAGAACAATAAGAATCGCCTGATAACCGCGAGTACCGGCGAGAGACTCAGCAGATGTGCAAACAAATCCATCAAACTGTAATGTCACGCCGCCACCGGGGAAAGCGGCAGTGCCTACATTGTGCAAATAAGGCTTATAAGCGCCCATACCTGCAGTGGTATATGTAATACCACCGCCTTCAATATCTGCAATACTTGTGGTTTCGGAATATCCGCTTGTAGAAGTGGTAGCAACAGCGGTAAGACCTGCTGCTAAGGACTCTGCCGAAGCGGTAACCATGCCTGTAAAGCATGCGCCGAAAACCATCATAAGAGCGATGGCTATAGCGAGAACGCGCTTGGCCCTGTTCTGGATTTTTGCCATAATATAAAACCTCCCAAAAAATAAATGCTAAAAATGATAAAATATGCAGCAAGGGATACCTAGCTACAATATTACGATTAGATTATATCAATTATTTTATTGTTTGTCAACAAAATAATTGCAATTTATTAAACATTTTATATGTTAAATGCATAAAAAAATTAAAAAAATATGCGGATTCACGAAAACCGCGCGGGTTCGGCTTTCCCGCAGCAAATATAAAATGCAAAATATAAATTTCAGTGTATTGTATATGCAGTACAGATTTTGTTAACAGCAGAAGGTAGGCACTGCCCCTGCTGATAATAAAAAACGGCGAGCATTGGAAGAGTGCCCATGAGGACACTCTTCGGTTTTATTTGCCCCAGGCGAGTTATATTACTTCGCAGTTTTATTACTTCGGCAGTTTTTAAGGCGAATAAAACTTTTGGCTCGCCAAAAATAAAATTATGTACGCAGTACAGAATAAAACTTGTTTTAAGATTGGTTTATAAGGGTAATATATTCTCCTAACACGTGGGATTTGGTGCCTAAATCCCCTGATTGTTACTGCATAAAACAAAAAATGCGGCTGACCGCCGCCGACTATTGCAAATAGTGGTTTTTCGACAGACAAAAAAAGGATGTGCAGATTGCTGCACACCCTTTTTACTATCATTTAGAACGCCGAACTTTTGTCCAGCGTTTTTTTGTTATCTCTTTTTAAAGCCCTGTCGGGGACGCGAACTGCGAGGCTTATCCTCAGCAATATCATCCTCGGGTTTGAGGCCTTTAACCTCAATAAGTGCGTCGCGGCGGGAAAGGTTTATTCTTCCCTGGTCGTCAATCTCAATAACCTTAACAAGAACTTCATCGCCTACGTTAACAACATCTTCAACCTTTTCTGTTCTCTTAACATCAAGGCGGCTGATGTGTACAAGGCCTTCTTTACCGGGAGCAATCTCAACAAACGCGCCAAAGCTCATAAGGCGTGTTACCTTTCCGTTGAATATTGCGCCAACCTGCGGGTCGAGAGCGATGGTTTCAACCATCATAAGAGCGCGATTTGCATCGTCGCTATTGATGGAAGAAATAAATACTCTGCCGTCATCTTCAATATCAATTTTACAGTTACAGTCTGCCTGAATTTTCTGAATAACCTTACCGCCTGAGCCGATAACCTCACGAATCTTATCGGGGTGAATCTTGGTGGTGAGCATTTTGGGTGCCCACTTTGACAACTCTTCGCGGGGAGCTTTAATAGCCTTGAGCATTACATCATCAAGGATGTGCAGACGTGCTTTATAGGTTTTTTCCAAAGCTTCTTTAATAATTTCGGGAGTAAGACCGTGAACTTTGAGGTCCATTTGGATAGCGGTGATACCCTTATGAGTGCCTGCTACCTTAAAGTCCATATCGCCAAAGAAATCTTCAATGCCCTGAATGTCAACCATTGTCATAAAACGGTCACCCTCGGTAACGAGACCGCAGGAAATACCTGCAACAGGAGCTTTAATGGGAACACCTGCATCCATAAGAGCAAGTGTTGAACCGCAGATTGAACCCTGTGAGGTTGAGCCGTTTGATGAAAGAACCTCCGATACAAGGCGGAGTGCATAAGGAAACTCTTCCTCGCTGGGAATAACGGGTAACAATGCACGCTCTGCCAAAGCGCCGTGACCGATTTCACGTCTGCCGGGGCTGCGTGCGGGGCGGGCTTCACCTACCGAGTAAGACGGCATATTGTAATGGTGCATATAGCGCTTTGTATTTTCGTCATCAATACCGTCAAGAAGCTGAGCGTCACGGATAGGGCCTAATGTTGCAATTGTCAATACCTGAGTTTGTCCTCGTGAAAAAAGACCTGAACCGTGTACACGGGGCAGCAGGCCAACCTCTGCAGAAAGGGGACGGATCTCGTCGATGCCGCGTCCGTCAACACGCTTGCCATCGTCAAGCAGCCAACGGCGTACAACATACTTTTGCAGCTTGTACAGGCACTCTTCAATAGCAGCCGACTGTTCGGGATACTGTTCATCAAACTTTGCATGAACTGCATCATAAACGGGACGAAGATTTTCATCGCGGACCTTTTTATCATTTGTATCAAGAGCCTTACGTATATCTTCAATAGCAAACTCTTTGATAGCCTCAAACATTTCAACAGGAGGCTCAGTATTTTCATACTCTGCCTTGGGAAGACCGAGTTCCTTAACGATGCTGTTGATAAACTCAACAATCTTCTGGTTTTCGGCATGTGCTTTCATAATGGCATCAAAGGTGGTTTCATTAGAAACTTCATTTGCGCCTGCTTCAATCATAGCAACAAGGTCTGCTGTAGAAGCAACGGTCATTTGCATATCGCTCTTTGCTGCCTGCTCCGCTGTAGGGTTAAGAACGATTTCGCCGTCAACCAAGCCAACAGAAACACCGCTTATTGGACCTTCCCAGGGGATATCCGAAATAGCGAGTGCTGCAGATGCGCCTATCATACCTGAAATTTCAGGTGAGCAATCGGGATCAACAGACATAACAGTGCAAACAACGCAAACATCGTTACGCAGTGCCTTGGGAAACAGCGGGCGAATAGGACGGTCAATTACGCGGGATGTAAGAATTGCCTTGTCGGTAGGTCTGCCCTCGCGGCGTGTAAAGGAGCCGGGGATTCTGCCTACTGAGTAAAGCTTTTCTTCAAAGTCAACCGACAGGGGCAAAAAGTCAATGCCCTCGCGGGGTTTTGCAGACATAGTGGCTACGCAGAATACTGCAGTTTCGCCGTAGCGTACGAGTACGGAGCCGTTTGCCAGCTGGCCCATTTTACCTGTTTCAATGGTAAGAGGACGGCCTGCAAATTCTGTAGAGAATGTTTTGAAATTTTCGTACATTTTTACTAACCTCATTTCACTTTATTTAAAGCACAAACGGTTTAGCAATAAAGCCAACGTCCAATACAATAAATCGGGCGTTCGATTCACTGCTAAAATCCGCATTTGTGCATTTTAACATTTTTAAAATGCAAAGAGCACTTGCAACTCATCCGCCGCTTACGCGGTCGTCCCTTCTCCAACTGGAGAAGGCTTATAATATGAGTATGTTTCGCGCACACACTAATTTTGCATTTTTAATTTTGAATTTTGCAAACTATTTAAGTGTTTAAAATACAACAATACGGAGCAAGCCTTTATTACAAGGCATGCTCCGCGGGTTTTTATACTATTTTCTGATGCCTAACTTCTTAATGGTTGCACGATATCTTTCAATATCAACCTTCATAAGATAAGCAAGCAGATTACGTCTGTGACCAACCATTTTGAGCAAACCTCTGCGTGAGTGGTGGTCCTTTGCGTGTACCTTTAAATGCTCAGTAAGCTCATTAATACGAGTTGTAAGAAGAGCAATTTGAACCTCAGGTGAGCCTGTGTCACCCTCATGTGTTGCGTTTGCAAGAATAATTTCCTGCTTTTGTTCCTTTGTCATAATTTTCACCTCATTATAATATCCGCCATAAACCGAGCAATAGGCAAGGTGATTTCTGCATATTTTGCAGCATACACCTAAAGCGCAGAATACGGCATCCTGCAAATTATATCACATTGATTTTGATTTGTAAAGTATTTTTTAGGTAAGCAAGTCAAAAATGTTTTGGCTGTAACCTACGGGGTCATCAATGGCCATACCTGCCATAAGCAGCGCCTGATTGTAGAAAAGCGAGCAAAGCTTGCGAGCTTTTTCGGCATCATTTTCTACCGCATCACAAAGCAACTTAAACGCTTTATGGTCGGCATTGAACTCAAGCACGCGGGCGGCACGCATTTTATTATCGGCACCCGGCATAGCGGCAAAGTATTTTTCCATTTCTAAAGTAATGCCGCCTTTTGAAGACAAGCAAACAGCGTGGCTTTTCAGCTTTGATGATATTACCGCTTCGGCAATCTCGCCGCCAAGAGCCTCAACTACAAAGTCAAGTACCTTTTTATTATCTTCGGATTTCTTTTTGTTTTCTTGCTTTTGCTCATCTGACTGAGGTAAAGCATCCTCGTCATTTACTGAACGAATTTCCTTATCGCCCACCTTAGCAAGTGTTTTCATTGTAAACTCGTCAACCTCATCGGTAAGGCAAAGCAGCTCATACCCCGCTGACAGCACTGCTTCGGACTGGGGCAGATTACGTGCTTTTTCCGCTGTTTCGGAAAGGGCGTAGTAAACATATTTTTGATCGCTTTTCATGCGGGCGGCATATTCATCCAAGGTAGAGGGACGGTCTGCTCCTGTTGAAGAGAAAACAAGCAGATCTTTTAGCGTATTGGCGTGCATGCCATAGTCTGACACAACGCCGTATTTAAACTGCAAGCCAAAGGCAGCAAAGAAGGTTTCATACTTTTCGCGGTCATTCTGCAGGAGTTTTTTGAGCTCAGAAATTACTTTTTTCTCTATGCTTGCGGCTATGCTTTTTAGCTGACGGTCCTGCTGCAGCATTTCGCGGGAAATGTTGAGTGATAAATCATCCGAGTCAACAACACCCTTTACAAAACGCAGATAATCGGGTAAAAGCTGCTCGCAATTATCCATAATAAGCACGCCTGAGGAGTAAAGCTGCAAGCCTTTTTTATAGTCCTTTGTGTAAAAATCATAAGACGCTTTAGAAGGCACAAAAAGCATTGCTTTATAAGCAACAAGACCCTCTGTGTTGATGCGTATTGTCAGTACAGGGTCATTATAGTCAAAGAATTTTTCTTTATAATACTTAGCGCAGTCCTCATCGCTTACCTCGGATTTTGCGCGCTGCCATATAGGCTTCATACTGTTAATCGTTTCACACTCGGTATAGGTTTCGGTTTTTTTATCTTCGCCCTCTCCTACCGTTTTGGTTTTTTCAATTTCCATTTTTATGGGGTAGCGGATATAGTCGGAATAATTTTTGATAATTGACTGCAGACGGAAAGGCTCCAGATAATCACTGTATTTTTCGTCGTCGGTATCGTCCTTTAATGTCATAACAACGGAGGTGCCTACATCAGCCTTTTCAAAATCTGCAACGGTATAGCCTGCAACACCATCGGATTTCCATACGTGTCCGCCTTCTTCTTTACAGGATTTTGTGTAAACGGTAACATTTTTGCTTACCATAAAGGCAGAGTAAAAACCAACACCGAACTGGCCGATAATTGCAGTTGTATCGCCCTCTTCAAGCTGCTTTTTAAATTCCTGCGAGCCGCTTTTTGCGATAATTCCGAGGTTTGATTCAAGCTCCTGCTCAGTCATGCCCACGCCGTTATCTGTAACGGTAATAGTGCGAGCATCTTTATCGACATCAACCCTGATAAAAAGTTCATCCGGCATCTGGTTGCGCACAGCCTCATCGGTTAAAGATAAAAAGTGAATTTTATCCAGAGCGTCAGAAGCGTTGGAGATAATTTCCCTTAAAAAAATCTCCTTATTTGTATAGATGGAATTAATCATTAAATCCAGAAGTTTTTGTGATTCAGCTTTAAATTTTTTCATGTTCTTATCTTCCTTTTATATTAATATAGCCAAAGCATCTAAACTTGAATCAGATTTTGGAACAAGTATTTTAACAATATTAGAGCGCAAAATAATCCTCCAAAATCCGCTTTGGATTAGTCTTGTCACCCCAAGTAAAAATGGGCAGATTATATCCACCCATATATTATACAACTAAAATTTTAAAAATCAAATTAACATTTTGTTAAAAGGGGCGGAAGATTGCCGCCCCTTTACATTACTTAATCGGATTGGGTAAGTATGCGCCCATTGCGATAAGCTTTTGCTGAATTGCTTTTATATCAGCGTTATGTGTAGTGGTTTTATTGTCACAGCAAACCGCTGCGGCAACACCCGCCGCCTGACCCGTGATAAAGCAACCCGGGATAACACGTACAGACGCCTGCATTGAACGGTCTGCGCTTATGCATTTACCTGCAACCAGCACGTTATCTACACCCTTGACGGCAAGCGCACCGTAAGGAATACTGTAATTCTGACCGTAGTCAAGACTTATCTTTGTGTTCTGCGTGAAGCCCTGCATACCCTCTTTATCGGGCGTTTCAGGGTGGATATCTACAGGGTAGCTGTATCTGCCGATTTCGTCGGGATAAGCAAAGTCTGCATCAAACTTATCAACCGTCATATATGTATCACACATAATTCTGCGGGATTCGCGCACACCAAGCACATTTGCAGTATGTTCTAATGCAACATTTTTAAATCCCGGAACATAATTGTTATAATAAAACTCATATTCCTTTAAGTTGTTACGCGCAAAAATCATTGCATCGCTAACCGAGCGGTCTGAGGTGTCATCAACTTTGAAAACGTGACCAACATTACCTACGCCATAACCGCGCTCTGGGTCAACTGGCTTAATGCCCGGCAGAACAGTGTCATACTGTGAGAACACACCATCATTATAAGCTTTCATAAAATTTGCGCCGTCATGATAGATGTTTTCGCGCTTATCAAAGTCAGCGCCTGCCCAAACACTGCAAAGTGTTGTGGGCGAAACCGCACCGTTTTCTGCAAACAGGTAATCTGCACCTGAAAGCACTGAAAGCGATCCGTCACCCGTACAGTCAATAAACATCTCAGCAGATACTGCGTAAAGGCCGCCCTTGCCCGAAACAACTGCATGAGTTACACGGTCATTTTCCTTAATAACATCAACAACCTTGGCAAAGAACAAAAAATCTATGCCGTTTTCCTGTATCATATCGTCATAAAGACGCTTAACCTTCTCGGCCTTTATAAAGTAGCCGCGGCGGTCATGTGCAGCTTCACCGAAAAGACGGGTAATAACCTCTTGGCCAATGCCGCCTGCCATAAAATGCTCGCCATCGCCGAAATTCATAAATTCGGGTACCATGTTTTGTGTACTGCTGCCGCCAAAGCATCCGCCTGCCTCAGCAATAAACACCTTTTTGCCTTGCTTTGCAGCAGCTATTGCAGCAGCCACACCTGCAGGGCCGCCGCCAGCGACAAATACATCTACCGTAATGCGTTCTTCTAAAGCTTTGGAATATGTTATCATAGTTTTCTCCTTATTTTTTGTATAGCGGCTATCTGTCTATTGCAAGCACAGATAGCATCATAAATTTTCTGTGAAAATTCGGCATAGCGGTTATAATTGTACTGTCTAACTTTACATCGGGATTATGGTAATTATCGGGTTCGCTATTACCGTAATCTATACAAAACCGCCATTTGCCGCTAAGGTCTTGCCAACTTTTACGCATAAATTGCCAACGCGGATGTTCAAAACGGCATTGGCATATTATTAGCTCCCATAGCATAAAATGCGAGAGCTTTTTAAATACCGGCGTTGTATTTATTATACAAATCGAGTGAGTAGATGTCAATCGAAAAAGGGAATTTTATACTTTTATTTCTATTCTTATCAAGAAGAAAGCGGCGAGTGTTAAGCTCGCCGCTATTTTTAATGATTATTTGTCATATTCCCAATCTTCAGGAATTGTACCGGACATGTCATCGTCTGAGAATTCGCCCTCTGCACCGCTATAAACTGCATAGATTGTCACATCTTCTGTAATGTTGGAAAGTGTGCCCCTCCACTCCTTGAAGGTATAGCCTTCTTTTTCAGGAGTTACTGTGGGAACAGCTTTATAGCCTTCAGGTACATTTACAACCTCATAGATTGTTCCGTTATAATCAGCAAAGGTTACTGTGTGTGCTTTCATGCCCTTCTTGCCGTTAACAATAAGTTTTGCAAGCAAGGTAAGGTCTGTTACAACAACTGAACCGTCACCGTTTAAGTCAGCGCCGCCGGTTGCTGTTTGAGTACCGGCAATAATCTTCTTAGCACGTACTAAGTCTTTAACGTCGGTTGCACCGTCACCGTTTGCATCGCCGCCGGCAAGTTTAATATACTGAACATATTTTGTACCTGAACTGCCGTTCATTCTTGCAAGGTTAACAACAGCTATATCAGTTTCATAAGTATCTCCAAGGTCATAATCAGCAACAAACTGAACCGTAATCTCGTTATATGTTGTTGTAAAGCTGAATACCAGGCTGTTGCCAACCCTTGTGTACTGATCGATTCTATTGACTTCTGTTGCACCAACAGGAGTATAAACGACGCTTAAGTTATTGAACGATGCAAGATAATTGTCGTCAACAACTACATCAACTGTTTTAGCAGTATCGCCAACGGTTACATTGATTGCTTTAATCTCAAATGCACCAACATATTCTGTTCCAAGCTCAACAAGGGCAAAGTTAGTAGCTGTTGATGTTTTTACAGTAGCATAACCGTCAACAATATTTGAACTGATAACTGTCGCATTGCCGTAGCTGTCCACAGTGCAAACACTAATACCGACAGCATTCATTGTATCTGGAACAGGAATCTTAACTGTCATTTCTTGCGCAGGTGTGAATCCCACTTTATACATAACAGCGTTTGCCGAACCGAATATTGCAGAAACCTCTTCTGCGCTTGCAACTGTTACGTCAAGTGCATCGGTCTTTGCAAATAAAGCCTGTTCATAGAAGGCTATAAGGCCCTTATCAGTAAGACTTGAATATGCGTAGTCATATACGGAATCTGCAACTACAGCTTCTATTTTTGCACCCTGATTTATTACTATCTTAACATTTGCTGCGCAACCAGTAAGCACGGGAACTTCTGTCATAGAATCGGGCAATACAACCTCAGTTACACCGCTGAATTTTGTGAACGCATCAGCACTAACAGAGGTAATACCCTCTTCAATAACAACTTTTGTTGCGGTTGAATATGCAGATGCCCAAGGTGTTTCTGTAATAGCGCCTGTACCCGAAATGGTAAGTGTGCCGTCTTCGCTCATTGACCAAGTAACATCGGAAGCGTTACCTGAAACGAGGTAAACTCCTGCGGAGTTGTGCTCAATTGTTTCGCTGAAGTAAGTAATATCAGCAGCTGTACCGCTTGTTACCATATCACCTGTAAGCATATCTGTTACAGTATAGTAACTGTAGTTATTAAGGCCCATATCTGAAATGGGAAGCTTAACTGTAAAGGTTGCATCTGCAGTAGATTTTTCGTTAACATTGGGAACAACAACGATTGCCTCATTATCTGCGTAACGTGCGTAGCCCTTAACGTGATCTGTACCGATAACATCTACAGAACAGATATTGGTTTGAGTATGATTATCAACCGTGCTGTTGACGATATCTTTATACATCCAACGCAAACCAAGAAGTTTCTTAACAGTCTCGTAATACTGTGCGTGGTCTGCGCTATTAAGCTCATTCCAATCTATTCTAGCACCGGTAAGAGAGCCTGAAGCGTCTGAATTCCATTCTTCACCGATATAGAAAATCGGAATGAAGGAGGAGAATGCATATTCATAAGCCCATGATGCTAAAGATACATTGTGATATTCAAGTACGTCATGGCTGGACATCTGATATGCATAGTACTTTGAAGATCCGCCAGTGCATATGTTTTGACCGTTTTTAATAGCCTTAACGATATCAATATCATTGAAGAATACTTCGCTGACGGTCTGAGATGAAACGCCCTCACCTGTTACGCCATAGCACTGCTCAAAGGCGTATGCACCGTTACGGTTATTACTATCCTCTGAGAAGAACAAAGGCTTTTTACCTTGCGCTTTCAGCTCGTTAAGAACTTGTGTAACAAGGTCATATCCAAAGTAGTTAGGCTCAAGATCCCAACGGATACCGTCAACACCTGTTGCCAGATAAGTATTTACAATTGACTCCTTATACCAAGCCTGTACATCGGCATTGTCAAGGTCGTAATCCATACCGCCCCATGTAGATTTGCCTATGAACCAGTCAGGATGCTCTGCATAAACAGGCGATAGTTTGCTTACGCCCCAAGGAACAACATCCATAAATATGCGGATATTGTATGTATGAGCCAAATCAACAAATGCCTTAAAGTTTGCAAAAGCCTGAGTATAGTCACCGTTAAACTCAGAGTAATCTGTACCGTAGGGAAGGACACCTGTAAGATACGGTGAAATGGTATGAGGACCATAGTTGCAGTAAATTGAGGTACTGTCTCTGCCTTCATCGTTGATAGGCAATACCCAAAGACCGTTAATACCGGTCTTTGCTAAGTGCTGAAGCATAGGTTCAATATCTTCTGCAAGAATTGTACCTCCTGTGCTTGCATTTTTGAGGTTGACCTCAGCCATTACCAAATCCTTGGTCCATTCAGGCCAGATGCCTGTGGAATCATAGCTCACTTGTGAATCGTCAACATAAGGTGTAATGAGTGAAGAGTTGTCAATCACGGAAGAAGCAATTTCTTTATCAACATAAGTCGTAACATTGCTGTTGCCTGATTTAAGGTTGAATATACCGTCGTGCAATGTAAGCAGTTTGTCATAGTTTGTAACTGCAGCGCGCATTCTGGGGAGCGCAAGCTCAAAGTATTGATTCCATACTGTTGTTACATCATCTTCAATATCGAGTGACGGTGTATTGGGAAGAGCGTTAATTGCTGCAATAACTGCATCTATTTTTTCCTGCTGTGCAGAGCTGTTCTCCATATACTTAATACCGGTCAATTCTATTGAAGAGGCAGATGCTGCGTTTGTATAATATGCGCCTGTTTCAGGATTGTAGCCTGAAACGGTTTCAACAACAATCTGAGCATTTTCATAGTCAAACTGATCCATTGCTTCTGAATAGTAACCATTGGTTACGGGCAGTCTGCCTAAATCATCAAGATTATAACTTAATGTTTTGCTACCTACGGTTATTACGAATGTTATCTTCTTAGTATCGGGGTTATATTTAATATTTACAACAAACTGATTATTCTGCAAACTGTCTGTTGAAAGGACATCATCAGTCAAAATCCTATACATTGTGTTATTAACATAAGGTGCAGATGCCCAAACAGATGAATCATAACCAATCAAGAAGTACATACCGAAACGGTTGTCTGAACCTTGCTTATTAAATATTGAACCCATATTAGCGGTGCTGTTCAAGCCAATAACAAGACCGCCGTTATTGTAATCATAATTGTCAAATCTTAAGGAAATATCTTCAGCGATATAGCGCTCTTTAAGAACTGTACGCAAACCGAAAACTGCGTTGTTCATATCAATCTTGATACCGCCGTTTGCTGCAGCTGTTGCTGCGAGAGCCTTCTGAACGGGAGAGTTATCATATACATCATCCATTGTGGGTACGTAATAACCTTCAGCGTCAAATCCGTTTTCATCAACTGTGCGGAGTGCCAAACGAAGCTCATTAAGAACAGGGTAGTTTATAACAAGCTGTTTATCGGCAACAGAAAGTGCCAAATATGCATTGTAAGCGGCATTGATTTCAGAAGCAGTTGAACCTGCATTAAGCGCTGAAATTGCATTAATAACAGTTTTTACTGTTGAAGAGGTATTTGCATAGATGCCGTCAACCTGAATTTCAAAGTCGTTGCCTGTTGCGGGGGAAGCAACCATTACGCGAACAGCATTAACATCAAGGTTGGTTGCTGCTGCAATCTGAGCGGCGCTTACACGATAGCCTGCAACCTGTGAGCCAACTGTGATATATAAACAATAGTCACCATTTGTTTGTGCATGCCATTCAATGCTGATATCTTTGCCAACAAGGTTACTTCTCCTTAATATACTGTTTGAACCTAAATTAACAGGTGCGGTCATGCCTGCGCCTGCAAGCATAAGCTTTATTGAATCTGTACCCAAGTAAAGAACCAGCTGCTCTTTTGCCGCATTTTCCGAACCGTCCCAGACAGAGCCTGCTGCGCCGCTTGTGAAAGCAACATAGAAGTCTGACTGTAAGGAGTATTTAAAGTTTTTGAAGGATACATATAATCCATCAAGAGCATATTTGCCTGCAAGTGTCGTATTACGCTGTACATCACCAATATCATTTATGGTTCTGCGGTCAAAGTTAACCTTAAATCCATCAGTTGTTTCTGTTGAGTACATTGTACGTAAACTGGCGTTGGGATACTGATTGGTATATTCAGGATATCCTGCAAGGTATGCTGCTGTAGGCTTATAAATAGCGCTATTCTGCAGATTTACCAAAGTGTTGTAAGCAAGAGTCAAGTCGTTTGCATTTGTAACCTGTTCTCTTACGCTTGAACCGAAAGCATCGTAGAGCGCTTTTGCTGTAAGAATTATGTTTGCATCATCAAGTGTGATTGCATCAGGGATTCGATTAATTGTGTTGATAAGATTTTCGACTGTGCCGCCTGCAACCTGTGCATTTGAAACATAAGTAATATCCTTTTTGTAGCCATAGAATTCTACAGACCAGGTGTTACCGTTAGAACTATTCTCTGTGCTGCCTATAGATACATATGTTGCTGTATTGTTGGGGCAGTAGCTGAAATTTGCAAGCTGTTCAGCAGTTGCAGTACCTGAAACTGCAATACCGTCAACTGTTACAGTAACAACAAGGTCATTGCCGCTCTTATCAAAGGAAACAACAAACTCTTTACCTGAAAAATTTGCGTATTCAAGAGCGCTGTTGGTTGCAAGAGTTGCAATAGTGGTGTATGAGCTCATCTGCTCATTATTCTGCTCAACCAGTCTTAGTGTACCGTCAACAGTATCAATAAGTATACCTACAACCTCGGGTTTAAACTTAATAACGCTAGCACCGCGGGTTGTAGAACCTGCTGAATCATTGGACAGCATCAAAAGAAGCTTTCCGTGGCCGAGAAGAGTGTTATCCGTATTATATGTATAGTAGTTTGAGAACTGAAGGTCGATACCGTTGAAATCACCCATATTTACGGGGTAATGATAAGGTTCATAACAGCCGTAATTGGTAAATATGATGTTTACACCGCCGCCCAAAATATCGGTAACGGTTTTATAAGAAGTTTTAACATAGTCAAGTTTAGCGCTTGCAATTCCCGTTAACCCTTCTGCAAGATCTGAAGGATTAAGCTTGCAGCCGTAGAAATTGATGCTCCAAGGAGCGCCTGTGCCGTTGTCCATACCGCCAACTGAAATGTATGTATTTGTTGTGGCTGCATTTGTATATGAAGAATATATACTTGCATCCATCTCACCTGTAACAACAGTACCATCAACATTTACAGTGATAAGGTATTTGCTGCTAGTTGCAGGATCAACAGAAACAGTAAAGGGCTTGCCTTTAATGTTTGCGTATGACAGAACATCACTTTCAATAATGGTCTGTGCTGCGGTATAACCACTATACACGCCAAAAGAATCGTCGTTACAATGGCTTAAATAAAGAGCACCGTTAACCGTATCTATCTGCAGGAAAGGAACATTTGATTTAAGCTTATATTCAGTAGCGTTTGCAATGGCAATTGCAATCTGACCGTAACGGCTTAAGCTTGTATCTGTTGAAGTTATATTGTAGTCACTGAACTTCAATGTAAAGCCGTTGCCGGGGAAAGTGCCAAGGTTGCTGGAAAATGCGTAAGGAGCATAACCGCTGAGATTATCCCAACCAACAGTAATACCGCCGCCTATAATATCATTCATATAGGTGAAAGATGTGCTGTTACGCTGAACTTCACCAGAGCTGGAAGAATAAGTGAATCTATCCGTTTGTGTGGTTGCAACAACACTCAAATCCTCAGTATATGCATTGCTAAATGTTCCTTCGGCAGGATTAGGATTATCAATAATGCTCTGAATTTCTGCTGTCAGGTTTGATGCAATCAAATCCTGAGTGTCATATGTAGGATGTACGCCGTCAGTTGTCTGTGTTGCTGTATCAGTAACCCAGTTTGAAGAGTCAACAAAGTAAACGTTGTTATCGCCTGCATTATTGCGGTTTGCAACGCTGTGCTCAATCAATGAAATCTTTCTGGGAATATTGGAAAGTCTTGTCGATTGGAAAGGTGTAAGACAGATAATTGTTGCGTTGGGGTATGCTGTACGCAGATTTACAAGGAAGCCTTCGTAAGCTGCCTGAACGGTTTTATTTGCAACTGAGCCGTTAGTACCCAGAGCAATTACTATATAATCAGGCGCGTAGATGCTTGTATCAAACTCAACATCTGCTGCATCAGAGCCGTATTCGCCTAATCTGAAATATCTGTCAACCATGCCTATGGTATCAATGCCTGTGTTAGCTTCAGCAATGCCGATACCGCCGATAGCAGTGGTGTTTACTGCCCAGCCGAAGTTTGCGGCAACCTTTGTGCCGTAAGCATTAACAAAGGAATGGTCATATCCTGTTACGTTACCAAAGTAACCTAAAGTAATAGAGTCGCCTATAAAAGTGATATTTTTATTGGTATCAGGCTCCAACACCTGTGCACCTGCATCAATTGTAAATCCTTTGATAATAGGGCGAACATGCTGGAATTTAGCTGTAATTACAGCCTTATGGCTGCCTGCATTCAATCCGCTTGCAAGAACTACATTACTGCCTGCATTGAAGTATGAATAACTTCCTCCGTCAATGCTTACAGCGATACTGCCGCTGGCATCAAAGTCTATTTTCAAAGATGTACCGGTAAATTTAATTTCTACCGTGCTTTGAAAGTAACCTTTCATTGAGCCATTGCTTTCAGTCCAGTGTCCCAGATAACGAAGATTTTCATCCGTTGCGAGAACTTTACCGTCAGCATAGGTGGTACCTGTACTTGCTGTGGCGGGAACTGCTGCTGTTATGCACATGCTAAAAAGCAATGTTAATGCAATGATCACAGCAACAAGTTTTTTTGACAAACTTTTCAGACTTTTCATTTGCGCGCTCTCCTGTTCTTTTAAAAACTTGGTAATAAATACAAAATTTGTATTATAAATTATATCCCATTCAGCATTATATACTAATTTTTCAACAATGTAAAGATAAAATTTGTTTTTTTTGTATAAAAATAACCGTACAGTTTATTCTGTACGGTTATTTTTATACGCTATTTTGTTGCTGTAAGCAAATATACCTCACAGGTATTATGTGCCATTGTGCGCGAGAAGAACTTAACCTCATAAGCTGTACCGCTGATAACCTCTTTTTCGGTCATAAGATCAATTAGAGTATAGGTTTTATAGCCCTCAAGTCCCATTTTATCAAAGGCAAGCTCTGCTGTTACGGTAACCTCTTTATCACTGCGTTCATTGACATTGGGCACAACTATGATTGCCCGGTTATCTTTATATCGGGCATAACCTCTTACAAGGTCGGTTCCCAGGATATCAATCTGACAAATATTGGTGTTTCGATGGTCGTCGGCATCGCAGTTAAGAAGGTCCTTATACTGCCAGCGCAAAGCCACAAGTTTTTTAACCGTTTCGTAGTAATCGTTATGCCATTTATCATTCAGCTCATCCCAGCCGATTTTTACTCCGTAAATGCTTCCCGATTTTTCTTTTGTGCACCATTCTTCACCTAAATAGAACAAAGGTATAAAAGAGCCGAAAATAAACTGATACATCCATGAAGCAATAGATGCACGGCGGTAAGCTATAACGTCATGGCTGGAAATCTGATAAGCGTAATATTTAGCCTTACCGTAGGAGTTATGCTGCAGCTGATGCTTTAATTTACATCCGTCGCCGATATTCTTACCTGTCTTTACCGCTTCTGTAATATCAATATCATTAAAGAATACATCGGCAACGGTTTGGGCGCTAACTCCCTTACCTGTTACGCCGCCAAACTGCTCAAAAGCGTAAGCGCCGTGTCTGCCGTTTGCCGCCTCTGATATAAACAGCGGTTTTTTGCCTGCTGCTTTAAGCTCATTGAGAATATCTTCCATAAGGTCATATCCGAAATAATAAGGCTCAAGATCCCACCTGATACCGTCGCAATTGGTTGCCAGCATAAAATCCACTATTGAGTTTTTATAATATTCCCTGACCTCTTGTTTATCAAGATGATAATCCTGTCCGCCCCAAGTTGACGCACCTTTAAACCAGTCGGAATGCTCCGCTACTATAGGCGCCTCATTGGCGAGACCCCAGGGCACATAGTCAACAAGTATGCGTATGTTGTATTTGTGTGCCATTTCAATAAAGTCGGCAAATACTTTATAGCCCGCCGCATAGTCAACCTTTGACTCATCATAAGGCTCTCCCTTTTTGATTTGTCCTGTAAGGTAAGGACAAATGGTATGGGGGCCGTAGTTGCAATAGGTTGAGCAGATCTTACCTATACCCACATCATTAATAGGTGTGAGCCACAGTACGTTTACACCTGTTTCGGCAAAATGCTTGAGAACAGGCTCCATAGCCATAAATGTGCCCTCTTTTGTTGCGGTTTCAACACGGCAGGTGCCTACAACGCAGTCCTTGGTCCATTCGGGCCAGCCAAAAGCGTCAAAGGCAATTTCGCTGTCGGGGACAATGGGAGTGAGCAAACTTGTATTGTCAATTTTGCCCTGCGGTTTATAGCCCTCTCCTTTGTATTCTACTGCTTTTTTCCCTTGCATTTTAAGCGCAAATATACTGTCGTGCAGGTTTTTCAGCTTATCATAGTTTGTAACTGCTTCACGTATATCCTTTGTTGTAAGCTTGAAATACAGACTCCACGCAGCATTAACCTGCTCTTCAATATCAAGAGAAGGGGCGTCTGGCAGCTTGTCAATAGCTTCAATAACCTCGTCAATTTTCGCCTGCTTGGCATAGCTGTACTTATTATATTTTATGCCCGTCCAATCAACGCAGAAAGCGCCCTTTACCGCTTTGTAGCCCTTTTGTTCAGGGTCATAGCCGGGAGCTGATTGCACAATAACCAAAGCGTTTTCATAACCGTATCTTAGCTGATCCATTGTATCAACATATTTTCTTCCCTCTTGCCCTTTGGCAGGGTTTGTACCTAAATCATCAACATCACAAACAATGGACTGACCGTCTACCGTAAAGGTTATTATCAGCTTCATCTGTGAAATATCCATTTTGAAATTAATAAAAAATTCCTTATTTTGTAAATTATCAAGCGAAAGCAGCGGGTTTTCTGCCAGCTTGAACATCTTTTTATCAACATACGGCATTGTTATGTAGACGCTTGAATCCTTACCTATATATAAATAGAAGCCGAATCTTGCAGTCCCTCCCTGCAAATTCCAGGTTCCGCTTTTGGAAGCGTCTGAGTTAACACCTACTATAAAGCCGCCCGTAATATAATTAAGGTTGTTGAATCTTAAAGTTATATCTTCGCAAACAAAGCGGCGGTCTATATACTGTCGATGGCCGAAAGCTGAGTTGTTGAACTCAATCTTTATACCGCCGTTTTTTGCGGCAACCGTGGAAATTCCTTTTGGGGTATCGCCGCAAAGCTCAGATATATCCTTCATTGAAGGCACATAGAATCCATATTTGTCAAAGCCTTTTTCATCAATACCTTCACGCGCTGAAACTTCGCCGCACAGTCCGTGCAGCGCCGGATAATTGATAACAAAAGGCTTTTTCTCAATGGGCAATGCATCGTATTGCGCACGCACATCAAGAACGTCATAAGCCTGAAAATCATCCTTAACGGTTTTGGGCAATTCTGCTATTGCATTAATTACTGCAGTGACATCATCATCTGTTTTAGCAAAAACACCGTTGCAGGAAAGTTTGAAATCACTGTTTTTGTCATCGCAGGCAATAATAATGCGCACTGCTTCTTCGCACAGTTCAGTTGCGGCGGCAAGAGCCTGTGCGGGCACTGTACAGCTCACCTGATTGTTATCTACGGTAATAGAAATAACACAGTCGCCGTTTTGTTGCTTTTTCCACTCTGCCGTGATATTTTTTTCCACAAGGTTTTCACGCTTTAAACATTCATCGGTAACCTGTGCAACAGCCTGCAAGCTGCCACAGCCGAACACAAAAGCCGTGCCTTGTTCGTTACCAAGCTGCAACACCAGCTGTCTGCTTGCAGATTCTGCAGTTTTATCCCACAAATCATCAGCCTGGCCGCTTGTGAGAATAATATTAAAATCAGATTTGCCTGTATAACTGAAATCATTTAAAGACAGACAAAGTCCGTCAAGCGCATATTTACCTGTGAGCACCTGACTCTGCAGTGAAACCATACCGTCATCGCAAATCGGTGACGCCCATTCAATCGCAAAGCCGTCGGATGTTACCTTTGAATATACAACGCGTGTATCTTCATTAGGATACTCGCCCTTGTATTTTGCATACTCTGCCAGAAACATTGACGTGGGCTGATACATGTGCTTACTCATAATTTTTCCCCCTTAAGGATATTGTATAATTACATTTTTTCAGGTGCGTCGATTTTAAGCATACCGAGCACATTTTTAATTACTGTTGCAACCGCACTGCAAAGAGCAATACGCGCCTGCATAAGCGAGTTATCTTCACCCTTTACCCTGCATGCGTTATAGAACTTGTGAAAAAGTGTTGCAAGGTCAATAACATATCTTGTCATCAATGTGGGGTTACGTGTTTTTGCCGAAAGCACAATTTCATCGGTAAGATTTGCAATATGTGCTATAAGCTCACGTTCCTCGGGAGTATTAAGCAAACTTAACTGCTGTGCAGTGGGGGTTTTGTTTTCAATACCCTCTGCCGCAAGAAGGCGCATTATTGAGCAAATTCTTGCGTGGGCATACTGAACGTAATAAACAGGATTTTGGTTTGATTCTTCAACCGCGAGATCCAAATCAAAATCGAAATGGCTGTTGGGCTCACGCAGATTGAAGAAGAACCTTGCCGCGTCAATCGGCACCTCATCAAGCAGGGTTACAAGTGTTATCGCTTTGCCCGAACGCTTTGATGCTTTAATGGTCTCACCGCCGCGCACAAGTCTTACCATTTGCATCAATACAACAGAAAGACGGCTGCCGTCGATACCTATTGCGTTGAGCGCTGCGGTAAGGCGGGGCACATATCCGTGATGGTCTGCCCCGAGAATATTGATTGCCTCATCAAAATTTCTGATTGCAAGCTTATTATAATGATAAGCAATATCAGGCACAACGTATGTTGGGAATGAGTTTGCACGTACCAGAACAAAGTCCTTATCGCAGCCGAAATCAGTAGCCTTGAACCACAAAGCGCCGTCCTGCTCATAGGTATGTCCGCTCTGCTTTAATTTTTCAATTATATCTGCAACTGAGCCGTCTTTATGCAGTGTGCTTTCTTTAAACCAGGTGTCATAAACAATACGGTATTTTTTAAGGTCATTTTCAAGTCCCTCAATATTTTTAGGCAGAGCAAAAGCCACAAGCGCATCCATTCTTTCCCGCTCATCAACTTCAACATACTTATCGCCGTACTCCTTGGCAAAGTTTTGTGCGTGAGCAATAATATCAGCGCCTTGATACCATTCCTCCGACATTTCAATGCCATCCTTGTACAGCTGCAGATATCTGCAGTTTAAAGATTGGGCGAATTTTTCAATCTGGTTACCGGCATCATTAATGTAGAACTCTCTTTCTACATAATATCCCGCTGCTTCCAATACGGCTGCAAGGCAGTCACCAAGAGCGCCGCCGCGAGCATTACCTATATGCATAGGTCCTGTGGGGTTTGCCGAAACAAACTCAACCAGAATACGCTTGCCCTCGCCGTAATCGCTTTTGCCGTAATCTGCACCTTTTTGCAAAACATCCTCAACAATGTCGGCATAATACTTGTCCGAAAGAAAGATGTTTATAAATCCCGGGCCTGCTATTTCAAGGCGGTCAATATAAGTGCCGTCAAGCTGTGCGTTTTCTACGATATCTGCGGCTATATCGCGCGGTGCTTTGCGTAACGCCTTTGCCCACACAAGAGCAGCGTTAACAGCAAGGTCGCCGTGTCTACGGTCAGACGGAACCTCAACCAAAAAGTCATTAAGCTCATTTTCGGTATTAAAGGCAGCCACAGCCGCGCTTTTTATGCAGTTTTTAATTTGTTCTTTTGCAATTGCTGATATTTTAGACATCTCATTTGACCTCTTTAACCGAAATTTCTATTTCATTACGTGAAATAAGTCCCATATTTACATCCACTGTGTATCTCATGTAAAGCTTGCCGCCGTCATCGTCCAGTTCGCTTTTTATGGCTTCACCGAAAACGCCAACCATTACATCACCCTGTACGGTGCTGTAGCAGCAGTTATGGCGCTGTCCTTTTTCAATTATCATACGGCTGTTGAGTGCACCGCTGCGTTGCAGTATAACCTGACGGTCGGAGTCAACCTTTAACATTGTTTTCACCCCGCTGGCGCCGATGCTTTCTTCCTCTTCATAAAGGATGTACATCTTGCCTTCTTTTTCGCCAAGCTTGCCTTCTGTTGTAAACTCAACATTATCGGCATTGCCCTCAGCCGTGTTTGTCCCTTTAATTTTTATCAAAACATTTTTAAGCATTTAATTCTACCTGTTCAGCTATTATTTTATCTGTTGCCAGCAATACCGATGCCTGCCGTTCAAAATCCGCCGTGCAATCTGAAACAAAATAGTTTCTTGTGGGATTTTCATTATTTGCGCACATATTATGCTCTGTAAGATAGTCCTTTACCGACTGCGCTACTGCAATGCCCGGGTTTATTAGAGTAACACCCTCACCCATAACCGCCGATATAACATTGCTTAACACGGGATAATGTGTACAGCCCAAAATAACCGTATCAACATTTGCCTGTATTAAAGGCAATAAATATCTGCGTGCCGTTTCCTTTACAAGCGGGTCATATTCAGATGTCCATCCGTTTTCAACAAGCGGTACAAACAGCGGACAGGGTGATACCGCAACCTGTATATCAGGATTTATTTTACTTATTTTTTCTTTATGAGCGGTACTGCGTATTGTAGCGGGAGTACCCAGTACACCGATTTTACCGTTTTTGGTGTTTTGTACCGCAGCAGTTGCCGCACAGGAAACCACCTCAAAGAAAGGAACAGGTAGCTCTTCCCCCGTAAAGGCGGCCACCGAGCTTACCGTTCCGCAAGCGGCAACAACTGCTTTTGCGCCCTTATCAAGCAAAAATTTCTCATCCTGTCGGGCGTATTTTACTATTGTGTCTTCACTTCTTGTACCATAAGGCACTCTGCCTGTATCGCCGAAATATACTATGCTTTCACTTGGCATAAACTTTATAATTTCCCTCACGACAGTAAGTCCACCAAGACCGGAATCAAATATACCGAGCGGCCGTAAATCTGACATAATAGACCGTCCTTTCAATAAAGTTATTCAATATTCGCTAATTCTTTTATTATTACTGAAGCCATTAGCAAGCCTGCTGATGACGGCACAAAGGAAACACTGCCGATGTGTCCGTCATTGTTTTTTATGGGCTGTTCGATAGAAAATACCGTTTTTACCCCTTTTGTTATACCCTTTTTTCTTAATGCGCAGCGCACGGCACGTGCCAAAGGGCAAACAGTGGTTTTACTTATATCTGTCACCGAAAGCTGTTGCGGATTAAGCTTATTACCCGTTCCCATACAGCTTATAACTGGAATATTTTTACTTTTTGCGAAAGCAATTATTGCAGTCTTGTCGGCAACGCTGTCAATTGCATCGGCAATATAATCGCAAGTATCCAAGCCAAAGCTTTCAATATTATCGGCATTTACAAATTCCGCCCAAGCGGTAACCTTTGCGGCAGGATTAATATCTGCAACGCGTTGTTTTGCAACATCGCTTTTATATTTATCAACCGTGCTGTTCAAAGCATAAAGCTGACGGTTAATGTTGCTCTGTACAACCCTGTCGCCGTCAATAAGCACAAGCTCCCCCATGCCGCAGCGCGCAAGCGCTTCTGCAAGATATGAGCCTACACCGCCCAAACCTATAACCGCCACCTTTGCGGTTTTAACGCTTTGCAGTCCAAGCTCACCCAGCACGCTTTGTGTTCTTTCATAAAAAGCTTCCATTTTATATGCCCAACTTTTTTATAAGCGAGGGCAATTCACCCTCAAAATTTACGCCGTATTCCCTTTGGGGATTTTCATTAATTGTGCGCTCAATTGAAGCACAGGTGAAATCTACCGCTGTTTTGGTAGCCGTCTTTAGGGACTGTCCCCTTACAAGTGCGGCCACAAGCGCGCTGCCGAAAACATCACCCGTACCGTGATACAGCTTTTCAATACGTTCTTTCATTACAAACTTTGTTGTGATGCCGTCAAAGCAGGCGGCGCCCAGCTTTTTATTGTCAAAATAAACACCTGTTACAACCGCTTGTTTTGCGCCGAGATTTTTACAAAGCCTTTGCGCAAGATTATCACAATACTCACGGTCATATGGACCTTGAGTATAATCCTCGCCAAGCAGAAAAGCAGCTTCGGTCATATTAGGAATAATAACGTCAGCCTTGCTGCAAAGACGCGCCATAGCTTTTGGAAAATCGCTTGAAAAGCAGGTGTAAAGCTTACCGTGGTCTGCCATAACGGGGTCAATTACTATTCTTGTGTCATCAGATTTTATAAGATTAATCATCTGTGCAACAATATCTATCTGCTCGATAGAGCCTAAATATCCTGTGTATATTGCATCAAAGTGAAGATTCATTGAATTCCAATGCTTTGCTATTTCAAGAAGGTCATCGGTCAAATCGCGAAAGGTAAAGTTTTTAAAAATATCTGCCGTATGAGTTGAAAGCACCGCTGTGGGAATAACAGAGGTTTCTATTCCTGCAGCAGAAATAATAGGCAATGCCACAGTAAGTGAGCATTTACCGAAACAGGAAATATCATGTATTGCCGCTACCCTTTTTTGTCCCATTTTTAATCCTTATTCCTTTCCCAAGGTTATCTTTCGAAATTTCAAACACCTTTTTTGATAACACGGTTATTGCAAAAACATTAAGTATTGCCATAACCCAATTTAAAATATCCGATAAATACCAGCAAAACTGCATTTGGAGCACACAGCCAAGCGGTATCGCCGCAATATATACAATTTTATACGGCAAAACTCTTTTAGTCACACAGCTAAGCGCTGTCTGGCCAAAACAGCCCCAGCCAAGAATCGTTGCAAACGCAAACACAAAAAGCAATATCGCAACAAATATGCTGCCGGCATCACCTAATACTGAAGAAAATGCCGCCGATACAAGCTGTGCCGCGTTGGTAATTGGCGTCTTATTATCATAAACACCGCTTGTAAGTATCACCAAAGCGGTTAAGGTGCATACCACAACAGTATCAACAAACACCTCAAACATACTGAAAAAACCTGTTTCTGTCGGGCTGTCGCTTTTTGCCGACGCATGTATAAAAACCGATGTGCCCATGCCCGCCTCGTGAGAGAACAGTCCCCTTGACAAGCCCACGCGCATCGCTTTTGATATACAAAAGCCTACCGCGCCGCCCATTGCTGATTTAAAATCAAAAGCGTCATACAATATTGCTGTAATTGAGGGTATTATCCTTTTATAATTAAGCCCAACTATAATAACGCTTACTGCCAAAAACGCAACCACTGCCGCAGGCACTATACGCTCTGCCGTTTTGGCTATACGGTCTTTACCGCCAAGTATTACAGGAGCTGCTAAAGCGGCTACAGCAATACCTGCAAATAACGCATTTTTGCTGCCAAAAGGTACTCCAATATCATTTGCCACAGCCGAAATACCGCCAACCAATGAATTGCCCTGCGTTAAATTACCTATGCCGAAAGCAGCCAACGCACAAGCAATGTTAAACAGTATTGCAAGCGGTTTTGATTTTAAGCCTTTTTCTATATAAAATGCGGCGCTTCCCGAAAAACCGCCGCCGTTTTGATGTTTGCGATAATAAAAGCCCAGCACGTTTTCAGAAAACCCCAGCGCCATACCAAAAAACGCTGACACCCACATCCAGAAAACCGAGCCCGCACCGCCCGCCATAAGAGCGGCGGCAACACCAACAATGTTACCTGTGCCCGCAGTTGCCGCAAGCACTGTGCACAGCACGCCTTTATTGCTTTTGCGTTTGCCAAACAGAGTTTTAAGCGGTGATATAAGCCATAATTTTATACGCAGCAGTTGCGGAACGCCCAGCCTTATGCTGAAATAGGCGCCTACCGCCAAAAACAATATAACAGTTGCAGGACCCCATAAAACCGAGATTATTCTCTCTAAACATTCAGTGACGCCATCAAACATTCATAAAGCCCGCCATTCATCAAGGTATTATAACACGCCGAATTATTTAATTCAACAACAAAGTGCTATAGTATATAAATATATACAGGCTGTTTTTAATATTCTGCTTATTTTATTGACAGTAGGCAAAACTTGTGCGATAATTAAATGAAATATTTTTTAATGGGCGGTGCTTTTTTATGTCAATCTGGCACAATATGAGTAAAGACAGAATTAAATGTGATGACTTTATTGCAGTTGTTGAAATTTCTAAAGGCAGCCGCTGTAAATATGAGCTTGATAAAGATACAGGTCTGCTTATCCTTGACAGAATTCTTTACACATCTACCCACTATCCCGCAAACTACGGTTTTATACCGCTTACCTACGCGGACGACTTTGACCCGCTGGACGTTTTAGTGCTTTGCTCTGAGCCTATGCATCCGATGACCACCGTAAGATGTTATCCAATCGGTATTATATCGATGATTGACGCAGGCAGACGCGACGAAAAAATTATTGCTATCCCCTTTAACGACCCAACATATAATTCCTACAAGGACATTTCTCAGATACCCTCCCACATTTTCCAGGAAATGTCACATTTTTTTAAGGTTTATAAGGAGCTTGAGGGCAAGGAAACCGCCATTAAAGAAGTGCAGGGCGCCGAGGAAGCAAAATTTATTATTCAAAACGCAATTAACAGCTACAAAGAGCTTTTTGAAAACAAATAGCATATAATATTAAGGATATCATCTTTAAAATTGAGGAGAAAACGGCATTGGTTTGCGAAATTGACGGCATAAAAATAAACTACATAGACAAAGGCTGCGGCCCCACCGTTTTAATGTTGCACGGTTGGGGTTCTCGCAGCGATTTGTATTGCGGTATAGTTGACCGTTTTTGTGACCGTTTGCGCTTTGTTGCTCCGGATTTTCCTGGTTGCGGCAAAAGCGGTATTATGGACACACCCTGGACGGTTGCCGATTACTCTGATTTTGTACTGAAGTTTATACAAAAGCTGCAGCTTGATGTTGATTATTTTATTGGCCATTCACACGGTGGCAGGATAATTCTTTACATGGCGGGCTCAAAGCTTATAAGTCCCAAAAAGACTGTGCTTTTCGACAGTGCGGGTGTTGTAGGCAAAAAACCGCTCAAAACACGCATTAAAATAAAAACCTTTAAGGCTTGCAAAAAGGTTTTATGCGCCCCTGTTATCAAAAATTTCAGCGGCGATGTTTTGCAAAAAATCCAAGCGCATTTCGGATCGGCTGACTATGCAGCGGCAAACCCTGTTTTACGCAAAACAATGGTTAATGTCGTTAATACAGATGTTTGCAGTCTGTTGCCCGGAATTTCTTCCCCAACACTGCTTATCTGGGGTGAAAACGACACCGATACACCCATTGCAGATGCAAAAAAAATTGAAAAACTTATTCCCGACTGCGGTCTTTGTACAATTAAGAACGCAGGACATTTCAGTTTCTTGGAAAAACCGTTTGAAACGCACGCCATATTGGAAAACTTTTTGCTTAAATAAAGGAGTTTACTGTGAATTTATTTTTGCTTTTTAATATTTTGCTTTTTGGCGCGGCATCAGTTTTTTCACTCATTCATCACGCGCATATGCTGCAGCAAAACTCATACTTTCCGTCGCGTTATTTAAAATGGCTTAAATCCAATTTAATGCACGGCTTTGTTTTGAACGCGCTTACTCTTGCGCTTACTGTTTTACTGTGCGCACTTAAAGCTTATACACCGGCTTTGGTTTTAGGTGCTTTTACCGCAGCAATTAAAGCATTAACCAATATATGCCAACAAAAAAAGGCTGTAAAGCCGCTCGTTTTTACCTCACGTGTAAAGCGTTATTTTGCAGCAAGCATAATTGTATTAGCGGCGCTTTGTGCTGTAGGCTTTATTTTTGATGCCGACATTTGCTTGTATATTACCGCTATTTTTTGCTTTTGCACACCCATTTTTGCCCTGCTTTTGTGGCTGGTTACCACCCCGTTTGAAAAGCTGATTGCAAGGCATTTTATAAACGATGCAAAAAGAATACTTAAAAATTCAAACACACTTAAGGTTATTGGTGTTACAGGCAGCTTTGGCAAAACAAGCGTTAAGCAAATTCTCGGTGAATTGCTTTCGGAAAAATACAACGTATTAACAACACCGCAGAGCTTTAACACCCCTATGGGCGTTGTAAGAACGGTGCGTGAGCAATTAAAGCGCGACACTCAGGTTTTTGTTTGTGAAATGGGCGCAAAAAACAAGGGTGATATAAAAGAGCTCTGCAAAATTGCAAATCCCTCTTTTGCTGTTATAACCTCGGTTGGCGCACAGCATCTTGAAACCTTTAAAACATTAGAAAACATTGCCGACACAAAGTTTGAGCTTGCCGATTACTGTCAAAACAAGGACGGTTTTGTGCTGGTAAACTTTGACAGCTCACCCGCAAGACAGCGCGCGCAAGGTTTAAATATTATATCCTACGGCACAACGCCCGACTGTGATTTTTACGCAAAAGACATAAAAATTGACCGTTACGGCAGCAGCTTTACGGTGGTGCATAAAGACAAAAAAACAGAAATACGCACCCGTCTGCTTGGAAAGCACAATATTCTTAATGTTACTGCAGGTGTTGCCGCCGCGCTTTTGCTTGGTATAAGCGAAAAGGACATAGCCTTTGGCGCCGCACGGATAAAGCCTGTCCCACACCGTCTTGAAACAAAGCCGTATATTGCAGGCTCGGTAATGATTGACGATGCGTATAACGCAAATCCCGAAGGCTGTCTTGAAGCTGTCAACGTATTGTCCTGTTTTGACGGAATGAAAAAGGTTATTATAACCCCCGGCCTTGTAGAACTTGGGGAAAAGGAAGCCGAATGTAATGCGGCATTGGCTGCTGCCGCCGCAAAGGTTTGTGATTATTTTATTCTGGTAGGCAAAAAGCGTGCACAGTTAATGAAACCCGCAATTGAAAAGTGCGGATTTGATAAAAACAATTTATTTGTTGCCCAAAGCTTTGCCGAGGCGACAGAAATTTATAAAAATATTGCCAACAAGGATACAGTTGTTTTAATTGAAAACGATTTGCCGGACAATTATTTAATCTAATAATTAAACCGATCAAGGAGTGATTTTCTTGAAAATCAATACAGCCGTATTTTTCGGCGGACGCTCGGTTGAGCACGAGGTTTCTGTTATAACGGGCGTGCAGGCTATAATGAGTCTTGACCGCGAAAAGTATAATATTATACCTGTTTACATTGCCAAGGACGGCGCTATGTATTCGGGCGATGTGCTTTTTGACATTGATAACTATAAGGACTTAAACAAGCTTTGCGCTGCCGCAAAAAAGGTGACCATCTTGTCAGAAAACGGCAAGGCTGTTATGAAATACGCAAAAAAGCGCGGCTTTACCGATAAAAACCAGGTGGAGCTTGATGTTGCATTGCCCGCCGTACACGGCACAAACTGTGAGGACGGTGCCTTGCAAGGCTTTTTTGAGCTGCTTGGTTTAGCCTATGTCGGCCCCGATGTACTTTCATCTGCCGTTGGTATGGATAAGGCTGTATTTAAAAAAATTATGGCAGCAAACAATCTGCCCGTACTACCCTGCATTGAGCTTTCTGCTCGCCGGTATGCACAAAGCGCCAAAGAGGCTTTTGACAGCATTGAAAAAAACATAGGATTCCCTGTTATAGTTAAGCCTGTAAACCTGGGCTCAAGCGTTGGTATTTCCAAAGCAAATAACCAAGCAGAGCTTTTAACCGCCTGCGACCTTGCCTTTTCCTTTGCCGACCGTCTGCTTATTGAAAAGGCAGTGCAGAATTTGAAGGAAATAAATTGCTCGGTTATCGGTGACTGCGACGAATGCATCGCATCTGTTTGCGAGGCCCCTGCTATGTCGGGCGACATACTGTCTTATGACGACAAATACACCTCAGGCTCAAAATCCAAAGGCATGGCTTCTCTTTCCCGTAAAATACCTGCCGATATTGATGACAAAACAAGTGATAAAATACGCGCCATCGCTTGTGATGCCTTTAATGCCATAAATGCTGCAGGCATATGCCGTATTGACTTCCTTATGGACACGTTAAGCGGTGAAATTTACATTAATGAAGCCAATACAATCCCAGGCTCACTTGCCTTTTATTTGTGGGAAGCCACAGGTATGAAGTATTGTGAAATGTTAGATAAGCTTATTGAAATTGCTTATAAAAGAAAGCGCCGCAATAACAAGCTTATGCACACCGTTGATGTAAATTTGTTGTCCTGCAACGCATTAAGCGGCTCTAAATTTTCAAAGACAGGAAAGTTTGGTAAATAATGACACGCTTTTTAATTAAACTGTTTATAAAGAACAGTTCAGATACCTCAAACACTGCCGTGCGTTACCGCTACGGAACGCTGGGCAGTATTACAGGCATTTGCTGTAACATTTTTTTGTTTGCAATAAAGCTGATTGCAGGTATTATATCTGGCAGTATTTCCATTATTGCAGACTCCTTTAATAATCTTTCGGATATGGGCTCATCGGTTGTAACACTGCTTGGCATAAAGCTTGCCAACAAGCCGGCCGATAAGGAGCATCCGTTCGGCCACGGACGTATTGAGTATATGTCTGCCTTTGTGGTGGCTTCTTTGATTTTTTTGATGGGCTTTGAGCTGCTTAAGTCCTCAATACAAAAAATATCCGCACAGCAGGCACTCGATATTTCACTTATAACCTTTATAATTCTGGGCGTTTCGGTAGCAATAAAGCTATGGATGTTTTTATTTAACCGCAAGCTTTCAAAAGCAATTGATTCTTGCTCACTTTCGGCAACCGCAAGTGATTGCCGAAACGATGCCATTACCACCCTTGCAATTATGGCATCAATGGCTATTCAATATTTCTTTGATATTAACCTTGACCCTTACACAGGCATTGCAATTTCATTATTTATACTTTATTCGGGCTACAATGTCAGCCGCAAAGCGCTTAATCCCCTGCTTGGCACACCGCCCGAACAAAGTCTTATTGACGAAATTGAACAGCTTATAATGTCCTTTGATTCTTTTGTGGGTGTGCACGATTTAATTATACATAACTACGGACCATGCAGATGCTTTGCCTCTGTTCATGTTGAAGTACCCCAAAACAATGATATGGTTTACTGTCACGAGCAGATTGACCTTTGTGAGCGGCTTGTAAATGAGCGGCTTTCTGTTGAGCTTGTAATACACATGGACCCCATTGATACCGACAATGAAGTCTTGAACTCGACCAAAGCGGATATAGAACACAAAATTAAAGCCTTTAACCCTGATATGTCAATACACGATTTTCGCATGACACCAAAGGGACATTTGCGCACAAATTTAATTTTTGATGTTGTTGTTCCTGCAGATTTTGCAATGGCAAATGATGAATTCTGTGAATTAATAAACAAAATGGCTACAGAAATTGACAGCACGTATTGTTGTGTAATCAATATTGACCGAAACTTTGCGGGCAAATAAAAAAAGGAGAATCCTTTTTATGTTGGACATTGCTGTAATAGGCGGCGGCGCCGCAGGACTTTGCGCCGCAATATGTGCCGCACGGCAAAACAATAACCTTAAAATATCTGTTTTTGAGCAGCTGGACCGCGTAGGCAAAAAAATTGCTGTTACCGGTAACGGCAGATGCAATATTACCAACAAAAATTTATCTGCAAGTCATTTTTATACCAAAAGGCCGGATTTTGTACAGAATATTTTTTCAAATGCCGGACACAAGGAGATTGTATCCTTTTTTGAAACCTTAGGCGTGCCTTTTTACACAGAAACCGACGGACGGCAATACCCGGCCTCATTGCAGGCGCCTTCTGTAACCGATGCTCTGCGTTTTGCATGTGAACGGCTTGGAGTAAATCTTAACTGCGGTTGCAAAATAGCTGATATAAATGCATCAAGGGATGGCTTTGAATTATCTGCTGACGGCGAAAAGATTATTGCTAAACGCGTAATACTTGCCACAGGCGGCCTTGCAGGCGGTCAAAAATTAGGCTGCGACGGTTCAGGTTTTAAACTTGCGGCCGGTTTAAGTCATACAAGAACACCCTTGCTGCCCGCTATTGTTCAGCTTAAAACCGAAAACCGCATTGTGTGTCAGCTTAAAGGCATAAAGGTTGACTGCCTTGCAACGGCAGTTGTCGGAGGAAAATCTGTCAGAAGCGAGTATGGCGAAGTCTTGTTTTGTGATTACGGTCTTTCGGGCCCGCCTATTTTACAGCTTTCAGGGGTTGCAAGACCGGACAGCACCATATGTCTTGACCTTATGTGTAAAAATAATCTTGACACTCTTGCCAAACTCTTATATAATCGCGCTCAATATTTTTACACAAGACCGCTGTCTGAATTTTTTACGGGCATGTTAAATAAACGGCTCGGTCAGGTTATTATAAAAGAGCAAGGTTTATCTTTGCAGGCTTGCTGCGGCGATATATCCGAAAAACAAGCGTTAAATATTGCAAAAGCTCTTAAAAGCTTTAGTTTTAAAGTTATAAACGACTGCGGTCATAACAATGCGCAAGCAACCTTTGGCGGTCTTAACACAAACGAGTTTGATAGTTTAACCTTAGAGTCAAAAAAACACAAAGGTTTATATGCCGCAGGAGAAATTCTTGATGTTTGCGGTGACTGCGGCGGTTACAATCTTTCTTTTGCCTGGTCAAGCGGTATGATCGCAGGCAAAGCGGCGGCAAAATCGATAAAATTATAAAAATGAGATGTTTCTTGATATGCACCCCAAAAGTTAGACACTTTTGGAGGTGCATATTTTTATGGGTAAAACAGGAAGAAAAAACAAGGTTTATAGTGCAGAATTCAAAATAGGTGTTATAATGGATATGCGAGAACACAATTTAGGATATAGGGAAACTGCGCGAAAATACCGGTTGGTAAGACAGTCTGAATCAGCAGTTGCATCTATGTTGCATAGGTAGGAACGAATATACCCAGAAGAAGGAGCCGAAGGTCTTATGAAGGAAAGACGCGGCAGAGCTTGTTCCGCCGGCGGAACAAGAAAATGAAGACCGCCTAAGTTAGAAAAAAGAGTTGAAGAAGATTCAATTGCCGAGAACCAATGCTTGCGAATGGAGATTCATTACTACAACAACGAAAGAGTTTCTCTAAAACCAAAAGGAATGAGCCCGGTACAATTCCGAACTCATTCGCAAACAATTTAATATTAAATTTTGTCAGAACTTTGGGGTTCACTTCAAAAACCGGCCGTCTGTTTCATCAAAAAGTATTTAATGAGAGTTATCTCATATTTTTTATCTGTAGTTTTGCGCGGTGCTGCAGCTTTTAGATTGGCAACTTTTTGCGTACGGACATCCGATACATTTACTGCCGCTTTTTTTGGATTTGTAAATGTATAATGCTGCAAGTCCTAAAATTACAACAAGTATGGCAATAATAATTATATTTTCCATAATAATAAACAACCTTTAATTATATGCCGGTAGCTACGGTTTTCTTTTTCTCGCCAAGAGTATATTCAACCTTTATTTTACGGTTGGCACGTATACACAGCCATACAACAATTGCTGCCATTACGGCTACTGCAATAAGACCGGGCAGGAAGGCGGCACCGAAAGCGCCTGTGGTGATAAGTGTGCCAATCTGATATACCAGATAACCAACGGTATAACCAACACCAAGTTGGAGAGCAATACCCCCCAAGAGCCATTTTCCGCTCTTCATTTCAGCGTTCATAGCTCCGATAGCAGCAAAGCAGGGAGGAGTATAAAGGTTGAACATCAAATATGCAAGTGCTGCAACCTTAGTAATAGCAAAAATGTTCGCAACCTCTGTGCCTGCGCCGTCCATGAGAGTCAGCTCTTCTGTGTTAATAAAATTCTCAAGACCCACAAAGCAAACGGCTAACGTACCGACAATGTTTTCTTTAGCAATAAAGCCTGTTACGGCTGCTGCCGCCAGTTGCCAGGAAAGTACACCGACAACAGGAACAAGCAGATATGCAAATGTACCTGCTATGGAAGCGAGAATTGATTTGTCTGCGCTTTCGGCGACTTTAAAGCTCCAGTCAAATGTCTGCATAATCTGTACAGCGGTGTTGCAAAGCAAAATAATTGTAGCGGCTTTAACTATGTAAGCCTTTCCTCTGCTGCACATTGATTCGAATGCACCCCAAAGAGAGGGCACCTTGTATTCGGGAAGCTCAATAATAAAGAAGGATTTTCTTGCTTTATAACCTGTAATTTTGTTAACAAGCAGAGCACCAAGAAAGATAAGAACGATACCCGAAAGATACATTACGGTGCTTACCCATCCTGCATTGTCGAAGAAAACGCCTGCAAACAGTGAAATTACGGGGATTTTTGCACCGCAGGGCATAAAAGGAGCAAGCATAGCGGTGGCTCTGCGTTCGCGCTCGTTGCGGATGGTACGGCTTGCCATAACGCCGGGAACGGCACAGCCTACGGTCATAACAAATGGGATAACCGATTTGCCCGAAAGACCGACTTTTTTAAAGATGGGGTCTAATACTACGGCAACGCGGGACATATAACCGCAGTCTTCCAAAATGGCAATAAGGAAATACATTACCATAACCAGCGGCAAGAAGCCAATAACAGCAATAATGCCGCCTATAATACCGTCAACAAGTAAAGAGTAAAACAAAGGGTTAGCATTTGCAAGCAGTTCCCCAATCCAATTTTGGAAAGCTTCCAGCATGGCAACAAACAAATCAGCAATAGGAGTACCTACCCAAACTTGCGAAATCTGAAATACCAGGAACATAACAACTGCAAAAATGGGAATGCCCAGCCATTTGTTTGTCAGAACATTGTCAATTTTATCGCCTATGTTCTTGTCTTTTGTTAAAACCTTACGGGTTTCAACCGCGCTGACAATTTTATTTACAAAAGCAAAACGCTTACGGTCTTCTGCTTCAACAGCTTTTTTATTAGTCGGGTCAACAATCGCCTGATTATAAGGTGCTTTTTGTGCTTTTCCTGCCTGAGCAACGGCGGTTTCAACAACAACCTTTAAACCGTCAGCAGAGGTTGAAACGGTTTCAACAACAGGACAGCCGAGTTTTTGTGATAAAGCTGCGGTATCAATGACGGTATTCTTCTTTTTGTTAATATCTGTCTTGTTAAGTGCAACAATAACAGGAATCCCAAGCTCTAAAAGTTGTGTAGTAAAAAACAAGCTTCGGCTAAGGTTAGTAGCATCCACAATGTTAATAATAACATCAGGGTTTTCGTTCTTTACATAAGAGCTTGCGATACTTTCCTCTGATGTAAAGGGAGACATTGAATAAGCGCCCGGCAGGTCAACTGCAATCAGCTGCTGCACACCTGAATAGTAAGCTTTTTTAATAGAATGCTCTTTTTTGTCAACAGTAACACCCGCCCAGTTGCCAACTTTTTCATTTCGGCCGGTAAGAGCATTGTACATTGTGGTTTTACCGCTGTTAGGGTTACCTGTTAAGGCAATTCTCATAGTATACACTCTCCTTACATTTTGACTATATAAATTCTTAAAACAAAGCTAGCGGTTAGCAATGGATAACTCAAAACAATTAAAAAAGAGTCGTTAACGGTTTTTCTTTTAAATTATTCAATACAAATGGCTTCGGCAAGCTGATTATCAATACTGTAGCGGCTGTCCTTTATAGAAACCACGCAACCGCCCTTTTTAAAGGAAACAACCGTAATAGGCTCTCCGCTGTAGCATCCAAGAGAGAATAAAAAAGAATTTAACTCTTCGTCGTTAGTATTGATTTGCGTAATGATATATTCCTTGCCTTCGGCGGCAGAAAGTAAATTCATAAAACATCACCTGTCTATAAGTTAGTTACGGCTAACTGCCGTGTGCTGAAAAATGATTAGCAAAGGCTAACCACATGACATATTATATCACCGCTTCCAAAGGCTGTCAATACTTATTATCTTATTTCTTATAGATTTTGTGTAGGTTTGTCAATGATGTGTTACAAAATTAGAAAAGTTCTCCATTTTGAATAAAAGCCTTAATAAATTGGGCAGGAGATTTCCAATTAAGTGGACGCATCGGAAAGTTGTTATAGTTTCTGTTGTGAACAGAAAGTTGCTTTTGAAGTCATCAAAAGAGTAAAAAGTATGGGTTGCATAAAAATATTCGTTATCCTTGCGATGTGAACGCTCAACCTTGCCGTTATGTCTTGGCGTGTAGGGCTTTATGAGTTTGTGCCTTATTCCACACTGTTCGAGTCGCGACTCGAACAGTGTGGGGGTTGGATTTTCTGTGTTACCCAATCGTTTTGTGAATTCTTGACCGTTATCCGTTTGAACACACTCTATCTTAAACGGAAAACGCTTTTGTAGGTGTTCTAAGAACACGGCAGAACTGTAACTGCTATGTTCCTCAAAAGCCTCTAAATAGCGAAATCTTGAATATTCGTCTTGCTTCTCCTACAATACACGCGGCCGGTACGAATTTTACATCTATCTGCACTCTTTGACCGGGATACTGCATTTGCTCATAAGGCTTTGCTATATACTTTGGATTGGGCGGCTTAACCGCCATTTGTACTTGCCGTCTTAATACTCGGTACAAACCTGTTGCCGAGCGTGTGTAACCTCTTTGGCGAAGTTTTACCCAAAACACTACCAAACCTGAATTGGCATTTTTTTCTCATATCTGCAATGAGCTTAAGCTCATCGGCGGTATGCTCGTTTGGGTGGTGATGTGGGCGGTGCGACCTATCCTCCAAAGATGCAAGTGTTCCGTCATAACGCTTTTTCCAACGGTAAATATATTGGCGGTTGGTTTTGTATCTAATTGCAGCCTTTGTTACACCGTATTTTTCAGAATATTTAATTAATGCTTGACGATACAGTATAGTTTGTGTTACGGTTTTCATGACGAATGGTTAATCCTCCTGTCTGTTTTGTCTCAGCAACTTAACTGTAACACAGGATTTTCCATTCGTCACTATTTTTTATTAGATTCTGTAACACATCTATTGTAATCCTACAGCATATTATCAGTTAAATAAAAATTTACAATTAAAAAAACAGCTGTAAGTAAACCTACAGCTGTATAAAATAATCTTTTAAGCAATCATAGTTGCTGCAAAATCATTCTGAATTTCTTTAGAAGGTTGTTTGGTGCAAAGAGAAACTATGAGTATCACGAGGCTTGAAATAATGAAAGCGGGGAGAAGTTCATAAATTCCCCAAAAGCCGCCTAAAGGTTTCAAGAGAAGCTTCCAAACAAATACCATTATGCCGCCTGATAGCATACCAGCTATTGCACCTGAGTATGTTGTGCGTTTCCAGAAAAGACTGAACAGCATCAAAGGACCAAATGTTGCGCCAAAGCCTGCCCATGCAAACGATGTTATACCAAAGATGGTGCTGTCTGAATCCCAGGCAATAATCATAGCAATTATTGTAATAATAGCCATTGCAATTCTTGAAACCAACATAACCTGCTTATCGGTTGCATCCTTTTTGAAAATACCGTGATAGATGTTTTCAGAAATTGCGGATGTAGAGATAAGCAAATATGAATCAGAAGAGCTTATTGATGCCGCAAGAATGCCTGCGCAAGCAAAACCGGCAAGAATAGGCGGCAAGAATTTAGACATATCAATGAAGATATTTTCGGCTTCAGCATTTGAAAGATAATTAATATTTGTAAGGCTTCTGCCAACAATACCAATAAACAAAGCGGCAGACATAGCTATTATAAGCCATACACATGCAACGCGGCGTGAACGGGTAAGCTCTTTTTCGGAGCGGATACCCATAAATCGTAAAAGAACCTGCGGCATTCCAAAGTAGCCAAGACCCCAAGCAAGAGCAGAAAGTATGCTTAAAGCGCTGAAGCTATTGCCTGTGCCAAAAGTATTTGCTTCTTCGGTTGGAGGGGCTGCTGTTCTTATCAATGACAGGAAGCCGTCATAGTTTTGTGCGTTTTCAATCACTGCAGCGATACCGCCTGCGTGTGCAACTGAAATTATAAGAATTGTTACAAGAGCTACAACCATAACAATCGCCTGCATAAAGTCAGATGCGCTTTCTGCAAGGAATCCGCCGAGGAAGGTATAGAATAAAACAAAAATTGCCGCTACAATCATCATTTCGTGATATTTAAGGCCGAAAAGATTTACAAAAAGCTTACCGCAGGAAGCAAGGCATTGACCTGCATAAACTGTAAAGAATACAACTATAAACAATGAAGCAATTATAAGGATAATTTTGTTTTTCTCTCTAAAACGCTTTGAAAAGAAACCGGGGATAGTAAATGTATCTAACTGATAGCTGTATCTGCGCAATCTTTTGGATACAATAAGCCAGTTAAAATATGTACCAAGAAAAAGGCCTATTGCGGTCCAGCCTGCATCAGCAAGACCTGTCCAGTAAGCAAGACCGGGCAATCCCATAAGCAGCCATCCCGACATATCTGAAGCTTCGGCACTGAAAGCAGTAATCCATGGGCCTAATGTGCGTCCGCCCAAAAAGTAAGATTCAGCATTTTTATTTGCACGTTTTGCAAAAACGGCGCCAATAATAATAACAGCAGCCATATAAATAACCATTGCAATCAAGTGCTGTATGTTTTCGCTTGTCATATTTATACTCCTTAATTAAACAAGATAAAACTATTATACCAAAAATTTCTTTAAACACAATAGAAAACTTAATATTTATTCATATTTTATTATTTTTTTTTACAATTTTATTGACATTTTCAGAATATTTAAATATAATTTTTAATGTTTTGTGCAAATAAACAAAAGAGAGGCATTACTATGGACGTTCTTATTCAAAACCTTGCCCATATTTCCTGGCAACAGGCTGCAATGTGGGTAATTGGCGGAGTACTTATTTTTTTGGCAATCAAAAAAGATATGGAGCCTACTTTGCTGTTGCCGATGGGTTTTGGTGCAATACTTATCAATCTGCCTGAATCGGGTGCAAAAAGTGTAATAGACCGCCTTTTTGACATTGGTATTGAAAATAATGAGCTTATGCCTTTGATTTTATTTATAGGTATTGGTGCAATGATTGATTTCGAGCCTTTGCTTACCAATCCTAAGTTAATGCTTTTTGGTGCCGCAGCGCAGTTTGGAATATTCTTTACATTGTTTCTTGCAACCTTACTTGGATTTAATATAAATGATGCCGCTTCTGTTGCAATCATTGGTTCTGCTGACGGTCCCACATCAATATTTGTAGCAAATGTCCTTAATTCACAGTACACTGCGGCAATAATGGTTGCGGCTTACTCGTATATGGCGCTTGTTCCAATCGTTCAGCCGCCTATTATTAAGATTTGCACAACCAAAAAAGAACGTCTTATAAGAATGGAATATAACGGCAAAAAGGTTTCAAAAGTAACTAAAATACTTTTTCCGATTATTGTTACAGTTATTGTAGGCGTTGTTGCTCCTGACGCAGTTGCACTTATCGGCTTTTTAATGTTCGGTAACCTTATAAGAGAGTGCGGTGTGCTTAATTCGCTTTCTGATACTGCGCAGACTGTTCTTGCAAACCTAATAACCATTTTCCTTGGTCTTACAATTTCCGCACGTATGACTGCAAAAGAATTTATACGCGTTGAAACTTTGGGTATTATGTTGCTTGGTTTGTTTGCTTTTATATTTGATACATTCGGCGGTATTATGCTTGCAAAGCTTATTAATTTATTCTCTAAAAATAAAATTAATCCCATGATTGGCGCTTCAGGCATTTCTGCTTTCCCGATGTCTGCAAGAATCGTTCATAAAATGGGCAGGGAAGAAGACAGCAGCAACTTCTTGCTTATGCATGCAATTGGTGTTAATGTTTCAGGACAGATTGCTTCTGTTATTGCGGGCGGGCTGATGCTTGCATTCTTAAGGTAGGGAGGATAAAGTATGTTTAATACAGAAAACATATTACAATCTATTAGCATTATGGGAAAAGGAATGCTCGGAATTTTTCTTGTAACAGCTGTAATTGTGCTTGTTATTGCAATTTTAAATTATGTGACAAACAAAAAACAATAAAGAAAGCGGCGGTAAAAACCGTCGCTTTCTTTGCTTTCTTTATTGTATAAACTTTATTTATGTACTAAATCAGCGATTTTTACATCTGATTTATGGGGAATAGGTTTCCATTCAACTTTCATAAATAATGCTGCTACCATTGTTAACCTGCCTATAATATCAAAAATATTAAACATAAGGCAGAAATATAGTTTTTTATACCATTTTATGTGTTTAATACGCTTGCGCTCAACAAAAAAGATATAAGCTGCTGTAAGGGTGTTATTTAACCAAGTATTAAGTGACCACGAAACTGCAACCAGTGTCATCATACCTAATACCGAACCGCTGCTTGCTGTTGATGGGTCAAACCAAGAAAAGAGATTTGAGAAAATGTCAGGCGGATAAAGAGCGCCTGCCAAAATCTGTGTAAAAGCAAGAAATGCAGTTGCACGCAACCAAAAAATAACAATTCTCTTAAAGAAAATAAACAAAGAGCGCGGATAAATAACAGATAACATATCGAATGTCATAAAGCGAAAGCGAATATCGTACAAAATCTTCTTCCATTTAGGAATGTTATCATCGCAAAATTCATTTGAAGCGTTATTTTTTGTGAAAATCTGTTTAAAAAGCGGCCAGCCAGACTCACCAAAAGCTTGTAAATGACCTTTTGACCAACGAATACGCTGGCGCAAAGCAATTTTAAAATTCTCAGGCTGTTCATCATAGAATATAGCATCGTGATTATAGCTGATGCGGTATCCATTTACAACAGCATCAGCGCAGAATGCGCGGTCTTCAGTAAAGCTAGTATAATTCCAACCGTCTTTGATAGTTTCGCTTGCAAACAAAAATCCCGTGCCTTGAATACGCGTTGCAAGCCTGCACAGCGAACGGGCTCTGTGCTCGTTACGGACAGTACGCAACCAGTGTATACCATATGAAGCTGCTATCCAGTTTGCATCAAAGTTTTTTGTGTTACGGTAAGAAGTAATAATTTTTTCGCCTGCATCAAAAGAATCATTCATACGCGATACATAATCAGGCTCTAAAAGATTGTCGGCATCAAAAATAAAATAACCCTCAAAGCTTTCAATACCGTAATCACGGCGGATTTGCTCAACAAGGAACTGTAAAGCGTAACCTTTAGTGCGGTGTTCAGTATCGGTGCGCTCATAACAGATAGCGCCCATTTCTCTGGAAATTTTTGCGGTATTGTCAGTTGAATTATCAGCAACAACAAATGTTGTTATTAAATCATGGGGATAATCCTGAATTAAAATACTTTCAATAAGGTTGCCGATAACAGTTTCTTCATTGCGCGCAGCAATTAGAATTGCATATTTATGATTCTTTTTAGCAGGTTTAAATTTACGTGTAGTAAAAAAACCAATAATTTTATATAAAGTTTTATATTTAAGAAGATATCCGATTGCGTTGGAAACATTGTTGATTAAAGATATTAAAAACGTTATAATCGCCAAAATATCGCCTCCAAGTGACAATAATAACACAATTTTTTTAATATAACAAGTAGATAAAAAATTTTTGTCACAAAACATAATAACATTATATATGAAGGCATGATATTGTTAATTTTGACAATTACTCTGAGGTAAACTATGTTATTGGCGTATTTAAAAATTTGATTTTTTAAAATATAAATTATGTATTTACTAAATATCTGCGATTCAAAAAGAATGATTATGACAGAGAAGCGGGTGAAAAAAATTATAATAATTATACAAAATCAATGTTTTGTATAATTAAGGGTAACGAAAACTGAGTTAAATAAAGTTTTACATTATAATACCATAAAACACCAAAAGTAATTCGATTAATATATTTCAGCTTTTTTATTAATATAAAATAATTAAATTTGAAATAATTGATTTTTATATTCTGTTTTTTTAAATTTGGTTAGTATATTTTCGTTTTAATATATATTTTGACAATGAGTTTAGATTTTTATTACTTTTTGCACCATAGCATCGTCTCAGTTTATTTATGTTTAACAAATTATCATTTAACACAAAAATATTTGATTAACTTTCATAGCTATATACGCATAGCTATATTAAAATTGATTAAAATGTTTATTATTAGGATTACTCAAACAAACCTGCATTAATATATTCGCACAGTATGTTTTTATATGGTTTCCCTGCAAAAAAACGTTATAAAATTTATCTTGACTATTTGATAGAAGTTTTGTATAATTCGTTCATAAAGTTTTGTATAATTCACACTATGATTTGAGGTGTCTTATTTGAAACATAATTTAATTATGGAAGCGCCCCCTATAATAAGAAATTTTTTAACATACAGTGAAACTATTAAGGGAAAATCCACAAATACTATTGAAGAATATTATAACGACCTTAAAACTTTTTTCAGATATATTCTCTACATACGCAATAAAACCCGGAATGATATTGATTTTAAAGATATTACGATTGATTGTGTTGATGATGAGCTTATTCGTTCAATAAGTCTATATGATTTACATTCTTTTTTAGTTTTCTGCAAAAACGAACGCGAAAACAACAACACTACCCGAGCACGTAAAGCTTCAACTTTGCGTATTTTTTTCAAGTATCTTGTTAATCAAGTACATATTATCGAAAATAATCCTGCTGAGCAACTTGATACTCCTAAAATAAAAGCATCTTTGCCAAAGCATTTAACCTTAAACGAAAGCATAAAGCTTCTTGAAAATATTGATGGCAATAATAAAGAACGTGATTATTGTATTATTACTTTATTTTTAAATTGCGGAATGCGTTTAAGTGAATTATGCAGTTTAAATATTACCGATTTTAGGGACGATAATTCTCTTAAAATTACCGGTAAAGGAAATAAAGAAAGGATGATATACTTAAACGATGCCTGTGTTGCTTCAATTAAAGCTTATCTCCCCTATCGCAATACTGACGGTGTGTCTGCTGCTGACCGAAATGCACTTTTTATAAGCCGAAATAAAAAGAGACTTAGCAACAAAACTGTGCAACATATTGTATACAAGCGTTTAGAGGAAGCAGGCCTTGGCGATAGTGGATTATCGGTACATAAATTAAGGCACACGGCGGCAACATTAATGTATCAACACGGAAATGTTGATATTCGTGTATTAAAAGACCTGCTTGGTCATAAAAATCTAGGTACAACTCAGATTTATACCCACGTTTCTGACGAACAGGTACGCTCAGCGGTAAATTCTAATCCGCTTGCTAGAAAAACACCACCTAAAAATAAAGATATTAAGTAAAGTAACAATGGCTAAATATGTGTAAATAAAGCAGATGAGAAAAATCTCATCTGCTTTATTGATGGTTTAGATTTGAAAATGTCAACTGAGCAAAAAGTTAAAGCCTTTATGTGAAGATGTATATCGGCTTTTTACTATTAAACATCACTTTTTTTACAGTGTATATCAAATGCAGGATTAAACGCATAGAAATTGCGGGAATTAAGTTTATCCTGAACAATGCGTAACGCTTCGCCAAAGCGTTGGTAATGGACAACCTCACGTTGACGCAAGAATTTAATTGCATCTTTAACATCGGGGTCATCGCAAAAACGCAAAATATTGTCATAGGTCGTGCGTGCTTTTTGTTCAGCTGCCATATCTTCGTGTAGGTCAGTTATTGGGTCGCCTTTTGACTGTATATACGCTGCTGTAAAGGGCACGCCTGATGCAGATGAAGGATATATTCCTGTTGTATGATCAACAAAATATGCGTCAAATCCGGCTTTTTTGATATCTTCTTCATTCAAGTTTCGTGTTAACTGATGAACAATTGTGCCAATCATTTCCAAATGTGCTAATTCTTCGGTACCTATATCCGTTAATAATCCTTTAAGTTCATCGTAAGGCATTGCAAAACGCTGACTTAAATAACGTAAGCTTGCGCCGAGCTCGCCATCCGGACCGCCGTATTGCGTGATTATAATACTTGCAAGTTTAGGGTCGGGATTTTTAATTTTTATCGGATACTGTAATTTTTTAAGATATTGCCACATTAGTACATACCTCCTTGAATATCCCACGGCCAAGGATCATTTATCCAATCCCAGCGGTTGTCACCAAAAACATCGGTGCTTACCAAGGGACCAAACTGACTTTCAAATTTTGCAATTAATTCCCTGGCTTCCCTTTCGTATTTTTCATAGCTTTTTAATATCTGCGTATCATCGGGATGTGTATCAAGATACATATGAAGTTCCCATGCTGCAAACTGGGCGCTAGAAATTCTTCTTAAAAGTGTTTCTCTTTCATTCATAATTTAATCTCTCCTGCCGCATTTATTTCCGTAAAATGGCTTAAAAAGCTCAGGAAACAAGGTTCCGTTACTTAATGCCTGTGTCTGTTCATAGGTAGAACCTAACTTTTGAAAAGGCACATATGCCATTGCAAGAGGTAACTCATCCAATGGCGTTTTCCCAAACGATTTTTTTCTTGGGACAAAGTATTCTTTATTAGAATAATCAAAATATTCATTAATTTCTTTCATAACTTTTTCCTCCATTAAAAGCGTTAATAAGGCGCTTTGTACATACTATGAATCTTGTCCAATATATGTTACTTGTATGAAAATATTTATTCAGCAGATAATATAATGTGGTGGTAAAAATGGCTCTTATTCCCTGCTTGCTTGATTGTAAATACCAAAAAGACGGTGAATGCAATCTCAACAAAATAGCTGTTGTAAACAGTATTAATAAAAAATGTCCGTATTATATAAAAAATACGGACAGCAACGAAGCTGTCCGCATAACAAAGTAATTATTTATAAAATCTTTTCAATAACCTGGCGCACTGTGCGTACATATATAAGTTCGACACCGCCCGTATCAAAGCCTATAAGCTGTTTTTCACACGCCTTTGGCAGCATACAAGCAGAAAAACCTAACCGTCCAGCTTCGCTTATGCGCCTTGCGGCATGTGGTACAGCACGTATTTCTCCCGAAAGACCTACCTCACCGAAGGCAATAAGATTATCAGGAACAGGAGTGTCGCGCAAACCTGAAGCAAGTGATAATACTACCGCAAGGTCAACGGCAGGTTCATCCAGATAAAGTCCTGAAATTACATTAATGTAGGTATCAAGATTTGAAAATTGTATACCTGCGCGTTTTTCCAAAACAGCAATAAGCAAAGACAGTCTGTTATGGTCAAAGCCCGTAGCAACGCGTTTTGGGTTACCGTATCCTGCGGCGGTAACAAGGCCCTGTATTTCGGCAAGTAAGGGGCGTGAACCTTCCATTGTGCAGGTAATAGTACTGCCCGAAACCATAGGTAATCTTCCGCTAAGTAAAAGTATTGAGGGATTAATTACCTGAACAAGACCATTTTCTTCCATCTCAAAAACGCCCATTTCATTGGTTGAGCCAAAACGGTTTTTTGTTGCACGCAGTATTCTTAAAGACTGTGTACGGTCGCCCTCAAAATAAAGTACAGTATCAACAATATGCTCCATAACTTTCGGACCTGCAATATCACCGCCTTTGTTGACGTGACCTACAAGAATAACGGGTATATTAAGTATTTTAGCTGTGCGCAATAAAAGACTTGTACACTCGCGCACCTGCACTATACTTCCTCTAGAAGAAGGAATTTCATCAATATACATTGTTTGTATTGAATCAACAAAAACAATATCAGGCTTAAAATCAGCGATATAATCGCATACCTGCTGTGTGTTGGTGTCGGAAACAATATATAAGTTTTCGGTGACGGCGCCAAGACGCTGAGCCCTAATTTTTATCTGTGATGGCGATTCTTCGCCGGAAACATATAATATTTTAAGATTGGTTTCAAGACTTTTTGCTATTTGTAGTAATAACGTTGATTTACCAATACCGGGGTCACCCGCAAGAAGTATCATTGAACCTTTGACAATACCTCCGCCTAATACACGGTCAAGCTCCGAAATGCCTGTTTTATATCTAAAATTATCGCTTAAAATTATATCAGTAAGCGGCTGCGCTGAAACGGTGGAAGTTTTTGCGTTTGAATATGTATTAGTAGTTGAAATCACTTGCTCATCCATTGTGTTCCACTCGCCGCAGTTAGAGCATTTACCGCTCGGTTTTAAAGACGAATATCCGCAGTTAGAGCATACATATACGGTTTTAATTTTTGCTGCCATAATCATCGTCCTTTAGTTTTTATTATAATAGTCAGTAATTAGGTAAGTGAAATACCTATAAGCCGTTATGAGTAAGATAATACTATAGATTTAGGATACTTTTGCTCTCATAGATAATATGTATTTTATCCTTGTCCTTCGAGAAAATACAAGCATAAATATCCGCAATTTCTGTTATCGTTTTAAAGTGTTCATCCTTTTCAATGTCGAAAAACGCTGCCGTGAAATGCAACACCTATATTATAATCTAATTTCACAATATTTTCAATATCAATAACACAATGAACTCTGAGAGATTTATTATAATTTTCTTTGAGATATATAATATTATAAGGGTCTGATTAAATTGATTTAGTTATATAATAAATAAAATTTAAAGCTAATAATGTTGCTGCCAGATTTAACATCCCAACTTTTTAAGGAAAATTAACACAAAATACTTCTGCTGTTTCGTAAATTTTGTTTCAAACTTTGCAAAACAAAAACAGCAAGTTTTACTTGCTGTTTAATTGGGTAACGCTATGTTCAATAATCATTAATGTAATATTACGTTTAATTTTAAGAGAGTATTCAAATACATAATTATCTCTACACCCTGCCAGATCCGTCGCCGCCTGCTAGCTTTTCGACCTCAGCAACCGAAACACGGTTGTAGTCGCCCTCTACCGAGTGCTTTAATGCGCTTGCGGCGACCGCAAACTCAATAGCATCCTTTGAGGATTTGCCGGTAAGCAGAGAATAAATCAGCCCGCCGCCGAAGCTGTCACCGCCGCCCACGCGGTCAACAATGTGCAGTGATATTCCTTTGAAAAGTAATAATCCACGCCGTCGTAAAGCATACCTGCCCAGACTTGTCGCTGGCGGAAATCGAGCTTCTAAGAGTATTGCCACCTTTTCAAAGCCAAACTTATCGGCTAACTGCTTTGCAACCGATTTGTAGCCCTCTTTATCGAGCTTGCCGCCGTAAATATCGGTGTTTTCTGCCTAAATTCCGAAAACGTCCTTGGCGTCCTCTTCGTTGGAAATACAGACATCAACATACTTACAAAGCTCGGTCATAGCCCTTCTTGCTTCGTCTCTCGTCCAAAGCTTTCCTCTGTAATTTAAGTCGCAGGAAATTTTTACGCCCTTTTTCTTTGCGGCGATACAAGCCTGCTTGCAAATTTCAACAAGGTTTTCGCCGAGAGCCGGAGTAATGCCCGTAAAGTGGAACCAGTCCGCACCCTCAAAGATGCTGTCCCAATCAAAATCAGTAGTCTCTGCCTGCTGAATAGCTGAATACTTACGGTCATAAACGCAGACCGAGCTGCGCTGTGACGCGCCCTTTTCTCGGAATAAATTTCACCTGTGTGAACGGAGCGGAAAGTGCCTTTAATGCCTTTAAGCCTCCGTAAACATTCGATGGAAAGAATTTAACCGTTGTAATGCCTAATTCCAAAGCCTGCATAATCTCGGTAGGTGTTGCACGGCCGGGGTAATATGGTATATTATTTTCCTTGCAAATTTCCGCAACAGTTACCGAAAGTCCCGGGGAAACAATAAACTGCGCTCCTGCGGCTAATGCATCTTTACACTGCTCGGCGTTAATGACCGTACCCGCACCTATCGACATTTTAGGATAATTTTTGCAGGCATATTCAATAGCCTCTTTAGCACAGGCGGTTCTGAATGTGATTTCGGCACAGCTAATGCCGTTCGCTTTGAGCGCTTATAAAATTTTATCCGTTTTGGATAACTTATTAATTACTACTACAGGTATGTATTTTCCCAAAATACCTAATATCCTTATTATATTATGCCATTGTTTCTAGCATTTTTGCCGTGACTTCAAAACGGCAAGGCTTATTTTGAGCAAACGCTTCAAATTCCGCCAGCATAAATTTCGCCATTCTGTGAACCTCTGTACCGTTGCTGCCCGCTATATGAGGGGTTAAAATACAATTTTTAAGCCTATAAAAATCACTTTTGGGCAACGGTGGCTCGGGCTCGGTAACATCAAGTATAGCTGTCAAGTCAGGTCTTTCGTTTAAAGCGCGTATCAAATCGCTCTCTACCACTTGTGCGCCCCTTCCGGTGTTAATAAAAGTCGCATAAGGCTTCATTGAAGAAAACAGCTTTCCGCAGAGCATTCCGCGGGTTTGGAAATTGTTTGCCAAATGATTGGATACAACATCACAATCAGAAAATATTTTCTCCAGCGATGCCTTTTTAACTCCTAATTCGTTTGCTTTTTCATCAGACAAAAACGGGTCAAAAACAAGAGCTTCCAGCTTATATGCTTTTAGCTTTTCTATCACAAGCTTTCCTATCATTCCAGCCCCGATAATTCCGATTTTAGCTCCGTAATTACCAGAATAATTATTGAATATTTTCCTTGCATCGTCATACTTTCCCTCGCTCGCAAGCCGTGAAGTCAAATAGTATCCCTTGTTTGCAAGTATTATAAGAGCCACTGTGTATTCGGCAACAGGAACGGCGTTAGCCGCCCATGCACTGAACACCTTTACTCCGCAATTAAGAAACGGACGGGCAAACGTCTGAACAGTACCGGCGGCGTAAAACACCGCTTTAAGGTTCGGGAAAAAAGATTTAATTTCCTCCTCTGATAATTCAGGCATTCCCCATGTGGAAAAAATATATTCGGTATGCCTTGTATCAGTCTTTCCCTGCAGCACAGCTTCCTTTATATAAATCTCTCTATCTAAGCCCGCAGTCTCTGCTAATTTATCGGTTATTTCCTGCGCATATACACAGTTTATATTCGCCTTATCGCCTAAAAATATTGATTTCATTTTTCAGCCTCCGCAATTTTTCTGAGTGCCGCTGTCTCAGTCATCAAAGAGCTAATATTATCATCCGGCATAAATTCAAGAAGTAATGTTTTTTTACCTTTGAACTTTTCAAGATATTTTTTCCAAATACTGGTACCGTCTTTCAAAGGAAAACGCATATCTCCGTTCCAATTAAAAATGTGGATGTGCTCGGTATAGTCAGCTAAAGACTCGGCGTATTGTAGATTTTCCTCTTGAGTTCTGTACTGGTTCGGTTGCCAATACATACGAAAGCTGTTCGAATCAACGGCTTGCATTAATTTAAGTGCCGAATCCTTAGTGTTTGTAAAAGTACCGTTATGACACTCCATACAAAGCTTAACTCCGTTACTTTCAGCAACTTTTGCCGCTTTAATACATTCGACAAACAAATCCTCCCTCTCAGATGAAGAATACTCCTGTGAATCCTTATTCCCGCACCAGAGCCTTAAAATATCGGTTCCTAATATCTTGGCGGCATTTATATAGCCCTCAAGCTCTTCAATCGGAGTTTCACTTAAGCGGAAATATGTTCCGTATGAGCTGCAAGTTATGCCGAATTTATCTTGCAAGCTTGCTATTTCTTTAAGCTTTGGGATATCATCTTTCGGAGCATGCACATCACTGCCCCATTCAACGCAGGAAAGACCCGCATTTTTAGTATGCTTTATTATAGTTTCAACATCAAAACCCCTGAAGGAAATAGAAACCAAACCGAGTTTATACATAATATTAGCCTCCGTAAGCAATATCTTTTATAGGATTACATATCGCTTTTTATTAATAAATATTCTTGTTTTCCCTGTATCCACGCAAAACATTTTCAAAGAAATTGTCATTTTGCGGAATTGGACGGACATCGCGCCATAAGCATTTAAATTTATTTCCTGAAATAAAAGTTTCCTGAACTTTAGCTCGTGTATCGCCCATTTCCTCGGTAAAACGGAACATTTCTTCAAGTCCGTCGCACAGCTTGCCGTTTTCATCAATAGAGACAAAACGCGGCAGAACCTGCATATATGTTCCCGAAACATTCCAGCGCGGATTAACCGACGCCAAGCCATACTGCCATTCGGTAAGGTTTTGAGCCTTTGCGCCCGCAAGCAGTGCAAGGCTTGAAGTGCCCGTATGGCATTCGGGATAAACACTGTCGGCGTAAATTCCCGCCGGACCGCCAGTTGACATTATAATGTCGGCGCATTTAAAGGCAATTAAAGCTCAGCTTGACTTTTCTATGCACAAAAGCCCGCAAACCGCATCATCTTTTTTAAGAATTTCTATTGCAAGATAGCCGCTAAGTATCTCAACACCGAGCTTTTGCGCGTTTTTCTGCAAAGCCTCGGTCATAAATTTAGAGGTGAGCGGTCCGGCGCTCGTTGCCCTCGCATATGGGTCGTGGTCGGTCTTATAGACGACGTACTCACCGTAACGGTTTACGGGAAACTCTACACCCAATTCGCAAAGATTCATAAATGAACGAACAGACAGCGCGGCTTCTATGAGAGCGTTGTCGCCGTCAACACTTCCGCCCGCAAAAAGGTTTTCCGCCATTTTATAAACGCTGTCTGGGCTGTCGTCGCCAAGACCTAATTTATAATAGGTCTGCTTGTCGCTCCCCGTATTTCTTGAAGTTCCGCAGCCAACCGCCTCGGTTACTATTGCAACGTTTTTCCCGAACTGCTTTAATCTGCACGCGGCGTTATATCCCGCCGCACCAGTACCTATAACAACACAGTCGTATGAATATATTTTCATTACAGTCTCCTTATATGGAAGCCGCCGTCAGCATCAATTGACTGACCCGTAACATAAGGAAGCGAACCGTTCACAAGAGTCCATACGGCGCTCGCAATATCCTCCGGCTGACCCCAGCGCTTAATCGGCAAAAGCCCGCCATCAATAAGTGCGTCATATTTAGCCTTTACTTTATCGGTCATACCTGTTGCAATTATACCCGGTCTTATTTCATTGACCGTTACACCATACTCCGCAAGTCTGTCGGCAAAAAGAGTTGTGATCATTGAAACGCCGGCTTTAGAAATGCAGTATTCTGCGGCTTTGAATATCTGCCCGAATGTGTTGCCTGCATAATAACAAGCGGCTCATAACCTCCAGCCTTTAGGGCGGTTTCCTTTATGTCATTTACTTGCTTTTTAAAGCTGTCAAGTGTGTTTTCATTTATGTAAAGCTGACGGGGATTTGCTCTGCCCTCCTCTAAAACGGCGGTAGCCTCAAACCAGATGATTCCCGCACCGCCCTCAGCAAAGCGACGGTAACGCCTTCTTGTAAGTTCGTCGGGTCTACCGTCAAAAGTGCCGTCGCATCCCTCCATTGCCTGACAGGCAAGGCGGTTATGTACCGTTTTATTGCCGATTTTGTACTCTTCACCTAAAACTGCTGTATCTTCCGAATGAGGCAGATTTGTTTTTAAAAACGAATTTTGGATTTCAAACTCCTCTTTAGTCATATATACCTTTCTTAACATAAAAACACCTTATTATGTTTTATTATAGTAAAGCAACAAGCGTATAACAATATTTATATTGCTTTGAATTATGTAAATCTTGCTTTTTTGAATATTTTTGATATAATAAATATGAATGAGGTGTGTATAAATGCAATCTTATATCCAAAATGTAAAATACTCTGACATAGTTAAAAAAATAGGCGCGCATCATCATGATACGCACCAGATTTTATATGTATTAAACGGCAACGCTCAAATTACCGTCAACAATGAAAGCTACAATTTGGAAAGCGGTTCTCTTATATTCATCAGCAGAACCGAGTCACATTCGGTAAATATTGTCGGCAAAAGATATGAAAGATATGAAATCAGAATTTCACCCGAAATATTAAATTCCGCCGTAAAGGACAATCGTCTTTATTCGGTGCTTTCAAACCGTCCCGAAGGCTTTAACAGGGTAATAAAACTGCAAACACCCGAAACTGTTTATATTTTTAAAACAATTACTGAGGAATTCAATAATAATTTTCCTTACAGGGAAGAGAAGCTTTCTATGCTGCTTGATATGCTTCTTATCGCTGTTTATCGCAGCTATCCTGAAATGTTCTCGGTAACGGACATACAGTATTTTGAGACGGTAAATAAAATTCAGCGTCAGTTTGAAAATGACATAGTCAGGGCTTACAGCCTGATAGAGCTTGCCGATGAATATCACATAAGCAAATACTATCTTTCACACATTTTTAAAACCGTTACGGGATACTCGGTTATGGATTATCTGAAAGTTCTGCGTATTGCAAAAGCGAAAGCCCTGATTGCCAAAACAACTATGAGCATATCCGAAATAGTTGAAACCTGCGGTTTTTCGGACAGCAGTAATTTCAGCCGCGATTTTAAAAGCAACACAGGACTTTCGCCGAGCGATTTCAGAAAAAAGTACCGTGTTTAAATTTGAAATCGATGCCTAATGTGCGGTCTAGGGACTACCCTGCTTAATTTCTTCATAATCGTAATCAATTCTGGCAAAGCTCTCTTTCGACCATAACGCGAATACCGCGTTTCATACACTCTATCGCGTATTTTGTGTGGTAATAATGCGAAACTGCGATAATGCAGGCGTTATAATAACGCTGCTGTCAGGAATTTCCTCGGCGGTTGAAAAATATGTAATATTTTCGGCATAGCCTTGTTGCTTTGCCCAGTCAAGTCTTTAGGGGTTAATGTCCGCATTTTCTATTATTCAAAACCGCGAGAACGCAGAAAGTCGTAACTGCGCTTTAAACAGTCAAAGGGATCTTCACCGTTGCAGTTGTCCTGCTCGACAAGCATATACTTTGTTCCCGCAGACTCAGCTTTTTCAAAAACGCGATCAAAATTAATGTTGCCCTCGCCTATTACCGCCATTTTTTTACCGAAAGCATAATCCTTCAGGTGAATACACGGTACTCTGCCCGAAAGTCTTTCAATCCACCAAGCAGGGTCGCCGCCGCCTGCCTGAACCCAGAAGGTATCGAGCGTAAATCCCATTTCATCAGGGCTAAAATCCTCCGCAAGTCTATGCAGTATAAGTTTTCCGTTATACTTTTGAAACTCCTGATCATGATTGTGGTGCATGAAATATTTACCGTTTTGTTTAAGTGTATTTGCCACCGGCTTATAAATACGGATAAAGTCATCATAGTGCTGACCGTCATTTTCCTCGCTAAAGCCAAACCAGCCGAGACCTACATATTTGCAGTCAAATGCATCATGGTCAGCCGCTACTCTTGTGGGATCGTTTTGAAGTTTATCCGCAGGTGTATGCGTAAGCACGCATTTAAGACCGTTCTTTTTAAGCTCCTCTTTAAGCAATTTAGGTTCAAACTCACAGGTTCCCGAAATCTGTACTGTTTTATAGCCTATTTCCGCCACTCTTTTAAGCGTTTCGGAAAAAGACTCGGTATCCTTACAGAAATCGCGTAATGTAAAAAACTGCGCTCCTATTTCCATTAATATTTCACCTTTTAATTAATTCCTAAAGTGCGTCGTCTGCGGCTTTAAACGCCTCTGCATTTGACGGATAGCGGTCAGCTTCGCCCATAATACTTTTGTCTCAATTTTTCAAGAAATGAAAGTCTTTTAAAAACAGTAAGATGCGGTCATTAGTTTTTATTATAATAGTCAGTAATACCGCAAAAAATACAAAATGCAAGTTTAGATTGATAAGTATCATCTTTTAACATAATAAGCTCTTCGGTATTGCTCAAAAATCCGCATTCTACAATTACAGCCGGAATTCTTGCATTATAAAGCAAATATGTGCTTTTTGTTCCCTTTTTTACTACACGGTCATTAGTCGGCTGAAGCATTGTTTTTACAGATGTTTGAATAAGCTCAGCCAAATTTTTAGAATGTGCAGTATTAGGTGAGTAAAATACCTGTAAGCCGTTAGCGGAAGCAAAATTAAATTTATTTAAATGAATACTGACAAAAATTGCATCCGGCGATGAATTCATAAGCCTCAGACGATTGCGCAGGTCGCTTGTTTTGCGGGAAGAAATATTTTGGTCTTCTGTGTTATCGGTAGCCGAATCATCATACCTCGTCATAATAACATTAAAGCCCTGCAATTGAAGCATATCTTTCAATTTATGAGATATTAAAAGATTAATATCTTTTTCAACTGTTCCGTCCAAAGCAACTGCGCCGCCGTCAAAACCGCCGTGCCCTGCATCAATTATAATTGTCTCCTGATTAATATTTGATGAGAAGACAGAAATTTTAAGCAATTGTTTATTATTTGAAAAGTACATTAAAACTAAACTTGATGTCAGTATAAAAACAGCCGACAGTATAAACAATTTTCTTTTTATAAAAACCACCTCACATATTAAAAATATGTGTGCGTAGTTTTTATTATGTTATATACTGCTTACAACGATTTTTTTGTATATTGATTTAAAATCTTCAATATTAAACGGGTTAGTTCCTTTGGTCATTACAGAGGCAGTGCCCGCGGCGATTGCACAGCGTAATATTTCTTTAGCATCATTAGTTACTGTAAGTAATTTTGCGCAAACACCTATCATGCTGTCCCCTGCTCCAACGGGAGATTTTACAATAACTTTTGGGCTGTTGGCAAAAAGACACACATTTTCATTGCACAAAATTGCGCCTCTGTCACCAAGCGAAAGTAAAACGTTTTTTGCCCCTAATTTTATAAGCTTTTTGCAAGCGGCAACCATATCACTTACATTTGTTAAACTTCTGTTTTCAATACATTCAATCTCAAATTTATTCGGTTTAATTAAATCAACCCCATATTGAAGAGTTGATAGAAGCATATTGCCCTGTGTATCAACAATTTTTACGGTATTATTATCAATTGCGCCCACAATCTCACCGTAATAATTGTCAGGACAATCTGCAGGTAAACTACCACTTATAATTACTGCTTTTGCTTTGGCGGAAAGTTTGGATACTTTTTTTATCAAAGCGTTTTTATCATCCTCAGTTATATTTGCGCTTTGTGTGTTTATTTCAGTAAGCAGGCCGTTGGGCTCAACAATTTTTATATTTTTTCTTACATCGCCGTCAAGCGTTACAAACGCGCTGTCAATGTTGTGTTCAGACAAATCGTTTAAAAACATTTCTTTGTCATTTGAAAACATAAAGCCGGTTGCAACACAAAACTCACCTAAAACGTTAAGTGTTTTTAAGGCATTGATTGCTTTGCCGGAATAAGTTGTTGTTGAAGCTGCAGCCCGGTTTGTTTGCCGTAAAACTAATTTTTCTACAGGTATTGTAATATCAACACTTGGGTTAGGACAAACACCTAAAATCATAGAATATCACCACTTTAACGGTAATTATCAATTAATTTTTTAAAAGCTGGTAAAGCACGCTTAATCATATCGGTTGAAACGCAGTAAGAAATTCGTACATATCCGCTACAGCCAAAGCTGTCGGACGGTACAAGCAAAAGTTCATACTCTCGCGCTTTAAGACAAAATTCATTTGCATCGGAAATGGGAGCTTTTGCAAAAAGATAAAAAGCGCCGTCCGGTTTTACGCAATTATAACCGTAATCGCTTAAAGCGTTGTAAAGTAAATCTCGGTTTGTTTTATAAACATTAATATCAGATGTGGTGCCAAGGCAGTTTACAATAGCTTTTTGCATCATACTGGGCGCGCAGACATATCCTAATGCTCTGCCTGAGCCGCAAATTGCGGCATATACATCGTTTTTAAACTGCATTCTATTGCCTACAACAATATAGCCAATGCGCTCACCCGGCAAAGAAAGCGATTTACTGAATGAGTAACACACAATTGAGTTATCATAGCAATTTGTTATATAAGGTAATTCTATATCATCAAAAACAAGTTCTCTGTATGGTTCATCGGAAATGAGATATATTGGACTTGCGTATTCATTAGATTTGTTTTTCAAAATATTGCAAAGGCGTTCAATAGTATTTTTAGAATATACAACGCCTGTAGGGTTGTTGGGTGAGTTTATTATAACCGCTTTGGTGTTTTTATTAACCAAGGCTTCAAAAGCCTTAAAATCAATTTGAAAATTATCAATATCTGCAGGAACAACAACCATTTTTGCTCCCGAATTCTCAACAAAAACGCGGTATTCAGGAAAAAAAGGTGCAAATACAATTATTTCATCACCCTTGTAGGCAAGAGCGTTTATAGAAATTGTAAGTGATGCTGCAGCACCGCAAGTTATGTAAATGTCGTTTTTATCGACATTTGCATTAAATCTTTTATTTATATTTTCGGCAATAGCTGACCTTGTATTTGCATCGCCTTGAGCAGATGTATAGCCGTGCAATGATACAGAATCATAATTTTCAATAAGATTAATCAAAGCCTCATCAAAACAAGAAGGTGCCGGGACGCTTGGATTTCCCAAGCTGAAATCAAATACATTATCACTGCCAATTTGTGCTGCGCGTGCATTACCGTATTCAAAAGTTTCTCTTATAACAGAGCGTACTTTCCCCAATTTCATCATATTTTCGTTAATATTTGACATTAAATCATCTCCGAAAATTTAATTGCGTAAAGCATCTACCGGCTTCAGTTTAGAAGCTTTTATTGCAGGAAATATGCCAAAAATACATCCAAAAATGAGATTTACTGCAATAACTGAAAATATTTGTTTTATATTCAAATAAAGACCTAAATTTAAAACGCGATTAGCTAAAGATAAAATTAAAGCACTTAATATAATGCCTATTGCTGCAAAAGTTAAAAACAAAATTGCAGCTTCGCACATAAAGTCAAAAACAATACCTGCTCTGCTTTGTCCCAAAGTTTTTCTTATACCGATTTCTTTGGTGCGTTGGTTGACCGATATAAGCATAACATTCATACTGCCTATAGATGCAACAAGCAAAGAAATACCGCCAACAGCAGTTAAAATTAGAGTTATAATATTAAGCGTAGAATTAAGTCTGTCGCGTTGGGAAGCAAGATCCTGATAAGAATATTTGCTGTTATTATTTGAATAACTATTGCTTACGGCAGCAAGTACATTGTTTGCTTTATCTTCAATATTTGTTGTATCGTCAAATTTTACAACAATCTGATTAAGCTCGTCTTTACCTCTATATTCCTGCATTGTAACATACGGCAAATACAGCGTTGTGGGAATATATTGTTCGGTTGCAAGTTTAAGTAATGAACTTTTTAAATTTGCCACACCGACAATTTCAAAAGATATATTTTTTGAATAAATGTATATATTGATTTTTTTCCCAATTGCATCAGCATCGCCAAATAGATTTATTGCCGTAGCAGAATCAATAATGCAGACATTGGCTTTATTTTCAATATCTGTTTGGCTTATTTCCCTACCGTTAATTATTTCCAGGGAAATAATACTTTTCGAATCAGCGTCAATTCCAATTGATATAGCCTTTTCTTTGTAGCCATTAACTGCTAATACTCCGCTGCCAAAAATAACAGGCACGGCATTTAATACGTCACTCTGAGTACGTATAGTGTTAAGGTCATTGTTAGAAAGCTTACCGCTTTTTGCCACTATAGATATGCCATTCATACCCATACTGTCAAGTTCTCTGTCGATAGCGTTTTTACCGGTTTGCGCAATGCTCCAGATTGTTATTATTGATATAACGCCAATTGTGATTCCGAGCCCGCAAAGAAGTGTTCTTGCTTTATTGCGCACAAGATTGTTAATGGCATATTTAATACTGTCGATTATCAAATTAAACGCCCCTTTCATAAGGATAGTTTTAGATAAAAGGCGTTTAATTATTAAAATTATTTACATGAAACAGAAAGCGCTTTTACACGGTTGCCGAAAGAAATGCGCTTTTTTATGCTGATACTGTCATAGTTCATTTTAAAGGTTGCCTGCATAAAAAAACTAATTTTACACTTTTTGCAAAAGTGTTCAGCTGTAAAAGCATAATTTTTATAAGACCATGCGCCGCATCTAATAGCTGCCCTACCGCAGTTAGGGCAACGGCATTGAATTGCCTTTGGTGAAATACGGGGGTCATTGATATCGGTTAGATAATAAGGTTTGAAAACAAGTTTTTCATAATAACCATCAGCATTTGTATCAATAATATACTTGTTAAAATCGCGCTTATCGTATGTACGCTTTAATAAAAAGGAGCTTAACATACTATCGTCACGTGCAGTGTGCATATCAAAGTTTTCTGCAGCAACATCAAGCATTTCGCAAGCATCAAGCAAAGAAAGTTGTCCTTCAAACTCAAATCCTTTTCGCAGTAATTTATTTTGAACATAAGCTTGCAAATCTACATATTTACCTATTACATCAGGACAATCGGCATCTGAAAAGAGACGTGTATTGTTAAATAAAGTATATAGGTCAGAATTACTCCAGGTGAGCGTAACGTAATTTTCGCCGCACCATTCTTTATACTTATTTATAGCTTCGCTAAAGGAAACGCCTGCAAGCATTTGTTCGTTTGTAATGTTTGTAAGACGTTTAAATCTTGAAGAAAGCTTTTGGGAAATTTCTGATTTTATATATGTGTTAAATTCGCCGATGATATGAAATTTACTGTCTAATTTAACAGCCCCTATCTGAACAATTTCGTTTACAAACTTGCCGTATTTTTTGCTGTAATAATTATCCCATTCCATATCAAGAAAAATATAATTCATTTTTTTCGTGCCTCGGATTTCATACGCAATTCTTTGCTTAATATCTTTTTTCTTAAACGTATTGATTCGGGTGTTACCTCAACAAGCTCGTCCTCTTTTATAAATTCAAGCGCTTGCTCAAGGCTTAAAGGTGACGGCGGAGTGAGTTTTAGTGCATCGTCAGAGCCGGAGGCGCGAATGTTGGACATCTGCTTTTTTTTACAAACATTGCAGGTAATATCTTCATTTCGAGGATTTTCGCCAACAATCATACCGGAATAAACCGGAACACCGGCACCAATAAACAGCCTGCCGCGGCTTTGTGTATTAAACAAACCGTAAGCAGAAGTATCTCCTGTTTCAAAAGCGATAATTGAACCTGTGGAGCGGTTTGAAATTTCACCCTTGTAAGGCTGATAACTGTCAAATACATGATTCATAATTCCTTTTCCGTTGGTATCGGTGAGGAATTGTGAACGGTAACCAATAAGTCCGCGAGCGGGTATTGTAAATTCAAGATGAGACATACCCGTTTCCCTGCTGCCCATATTTTTAATTTCGCCGTGGCGCGCGCCGATTTTTTCCATTACAGCGCCAACATATTCCTCAGGCACTTCAATCATAAGAAGCTCCATAGGCTCGTGCAGAACGCCGTCAATTGTTTTATAAATTACTGTGGGCTGGGAAACCTGAAATTCATAGCCCTGTCGTCGCATTGTTTCAATAAGAATAGAAAGATGCAATTCTCCTCTTCCCGAAACCTTAAAGGTGTCAGAATATTCAGTTTCTTCAACACGAAGGCTAACATTTGTTTCAATCTCTTTAAACAGGCGGTCACGAAGATTTCTTGAGGTTACAAATTTACCCTCTCTTCCCGCAAAAGGTGAGTCATTTACAATAAAATTCATTGAAAGAGTGGGTTCGTCTATTTTAACAAACGGAAGCGGATCAGGATGTTCTGAATCGCATAATGTTTCACCAATGTTTATATCAGTAGCGCCGCATATAAGAACAATTTCACCTGCAGTAGCGCAATCGGTTTCAACACGTTTTAATCCTTCAAACATATAAATATCAGTTATTCTTACATTTGAAGTGCTGCCGTCCTCGTGACAAAGAACAGCGGTCTGATTTTTAGTTAATTTACCGCGTTCAATTCTGCCGACTCCAAGTCTGCCAACATAGTCATCGTATGCAATGTTGGAAATGAGAATCTGCAAAGGCTGCTCGGTATCTCCGGGAGGTGCGTCAATATTATTAATTATTGTTTCAAAAAGAGGTTTTAGGTCACTTCCCTGCTCACTTACACTTAATGATGCTATGCCGTCTCTGCCTGATGCGTAAACAACGGGAAAATCAAGCTGATCTTCATCGGCTCCAAGCTCAATAAATAAGTCAAGAACCTCGTCAAGCACCTTTTCAGGTCGTGCCATAGGTCTGTCAATTTTATTAACTACAACAATAACCTTTTTACCGAGATTTAACGCTTTTTTAAGCACAAAACGTGTTTGAGGCATACAGCCTTCAAAGGCATCAACAAGCAGTAAAACGCCGTTGACCATCATTAAAATTCGTTCAACCTCACCGCCAAAATCAGCATGGCCGGGCGTGTCAACAATATTTATCTTTATATCTTTATAAAGCACGCTGGTGTTTTTAGATAGTATGGTAATACCCCGCTCACGTTCAAGGTCATTTGAATCCATAACTCTCTCATCAACCTGTTCATTTGCGCGGAAAGTACCGCTTTGCCTTAGCATCTGGTCAACAAGAGTTGTTTTACCGTGGTCAACGTGCGCAATAATTGCAATATTTCTGATATTTTCAGCAAGTATCATTTTGTCAAGTCCGTTCTTTTAAAATTAACTAAATAATTATATCAAATAATATTGCTTATGACAATATTAAATAACAAAAAATCCGCAAATTTGCGGATTTTTTGTTAAAAATTATATGAAATGTTTTTTTGATAGTTTATTAACACCTAAAATGCCGCCTATTGCAGAGGAACACATAATGATAATCAGCCGTATAAAAGTCATTAAAGTAACTGAACTATCACTAATTATTAATGACACAAGCATTATTATTACAAACATAATAACTCCGGTAAATAATCCGTTCAAAAGCCCGTTTGTCTTACAAAGTTTTGCGGTAATGAAACCTCCGGCAAGCGCGCCTACACCTGATGCTATTGATGCCATAGGGTGTGCAAGTGAAGTTACCATATCGCAATAAGTAAATATCGCCGCCATTATTAATAAAAATATAAAGCTAACAATTATACCTGAAAAAGTACCAATAATTATGTATTTATATTTTTTTGTGCCTGAATTTGCGTTTTTCATAAAACAATCCCCCATGAACAATATATTCACGGAGGATAAGTTTTATAACAAAAATAAATTATTTGTCATCATGAACAGTCAAATTGGTTTGTACTGCAGATTTAATAATCTTCTGCTTTGAGCCGTCAACAACTGATTCAATAATAATGCAGTTATCATCTTTAAGAGCAATAACGCGACCATAGAAACCGCCGATTGTGATAATTTCATCACCAATCTGGATGTTGTTTCTCATAGCTTCTTCTTGTTTTTGTCTCTTTTTCTGGGGACGTATCATAATAAAATACATAAGCGCGAACATTGCAACCATAATCAAAATAGAAAATATACCGCCCATGCCGTTGGCTTGAGTTGTATTATTAGTTGCAACAGTTTCAAGTAAATTAAACATCTTTTTCACCTCCGAAAACTAAAGATATATTATCATGCAAATTGATAATATGCAAGGAAAAAATTATATTCTTCTGCTATAATTTTCAATATGTTCATTTTTATATTGTATAAAAGTTCCGTTTTCAAGTGATGTTCTGATATTCTGCATCATTTTATTATAAAAATATAAATTGTGTATTACTGCAAAACGCAAACCGAGAATTTCATTACTCTTTATAAGATGTCTTAAATAAGCTCTTGAAAAGTATTGTCTGCATACAGGACAGTCACATTCAGGGTCAATCGGTAATAAATCGGTCTCATATTTTTTATTATTAATATTAATAACACCCTGCTGTGTAAACAAATGACCGTGACGTGCATTACGCGCCGGCAATACACAGTCAAACAGGTCTACGCCCCTTTCAACAGCTTCAAAAATGTTTGCAGGGGTACCAACGCCCATTAAATAACGCGGCTTGTTTTGCGGCATATATTCTTCAACGTGGTCAATTACATCATACATAACCTCGGTAGGCTCACCAACCGCCAAACCTCCGATTGCAAAGCCATCACATTCAAGCTCGGCAATTTCTTTCATATGTTCTACACGCAAATCGTTATAAACACAGCCCTGGTTAATGCCAAACAGTAATTGCTTTGGATTAATACAATCTTCCTTTTTGGTTAACATATTATGATGTTCTATACAACGCTTTAGCCAACGCGTAGTCCTTGCGCAGGATTGTTTTGAATAACTGTATTCCGATGGGTTTTCAACGCATTCATCAAAAGCCATGGCAATAGTAGAACCTAAATTTGATTGAATCTGCATACTTTCTTCAGGTCCCATAAAAATGTGTCGTCCGTCTATATGTGAGGCAAAGGTAACGCCTTCCTCATTAATATTTCGCAAGGTAGAAAGTGAAAACACCTGAAAACCGCCACTGTCAGTGAGTATAGGCCCGTCAAATTTTGTAAACTTATGCAATCCTCCGCATTGTTTTACAACCTCATCATTTGGTCTTAAGTGAAGGTGGTAAGTATTGCACAACATAACCTGGCAGCCTATATTTTTAAGGTCGTCGGCAGACAAACCGCCTTTTATTGCAGCAACTGTTGCAACATTCATAAAAGCGGGAGTTTGGACGATTCCGTGTACGGTATTTATAGTACAAAGTCTTGCTCTTTCCTCTTTTTTATTAACAACAAACTCCATTTAATCAATCTCCGTGTTCATCATTTAAAGAATTAACATTGCATCGCCGAAAGAGTAAAATCTGTATTTTTCAGCAACGGCAGTATTATAAGCATTTAAAGTATTATCCCTGCCGGCAAATGCACTTACGAGCATTATTAAAGTGCTTTCCGGTAAATGAAAATTAGTAATAATACCGTCCATAACTTTAAACTCGTAGCCGGGATAAATAAAAATATCGGTATCTGCACTGCCGGGAGTAACTATGCCGGTTTTTGCAGCACTGCTTTCCAATGTTCGGCAGCTTGTTGTGCCTACACAAATTACGCGTTGACCGTTATTTTTAGCATTATTAATAAGTTTTGCAGTTTCTTTGGGTACAGAATAATGCTCAGTGTGCATAGTATGTTGTGTGATGTCCTCAGTTTTAACAGGTCTGAAAGTACCAAGGCCGACGTGCAAAGTTACATAACCGATATTAATGCCTGACTCTTTAAGCTGTTCAAGCATTTCTTTTGTAAAATGCAATCCGGCAGTAGGCGCTGCGGCAGAGCCGGCTTCCTTTGAATATACAGTCTGATAACGCTCGGGGTCTTCAAGCTCTTGTGTTATATAATGAGGCAGAGGCATCTGGCCGATTTCATCAAGCAAAGCCAAAAATTCACCGTCTGCTTCAAACTGTAAAATTCGGTTGCCATCATCAAGAACGCTTTCAACCGAAGCACGAAGCTTATCGGAAAAGGTAAAGGCATGTCCGCATTTGGCTTTTTTACCCGGACCGGCAATACATTCCCAACGGTTATTACCAAGGCCCTTTAACAGCAAAAACTCAACGGTAGATTCAGTGTCAATACGTTTACCGAATATTCGCGCTGGAAGAACCCTTGTATCATTTAAAATTAGGCAGTCGCCGGGTTTTAAAAATTCACCAAGATTTGAAAATACACTGTGTGTTAATTTACCGCTTTTTCGGTCCATAAACAGCAGTTTTGATGAATTACGGGGGTTTGCAGGTTGTTGTGCTATCAATTCCTGCGGTAAATTGTAGAAGAAATCACTTTTATTCATAAAAAATAGCCTCAATATTTATTGACAAATAAAATTATGAATGATATCATAATATATATTGCAGATTAATTATTGATTATATTGCATATTTTATAAATTATCAACTAAATTTTTAATTTTGAAGGGAATACATTTTATGAAAAAGTACAATGTTGGTATTGTTGGCGCCACCGGTATGGTTGGTCAAAGGTTTATTTTGTTGCTCGCTGAGCATCCGTGGTTCAATATAACTGTTCTTGCTGCCAGCAGCAGAAGCGCCGGTAAAACATATAAAGAGGCTGTTGAAGGTCGTTGGGCTATGAAATCCCATATTCCCGAAAAAGTTAAAGATATGGTTGTACTTGACGCAAGCGCTGACAAGGAGAAGATTGCTCAGCAGGTTGACTTTATTTTCTGTGCAGTTGATATGAAAAAGGACGAAATTCGGGAGCTTGAAAATGCTTATGCAAAATTGGAGTGTCCTGTTGTTTCAAATAACAGTGCGCACCGTCATACTCCCGATGTTCCAATGGTTATCCCTGAAATCAATAATGACCACATTAAAATTATTGATGCACAGCGTAAACGTCTTGGAACAAAACGCGGTTTTGTTGCTGTTAAATCAAACTGCTCTATTCAAAGCTATGTTCCCGCAATATATCCGCTTATGAAATACGGCGTTAAAAAATGTCTTGTATGTACATATCAAGCAATATCAGGTGCCGGTAAAACCTTTGAGCGTTGGCCCGAAATGGTTGACAACCTTATCCCTTATATAGGCGGCGAGGAAGAAAAATCTGAGGTTGAGCCTTTGAAAGTATTCGGTCATATTGAAAATGACGTTATTGTAAATGCTACTTCCCCTGTTTTTTCTGCTCAGTGCTTACGTGTTCCTGTATCTGACGGTCACACAGCTGCTGTTTATGTAGAGTTTGAGAATAAACCTACCAAAGAGGAGATTATTGCTGATTGGACTGCATATTCAGGCCGTCCTCAAGAGCTTCAGCTTCCCAGCGCACCCAAGCAGTTCCTTAACTATTTTGTTGAGGATAATTATCCTCAGGCTAAGCTCCACCGAGAGCTTGAAGGCGGTATGGCAATTTCACTTGGTCGCTTAAGAGAAGACAATATCTTTGACTACAAATTTGTTTGCCTTTCGCACAACACCTTGCGCGGTGCTGCCGGCGGTGCTGTATTGCTTGCTGAATTGCTTTGCGCAGAAGGTTATATAGACTAACTTTTAGGAGTTGATATTTCTATGAAGAAATTAGTATTTAAGGGTGCAGCCACTGCATTGGTTACCCCTATGAACGCTGACCGTTCTGTAAATTATGAACGTTTAAAGGAGTTAATTGAAGAACAGATTAACAGCGGTATTGACGCACTTGTTATTTGCGGTACAACCGGTGAATCTGCAACTTTGGATCATAAAGAGCATGTTAAAGTAATTTCAACCGCCGTTGAAGCAATTAACGGCAGAGTACCCGCAATAATAGGCACAGGAAGTAATGATACACGCTACGGCATACAGCTTTCAAAGGAAGCTGTTGCTGAGGGCGCGGATTCCTTATTACTTGTTACACCTTATTATAATAAAGCATCACAGTCCGGCTTGATTGCACATTATAATCTTATTGCTGACAGCATTGATGTTCCTATAATACTATATAACGTACCATCACGTACAGGCACAAGTATTCAGCCTTCAACCTATGCTGAGCTTGCAAAGCACCCAAACATCGTTGCAGCAAAAGAAGCTAATGGCAATTTCTCAGCAATTGTTGAGACTATTGCACTTTGCGGTGATAATTTAACAATTTACTCAGGTAATGATGACCAGATTATCCCAATGCTGTCACTTGGAGGTATGGGCGTTATTTCTGTATTATCAAACATTTTACCGAGTGAAACCCATAACATGTGCCAAAAATTCTTTGACGGCGATATTGAGGGCGCTGCTGCTGACCAGATTAAGTATACAAAGTTAATCAATTCGCTGTTTAGTGATGTTAACCCCATTCCCGTAAAGGAAGCTATGAATATGATGGGTCTTAATGTTGGACCTTTACGCTTACCCCTTTCACCTATGAGTGATACGGCACGCTCAAAATTGAATGATACTTTGAAGGAATACGGTTGTCTTTAATCATAATTAGGAGTTTATTTACACAATGACAAGGATAATTTTAAATGGCTGCTGCGGACGTATGGGTCGTACCATTGCCCGCTTGGTTGATGATACTGAAAATATAAAAATTGTTGCAGGTGCCGATCTGTATGGTGATGCCTACAGCCATTTCCCTGTTTTTAAAACGCTTTCTGATATTAAAGTTGACGCTGATGTAGTTGTTGATTTTTCTAATTCAGATTGCCTTGATACCTTACTTACTTTTGTATTAGAAAAGAAAATGCCTGTTGTTATTGCAACAACAGGCTACAGTGATGCTGCTATTGCAAAAATTAAGGCGGCTTCACAGATAATCCCTGTATTTTTCACATTCAATATGTCTTTGGGCGTAAACTTAATTATCGGTCTTGCACAAAAGGCAGCAGCAATACTGGGTGATGATTTTGATATTGAAATTATTGAAAAACATCACAACATGAAAAAAGATGCTCCCAGCGGTACCGCTATAATGCTTGCAAATGCCATTAACAGCGTTTTTAATGATGAAAAGTATTACGAATATGACCGTCATTCAAAGCGCGGTGAGCGCAATAAAAAAGAAATTGGAATACATGCTGTGCGCGGTGGTACAATTGTTGGCGAACATGAGGTTATTTTTGCCGGTCACGATGAAACAATCAGTATTAAACACAGCGCTGCTTCACGTGAGATATTTGCTGTTGGCGCTGTTCGCGCAGCAGAGTTTTTAAAAGGCCAATCCCCTGCTTTGTATGATATGAACTCTTTGATTAAATAATAATTTATAACATTATTAACTCCCCGTCATAAAATATATTGTATATATATTAAATGACGAGGAGTTTTTTTATGGAAAATTCGTGCCCTTATTATGGAATGTCAGAATACTTTAAGCGCAATATCGGCAGAATGATGAAAATAGAATGTTATATAAACAAAAAGAATCAGGTTATTACCGGTCGATTATTTGATGTTGGGGATAATTTTGTTGTTTTAAAGAAAAAGCAACCGTTAACAACAGTTATATGCGAAACATCTTCTATAAAATTTGCAACGATTATGCACGAACAAAAATATAACCGATTGTAAAATTAGCTATTCTTATTTGCAATAGTAAAATAAAGGCAGACACATGTAAAACCACCATGTTTCTGCCTTTTTCGTATGCGGTTTTTCTTGTCTACTTTTACTTTACGGCCTCACCTAATCGGTGCAACTAAAAAAATTATTTTAATACTATTCTTTTGAAAACTTTTTTACCTTTTTTTATAATAACATAACCTTTTTCAAAAGCAGCTTTTTCAATTACATAGAAAGGATCGCTTATTTTTTGGTCATCAACACTCACGCCGCCCTGCTGAACAAGACGTCTGCCCTCACCTTTTGACGGGATAAGGCCAGCAGCAAGCATAACATCAAGTATCTGCGCGCCGCCGTCTGCAAAAGCAGAATAATCAAGCTCAAAGGTGGGCATATTCTCTAAATCGTCGCCGCCGGCAAATAATGCCTTTGCAGCGGTCTGAGATTTATTTGCTTCATCCTCACCGTGAACAAGTTTACAAAGCTCATAAGCCAGCAGTTCTTTAGCTGCGTTAAGCTCACTTCCTGTTAACTGTTCATACCTTGTAATTTCATCAAGCGGAAGAAAAGTAAGCATTTTAAGGCATTTGATAACGTCAGCATCATCAACATTACGCCAGTACTGATAAAACTCGTAAGGTGAAGTTTTTTGCGGGTCAAGCCATACAGCACCTTTTTCGGTTTTGCCCATTTTTTTGCCTTCGCTCGTAAGCAAAAGATTGAATGTCATACCGTAAGCGGCTTTACCGTCAGATTTACGGATAAGCTCAACACCGCCGATAATATTACTCCACTGGTCATCACCGCCAAGTTCAAGCACACAGTTGTGTTTGCGGCTGAGCATAAGAAAATCGTAGCTTTGCATTAACATATAGTTAAGCTCAAAGAATGAAAGACCACGTTCAAGACGCTGTTTATAGCACTCAAAGGTAAGCATACGGTTAACAGAAAAATGTACACCTACTTCACGCAAAAATTCAATATAATTCAAATCAAGCAGCCAATCCCCGTTATTTACAATGATGGCTTTGTTATCAGAAAAATCAATGAATTTTGAAATTTGCTCAACAAATCTTTCAATATTATGATTAATTTCTTCCTTGGTTAGCATTTTGCGCATATCTGTTTTACCGCTGGGGTCGCCAATCATACCTGTGCCGCCGCCAAAAAGAGCTATCGGAATATGACCGTGCATCTGCATATGCTTCATAACAATTGCGGCAACAAAATGTCCTACGTGCAAGCTATCAGCTGTAGGGTCAAAGCCAATATAAAATGTTGCAGGTTTATCGCTGTCAAGAAGCTTTTTGACCTCTTCTTCGTCGGTTGTCTGGGCTACAAGGCCTCTTGCTTTAAGTTCTTCAAATAATGTCATTTATATTCTCCTATCCAGCATTTCTTTAGCTGTATTAATTACACTTTCGGTTATTGTGTTGCCTGCAATTATTCTTGCAATTTCATTTACTCTGCCATTGCGGTCAAGCGGATGTATATTTGTAACTGTGCGTCCATTTTCGGCAGATTTTTCTATTAGCAGATGCGTATCTGCCGCTGAAGCAATCTGCGCAAGATGAGTTACGCACAAAACCTGCCTGAAAGATGCAACCTCACGCAGCTTTACAGCAACCTTTTCGGCAGCTTTGCCACTTATACCGATATCAATTTCATCAAATATCAATGTGTCAACACCATCTATTTTAGCAAGAACGCTTTTAATTGCAAGCATTATTCTTGATAACTCACCGCCTGATGCAATTTTAATTATAGGTTTTGGCGGTTCGCCTTTGTTTGCAGAAATCATAAATTCCACAACATCACAGCCGTTTTTTGTATACCTGCCCGAATCGATATTGACATAAAACTTAACATCAGGCATATCAAGACAATCAAGAGCCTTACATACATCTGCTGAAAAGCTTTTAGCGGCATTTTTTCGGGAAGCAGTAAGTAGTTCGGCTTTATTAATCAAGCGCCCTTCCGACTGAGCAAGCTCAGCTTCAAGCTGTTGCATAGCAGCTTCGGTATTATCAATCCTATCAAGGCTTGCTTTTACAGAATTATAAAATTTAAAAAGTTCTTCTTCACTGCCACCGTATTTATTTATCGCTCTGTTAACTTCATGTAAACGGTCGCTTACATATTTTATACGCTGAGAATCAAAATTGAATTTAACAATTTCAGCAGTTAATTCATCAATAATTGCTTCAAGTGAAAATTGCGCCGATTGAAGCTTTTCACTTAATGCCGAGAAAGATTCCATTCCTTTGGAATTAAGCTCATGTACCGCAATAGAGGTTAAATTAACAGCGCCATCTGCACCGTTATCTCCCTTTAAAAGAGAAATTGCAGAGGATATTTTTTTTCTGACATCGTCAGATGACTGCATTAAAGCAAATTCATCCTTTAAAGCTTGTTGTTCACCGGGTTTTATATCAAGAGTATCAAGCTCTTTTAACTGATATTCATAAAGATCACGCTCGCGACGTTTTTTATCTTCATCAATATCAAGCTTATCAAGCTCTTTTTTAATTGATTTTAAAGCATCAAACTCTTTCCTATACGCAAAAAGCAAGCTATCATTTTGTGCAACACTGTCAATAAATGAGCAATGAGAATCAGGGTTGAGTAAAGCCTGGCTATCATGCTGACCATGTATATTTATAAGCTCAGCAGCCAAATGCTTTACCATTGCCGCTGTTGCAGGCTGACCGCAAATTCGTATGGTTGAGCGGTTTTCGTTAATTGTTTTTTTTATTATGAGGTTATCGTCAAGCTCAATTTCCATATTTTGCAGCAATTGAGCGGCGCGATTTGAAATATTAGAAAAAACGGCTGTTACTGAAGCGTTCTGACAGCCTGTTCTTATAAGGTCGCGGGAAGTACGTTCACCTGTAATTGCGTTTATGGCATCAATCACCAAGGACTTACCGGCACCGGTTTCACCTGTAAGCACGTTAAATCCGTCATTAAACTCTATTTCAGCCTTTTCAATTAAGGCAATGTTTTCAACTAATAATTCTTTCAACATAACAGCCGAACTTTTAAATTAACTCCTGTAATTTATTTACCAAAAATTCAGACTCCTGCTCATTTTTAGTAACAATTATAATTGTATCATCACCTGCAAGGCTGCCAAGCAAATGGTCTGAATATAATGCATCAATGGCAACACAAGCGCCGCTTGCCATACCTGAAAGGCATTTAACGACAACATTATTAAGTGCATAGGATACCGAAAGTGTAGACCTTTTAAATGTATCAACAAAATGCTGGGATGAAGTTGCAGTTTTCAGCGCTTCATCACGCGCGCTTGTATATCTGTAATTGCCCTTATTATCAAGTGTTTTAACAATGCGCAATTGTTTAATATCACGCGAAACGGTAGACTGTGTTACTTCAAAACCTGCCTGACAAAGCAGTTTTTGAAGCTCTTCCTGAGTAAGTACAGGGGTATTTTTAATAATATCAAGCAATGCCTGATGGCGTTTATTATTCATAAAATTTTACCTCAGTTTTTTTGATAATACATCGTAGAACGAAAGATTGTTTATATTAATAATTTTTGCGCAGTATTCTGCACGAAAAATTGTAATTTTATTATCAGGTTTTATTAATATAGGCTGTCTGCCGTCAACACTCATATATGCCTCGCATTCAGTATTAGCGCAAGCAACATTAATGACAGAATTGCCGTCAAGCACAAGCGAACGTGAAAACAGTGAATGGGGACATATAGGTGATATCACCATATTGTTTGTTTCGGGCTCCAACACGGGACCGCCGGCAGAAAGTGAATAAGCAGTTGAACCTGTGGGAGTGGAAATAATTATACCGTCAGCGCGGTAAGAAATGCTGTGCCCGTTTATATCAACATTTAAATCAATCAGTTTTGATTGCGAGCCGCGTGAAATCACAAAATCATTAAGCGCATAATTTATAATGCCATTATACTCAACCTTGAGCATCATTCTTTGCTCAATATTATAATTGCCCTCTTTAATTTTTACAAGGTCGTTAAGATTATCCGGTTCTAATGAAGCAAGATAACCGATTCTGCCCGCATTTATACCTAAAATGGGTTTATCAAGAGATGAAGCAAGCTGTGTACATCTTATAATTGTTCCGTCCCCGCCGATTGCAACAATTACATCAGCTTTTGAATACAAGGTATCGATTTCACATAAAACGGCGCCTTGCGCAAAATCAGCGTATTTTTTGGGAACGTAAGGCGTCATATCAAGCTCTAATAATTTATGTACAACCTTAGTGCAAATCTCAAGAGCTTCAGCGCGTTTTGGATTAGGTATAATTCCAATATTCACTATATATTCTCCTTTAATCCGGAATGTGCGGCTTCAATTACAGCATTAAAATCTATTGTATTATAAATTTGTGGATTTTCACTTTTTTCAATATAAGCTAAAAATTCGATATTGCCCTCAGGTCCTTTTATCGGAGAAAAATCAAGCGCAATAAGTGAAAAACCGCTGTTTTGAATAAATTGTGCAGCTTTTTGTAAAACCTCATAATGCACAGCAGGGTCTTTTACAACGCCTTTTTTCCCAACTTTATCTTTGCCCGCTTCAAATTGCGGTTTTATAAGACAAACCGCTCTTCCGCCCATTTTCATAAGCGGAAAAAGAGGCGGAAGCAAAAGGGACAGAGAAATAAAAGAAGCATCAGCAGAAGCAAAATCAATTACATCGGGTATTTCATTAGCAGTAATATGACGGAAATTTGTGCGCTCAAGGTTTACAACTCTTTGGTCACAGCGAATCTTCCAGGCAAGCTGACCGTAGCCAACGTCAACCGAATAAATCTTTTTTGCTCCGCATTGCAGCATACAGTCGGTAAAACCGCCGGTAGAAGCACCGATATCAACACAGGTTAAACCGTCAAGTTTAATATCAAACACTTTTATTGCTTTATCAAGCTTTAATCCGCCGCGGCTTACAAAGGGCAAAACATTGCCTCTTACCTCAATTATATCCTCGGCTTTTACGATATCTCCTGCTTTGCAAGCTTTTTGATTATTTACATACACACTGCCCGACATAATATATGCCTTGGCTTTTTCGCGGCTTTCAGCCAAACCGCGGGAAACAATTTCACTGTCAAGACGTATTTTTGTAGTCATTAATTATCTCCGTTAACTATATCTGCCATAGCTTTTTCATCAAGCCCAAGCTCACCTAACGCAACATTTACAGATGAGCATGGCACTCTGCCGTCGTTTATGGCATGAATTGTGTAATTTACATCAATTTTTCTTTCGGCAATAACAGCGCCCACCTTTTCGGCAATGCCGCCTGAACGTATTCCCTCTTCAAAGAAATGAATATTTTTGAATTTTTTAATAATATCAAAAATTTCATTATTTATAGGAAACACTTTGCTAAGCTTTAATATGCTTAAGTTTTTGTTGTTATTCATGGTATCATAAGCGGTGGCAAAAAGTCTGCCATAGGTAATTATCAAATTACTGTTGCTATCGCCAAATAAATCAAAATCATTTTCGGTGGTAACAAAATCAGCTAAATTATCACTTTGCTTTCCTCGCGGGTATCTTACTGCGCAAGGGCCGCCGAGTTTTAAACATTTTTCGATAGTATTTTTAAGTTCGGCATAGTTAGAGGGCGAATATATAGTCATACCGGAAACAGTTGATAAATAAGCAACATCATAAACACCCTGATGTGTTACGCCGTCTTCGCCTACGATGCCTGCACGGTCAACCAAAAACAGTACGTTTTCAGAATTTATTGAAATATCGTGAATAAGCTGGTCATAACCGCGTTGCAGAAAGGTTGAAAATACAGCGAAAACAGGTTTTGCGCCGCCAGCAGATAATCCGCCGCAGAAAGTAACAGCGTGCTCTTCAGCAATACCAACATCAAAAAATCGGTCATTATATTGCTTTTCAAACTTGCTTAAACCGGTGTTCTCTTTCATAGCGGCAGTAACAGCGCATATTCTTTTATCTGTCTTTGCAAGCTCACACAAAGTATTCCCCGCAATATCTGAGAATGTATCACCCTTGGACATGCTTGCGCCCGTAGAAATATCAAAGGATGAAACGCCATGATATATATCAGGTTTTTTTTCAGCAGGAGTAAAGCCTTTGCCTTTTTTTGTTATAACATGAATAAAGGATGGTTTGGTTTGCATTTTTGCTATCGAAAAAGCCTTTTCAAGCATTTTAATATCGTGACCGTCAACAGGACCTATAAATTGAAAGCCTAAGCTTTCAAAAAAATTTGAGTGATATACAATATTTTTAAACAAATCCTTTGTGCCGTCAAGTATTTTAAAAACAGGCTTACCGACAAAAGGTGGCAATTTATCAAGAAATAATTTTAATCTGATTTTAAAGCTGTGATACGACGGGTTAATACGTATCTTATTTAAATGCCTTGTTAAAGCGCCTATATTTTTAGAAATAGACATTTTGTTATCATTAAGAATAACAATAAATTTTGATTTTGAAGCGCCTGCATTATTTAGCGCTTCAAAAACCATACCGCCTGTTAAAGCACCGTCACCCACAACAGAAATACTGTATCCGTCTTTTTTTAAAAGTGATTTTGCTTTATAAATTCCATAAGCGGCAGATACTGAATTACTGCTGTGCCCTGTAACAAACGGGTCATGCTCACTTTCATCAGGGCGCATAAAACCGGAAAGGCCGTCTTTTTGCCTTATAGTTGCAAACTGTTCATAACGGCCTGTTAAAAGCTTATGTGTATATGATTGATGCCCTACATCAAAAATTATGCTGTCATAAAGGGTATTAAAACATCTGTGTAGTGCAACAGTCAGCTCAACAACACCAAGGTTTGAAGCCAGATGCCCGCCGTTTTTAGATACAGTATTCACAAGGCAATGTCTGATTTCGCTGCAAAAAGTATCCAATAAATTTTCCGGAATTTTTTTCACATCATCAGGTGACGAAATGCCAGGAAGAAATTTATAATCCATATCTACTCCAAAATTAATTTTTGCGGTTAATAATATAATCGGCTAAGTCACGCAAATCGTCGGCAACAGCGCCAAAAATATCTAATGCCGATTTTGCTTTTTGTGCCAACATAAGGCAAACTGCCTTACCCTCATAAACACCGCCGACAGCAGAAATATACGTTGCTTTTTCGTTTTTCTTATCACTGCCTACAGGCTTGCCAATGGTTTTAGTGGTGCCTGTCACATCTAAAATATCATCAGTAATTTGGAAACACATACCGAAATTATCAGCAAAAACGCGTGCAGCGGATACTTTTTGTGCATTTGCGCCTGCAAGTACACAGCCAATCTCAGCAGCCGCCTTAATAAGAGCGCCTGTTTTTTGCAGATACATTTTTTTAATTTGCTCAAGGCTCATGGTTATGCCCTCGCCCTGCAAATCAAGTTCTTGTCCATCTATCATACCGGAAATTCCTGAATATTTAGAAAGCAAACCTATAGCATTCACAACAATGGCACTGTCAATGTCATTAGCTTTTGAACAAAGCTCAAATGCATAGGTTAACAGACCGTCTCCCGCCAATAAAGCCTGTGCTTCACCGTATGCCATGTGGCAAGAGGGCTTGCCGCGGCGCAGATCGTCATTATCCATACAAGGCAGGTCATCGTGAATAAGTGAATAAGTGTGAATGCATTCCAAGGCTGCGGCAAAGTATAATACCGCATCGCCCGTACCGCCGCAAATACGGAAAAATTCCATCATAATTGCGGGACGAATTCGCTTACCGCCGTTTAATATGCTGTAGCGCATTGCTTCACATATTTTATTGTTGTTAGGTAAGTTCGTCTCTAAAAAAGGTTCAATTACTTTTCTGTACTGTTCAACAAATTCAATTGACATTTTTTTCTCCGCCACCTAAATACTCAATTTTTTGTTTTGCTTCGGACAAATATTTCTCACATTTAACAGAAAGTTCAACGCCCTCCTGGAATAGCTTTACCGACTCCTCAAGAGAGCATTTACCGTTTTCAAGTAAATCGGTAATCTCTTGTAAACGTTTTATAGCTGTATCAAAATCCATTAATTTTCAGTCCTTTCAGTACTGATTACCTGACACATAGCTTCGCCATCAGAAAAAGACAGCTCAAGCGAATCGCCAACAGAAATTTTATCAACCGAATCAATTATATTGCTGTCGTGCTTTACAACCGCATATCCTCTTGAAATCACAGATAACGGACTTAATGCATCAAGCTTTGCGGTGATAGCCGCAAGCTTTGCGGTATTGTTGCTGATATATTGCTCAAAAGAGCGTTCAAGTCTTTTTTTTATATCCGTATATTTATCTGCGTATTCTTTATAAATTAATGAAGGGTCTATAAAATAACGGCAAGAACATACATCGGCAAAATCTTTTTCACACAGAGCAATTTTATTATTGATTGCATTGTAAAGACGCACACGGATATTCTTAATAAAATCCACCGTCTGTGAAGCGTCGCATACCGCAAGCTCTGCCGCTGCAGATGGTGTCGGCGCACGCAGGTCAGCCACAAAATCACAAATTGTAAAATCGGTCTGGTGTCCGACAGCGGAAATTATGGGTACAGGTGAAGCCGCAACAGTTCTGGCAAGCCGCTCATCATTAAACGCCCATAAATCTTCTATTGAGCCGCCGCCGCGCCCAATAATTATTACATCAACAGCGCTGTGTGAATACAACGCGGCGAGTGCTTTAATCATATCAGGTGCTGCTGCTTGCCCTTGAACCTGAACCGGATAAACATAAACGGGAATGTGCGGTGCCCTGCGCGCTAAAATTGATAAAATATCCTGTAAGGCAGCGCCTGTACCCGATGTTATGACACCAATTCCTGACGGCATTTTCGGCAACGGGCGCTTTTTAGCATCGTCAAATAAACCTTCTGCAGATAGCTTTGCTTTAAGCTGTTCAAAGGCAATGGCAAGCGCGCCTATACCCTCGGGCTGAATTGATGTAACATACAGCTGATACTGACCGCTGTTCTCATAAACAGAAACTCTTCCGAAGCATATTACCTTCATGCCGTCGCTTGGCTGAAAAACAAGGCTTTGGGCTGCCTGACGGAACATAACAGATTTTATAACCGATTGGTCATCTTTTAAAGTAAAGTAAATATGTCCGCTCTGGTAGTGCGGCTTAAAATTTGAAATTTCACCGCAAACATATATGCCGCAAAGCCGTGCATCGCCGTCAATAAGTGAGCGTATATATGTATTTAACTGTTTTACAGACAGTACAACATCAGTCATAAAGAATTATTCCTCTTCATTATTAAGCTGTTTAAAAACGGAAGAAAGCACGCCGTTTATAAAAGACTGGTCATTATCACAGCCGTATACTTTGGCAAGCTCAACAGCTTCGTTTATTGAAACACTGCTTGGAATATTACGGCAGAATTTCATTTCATATACCGCAAGCAACATAATTGCAAGGGATACTTTTGAAATACGGGAAATTGTCCATCCCTTAAGATTTGAAGAAATAATCTCGCTTAAATCATCCATATTTTTGACTACGCCGCGGAAAACCGTTTCAACATAATCGTCAGAAAAAGATAATGTGCGAAGATCTTTAGCCAACTCAAAAATGGCATCCGGGCTATCGTTATTAAATAAAGATTCAAATATTAAAATGAAAGCCTGTTCTCGTTCTTCATGTCTTGACATATAAATACCAACTTTCGCAATTATACATAATATATTTTATACTATAATAAATAATATTTCAAGAACATACTTTATTTTTTATGGATTATTTTGCATAAATATTCAATTTTACTTGAAATACAGTTATTTATTTGTTATAATACAGAAAAACTTTTTTGCGAGGTGACTGTTTTGGCAGGCTTCAGGTCAAGCTTTTTTGGTTTTAATAAAGAAGATGTTATGAACTATATAAAAAGCTCAAAAGAAGAAAATAACAAAAAAATTAACGCTTTAAATACACAATTAAATAATACAAACAAAAAAAATGACGAGCTAACCTCATTAAACGAGGAGCTTAAAAGCAAGATAGCTGAATTTACCGCAAAACAGGACGAGATTGAAAGGCTTAGCCAAAGCATTGCAAAAATGCATATTATAGCAAGCGCTAATGCAAAAAGCGTTATTGAAAAATCTGCTGAAAATATGGCGCTTTCTCAGCAGCAGGTTGATAGTAATATTAAATGTGCTGACGATGCAGCCGCTGCCCTTGCAGATATACGTTCAAAATTAACAGAATGTTGCGGTGAATTTTGTAATAAGATTGATACCCTCACCTTTTCACTGGATGAAATCAAATCAAATATTGATGAAAATTCACGTGACAGTCAGAATAAAATTAATTCATTTATTGAAACCTTCAATAAAATTGATAACACTTAAAATAAAACAATTTCAATAAAATAAAAAGCAACAGCTGACATTTTGAAGCTGTTGCTTTTTTAATGTGATTTGTTTGCAAGGGGATGAAAACGCTTATAAGACTGTGAATATTTGTTTTTGAGCATTTGTGCGTAAATTTGCGTTGAAGAGATATCTGAATGGCCAAGCATTTCTTTAATATCCTCTAACGGAGCGCCGTTTTCAAGTAAATGAGCGGCGAATGAGTGACGTATTGTATGAGGTGTAATATCCTTTTTAATATTTGCCTTTTGAGCATAACTTTTAATTATTTTCCAAAATCCCTGTCGAGTTAAAGGTTGTCCGTTAAGATTAGTGAACATTGTGTTCTGGTCATCCGGAACAATGGCATCGCGTATTGATATGTAATCTTTAATTGCCTTTACAGCATCAGGATAAAGCGGAATAAGGCGTGAATTTTTATCATTATGCAGTGCTACAATGCCAACTTGAACATTAACGTCATTAAGCTTTAATTCAACTAATTCAGAAACCTTGATACCGGTAGCATAAAGAAGCTCTAACATTGCTTTATCGCGGCAAGATTTATAATCGCTGCCACTGGGTTGAGATAAAATTTGTATTACTTCCCTACTGGTTAGAACTTCAGGAAATTTACGCTCTTTTTTAACAGTTTTAAAACCTATTGCAGCATTTTCTGAAATTATGCCGCTGCTTTTAAGAAAAGCAAGATAACAACGTATTGAAGCAATTGCTCTTGAAATACTTGACACAGCTTTATTGGTCTTTTCTAAATATTTTGAATAACTTTCAATGGTAGTTAAATTTATATCATTTACGGATTTAATTCTTACTGTATTGCAGTATTCTGTAAACTGAGAAACATCCCTTAAATATGATTCAAGAGTATTTTGGGATGCTTTCTTTTTATTTTTAAGGTATTCCTCAAAATTCAGTAAATAATCCTTCATTTTAAATTTCACTTCCTTTTAAAAGTTAAAAAATCTACCAAACGCTTTAAAAAACAAACAATCAATAAGGGTTGATGCTATCATTAAAAGCAAGATAAACAAGTATCTCAGACAATAGTTTTTAAAATCAAAATAAGTATAAGAACCATTTTTAGTGTGTAATGTTAATTTTGCCATCATTAAAGAAAACGCAAAAGATTCTCTGCAAGCAAGCATAAGCGCAAATGCAGTGATAACACGTGAGGGTATAATAATCAGCATGCAAAATCCTATGCCTTGTATTGAAAAGGTTGAGTAAAGATATGCTGATAAAATGCCATATGTATATCCAAAGTATCCGGAAATAAGCGGAACAGTTGCCATACCCGCAAGACTTGTACCGCACAAAAATGCTGCTGTAATATAAGGCAGCCAAACAAAAACAGCTTTAATAAATATTTTAAATAAGTTTGCGTTTTGCCTTGACAGAATGTATTCGTTAAAGCTTTGAGCAACGGTTGCTATGGCATCGGTACTGCCATTTTTAATTTTAAGCGCGCCTAAAATTACACCGAGCAAAATTGCTAATAGCATTATTAATAAAGTATTGTTTTGACTTACAGCATCAATAAATTTTGCACCGCGTAATCTTACAACAGTAGTTTTTCTCATATAAATGCCCCCAAAACATAAAGTTTTAATATTTTTAATAAATTTTATGCCATAAGGACAAGTTATATGCTTCTAAATTTTATGATAGTTCTTTTGAACGGTCTGCAGCAGCCTGTAAACAGGATTTAACAGCAGTATCAAACCCTAAAGCGTCAAGTTTGGATAAGCCGGCAACAGTTGTGCCGTTTGGCGAAGAAACCATTTTAATCAGCTCCTGTGCAGTCATGCCGCTTTTTTCAAGCATATCTGCAGCGCCACGTAAGGTTGCACAAGCAAGGCATAAAGCATCATCATTAGATAAACCAAGAGTTGTTGCCTGCTCACACATTGATTTTACAAAACGAAAAACATAAGCAGGTCCGCTTCCGCTTAAAGCAGTAACTGCATCCATTAAATTTTCAGTAACGGGACGGCAAACGCCGCAAGCGTTAAAAATACCCTGGACAAAATTAAAACAATCATCAGTGACAAGTGCGTTCTTGCAAATACCCGCAGCACCCGAATTAACCATTATAGGTGTATTAGGCATTACACGTACAATCGGAACATCACCAATAAGCTTTTCGATTCTTTCGGTTTTTAATCCGGCAACAACGGAAACTACACAGCCTTTAATTTTACCTTTAAGCAAGGGTAACACGTCGGCACATATCTGCGGCTTTACTGTTAAAAATACATAGTCGCATTCGGCAGCTGTTTCAATGCTGTCAGTAAAGTTTGCACCCAAATCTTCGAGAATATTTTTGCGCGATATATTAACATCATATCCAAAAATTTGACAAGGTTTTATGTAACCTTGTGAGATAACACCTGAGATAATTGCATTCGCAATATTGCCGCAACCGATAAATGAAACAGACTGTTTAGACATAAAAAAACCGCCCTAAATAAATAGATTTAGTGTGATATTGATAGTTTACACCAATAAATATTTTATGTCAACTACAAAATTATAATCTTTAAAAATATTATGTTAACCGTTTATGTAAACCGCAATATTTTGTTTCTCTACACAATTATGTTAACTACAAATTGTATCTGTAATTTTTTTGATTGAAAAAAATATTTTTAAATGTTATAATCAATAGAAAAAATTTATGGAGGATGTTTAATGTCTAAAACAGTTGTAATAACAGGATCTTCCCGCGGCATTGGCTCTGCTACGGCTATTTTATTTGCCGAAGCCGGTTGGAATGTTATGGTTTGCTATAACGACTCACGCGAGTCTGCTAATCTTTTGGTACAATCTTTACGCTCACACGGTTACAACGTTGATTTACATAAGCTAAATGTAACCAACCGCCTTGAAGCTGACCTAGTTATGAAAGAAACTGAATACAAATTCGGCTCGATAGATGCTCTCGTTAATAATGCAGGTATCTCACAGCAAAAGATGTTTAATGATATTACAGAGTTTGATTGGGAAAATATGCTTAATGTTAATCTTACCGGTACTTTTAACTGCACACAGGCTGCCCTTCCCTATTTACTTAAAAATAAAAACGGTACTATAATAAATATATCTTCAATATGGGGAATATCCGGCGGCTCATGTGAGGTGCATTATTCAGCAGCAAAATCTGGTATTATTGGTTTTACAAAAGCACTTGCAAAAGAGCTTGGTCCAAGCAACATACGTGTCAACTGTGTAGCGCCTGGTGTAATTGATACATCTATGAACGCAAATCTTTCTGTCGATGATATGAATATGCTTGCTAACGAAACACCTCTTGGCAGAATTGGTAACGCAACAGAGGTCGCGCGCTCTATACTTTTCTTATGCTCTGAGGGTGGTGAATTTATTACAGGTCAAGTTTTGAGTCCAAACGGCGGAATACTTATATAAATGTTTTTTAAAAGCTAATTTTTCTTATTCAAAAATATACTTGCCCGGGAAATGTACAATGAAAATTCCCTCCTATGGTATAACTAAAAATACCTCAGGAGGGATTTTTATACCCTGCTAAAAAATGTCTGTGATTTTTTAAATGACATAACAGTATGAGTACACCTTTATGCCTGAACAGCTATTTTGCCGCTATGAAAGAATTCAATAAAAAACAAAACTGACCCCGTTAGAAAACGAAATCAGTTTGTTGCTTAATCTAAACATTTATGCCATGGTTTTTGTAGTGTCAAAACAAATTGGCACAGTTAAAAAGAGCATGTTTAATTCTATAATCAAATTATTTGTACAAAGGACCGTAAGCCTGACAGGCTCTGTAATCCTGTCCCTCTTTATCCATACCGAATGCATTCCAAGCGGCAGGTCTGAAGATTTTTTCTTCAGGAACATTGTGCATACATACAGGAATACGCAGCATTGAACACATAGTAATAAGGTCAGCACCGATGTGACCGTAGCTGATTGCGCCGTGGTTAGCGCCCCAGTTATTCATTACATCGTAGGATGTTTTAAAAGCACTGCCCTCTTTACCGTCGCAGCGAGGCACAAACCATGTGCAAGGCCATGTGGGGTTAGTTCTTTCCATAAGTTTATCAGAAACTTCGTCAGGAAGATGAACAGTCCAGCCCTCAGCAATCTGCAAAACAGGACCTAAATTCTTAACAAGGTTAAGTCTTATCATTGTGCAGGGCATTTCTGCACGGGTAGTAAAGTGGCTTGAGAAGCCGCCGCCTCGGAAGTTGTCAAAACCTGCTTCGCACCATACTGTAGCGTCGGTCATCTTCTTAATATCTTCATCGGTTACTTCCCACCATTTTTTCATAACAGCGTTGCCGTTTTCATCTTTACATTCACCGCAAGCATCAAGACAGGCAGCGCCTGAGTTAAGCAGGTGAATAATGCCGTCATATTCAGCTGCTTTGCCCTCAAGCTTGTATCCTGTCACACGCTCTGTAGCAGCGGCTGACCAGTAGGTACGAACGTCAGCAAATATCTGAGCGCGATGTGTAAGCAGACGCATAAATAACATACCAAGACCGTTAAGAATATCATTTTCTGTAGCAAGAGTGTAGGGCTCTCTTGCACCGTTGTGATCAAAAGTAGAGCTCAAAATCGCTTCGGGATAGTCGCAGTTTGGCCAATGGTCAGTCCACTGTCTTTGACCTTGGAAGCCACCAACGATAGCGTTATGACCGACCTTTTCTTCCTCAAACTTATCGTCAAGGTTTTTGTTGCCAGCCATAAGGTCTTTTATAATACAGTACATCTTAACAGTGAATTCCCACTGCTTTTCTTTTTGTTCATCAGAGAATTTTACAAAATCAGGGTTGTCGTCACGGCCCTCTTTGCAATGCTCTTTTGTCCAAGCAAGAGCTTTTTTATACTCTTCCTCATCATAAATGCCTTCTTCCATACGGCGAAGAATTTCAACCTCGTCAACGGATTCAACACGCATACCCAGGTATGACTCTATAAAGTCCTGATCCATAATCGAGCCGCCGATACCCATACACTGTGAGCCAATCTGGAGGTATGATTTGCCGCGCATTGTTGCAACAGCAATAGCTGCACGGCCGAAGCGGAGAAGCTTTTCTTTAACATCCTCAGGAATTTGGGAAACCTGTTCACGGTCCTGAACCTCATGTCCGTAAATACCAAAAGCGGGCAAGCCCTTCTGTGCGTGTGATGCCAGAACAGCAGCAAGATAAACAGCACCGGGTCTTTCGGTACCGTTAAAGCCCCAAACACCCTTAATTGTGTTAGGATCCATATCCATTGTTTCAGAGCCGTAGCACCAGCAAGGTGTTACAGATAGAGTAATATCTACACCAGCTTTTTTAAACTGGTCAGCACAAGCGGCAGCCTCAGGTACGCGACCGATGCTGTGATCAGCAATGATAACCTTTACTGGTTCACCGTTTGAATAAAACAAATTTTCCTCAAATAATTTTTTTGCTGCAACAGCAAGCTCCATTACCTGACCTTCAAGACTTTCACGAAGCTTCATAGGTCCGCGGCGGCCGTCAATAATAGGACGGATACCGATAACCGGATAATCTCCTACGTATCTGTTTTTTGACATATAACTTCCTCCCTATTAAAAATAAGTTTTAAACATATTAACACTATAATTATATACTTTTTTATACAAAATATATAATTCTAAAGGAATTATATCATATAAATAGTGCAGTTGCAAGAAAATTAAATGTGAACGTATAAAAAATCAAGAAGCGTCAATATATATCATCTGTTCTGCTTATGCGAAACACCTTAATTCTGCATTCTGCATTCAAAAAAGCGGTCAGCTTACGCCAACCGCTTTTTGTTAATCTTGATTGGGAGACAACAGAACCGTCCCCTTGTGTTCTTCCTGTTCCCCGTCTTCTTTTTTTACATAAATTCTGCTATTAATCCTCCTATATAGCAGAGAAGAATAAAAACAACGCCTATTTTAGCTGCTATTCTAAATGTACTCTTTATATTTTCGTCCTTGCCAATTATATGTAAGAGCAGGCATATCGGAACAATAAATGCAAGCATTGCCAACCCTTGAATAGTTGGGGACTGAGCTTCTATTTTTGTCCCCAATTCACTTGAAAACATACCAACAACAACTACAATCACAAAAATCAATACATAATATTTTTTCACAACGAAACCTCCTTTAATGGTATCCAACATATTCTGTGTGATATATATTAATTAACTCATTAAAAAAGTCATTGATATTAATCCCCAGCGAAGCCTCTCCACCAATTCCAAAAAAGACAGATAACCGTCCCCTGTCTTTAAGAGCTTTTTGTCAAGACAGAGAACCGTCCCCTGTCTTTTGCCGTCCCCTGTCTTTTCTTTCTAAAATTGAAATTGGTTGTTTGGAAATGACCGATGGTGAAAAACAGCAAGTGGTTAATGTGGAGTGGAAATGTTTACTCTGACCTCTTAACAATTATCGAATTAAGTCTAACATTGTAGAGATTTGTGTTTGCTCTTCTCCAGACAAATATGTTAGTTGTAAAGATTCTCCGTCTTTTGAGAATTTTGCTTCAATAACTGGAGTATCGACATTTGAAAAATCCAATTGAAATTTTTTGTAAAACAGACTTTTGTCAAAAATGTTTTGCACAATAACTTTTCTGTTTTCCAAAGGTTTCTCTTTGGAAACATCAATATATGCAATTAACTTACCTAAATTAGACAACACATATGGAAATTCCTGTGAGAAAATATTCTCACCTACACTGTAGTGCTTGTGTATTGTAATTCCAGTCCCCATACCAATTTCGATATCAATTATGTCATCATTAATCATATTAATTTCAAGAGGCCGGTCAGTTTTTTCTGACAGCACAATTTCACCCTCAAGGTTATAAATATCATAACAGACTTGATTGATATTCCCTTTATAAATGCGATAATATTTTCCAGAATCAATAATTTCCATTTGTTTAGGTTCGCTATTACTAATATTGTTGTATGGTGAGCACGCAGATATAAAACAGAAAAGAACGGAAACTAATAGGTATAAATATTTTTTCATCTCCGCCACCTACTTGTAGAACCAGAACTTTTCCGTTCCAGAAACATAAACTTGTGTAAGGGAATTGTGATATGACCAATCACTCGGATTAGGAAAACTATGGAAATACAAAGCTCCGCCTGTAATATCAGATTCTGCTCCACTGTAAATCGGTATTACAACGGCTAAACATTCATCCATTGCCGCTTGCTCAATAGAATTATTACAAATACCATTATTATAATAATTCATAGCGGCTTGATACATAGGACTATTATACCCATCAAATTGATATTTAGCACTTATTACCGATTCAATATCCGTCCACGAAGATCTTGTCCCAATCCTATTGTTCATAACATGTGCAACTGCTTGTTTTGACCACCAGCTTCTGCATAAACTGTTGCTGCATAGGATTTTTCTTGTGGTGTTGGTATATGCGGTGAAGTTGTTGATGATGAGGAACTTGATGGATTAGATGGCTTTGAAGGAGTTGACGGTTTCGAGGGACTCGCTGCAGGTTTAGACGAACATCCACTTAATGTTGCAACTATACCTATAACCAATAATCCTATTCCAACAATTGCACCAAACAAGTTTCCGCTTGGATCGGCATTATTTACGGGATTATTACCGCAGTATTGGAATAAATTTTGAGTAATTATGCCACGATTATCAATTAAGGAGTCGGCATTTATGAATCTACCAATTTCGGGATCGTAGTATCTTATACCTGTTAGGTAGAATCCCGTCTCGGCCGGGTTCTGTTATGCACCCCGGAGGGGTTGCGCCTTTTTAGGTGGTTACCTGCTCAAACAGGATACTGTCTACCGGCAAGCATCGCCGCCCGGATACCACGGCACTTGTCAGGAATATTCCTGAAACCTTTAAGGGCTTGGGATTATCCCAACAAACTGCCTTTTGTCCCCAAAAGGCGATGCTTGCTGGTATAGTCTTTTCACTCTCTAAAAATGCTAAATGTTTTTATTTGTGTAAATACTGAGTTCCCTTAGATTGTGCCCACAATACCGCTTAATCATTTTTGTTTCAAATGTTTCATCGAATTGTTTCCATGATACAGACACAATATTTTCTTTTGAATGAGGAACAAATTCTTTTTGTGGATGAACAGCATTCGCAAAGTTACCTACGTAGATCAAATTTGTAGGAATAACTCTTTTTGAAGTATTAAGCAATTTCGCTCTATACTGCGGCAAAAAACCATATTCATCTACTTGATAATTTATCTTAGATTTTTCGGCAATATCTTCTTGCGGACGTCTCATATCAATTGGCAAAAAACGATCCTCGGAACACAGAGGGACGGTTCTATTGTGTTGCTAAAATTTTCTAACTATATTAAATCCAATCCCCGTTAATCTTTCAAT
>CAKSST010000003.1 GCA_934489895.1 uncultured Eubacteriales bacterium | reverse complement strand
CTGCTCGGTGTGCTGTTCGGACGCTTCATCTGCGGCTTTCTGTGTCCGTTCGGATGGTTTCAGGAGCTGCTGCACAAAATTCCGACCAAAAAGATCTCCACCAAAAAGCTGAAGCCTCTGACCTACATAAAATACGCTGTTCTGCTTTTTATGGTGGTTTTGATGCCAGTTCTTATCACAAACGATGTTGGCATGGGAAATCCGTTCTTCTGCAAATACCTTTGTCCGCAAGGGGTACTTGAGGGAGCTATACCTCTCGCCACCGTTAATTCCGGCATACGCGCCGCTCTCGGTTTGCTCTTTTCGTGGAAACTCGGCATTCTGATTACAGTAATCATGTTGAGTGTGCTTTTCTACCGCCCGTTCTGCAAGTGGCTGTGTCCGCTGGGCGCGTTTTATGCGCTGCTTAATAAGGTATCGCTTTTCGGTATGAAGGTTGATAAACACAAATGCGTTTCCTGCGGAAAATGTGCAAAGGCATGCAAGATGGATGTGGATGTAACCAAAGCACCCGACCACACCGAATGCATCCGCTGCGGCATGTGCGTCCGTGCCTGCCCCACCAAGGCCGTAAGCTTCCGCTATGGCTTCGGCAACGGAAAAGAAACAGATCGTCCCGCAGAAAAGACGGAAACACCAAAACAAATATCCGATACGGAAAAGGAGTAAAGACTATGAAAACAACAAGAATTTTAACAGTATTGACCGCTTTCCTGCTGATATTCAGCCTTGCCGCCTGCGGCACGGGCAAAGACAACAGGAAAAGCAACGGAAACAAAAAGGCTGAAATTGCCGACCTGATGGCAAAGGAACCGGGTACGAAGGACGAAGCAACCGAGCTTCATCAAAAACTGATGGAGCAGGAAAACGTCATTCTTTCCGAAAACAATGAACTCTGGGAGAAAGTATTCCTATCTGCCAATAAAGGTATGGCGATGATTGAGGACGGAGGAAACTACGGAGATTTCCTGCTTAAAACGATCGACGGCGCCAAGAGCCAGTTCAAAGCTGATGAACTGAAGCTGCTTAACGAAGGTGCCGAACAGATTCGTGAGATTGAGGGAAAGCTGACGGTTCTTGAGCAAAAGTTCCCCGGCTGCGGAAAAAAGCCGTCCGACGGCGATATGAGCGTTCCGGCAGAGAACGGCAAACCGACAGAAAAAGGCGATCTGATGAAATTCCCCGCATTTGACGGTAAGGATCTTGACGGAAACGAAGTGAAGAGCAGCACACTGTTCGCGGGAAATACCGTTACCGTAGTAAATTTCTGGTTTACCACCTGCAGCCCCTGCGTGGGTGAGCTTGCCGATCTGGAAGCACTGAACAAAAAGCTTGCCGAAAAAGGCGGTGCGGTAGTCGGAATCAACTCATTCACTCTTGACGGAGATAAAACGGCGATAAACGATGCAAAGGACCTTCTGACAAAGAAGGGCGTATCCTACAAAAACATTTGGTTTGATTCAAAAAGCGAGGCCGGGAAATTCACCTCCGGACTGTACTCGTATCCAACAACATATGTTGTTGACAAGAACGGCAACATCGTAGGCGAACCGATTGTCGGTGCGATAACCGCCAAGAAACAGGCAGAGACGCTGCAAAAGCTGATTGATCAGGCCATTGCAAACAGTAAGGGCTGATAGGTATCAATCTCCCGGCACAAAGTCAATAACAGATATTTACAAAAGGCGAAGGCGGATAGCCCTCGCCTTAAATTATTCGGCTGTTTTCTGCTCTTCTTTGTTATCTCCCCGAGCCTGCCGTTCAAGCGCCGATTGCTTTGCGAGAATGGCATTTACCTTATCGTACAGATCCTCAATCATTATCTCGGTTTTCAGGTTGACTTTATAATCATTTTCGGCACGGCGGCGATCCTTTTCCTCCTGACGGTTCTGACTCATCATAATAAGCGGTGCCTGAATAGCCGCCACACAAGACAAAACCAAATTCAGCAGAATGAACGGATATGAATCAAACGCCCGGGCTGCCAGCAGAACGTTCACAACCATCCACAAAATCATAACCCCGCTGAAAGAAAATATAAATGCCCAGCTTCCGGCAAATTTTGCAATGGAATCCGCCGCACGCTGTCCCGGCGTATACTTTTCCTTTTCGCTTTCGGGCTGCACCGAAATCTTGCTGTCCGCCAGCAGATTTAATACCTATTCATCAGTCATATCACGGCGGATATCGTTCAGAACCTCTCTTAACAGTTTTCTGTTTTCTTTCATAACAGCTATTCTTCTCTCTGATTTTTCTTTGAGTTACGCAAAAGCCTCTGCCGGCTTTTTTAACAGCGAAAGGCTGTTCTTCACCACCCGGCTGACAAAGCGAATGATTTCCTCTTTGCTGTACAGATTATAATCCTCCACAACAACATGCATCAAGCCGTTAGACAGATGGGTATACATCATTTCAAGCTCCGCATCCCGTGCCATAGGCAGCTCCTTTCGCCAGTAATCAATACTGTCTTTTTTTGCGAGCGCAATCATCCGCTTAAGAACCGTTGAGCTTGTATTTCCGAGAATCAGAGCACTGCACGCCTCCCGATTCTGATCGATCATATCGTAAATAGCCTCTATAAGAGCCGTAACATCAAATGAGTTTACGTAACGAAGGGACTGTTCAAACGCTCCGATAAGCTCGTTCTCAATACTCCCCAGCAGTGCAAAGCAATCGCTGTAATGTGCGTAGAAGGTCGCCCGGTTCAGCTGTGCCAGCTCGCACACCTCTTTTACGGTAATTTTGTTGACCGGTTTTTCTTTCAGCAGCTTTAGTAAAGACTGCTTAAGCACCATTTGTGTATAGCGCTTTCTAGCATCTGTTTTCTCCATTCAAAATTCCTCCGAAAAAAGTTTACAAAGTTTGGCAACACTTATGAGGGAAATGTTGTTTTTCTTTCAGATAGACTGTGAGTGCCGATTGCTTTTATCTTTTATATTAAGTATACTATACTTGTGAAAGATAGTCAACACCTGTACGGCTATCTCAAGGAGGTTTTCTATATGTATAACAGATATTTGATCACCGGTGCCACCGGTTTTCTCGGTCGGGCAATCGTTAAGGAGCTGGTACGCCTCAATGTAAGGGTAGACGCATTGGTGCTGCGCAACGACCCTTATGCGGCTTTGCTCCCCGGAGAGGTTCATACAGTCATAGGCGATGTATGCGAAGATGACTCGCTTGAGCGGTTCTTTGCAGACGCTGATAACACCACCTGCGTAATTCACTGTGCCGGCATCATCTCAGTCGCCTCGAGATCCGGCTCAAAGCTCTATCAGGTCAATATAGGCGGCACCTGTAAGGTCATCCGGCAATGCTTGGAGCATCACATAGGAAAAATGATTTATGTCAGCACTGTACATGCTATACCGGAAAAACCTAAGAATTGCGTCATTACAGAGGATTGCGAGTTTTCTCCGGGACTTGTAGACGGCGATTATGCCAAAAGCAAAGCGGCTGCAACGGAAATGGTCTTTAGTGCAGCACGGCAGGGGCTTAGCGTCAGCATTGTTTTTCCCTCCGGTATCATCGGTCCCGGTGATATGCTCGGCGGAAGCTTTACATCAATGGCAAAGTCCTTTCTCACCGGAAAGCTGCCCTTTGCCGTACGCGGCGGATATGATTTTGTAGATGTACGGGATGTGGCAAAAGGAATTTTGGCTTGCGCGGAAAACGGTGAGTCGGGCAAGGGTTACATTCTGTCCGGACACTATATTACCATCCGCAGGATGCTGCAGATCGTCGGAAAGGCTTCCAAGCTTATATACCGTCCCATATGTTTGCCGTTAAAACTCGCAAGGCTTGCTGCCCCGTACTGTGAACGCCGTTGCCTGAAAGAGAAAAAACCGCTTTTCTTCACGCCTTATTCAATTGCCGTTCTTGGTTCAAACGGACGGTTTACCCATGATGCCGCAACGGAAAGGTTTGCCTATCGGCCGCGCCCGATCGAGGAGACCTTGCGGGATATGACCGCCTGGCTTGTCAGCCAAAAGGCTAAAGCCGGCAGCGCTCTTTAAGGGGGATGTGCTCATTTATAAAATTATTCTGACCGACTCCCCCTGACTCATCGCAGCAGACTTAGCCGACATATCCCACCAGATCCGCACACCGCTGACCTCGATAAATCTGCTGGTAGAACGGCTGTCGGCATCCGGTCTGACCGATGAGTGCAGGCATCAGCTGACAAACGAGCTTTACGAGCTGCTCGACCGCATCGACTGGCTGATCACCACCCTGCTGAAAATTTCAAAGCCGGATGCCGAAACGGTCAGCTCCAACAAAGAAACGGTCAGCCTGGAAACGCTGATAAAAAGATCCTGTTCGCCCCTGCTCATTCCCATGGAGCTGCGCGTGCAGGAGCTTATCCTCCGCACCGAGGGGGATTTTTACGGGGATCCCGCATGGACAAGCGAGGCTGTCGGCAACGTTGTGAAAAACTGTATGGAGCATACGCCGGACGGCGGCAGAATCGAAATTGACGCAGCCGAAACCGCCCTGTATTCCGAAATCGTAATCAAGGATAACGGCACGGGATCTCTCCGGAGGATCTTCCGCACATCTTTGAGCGCTTTTATAATGGGAAAGACTCCGACGGCAAGAGCTTTGGCATAGGACTTACCCTTTCACGCATGATTATTGCGAGACAGAAAGGCTCCGTCAAGGCGGAAAATCAAAAAAATGCGGGCGCTATGTTCACTCTCCGCTTTTACAAGTGAACCGTCTGACCGGCGGCTTTACGATTAAGAATTACATTTTTTAATTTTAATTAAGTTTAATTTTTACATTTCTTTCACAACCTTCCAAAAAATTTAAAAAGCTCCGAGGACAAATGTCCTCGGAGCAAAAATGAGTTTATTAAAATTTAATACTGTTTATATTATATTTAAGATTAAAAAAGCGTCAAGTTTTATTGGATTTTTCTTTGGGTTTTCTTTTATTTATCGGGTTTAAGTCTTAATATACACATCCATAAACACATATTCCCGTTTACCCGTCAATAAATTAACGGGTAAACGAGGGTGGTTTTTATTTAATCTCCAGCTGATTCAGCATTATGTTGACCTCAGCCTTGCTTTCGTCCGTAACACGGCTGTTTATCTTAAACTCGTTTACAGAGCGCTTCATTCCGCCTAAGAATATCAGCTTGCACCAGCGCCTTACCTGCATAGCGGGCATAAGCCATTTATGCTTTTTTAAAACAGGATAATGGAATTTTATTATATCATAAGGCAGAAAGATTTTATTTAAGGCGTATTTTATCTTTCCGCCCTGCTTTTGCTGCTGTACGGTTATTCTGTTTGTATTTGTTCCGTATACCCCGCCGGTCAATATATAGCTTTGCATTTTAAGAGACAGCTCATCATATTCCTCTTTATCAAACCAAGCTTTACTTAAATTCTCCGCCGCTTTTGCAAATGTTAAAAGCTCTGCTTTTTTTAACAGCTCTTCCCTTTTAACTTTATCATGAGGGATACTGTTTAGTACCTTTATATCTATAAAAGGTCTTATACCGCAGCCGCCGTTTTCAAAATGCTTAGCCATGTGGGCTATATGATAAAGATAAAAGAATTCATCGCTCATTTCATAAAGATGAGAACAGCCTTTTTTTAGTTTAACATCTTCCCAAACGGTTTTTAAAATGCTGTTTGCATTATTGGCGTAATCCTTTTCAACGAGGTCAAAATGAAGTTCTATATGTCTTCCGCCCTCAGTAAATAGGGAGACATCATGGGAGCCTTCTCCCTCTTTTTTATATCCGCATTCATTTATAAGACTCTTTATTGCTTTTTCCTTATCCTCTTCATGGATAAGGACATCTATATCGCAGCTTGTTCTCATATAGGGATATTTATAATAATTTCTTATTACGCTTCCCTTAAGGGGAATAAAAGGTATTTTATTCTTTTCAAGAGAGTTTGAGAGATTATTAAGCTCATATTTAAGCTGTTCATATCTCATAACAGCCATAATATTTAACTTTTTGAATTTATCCGAATAATCGTTTTTTAATTCAAAGCCGTTTGAACTTATGGCATAGCCTATAAGGTGGGCAAGGTCGTGTTTTTTGGCGAGATTATAAAAAGACGGCAGCATACTTTCTAAGAAGCCTTCCTTTGTTTCCTCGCTTATTTTTTCTTCAAACACCGCGCTGTTTATTAAATCAAAAAATATTCTAAGCTCTTTGGTTTCCATTTGCGCACCTTATCTGAAATAAATTTCATTTACCGATTTATAATTTTTTTAACAAGATTATTGATATGCAAAAATTTACAGATTTTAAAGCCGTATTTTTTAACATTACTCTTTAATATGACCGACGTCGGGGTTTTTGCATATTTTTTATAAAGCTTATCAAACGGCAAAATGTTTAAATCCTTATAAAATTCATTTTTTTTTGGATTTCTTTTTGCAGATTCAAAAAATGCAATATTAGAATTTGCTGCTATGTTAAAATCTGCTTTTTCATAAAGCAATTTTTCCGAAACAGCCTTAAATATTTCTTTTGCTTTTTTTGAGAATAAAAATATTAAGGATAATCCCTTATCATCATTTATTTCATCAAATTTTGAACCGGTATTCCCCCATTTATCCGCCAACAATATATCAATATTTGACGACAGTATTTCCTCTCCCTTGTACTTACATTCATAGCAAGAATCTCTTAAACATAAATTCTTTAAAAAAACCTGCAAGTAAGGGTCATATTTTAAAGATTTTGAATATTTTGTACCGTCCGAAAAAGACAATTTCATTGAAAAGCCTGTCCAGCCGCGGTCCTTGTTTCTGAAAGATATATCAGTTACCTTTGACTTGCGATTATTATCCTGCCATGAAATATATTTTTTAAAAACATAAGGAGACGGAACGCCGTGGCAGATAAACGACACCTTTAAAAGGTTATCATATTCTTTACCGAGAAACCTGTTTAAAGCGCCGATCTGACAAGGGGTGCCGGAAAAAAGAACAAAGCAATTATTTTCCAAATCGGATTTTACCGATTCAAAAATATCGGAAGATATTTTACTTTGAACATATTTTGAGCCACGCATTTTTTCAGCATCATCAAGACAAGCGGCTCTTGTGTGCTTTACTTTGTTTTCTTCGTCAACTATTACTCCGTAAACAACGCCTTTGTTTTTAATGACATTTTCACAAAGAGTCCAAAAGATTCCCCCCGAGGAGCTGCTTTCTCTTATTGACTCATTCTTGTTGTAAGCAGCATAAATCTCTGATATGCAGGTTTCGTTTTTAAATAAATTTTGAGCATGACAAAATCTATCGCATTTGTTGCATTTTATACATTCGGAAAAATCAATTTCAGGATATTCAAATCCTTCTTCATCGCTTTTTAATTCTATACAGGATTTTGGGCAAACCGTTTCACAAACACCGCATCCGGTGCATTTACCTTTTTTTAATTCTGTTACCATTAGCTCCCCCTTTTTAGTTTTTTTATTATTGAATCTTTTTCATCCTTTGACAATAATGTAAACCATAACATTACAAAATAAATCAGGCAAAAAATCGCTCCGAAAAATAAAAGCTTAAAAAACGAATCAATATTTATGAATGAAATTATCAAAGCTCCGTAAACCGAAGTTGCCAAAACAGCAGGAATAAATTTAATCATACTTTTCCAAAATTTAATCATATCCAGCCCTATAACTTTATGATAATAAATATTCATTATTATCCCGTTACAAACCACAAGAGAAACAGCTGTTCCTATTGCCACTCCTACTGCCCCATAGCTTTTACAAAGAACGATACTTATTATTAAATTCACTATTGCCATACATAAATAAGAGTAAGCCCTGAATTTATGCTTGTTCTGAGCTATCTGAACTGTTATGCCTATATTCTGGATATAAGGTACCGTTGAAGACAGCATAAGTATTAAAGCAACATAATAAGCCTGTCCGTAGCCGTTAGGCGTCCAAAGCTTAATAAAGCTTTTGCCGAAAAATATAAATCCTATCAAAATCGGGAATAAAACCATACCCTGCAGGCGCCCTATTTTCAAAAAAAGCGAATTAAGTCCCTTTTTTTCTTTATCCTCCGCAACGATTTTATTAACCTTAGGAATAAATACATTTGAAACGGCAGTTGACATTTGAGTATATAAATTTTGAATTGTTGCGGCAACACTGTATACCGCAGTATATGCAGTACCCCAAAATCTTCCGAGTATAATTTTATCAATGCTCCAATTTATCTGATCTACTATCGTAGTTACAGCTATAAAACCGGAAAAAACCGTAATTTCTTTTAATTGATTTCTTGAGGGATTATGAATATTAACTTTTATTTTTAATACTCTGAAACAGTACACCATATAAAAAGTATCTGCTGTTATAGTTAAAACAGCTGTTACAACCGACATTCCGATTGATTTATAGCCGTTTAAGAGAAGCAACCATGTAACAGCCGGACTTAAAACAGTTTTTATAAGATTTACAATTTTATGAAAGACAAACCTTTCGTGAGCAAGCACAATTGATGAAAAAATACTTGTTCCGAGATTATAAGCGGTACTTACAGTCAATATCGCCATAATGATTTTTGCTTTAAAGTATTCGGAATCGGTTAAACCGGTGCCGAATATTATCTTAGTAAATCCTATTAAAACAAATCCGCTGATAAAAGCCAAAATTCCTATAAACGCAAAGACTATACAAAACAATCCGTTCGTTCTTGCCAAAGCGGCTTCATCTTTTCCGGCTTTATCTCGTGAATAAAATCTTACATAACTGCTTGAAAATCCCATATTAAGCAAGTTTACATAAGAAATCAGTGTTGAAGCTATATTATAAAGTCCATACTCGCTTTTTCCAAGAAGCGAAAGCATTGCAGGAGTATACACCAGCGAAATAATTACGCTTATAAATGTCTGAATATACGATAAAAGCACGCCGGCTTTTATCTGACTTACTTTAAGACTTTTCATTTATTAACTCTTTTCCCGATAACCATGCTCTTTCAATATAATCCGGCATTATATTTTTTAAAGTGTTTCTGATATCATTTTCATTTGCTGAGATATATTTAAAAGCCTCTGTAAGATTATTATTTTCTTTTAAATCCTGTACGGGCAAAACATAGTTCTTATATGTTCCGAAAAGATCCTTTGCAATTCCTTTAGCTTTAACAGAATATCCGCAAACCAAAGTCGGAACGCAGGAAGAATATGCGGCTATCGTTGCATGAGTTCTCGCGCCGATAAAAATTCTGCATTGTGAGATTATATCTTTAAGTCTTTGGCAGTCAGTATCGGCAATTAAACTTATTCTTTCTTCTTTGGCAAAAACATTTTTGATTTCATTTAAAGAATCAAGGTCATTGGTTGTCTTTGCCGTAACATGAGGAATAAGAGCAATATTACAATCGGTATTATTTAAAATATATTTTATTAAATTTACAAAAGAATCAAAAACAACCGATTCATTATCGGAATAACTGTATATCATAGGGCTGATATTTATGCCGATTGTATTAGTAAGCTTAATTCCCGAATCAATCGGCTCTAAAGTAAATGCAGGATCCGGATATAATACCGCGTTATCTATTCCGTTTTCTTTAAGGGCATTAAATGTTAAAGATTCCCTGACAACTATTTTGTCATACTGCCTAAGATCTGATTTCATTTCTTCATCTATTGCTTTGGGTTCAATAGAGCATCCGTAGAGAATTGATTTTTTCTGTTTTTTATGAACGGCTTTATTTACGGCATAAAAGGACGCCGGTCTGCCGTAACAGTAATTATCACCGCCGATAGATATAAATATATCATTTCTCTCAAATATTTCTCCGTCATTATTAATTATCTCATCCGAAAGAATTTCAACAGCCTTGTCTTGTTTTTTAAGCTTTGAAATCTGATACTTAAACCAAGAAAAAGAATATTTTTTTAATGACGGTAAAGGAAAAACAGTGATTTTATCATAAATATCATACACTTTTCCCCCTCCGCCGAATTCGGAAAGCAACGGATATTTTGTCAATAATTCCGTCCGCGAATCAGGCGCATATTTTTTTAATATGTTATATGTGCAAACAGCAATAGCTTCGCACCCGTGATTTTTAGAGGAAGGGTGAGGATAAAAACAATAATTCATTTTAACTCTCCATTAAATTCTTAATAATTTTCTTGGCTTCCAAAGCTTTGTTGATATATTCCGGCATTAAATCCGACAGTCTTTTTTTAACCGATTCTTTATTTTCTTCTAATTTTTTATAAAGATTGATAAACTCATTTTCCGATTTTAACTGCTGAACGGAAAGGACATAATTTTCATCGTCACCGAATAAATCCTTTGCAATTCCTCGGGCTTTTACCGAATACCCCAAAACAGCAGTCGGAACACAGGAAGAATATGCGGCAATGGTAGCGTGAGTTCTGGCACCTATGAACATATCGCATTTTGAAATTATAAACTTAGTTTCGGGGGCAGAATATTTATAATCTATCAGTTTGCATTTTTCCGGATGCTTAACCTCATTTAAAAGGTTGCTCATAATGCGGTAATCGCCTTCTCCGTTTCTTCTGTCGGAAACATGAGGAATTAAAATCACCTGTTTTCCCTGTTCTGTTATATAATCAATCAGTCTTTTTGCATTTTTGCAGACAATCCCGTTTTGTGATTCCATGCTCATAATCATCGGACTGACATTTATGCCTACACAACCGTTTTCAAAATCACCGACGCTTTTAACAGGTATCGGTTCCATTGTAAAAGCAGGGTCAGGGATAACATATATCGGAGCTTTGACATCATTCGATTTTAAAGTTTCATAAGATATTGATTCTCGAAGCATTATAGCGTCAAAGCCGTTAAGATCTTTAACAAGCTTTTCGGGAATAAGACTTTCTTCGAAGCTCGTTCCCCAATGAATAAGCTTTGAACCTGTCCTTTTAAAATGAGAATGATGAACTAAAAAATGGTCTATTGAGCTTCCGTAGCAAAAATTGTCCCCGCCTACGGAAATACATAAATCAGCATTCCCTATTCTTTTATAAGCCTTATTGTTCTTTAAATCACACCACTTAGTTGTTGATTTAAAGATTTTCTTTAAACCCGCATATATGTATTTATCAAACGAATCCTCATGCGGATAATAACTGAATTCATATTTATCTATTTCCTTGATTTCAGGCATTGGCACGCGGCCGAAATCATTTGACATAACTATTGTTTCCGATTTTGGAAAAACATCTTTAACCATTTTCGTTGTAGAGCGGATTATTGCTTCGCAGCCCCTGTTGTCCGGATTTCCGAAACCGCAAAAAACTATTTTCATTTTTCTGTTTCCTTTCTTTTAAAAAGCAGTTCATAATGCGGTTTTAGAAAAGTACCGGCAATTCTGACGCATATTTTAACGGGATATTTATCATAACTCTTTAAAGATTTAACCTTTTTCCAAGCAAGATAAGCTCCGAATGACTTGGCTGATTTGATAAAATTATTATTAAAAGCGGCTTCCGAACGAAACATTATAAGAGTTGTTACAGGATTTTTATCATGAATTTTTTCTATATTAAGTGTTAATCCGTCCGACTGATATTCCGCTTTATACAGATATTCATTTAAAACCGCAAGCTTATATTTTTTATCTATTTGGTTATAAATTACGCACTCAGACATAAATTTTTCGCCTTTTATTTCGGGAAATAAATATTTTTTTAAAACCTCGGTGCGAAAAACAAGCATGGTTTCGCCGACAAGCTGTCCCTTATTATACAAATCCATTAAAGAGCTTTCTTTGGGAGGATTTTTAAAATAAGATTTTCCTGACATGGATTTAGGCGAAACAATTCCGCATATATCAGCAGTTTTTCCGCAGTTCTGCCAAAAATCAAGAATCTTTTCAATTGCATTCGGGAACAATTCGTCATCCGAATCAACACAGACAAAAAGCTCGGTACGGCAATTTTTAACGCCTGTATTGTGCGCTGTATACTTACCTGAATTTTCCTGTTCTATAACCTCAATACAAAGCGAATTTTCGCTTTGCATATCCTTTATCGTGTTTTTTGTAATTTCATCCGATCCGTCGTCTACAATCAGCCAGTAAAAATCCTTGCAGTTTTGATTTACAAGCGATATGTAAAGCTTTGAAAGCAGTTCCGGTCTGTTAAATACCGGTGTCATTACGGTGATTGGTTTTTCTACCATTTACAGTATCCTTTCCGGAAACAAAAATTCCATAAGAAATAATCATAACGAGATAGAAATAAAATCCGACATCCCTTGTTGAGCCGCTGACAAATTTAAATACGAACAGCATAATTGCCGGTATAAAAGCTTTAAGCTCGAATTTAACATATTTTTTATAGGCTTGAAACAAAGCTTTTATAATTTCAATCCAGTAAATCAACGCCCCCACTATTCCCAAAGAAACAAGAGAATCAAAATAAATGTTATGAGCCGTAAAATCATAAGTGTCGGGATAATAAGAACCGGCTCCGAAAACCGTTACCATAGGTCTGCTCTTTAAAAGCTCTTTGGCGCTTTCGATTAAAAGGACTCTGTCGTCGTTGCCCTTATCAAACCTGTCAATAACCCTGTCGATATTAACAAGTAGCTTATCATACGCATAAAAATAAATAAAAGCGGCTATTATAAGAAGCAAAATCAAATAAAAAATAAATTGCGAAGGCTTTTTAATATTTGCCAAAAGAATTAAAACCAAGAAAATGCCGAGTTCGACATAAAAGCCTCTTGAAATAACCATAACTCCGCAATATCCCAAAAACAGAATGCTTAAAACATAAAACAGCTTCAAATACAGCCTTTTCGCATAAGGAAAAAGGATTATACAAAAAGCTATCGCCATTGCATTGTTTAAAGAAATACCGTTTCCTCCGGCAACCGAAGAATAGGCTTTACCGAAAGCGAAGGCTTCCAGTTCTTTCGTATAAATTCCGTACATATCAGGAACTAAGGATTTTCCGAAAATTCTGTATTCGGCTAAAATATTTATAATGCAAATTGTCCACTGAGCCAAGAGAAAATAAATAACAAGCTTTTGAAAATCAATTTTTAAAACGCAGTTTTTAATTATAAAGACAGCATATAAGAGCGAGAAGACCCAGTTTATATTGTCTCCTATTTTAAAAACTCCTGCATAGGCACTGGTATAAATATCTAAGATCAGCAATAAAAAAATCAAAAGATATTCTACACTTACCGCTCTTTTGTTAATTAAAAATTTAAAGAATAAAACAGCATAAACAAATAGGATAAATCCAAATTGCGAAGAACCGAAAGATACCAAAATTGCTCTTCCTAAAAACTGCAATCCGAAAATCAAAACAAAATAGTCTTCGACCGTAGAAAAAAATGCCAAAACACATATCAGAGCCGATGCCAGAATTCCTATTATACTGCTTTCTGTTACAGAATAGAAAACTGCCGACATCAGGCATAAAACATACGAAACAAATAAATATTTTGAATTGAGTTTACCGTTTCTTGATTCTGCGTCTATTTTTTTAACAACTGCATCCACTTTTGAATTCTCTCCCTTCCGAGATGTCTGTAAAAAAAGCTCTTAATTGCTTTTTCGCATCTTTTATTCAGTGGTAACCATGAGCCCGCAAACAAATGAACGGAATAGGTATTCTCAGAGAAATTTATCGGGTTGCCGAAGCCGTCCGCAGGGCAAAAGTATGTACTTGGGAGAACTGTAAATCCGTCGCAGCACTGTTCTTTATCCTCATATACAAAACCATGTTTTTCCAGAACCTCGCTGAAGTAAATCCCGACAACCTTTTTGTTTTCTTCGCCGTTAACAATGAAATGTGTTTTTGAATAAATCTCCAACATTTCAGCGAGTATTTGATTACCGCTCTTAGCACAAAATAATACCAGTCCGGGAGCTACAGAATTAAATTCATATCCGGAAAATCCTTCATATTTTTCGGTAAGATCATTTAAGCTCTTAAGAATTTTGACATCGGTATCGAAATACAAACCGCCCTCATTAAAAAGAATTTCAAATCTGAGTACATCAGCCGCAAATGCGAATTTGCCTGCGTCATAAGCTTCCCTGCAAAAGGTATACTTGTCCAGATCAACATTTGACTCATTCCATTCTTTTATTTCCCAGTCCGGCATTTTCTTTTTCCATCTGGAAATGCACTTTTTTATTTTTCTCGGTTTCTTTTTGCCTCCGAGCCAGATATAGTGTATTGTTTTATTCATTTATTTACTCCGTCCGATAAATTTTGCAGTATTCCTCCGCCATAGTTTTTGACGAAAACTTATTTGCATTACTTCTTGCGGTCTGTCCGTTAAGCTTTCTTAAATCTTCCGATAAATAATATTTTTCAAATGCCTCTGAGATTTTCTTCGCATCAACCTGCACAAGTAACGAATTTTCCTTATTAAGCATATCCGGCACTCCCCCGACGGCTGTTGCGACAATCGGAAGTCCTGTCCCCATTGCTTCTATTAAAGTCATAGGAATTCCCTCATAATTGGACGGCAAGGTAAAAATATCCGCATCATGCAAAAAGGAATAAACATCGCTTTGCAAGCCTAAAAACTTCACCTTTGAGGTCAAATTGTTGTCTTTTACATATTTTTCAATCTCCGGTTTCTTTTCGCCGTCACCTATGAGCCAAAGTTCACTATCGGGATATTTGCCGTTAAAATCATTAAAAGCTTTTACAAGCCCCAAATGGTTTTTTTGTTCGGAAAATCTTCCGATATGTAAAATTTTAAAATCTCCGTCGACAGCGTAATCGGTCTTAGGCTGACATTTAGATAGGTCTATGCCATTGTAAATTACAGGGATTTTATCCTTATCTATGTTATATTCTTTCACTATTGAATCTCTTATCAGTTCGCTGAGTGCAGCGGGGACCAAATGACAATGCTTAAAAAAGAACTTATTAAGCATTCTTGCAAGCCTGCCGTTTTCCTTTTCGGCAATATTATGAACGGTATGGACTCTGTGCTTTACGCCTGCAAGCGTAGCCGCAGGTATTGCATATTGAGCAGAATACAGATGAGTATGAACAACATCTGTTTCAATTTCCTTAAGCAGACGCCTCATTTTATTATACATAGAAAAATCAAAGCCCAATTTTTTATCCAAATACCGAATATCAACTCCTGCCTTTTCAAGCCTTTGTGTAATGGCGGAATGATAATCATACATACTTACGACTGTCACATTATGTCCGAGTTTTACAAGTTCATATATTAAATTTTCACACATGATTTCCGCACCGGCAAGACCGAACTCCGGCATAACCTGAACAATATTCATTCTGTTTCCTCATTCAAAAATTTTCTGTAACGCCTTTTTTACAAAAGCTTTTTTGGGTTTAAAAAAGCTGTTTTGGTTATTCCCAAATTCCTTGATACATTTTTTAAATTTCATCGCCTTTTATTTTTTTAATTAAAATCTTAACAGCCTCATCGGGTTTATATTTCTCGGCTTCATTTAAACATAGCTTTTTCTTTTTTATTACCTGTGAAGGATTTTCCGCCGCCGATTTTAAAATATTTTCAAATTCCTTTTGATTTCCTGTTTTATACAAAAATCCTACATTTTCGCTTACAATTTCCGAGTTATATTTCCAGTCGCTTGCGATAACCGGAACGCCTGCCGAAAAGGCGTCAATTAAAGTTCCTGCAAAGCCCTCGCCCTCATAAAAGGTAGGAAAAAGCAAAGCAAAATAATTTTTTATCGTCTCTACGCTTTTTTCAAAAGGAACAAGTCCCTTATAAGAAATATAATCGGGAAAAGATTTTTTTATATTTTCAAGCCATTCGGTTTGATTTTCATCCACCTGTCCGTAAATATCCAAAGAATAAATATTACAGCCGAAAGCTTTATTTACGGAAATTACCGCATTAACGGCTTCCTCTATACCCTTTTCTTTCATAACACGGGAAAAGGTGCAGAGCTTATATGGTGAACTCGCAGGGTAAACAAGCTCGTTTTCAGAAAGAATGTTTAATTTTTTAAAATTAGGCATAACAAAAATATTATTAAATCCCTGTTTTTCGAGTGCCGTTTTCATTGTTTGGGTTTCGACATAAATACCGTCAAACTTCTTTAAAGAAGCTTTTAAAAGCTTTTTTTCTGATAAAAATTCAGGCAGCCAACCGCCTATTACAACATAGTGAAGTCTTCTTTTTTTAAAAAATCCTTTAAAAAAGGCAAGCAGCGGCGCATAAATCCTAAGTCCGTTTTGTGCAGGAAAAATGACGGTGTTTTCAGATTTTTTTAATGCGCTTAAAGCTTGAAACGGAGCTTTAAAAACCGTTTTCAGCCCGCCCGATGTGTCAATTTTTAAAACCTTATTATTTCCGAACTCTTTTTTTAACTCTTCGGTTATTATTTTGGTTTTGACCGTCTGTCCGTTAAGAAGAGTTTTACCCTCTCCTAAATGACCGAGAATGCTGATTTTTAACCGCATGCATTCACCCCTTAACATAAACCAATTTTTTATAAACGCCCCAAAAGAGATTTCTTACAGTTAAAGCCACAGAAACGGCAGGATTTCTCTTTTCGGAATTTCTGTAAAGCTTATAATGCCACTTTATGAGCTTTAAATATCCGTGGTTGCTTATAGAGCCTTTCCTTTTTCTGTAGCTTGCGAGCTTTTCATCTAAAAGAAAACAATCAGCATTTTTACATACCTTAAGCCACATGGCATAATCGTTATTTTTCTTTATATCTTCAATCTGAATAAGACCCACCGCCTCGGCATCATACATAACCGTCAGACAGCCCAACCAGCAATAATCAAACATTTTAGTTTTTGAAATTACTTTAGGCCCTGTTACCGTTACCCCGAGAGGCTCTGAATTCTCATCAATTTCGATATAATCGGTATAAGAAAACTTATAACCGTTTTTCTCCATAAAGCTTATTTGTTTTTCAAGTTTATCTTTTTCCCACAAATCGTCGCTGTCAAGAAAAGCTATCCATTTGCCCTTAGCCTCTCTTAAAGCATAATTTCTTGAAACCGCCGCTCCGCTGTTCTTTTCGTTTTTTAAATACATTATGCGGTTATCCGACAAAAACGGTTTTACAGCCTCGTCTGTATTATCGGTTGAGCAATCGTCAACAATTATAAGTTCCCAATTTTTATAAGTTTGATATAAAACCGAATTTATCGAATCGGATATGTATTTCGCCGTATTATAAGACGGCATTATAACCGACACTAATTCTTCCATTAAAAAAATCCTTTTATTGTTTAGTGAAATTTAAGCTCCTATTAATTCCTTTGCCTCAATTTGCTTTTCTTTAAAGCCTTCCTCACTGACCTTGCCTTCTGCTTTAAGCCATTCGCCTAAATCGATATCGGAAACGGTACCATCTCTTACGGTGTCGCTTTTAATTAAAACTTTAAGCACGGTTTTAACGATTATTAAAAAATCGTTTTTAAATGTTATTCCGCTGTTTATGTATTCAAGGTCATATTCAAATTTCTGTTCCCAAGTTATATTATTTCTGCCGTTTACCTGAGCAAGACCCGTAAGCCCGGGTCTTACATTATGGCGTTTTCTCTGTTTACCGGTCATAAATACCATATCTCTTACAAGCTGAGGTCTCGGCCCTACAACAGCCATATCGCCCTTTAAGATATTTATAAGCTCAGGCAGCTCGTCAAGCGAGCATGACCTTAACCATTTGCCGTAACCTACCATTCTTTTTTCATCGGGCAGAAGATTTCCTTTATCATCCTTTTCATTTGTCATTGTTCTGAACTTTATAAGGCTGAATATCTTTTCTTTCCCCGATTTATCCTTTTTCCCCGGTCTTTTTTGTGAGAAAAAAGGATTTCCTTTCATTACGATTGCCCCGATAACAGTTAATATCAAAAGCAGCGGCGAAAGCACGGTTAAAGCAATTAACGACAAAACAAAATCAAAAAATCTTTTAAAAAACTTTGCGTACATTTTTAAACCCCTAAGTTATGTAATTATTTAAAGCATGATTTTACGATTTCAATTACCTTTGCCTGTTCTTTCTCGGTCATTTTATTATCGCTCGGCAGGCAAAGTCCGCGCCCGAAGATATCCATTCCTATATCCTCCGTTTCCCCTGCAATATAAGCATTTGTCCTTGCTCTGCCTGTTCCGTTTTCAGTTATGAAAGGATTATTCATATAAACCGGCTGAGCGTGCATAGGCTTCCAAACAGGTCTGCCCTCGGCATTAAATGATGCTAAGGTTTCAAGGATTTCGGTCGGGCAGGTTTTGCCCTTTTCCTTTATATAAAGCGAGCTTTTATCGCTTCTTACCTGCTTACACATAGCGGATTTATCTATCAGCATACAAGAAAGCCAAAAGTTAGGCTCGCTATTTAATTCATCATAAGGATTCATTGAAACGGGAAGATTCTTAAAGCCCTCCTTATATCTTTGATAAACAGCTTTTTTCTGAGCGATATGTTCGGACAAATAAGGAATCTGACCTCTTACAACACCCGCAATAACATTACTCATTCTGTAGTTATAGCCTAATTCCTCATGCTGATACCAAGCGGCGCTTTCCCTTGACTGGGTAGACCATTTTCTTATCTTTTCGGCATCCTCAAGGCTGTCGGTTAAAAACATTCCGCCGGAGGAGCCGGTTATTATTTTATTTCCGTTAAAAGAAATTGCATTCATATCACCAAAGGTGCCTGTCTGTCTGCCCTTATAGGTTGCTCCTAAGGACTCGGCAGCGTCCTCAACAATGAGTGCGCCGTGTTTTGAGCAAATTTCCCTGATTTCGTCTATTTTGCAGGGAGTTCCGTAAAGATGGGCGACAACTACAAGCCTAACATCGGGATAGATTTCGAATGCTTTTTTAAGAGCCTTCGGGTCCATATTCCAAGTATCTCTTTCGGTATCTATAAACACCGCTTCTCCGCCCTCATAAGCTATAGGGTTTACGGTAGCGTCAAAAGTCATATCGCTTGCAAATACCTTTTTACCGCAAAGGGAGCCGATATTTCCTCTATGGGTACCGTATAGCTTTTCTCCTGCCAAGCGGATTGCCAGATGAAGAGCCGCCGTTCCGCAGGAAAGAGCTACGGCATATTTTATTCCCACTGTTTCGGCGATTTGTTTTTCCGCTTCATTTATATTTGCTCCTACAGTTGACATCCAATTTGTGTCATAGGCTTCCTTTACGAATTTTATTTCGTCACCGTGCATTGTCGGTGATGACAGCCATATCTTTTTACTGAATTTTTCCAATGTTTATAACCTCTTTAATCCCTGAAATAAAGGTCCCTTGTATAGACCTTATCTAAAACATCTTTTATTTCATCGTTATATCTGTTTGCGACGATAACATCGCTTATCCTTTTAAATTCGGAGATATCCTTGATTACTCGGCTGTTATAAAAGCTTTCTTCTTTAAGAGCAGGCTCAAAAACAACGACTTCTGTTCCCTTAGCTTTTATTCTTTTCATAACTCCCTGAATTGAGCTTTGGCGGAAATTGTCGCTGCCTGATTTCATTGTCAGTCTGTAAATTCCGACAACCTTAGGATTTTTAAGAAGAATTTGTTCGGAAATAAAGTCCTTTCTTGTCCTGTTTGCCTCAACAATGGAGGAAATGATATTCTGAGGAACATCATTATAATTAGCAAGAAGCTGTTTTGTATCCTTAGGCAGACAGTATCCGCCGTAACCGAAGGAGGGATTATTATAGTGATTTCCTATTCTCGGGTCCAGACCAACGCCTTCTATAATTGATTTTGTATCAAGATGTCTCAGCTGAGCATAGGTATCGAGTTCATTAAAATAAGCTACTCTGAGCGCAAGATATGTATTTGCAAAAAGCTTTACAGCCTCTGCCTCGGTCGGGTGCATAAAGCGCACTTCGATATTTTCTTTTTTTGCCCCGTTTTTTAAAAGCTCAACGAATTTTTCGGCGGCTTTTTTCACCTCAGGATTTTCATCTTTTACTCCGACTATAATTCTGGAAGGATACAGATTATCATAAAGCGCTTTACCCTCTCTTAAAAATTCGGGGCTGAAAATAATATTTTCGCATGAGAATTTTTTCTGCATTTCCTCCGTAAAGCCGACGGGAACGGTAGACTTAATTACCATTACGGCTTTTTTATTAACACTTAATACTTGTTTGATAACGCTTTCGACAGAGCTTGTGTCAAAATAATTCTTTTCAGGGTCATAATTGGTAGGCGTTGCAATAATAACGATTTCGGCATCCTTATAAGCACTCTCACCGTCGGCAGTTGCCATTAAAGACAGCTTACGGTCTGTCAGATACTCTTCTATTTCCTTATCCGCAATCGGCGAGCGCCTGTTATTTATCAAATCCACCTTTTCCTTGATAATATCAACCGCGGTTACATCGTCGTTCTGCGACAACAGAACCGACAAAGACAGCCCGACATATCCTGTTCCTGCTACTGCTATTTTCATATATCTTTCCCCATTAAAAATTTAGTTCCGTATCATTCCGATTTTATTAAGCTGATTTACTCGGTTTTTATCTAAAATTCCCTTTTTCTTATATGACCGCTGATTTAAAATCTTAGCGCCAATGTGTTTTTTCTCCCAGACCTTGTAAAGATATCTCTACCCGCATAACAAACTCTGACTAATCGAAAATATCTCAATTTTGACTATTAAGAATATTATTATTTATTGTAATACAATTTACTATTTCCGTCAATAATTACATTTTAAAAAATAAAATGTCGGTGAATGCCGCAAAATGATTTTTTGTTTTTTAAAACGGAAACAGTACTGAACCAAAACGAAAAGGAGATAAAAAATGATTAAAATTGAAGTTAACGGGCAGGATATTTTTGAAAAACATTCGCTGATTGCGACCGATTCGATAAACTATCCCAAAATTGAGTTTAAGTTTTCAAACGACTGGGTCGGGCTTACAAAAACGGTTATTTTTAAGAATCCGTCGGGCAAAACCGCCGTTAGTATGGCATTAAATTCCGACACTTGCACAGTACCATACGAAGTGCTTAAGGAAAATGAGTTTTCGGTTTAGGTTTACGGAGTAAAGGAGAATTTAAGAATAACTACAAAGGAGATTTGACAGAGCTGCAGATGAACACCGCCTGCAGCAATCCTTTAAAAGGGAATGCAGCCGGAAACCCGATAACAATTACCGACGCATCTCCTAACGAGCATGAATTAAAGGTCACGGTTAAAAGTAAAAACCTTATCCCCTATCCTTATTATGACACTACAAAAACAGTTAACGGAATAACATTTACCGATAACGGCGACGGTAGTGTAACGGTAAACGGAACAGCTGCCGAAACCGCTTTCTTTTATTTAATACACTTTAAATCGGAAGAATACATAAATTCGGGAATTTATGCCTTTTCCGGCTGCCCTTCAAACGGCGGAAACGACAAATATCAATTGCTTTTTGCCCACGATGATGACGGTAAAGGACTAAACAGAAAATTCATATATGATAACGGTTCAGATTGCGTTTTCAGCTTAAGTGAAAACCAATATATCTATTCGGCCATTATTATAAGAAAAGGAACTACTGTGAACTCTTTAGTGTTTAAACCGCAATTAGAAGAAGGTTCAGCTGTAACAGAATACAAAAAATACCTGTTTTCTGCCCTTTCCTTGGCTTTAAGCACATCTGCATTTAAAGGAATACTTTCATACATTGATGTGCCTGTACCGGTGCTTAATAGTCTGTCATTAACAAATAGTTCTGTCTGTGCGACTATCATCTTAGGATTGCTTAGAACATAGATAATATTTGTTTTAAGCTGAGCGTCAGGATCTTTGAGTTTTAACCACTCTTTTCTTTCATTCAGTGTGAGTTTACCGTTTTCGGTTTCCATTATGGGTGAATACTTCCCTACTGTGTTCAGAGTGTCTATTGAGTTTAATATCTTCTTCATAATTTCTTTTCTCCTTAGTTTTAAAAAATAATTTGTAATAAAAAATCATTACATACAAATTAAATTCCTTTTTTAAAAACGTCAGGGAAATTAAGAATATATTTTTAATTTATTTAAAGATATTCTTTATAGAACTCATCCTCGGTTAAACGCTGGAACTCCTTCGAAACAGAATTCTTCTTATTATGGAAGTTTCTATTTATGAAGTACTCTACCGTTACAACACCCTTCTGCCTATTACTTGCAAACAGTTTTTTGCACTCACAGTCCTTACAGTTCCCGATTACTTGCAAACAGTTTTTTGCACTCACAGTCCTTACAGTTCCCGATTTCGCACAGTGCGTCGCATCTGTTATACCCTATTTCGTACTTTTGAATAAGCGCCGTTGTATTAAAGCTTAATGCCTTTTTTACAAGTCTGTCTCCGCAGCAGCATTTGTTTTTTGAAATATATCTCAGTTCATTATCCGCTATACTGTACGGTATATTATATTCCTCCATTTTCTGTATAAACGGCTTATACATTTCAAGCTTTATTTCAGGCTTTAAATTCCAAAGCGAGGCAACCCAAAAATCGTCCTTAGTAAGATTTGTTGCGGCAAGAGTCTTTTAAACATGCTCCTCATTCTGAGGGACCATTTTAAGACCCTCTATGGTTATATTATCCGCGTCCTTAAACATCTCTATTATATCTAATGTCGATTTATTCGGTATAAAGGGTTGTATTCTTATACCTACCTTACAGCCTTTATCTTTCAGTTCTCTGTAAAACCTGTATCTGCTCTTAAGGGCAATCCGCATATTCCTATCTTACTTGTTGCTTTCGGTGTATCGAACCTCGGTATTTTAGTATTTGTATTTTTGTTTTTAAAATTAATATTCATAATTCATACTTCCTTTCATTATTTAATATTGCATCAAATTTATGATGCGGTTTATATTTGTCTTATTATCCCTCAATTATAATTAAGTCTTATAATTGAGGTACTTTTAAGACTTTATAACAGCCCTGCTGTTATTTCTGAGGAAACAACTTATTTGCCAAGAATATATCTTCCTTTAAAGCTACACTTTCAAAAGAGAAAGCTGACTTTAAAAATTTCTTTTTCTTAAACCTGTCCGCTCTTTTTTCAAGCTTATCAAAAACCGAATCATCAAGCGGTAAAATTCTTATCTGAGTCACAACCCTTGTATAGTCCCTTACCTCATTATTCCTGCTGACAAAGATAAGCTCATCTAAGTTCCGGCAGTCATAAGCGGGTATCTTTTCGAGTAAATTGAAATATTGCAATATAGCAAGAGTCTTTGAAACATATATTTCCTTTTTTAAATACTCTTTTAAGTATCTTGTACTGAGCGAAAGTATCGGTCTTCCCTCTTTATCCGCCTTTGGTCTTTCAAGGCTTATTTCATACAAAGCCTCTAAGACTCTTAATTCCTTACTGATAATTTCAAATAAAACGGCAGTTTTTACCGTAGCTCCGAGCAGCAGCAATGTCCTAAGCTGAGACAAATGCATCGTTTCGGTTTTAAAGTTTTTTTGAATCATGGCCGTTTCAATATTGTTAGGCTTGATTTTAAACGGTCTTCTGTTGATATTCAGAGTGAATTCACCTGTCATATTATCGCCTCCCTTCTAACAATAAATTTCCGAAATAAGCCTTGTTTTTCTTCGGATATTGAAAGTATATTTTTTATTAAAAAAGCGTCAAGTAAATTTTCGGGATTTTTTTGATATTTTTTAGATTCAAAATCCCGAAAGGCGCATGGTTAGGGGGAAAATTCGGCAAAAAAATATTTTAAAAATTTTTTTTCAGGGCATAAAAATACCCGACCGAAAGCTTAATTTACTTTCGGTCGGGTTTAGTGTTAATCTTATTCTTTTTGCAAATGATTATAAAATTCAATTGTTCTCCTGCTTGTCACGGCTCTTATGCCGCAACCCAAAATCCCTATAACATTCAGCCATACCTTCATCTGTCAGCAGTTTATCCTTAATTGAGTCAATATAATCTAAATCTAAAGTTTCTGTCTTCTTAAATCTATCCCACAATTCAGCTTTATAAATCAATTGTCCAGCATCTTCAGGATAGCTCAGATTTTCACTGTTGCCGACATATTCATAACATTGGTATACAAACTTTTTATACAACTCTTTTTCTTTATAAGATATTTTCCCGTACCTAAGTGCTTATTCAACTTCATCCTTAGAAAATTCCAAATGACAACTCCCGATTATTTTTTTTAAAAACCATTTGCAATTTCAGGTTTTTCAACAAAGGTTCGGCGCTCATTTTCTTCTAACACTTCTCTGATTCTGTTAGCTCTGTCAACCTGCTCATTGTCATAATTATAGGCCGAAACATCTACTTTATTTCCTATTATTTTGGTCATTATAATAAACAATATCTCTTGCGGCCTGAGTTAAAGGAACCTTACGGTATGAAAGTTTAGTTTTAGGAGTTGTAAGAGATATTTTATACTTTCCATTTGCTTGCTTTGTCTCGGAAAGCGTCTTATTAACTTCTATAACATTATTTTTATAATTAATATCACCGTAAGTCAAAGCTAAGCACTCGTTAATTCGTAATCCGGTTTCATATAAAAACAACGGAATATCTGAGTAAATACTACCTAATTTACACGAAACTTCATTGATATAATATATTTCTTCCTCGGTAAAATAATTATGTCGCGGAGCATTATCAGGCGATTTAATTTTAAAATCAAATGGATTATTTAAATTCACTCCATATTTTTCACATATAACCCGAAAAGCCTTTTTTGCATAATTCCTTAATTATTGTAATTGAGAAAATGAGTATTCGCTTTTCCAAAGCAAAAATTGATTTTCGACCTCTTTTGCAAAAATATTTGTGATTGAAACCTCTCCCCATTTTTTTCTGAGAATTTTTGAGGTGGTTTCAATAATACAAAGAGTCTTTTGCTTAACCCTTTCTTTTTTGGATTGATAATATAATAAATCCAAGGCATCGTTTAAAGTCAAAACTTCCTTTATCTCCGGTTCATCCTGATTAAGATAAGCATTGATTTTATTTTCAACTTCTCTTTTAGTATTGCCGTAAAAAATTATGTTTTTTGGATTTCAGTTTTTGTTTACACCCACTCTTATAAGGCCTCGGTATTTATATCTTCCGGCTGACATTTGTGTAATACAGCCTGTACCTTTTGTTCTTCTCATAAAAACACTCTTAATTAAAAAGTCAATTAAAAGTCAACTATTAATTCTATTTTAAAGTTTTTTTCATTATTGTCAATAGACAGTTAAATAAAATTAAGACCGCCGAATCCTTTAAACAAAGGGAATTCAGCGGTCTTTAACTGGCACGCTGAGAGGGACTCGAACCCCCGACCCTCTGCTTAGAAGGCAGATGCTCTATCCAGCTGAGCTATCAGCGCTTATTATATAGCAGCCCTGCCGCATTTGACAGGACTGCTACTTTTTGGAGCGGGTGATGGGAATCGAACCCACACAGCCAGCTTGGAAGGCTGGAATTCTAGCCATTGAACTACACCCGCAAAAGCAAGACATATTTTAGCATATGTCTTCGCTATAGTCAAGCAATTTTTGTTTAAAAAATTGCCTCAACTTTAATTTCTTTGTCTTTAACGCTAATTTTTACGCCTTTAAGCTTTGAATCGGTATTAGATATTATAATATCAACCACTTTGTCTTCAATTTCTTTTCTGAAAATGGTTCGTAATTCACGCGCGCCCGTTTGTTTACCGTCAGCTTTCCGGGCAATATATTTACAAACATCACTATCCCAATAAATATCTACATTTTTTTCTGACATAACATCCTTGAACTCGCTAAACATTAAATCAGCAATTTTTACAAGACTTTCTTCATTTAACGGATCAAACACAATGATATCGTCAACACGCGCAATAAATTCAGGGCGCAAAAACTCTTTTAAAGCTTTAACGCACTTATCGGCAGAAGCCTGTTTTGCTGTTGTACCAAATCCCATAAGCGCATCACTTCTGTCACTGCCTGCGTTTGATGTCATAATAATAATGCAGTTTTCAAAGTTTACCGTTCTTCCCTGCGCATCCGTTACTCTGCCGTCATCAAGGATTTGCAGCAGAATATTCATTACATCGGGATGCGCTTTTTCTATTTCGTCAAACAGAACAACAGAATAAGGTTTTCTACGTACTTTTTCTGTCAGCTGTCCTGCTTCGTCATATCCAACATATCCGGGAGGAGAACCAATAATACGTGAGACTGAATGTTTTTCCATAAATTCGGTCATATCAAGGCGTATTAAGGTTTCGGGTGTATCAAAAAGCTGGCTTGCAAGCACTTTAGCAAGCTCAGTTTTACCAACACCCGTAGGACCGATAAAAATGAACGATGCAGGTCTGCGATGGACAGATGTCTGAACTCTTGAACGCTTTACTGCCGCTGCTACCAAATCAACCGCCGTATCCTGACCTATTATCTGCTTTTTAATATCATCAGCAATATGCTTTAACTTTTCAAAGTCACTTTCCTCAACCTTTCTTGAAGGTATACCCGTCCAAAGTTCAATTACTTTAGCAAGGTCAGCTTCAGTTACCACAGTATTTGAAGCAGGTAAATAGAGTTCTGTTGCAAGCTGCTGATATTTAGCGCGTTCCTCTTTTACCTTTGCCTGTTCTTCATAATCAGGGTTTTCAACATTTGCTGCAAGTTCATCCTCTCGCTTTGCAAGTTCTGCTATCTTTTTATTAGCGGCATAAAGCTCATCAACGCTTTTGTTGCGCAAACTTGTACATGAGCAGGCTTCATCAAGCAGGTCAATTGCTTTATCAGGCAGATAACGGTCGTTAATATAACGCTCTGAAAGCACAACAGCACGCAAAGCAATATCATCAGGAATTGTTACATTGTGGTATCCCTCATAATAACATTTTACACCAAGCAGAATTTCCTGAGCATCTTTAATTGATGGCTCTTCAATAACAATTGGCTGAAAACGGCGTTCAAGTGCCGCGTCCTTTTCAATATATTTACGGTACTCTTTAAAAGTGGTTGCGCCAATCATCTGAATTTCACCGCGGGAAAGAGCAGGCTTTAAAATATTACCGGCGTTCATTGAACCCTCAGCAGAATCACCGGCGCCGACAAGATTATGAACCTCATCAACAAACAGTATTATATTACCCTGTTTTTTAACCTCGTCAACAAGTCCTTTTACACGGCTTTCAAACTGTCCTCGAAACTGCGTACCTGCAACAAGACCTGTAATATCAAGAAGCATTATTTCTTTATCAAGCAATCTGGCAGGAGCATCGCCTGATACAATTCTTAAAGCAAGACCCTCTGCAATTGCGGTTTTACCAACACCTGGCTCACCTATAAGGCAAGGATTATTTTTACTGCGGCGACACAAAATCTGCACAGTTCTGTCAAGCTCTTTGTTTCTGCCTATAACATTGTCAAGTTTACCGTCTTTTGCTCTCTGATTAAGATTAGTGCAGAACATATCAATGTATTTGCGGGATTTATGTTTTGCAGCAGTTTTGTCCTTTTTGTCCTTAGCATCTGCAGCAGCATCGGCAGCGCCATTCTGCCTTTGCTCCACATCGCCGAAAACATTGTTCAAAAATGGGAAAACTGATGCTCCTCCCATCTCAAAACCCGGTATCTCACCGTTATCATCACCCGACATCATTTCCATAAGCTGTGCGCTCATATTTTCAATATCTTCATCGGTAATATTCATTTTTTTCAAAAAGCTGTCAATGCTTGGCTCAAACCCTAAAGATTTGGCGCAAACAAGGCAAAGACCGCGGGGTTCAGCATTAGGTTTAGAGGTGTCTGATACATAAACCACTGCAGGCCTTTGTTTGCAATTTGAACATAATTTAACCATAAGTTATAGCTCCTTTATTTATCAGAAGAATCAATTTTTAGGAATACCTTGATGTATCCTGCCATAGAAATCAAAAGACATACCGTAGAAACAATAGATAATACATCCAAAACTATCATAGGCATTACAGGATTTATATCCATATAAATTGCATAAAAAAATGTTAAATATACAACAACAGTTGAAAGCTTACCAAACCACTTTGCAGATATTGGCTTAAAACCACTGCGAAGAATATAAATTGCAGCAAAAAGTGTAAGCAATTCTTTAGTAAACAGAACAACCACCATTATAATTAAATTAGGATGTGTGAAAATAAGACAAAAAACAACAGAAATCTGTGTAAGCTTGTCTGCAATAGGATCAAGCACCTTACCAACATCTGACACCATATTGAATTTACGCGCAATAAAACCGTCTACAACGTCGGTTAATGCGGATAAAACAATAACAATCAGTGCAAGAATATAATGGTCGGATTTGCTTGAAAAATATAGATATATAAACACTGGTATTATACAAATACGAAGCAACGAAATTACATTTGGAATAGTTAAGTTTTCTTTCATTTAAATCACCATTTTCAATTAATTAAACGGGCTTAAGTTGCAAAGCCATTTAAACAAGGCTGAAGCATTAATATTCTCGGTTGTAAATATTAAAAATCCTTTTGAATTAACGCTTATAACCGCAGAAACTATAATACAGAATACTACAGCAAACAAAACACCCTGTACGCCGCCAACAACAGCACCGACTGATGAGTTAATACCGTTAAGAATCGGCAGCTTAAATACCCTGCTTATTAATACGGAAAGTATTTTGGTTGCTACCAATAATAATATAAATAAAATTACTGCAGTAATAATTTTTACAAAATTATATACGAGCGGCATAACAACGTTATCTGTTACGGCAGTTGCTATTGATACAGTATCGTCAGATACAGCACCGCCAAGATAATCAGCAAGGTTATCCGGGGTGACATTGGCTTTTTGAGCAAGATTTTGAATATACTCAGGAAGCGCGTCCCAAACCTTTTGCGTCGCATCGCTCGCACCGGTTTGTTTGGTTTCAGAAATTGTTTGTGCTACGCCGGAAATAACTGCCGGCCGTATGGTTGAATCAGAAATTGCTGTTGCAATCGGTGTGCAAAAAGTAAACGCAAGATAAACAGACAAGAAAAAACCAACTGTTTCCACCGCAGTTTTTGCAAAACCACGTTTTGCGCCGATAAAGACAAAAATTGCAATAATAGCAATAAGAATTACATCAAGTATTGTACCCATTAAGTTCAATCCTCCATAACTATTTTTCTGACTTCAGTATCAGAAACAGCAAATAATGTATCACTTTTTTTTGCAAAAATATGACGTACAGAATAACCGCACTCCGCGGAATAAACTGTCTTTCCGCTTTCGTCAAGCGCATAGGCGGTATTGTCATCAAAACAAATAAATTTGCCTCCGCTGTAAGAAACATCTTCTGCTGAGCCTGAAAATAAAACATTCTGTACAGCTTCAAAGCGCGAATTGTAAAGCGTGCAGTGCGTTTCAAGGTTATTCATACTGCTTTCGCAAGAAACAAGGAATTGAGAGTTTGAAATATGGCGAAAATTAATTATATTACCTTCATTTTCAATTGATGTAACCTTCTGATTACGCCAATTTACAAAATCAATCTTAGAGTTTGTAACGCTTGCAAAAGATGAACCGTTAAGAGTTTTTAAATAAAGAACAGGCAGGTTATATTCAAGCTTTAACAGTGGTTCAGCATTTTTATAATTAAAAACATATACCTTTGAATTATATTCACCCGCATCGGAATATATGGTTGAAACCGCAATTTTTTTACCGTTATTTGATAAACATACCGCTGTTATTATCTCTTTTGAAGAAGACCAGGAAAACATCAGCTTATTGCTTTTGCTGTAAACCTCAACGTTTGAAGCGAAATCAGGCGGCTTGGAAACTATTGCGTATGTACCGTTACGGGCAATATCACCGGTAATTAAATTATTTTTTGATGTCAGATCAACAACAGCGTTATTAAGGTTATATATTTTATAGCCGACGCCGTTTTGGTCAAGAACAAGAGTTCTGGCAGAAGAAACTTTCATAAAAGGATTTGAAAAGCCGTGAGTATCTGAAAGAATGGTTTTACCTTTAGAGTTATAAACGTTATATGCCATATCAGTAATAACATACAGCTTATTGTTACGATATTCGCTGCTGACAGTCTGGCTGCCAGTAAGCTCTTTGGGAAAATCAGCAGAGCCAATTGATAAAATAGCATTTTGAATATATTCTGTCAATCCCGTGGGCGTCATAAGCGAAACGATAATAATAACCGTAGCTACAACAGCTATGCCAATAAATTTTTTAAGTTTCTTTGCAGCATTTTTTGCTTTATCGCCAATTATAACATTATATGAAACAAAATTTGTTTCTTTTTTGGAAACTTTCTTTTTTATCGGTTTTTCATTAACCGGTTTTTCAACAGGCTTTTTATTAACAATTGGTTTAGTATGTGCCATTTCCACCTTAACCGGTTTTGACGGCTTTTCGGGCTTACTTTTTTTAACAGCAGGCGCTATTTTGTTAAGCTTGATTTTTTTAATATTTTTCTTTTTGTATTCTGCCAAAAAAGCACCTCCCTTTAATAAAAAACTTTATTTAAGTATAACCCTGCCGCTGCTGCGGTGGGTCCCGCAAGATTGCGGTCTTTTGAATTTATGACATCAAGCGCATCGCAAGGCTTAATTTTACCGTACGCCGCCTGCAAAGCGGTACCTACAATTATACGCACCATATTATATAAAAACCCATCAGCACTTACACTTAATGTAATAATGTCATTATTTCTTGAAGCATTACATTCGGTTATTGTGCGTACAAAATTGCTAACCCCTGTACCCGAGCTTGAAAAAACCGAAAAATCAAACTTACCGACAAGATTATTACAAAACTCATTCATCACTTTATCGTCAAGCTGTGTGCCGATATGTAACGCTCTTCCCTCTTCAAAAGGATTGCGGCAGGGATTGTTATATATTCTGTAAATATAATTTTTGCCTTTACAGCTGTAACGCGCGTGAAAATCACTGTCAACGCAATTACAATCAATCGCCGAAATATCTTTAGGTAAAAAATGATTCAATGCTTTTACAACGCTTTTGGGCTCAATATCCGAATCGGTATCAAAATGGCAGCAAAACATATTGGCGTGCACACCTGAGTCAGTTCTGCTGCAGCCCGTAACCCCAAAACGAACGCCATACAATTTTTGAAGAGCATCCTGAAGTGTTTGTTGAACAGAAACACCGTTAGGCTGTACCTGCCAACCGCAGTAATTTGTGCCCAAATATGAAATAGTAAGCAACAATCTGCTCATCCGAACACCTGCTTTATATGAAAACTATTACCGTGCAAACAGCACAAACAATAAGAATATAAACGAAATCTGATATTCGCATTTTAAACTGTTTAAAATGCGTTCTTCCTTTACCGCCGCAGTAACAGCGACATTCCATAGCGTTGGCAAGCTCTAACGCACGTCTTACAGAAGAAATCAGCAAAGGCACTAAAATGGGGACCATTGCTTTTATGCGTTTATAAAGCTTACCTGATTCAAAATCTGCGCCTCTTGCTTTTTGAGCTGAAATAATTTTTTGAGCTTCCTCTATCAAAGTGGGTATAAAACGCAGGGCGATTGTCATCATCATTGCCATTGTATGAACAGCCTCGCCTAAGCCAATATATTTTAAAGGCGAAAGTAAGCGTTCAATAGCCGATGTTAACTGTGTAGGCGTGGTTGTGTAGGTTAAAAGACCGCCAACAATTATAAGCAATACTATTCTTATAAGAATAAAAGCTGCACGCAGTAATCCATCAGTTGATACGGTAATAAAATGCCATTCAAAAAGAATTTTGCCGTCGCTTACATAAAAAATATTAAGTAAAGACGCAATAATAAGTACAGGTAATACAGGCTTTAAATTTTTTATAAACAATGAAAGCGGAACTTTTGATAAAAAAGCTATTGTTACAATAAGCAATGACATTACACCTAAAGCAGCCCAGCTGTTTGCAACAAAAATAAACACAAGCAGTAAAAATATAAGCAGTATTTTAACGCGGGCATCAGCTTTATGAATAAGTGAAGATGCAGGATAATACTGACCGAACGAGATATTATTCATCAAAGCTGTTCACCGCCCTTCAAAACACGCTCAATTGCATTGACGGCATCATCTACACGGAATATATCAATAGGAATATCCACGCCGTTTTTATTAAGAATGCTGCATATTTGTGTGACCTCAGGCACATCAAGACCGATGTTTTTAAGAACATCGCTTTGTTTGAAAACATTATTTACAGTATCAAACATAACCTTTTTGCCTTTTGAAATAACAAGCACCTTATCAGAAAGTCGGCACACCTCTTCCATACTGTGTGAAACAATTATTACAGAAGCATCAAGCTGCATTTTATAATCATTAATTGCTTTTTCAATGGTTTTTCTGCCAATAGGGTCAAGACCCGCAGTGGGCTCGTCCAATACAAGAACCTTCGGCTGCATAGCCATAATACCGGCTATTGCGGCACGGCGCTTTTCGCCGCCGGATAAATCAAAAGGTGACTTTTCAAGCAACTCTTCCTTCAATCCGACAGCTTTTGCTGCAAGCTGTACTCTCTGCTCAATCTCTTCATCAGTCAATTCCATATTTGACGGACCAAAAGCAATGTCTTTTTTTACAGTATCTTCAAACATTTGATATTCGGGATACTGAAAAACAAGACCAACCTCAAAACGAAGTCCTTTGCGGCATTTACCGTTGTTCCATATGTTTTCACCTAAATATTTGATTTCACCCGATGCCGGTTCAATCAAACCGTTAAGATGCTGAACAAGTGTTGACTTACCCGAGCCCGTACTGCCGATTATGCCAAGAGTTTCTCCTTTATTTAGAATAAAACTTATATTATCGATAGCACAGGTTTCAAAAGGTGTTTTTTTGCCGTATATATAACATAGATTGTTAACCTCAATTATAGGCAACATGAATTCCCACCTACTTTATTTTTTCTAAAATAGCTTCTGCACAGCTCTGAGGTGTAAAAACTTTATTATCATCGACCAGACCGCGCAAAAACAGCTCGTGCATAAGGCGGGTTGACTGCGGAATATCCAGTCCGTTATTTTCTAATAACTCAAAATTACCGAAAATATTTTGCGGTGTATCGGCGGCAATTAAATAACCGTCATTCATAACAAGCACTTTATCAGCTAAAAATGCTTCTTCCATAAAATGTGTAATTATTATAGCGGTAATTCCTTGATTTTTATTTAAATCAATTATAGCGTTTATTACTTCTTTTCTTCCCATTGGGTCGAGCATTGCCGTAGGCTCATCAAGAACTATATATTTCGGCTGCATTGCTAAAATTCCCGCAATTGCCACCCTTTGTTTTTGTCCGCCGGACAGTTTATGGGGCGCATGCTCAGCGTATTCAAGCATATTTACGGCTTTCAGTGCATTATTTACTCGCGTTTTGATTTCAGCAGGTGCAATACCAAGGTTTTCAGGGCCGAAAGCAACATCCTCTTCAACAATTGAAGCAACAAGCTGATTATCAGGATTTTGAAACACAAGGCCTACACGGCGTTTAATTTCGTTTTCTTTTTGTGAGTCAGAAGCATCAAGGCCGTCAACCGTAACTGTACCATTAGTTGCTTTGTATAACCCGTTTAGCAGTTTTGAAAGGGTTGATTTACCTGAACCGTTAGGACCGATAACAGCATAAAAGCCGCCGTCTTCAAAGGTATAGGAAAAATTATTGACGGCAGTTTTTGTTACACCGGATTCAACTGTATATTGGAAAGTAACATTTTTTAGTTCAATCATTATTACAAAGCACCCTTTGTCCAGATAGTTGTATTGCCGCAAGGCATCACAATGTCACGGCAAGTAACAGGCAGTCCTATTTCCTGAGTGGAAACGCTGCCGCCTTTTTTTGCAACAACAAGCTCTTTTATCAAATAGTCAAGAACTGTCTGCGAGATACCTGCGGTATAAGTATTAAGAAAAATAAAGCAAGCATCATCACTTAATATTTTTACAATTTCCGTTATAAGCTCGGGCAACGCCTGCTCAAGCTTCCATAATTCACCGTTAGGTCCTCTGCCATAAGACGGCGGATCAAGGACAACACCGTCATATTTTGAGCTGCGGCGCACTTCACGCTGCACAAACTTAAGACAATCGTCAACAAGCCATCGAACAGACTTATCAGCAAGACCTGAAGCTGCAGCATTTTCCTTTGCCCAGGAAATCATACCTTTTGAAGCATCAACATGCGTTACCGAAGCGCCGGCAGAAAGGCAAGCCAAGGTTGAACCGCCCGTATAAGCAAATAAATTTAAAACCTTAAGCGGTTTATAAGCACTTTTAATAAGCTGTTTTAAAAATTTCCAGTTAACAGCATGTTCGGGGAAAAGACCCGTATGCTTAAAACCCATCGGTTTAAGTCTGAAAGTAAGGTCACCATATTTAATGCTCCAAACGTCAGGTACTTTTTTTAGCATTTCCCAGTGACCGCCGCCGGAATTGCTTCTGTGATAAACGGCGTGCGGAGATTTCCATCTTGCATCCTTGCCGCCAGTGCTCCAGATAACCTGTGGGTCCGGACGAGATAAAATAATATCACCCCAGCGTTCAAGACGCATACCACCGTTAACATCTATCAATTCATAATCATCAAAATCTGTTACATATCTCATAAAATTATATACCTAATTGACTGCCGCCAAAAGGCAGACCTAAATGTTCATAAGCGGCTTTTGTAGCAACCCTACCGCGAGGAGTACGCTGTATAAAACCAATCTGCATAAGATAAGGCTCAATCATATCTTCAATTGTAATAGCTTCGTCACCCAAGGCAGCAGCTAAAGTTTCAAGACCAACGGGACCTCCGCCGTAAAAATTTATCATTGTATCAAGCAGACGTCGGTCAAAATCATCAAGACCGAGATGGTCAATATCAAAACGTTTAAGCGCTTCCATGGCAACATTTTCCGTAATCACACCATCATACTCAATTTCAGCAATATCTCGCACACGCTTAAGCAGACGGTTAGCAATACGCGGTGTTCCGCGTGAGCGGGAAGCAATTTCTAAAGCGCCGTCATCTTCAATTCCAATACCCATAATTCTTGCAGAGCGCTTAATAATCTGCGCAAGCTCATCAGGTGAATACATTTCAAGGCGAAAAATTATGCCAAACCTATCACGCAAAGGTGCTGAAAGCTGTCCTGAACGTGTTGTTGCTCCAACTAAAGTAAAAGGCTTAACATCAAGGCGTATAGAACGCGCTGAAGGTCCTTTACCTATGATAAAATCAAGCGCATAGTCCTCCATAGCAGGATATAGAATTTCCTCAGCCGTGCGGTCAAGGCGGTGAATTTCGTCAATAAAAAGCAGGTCGTCTTTTTCAAGATTGGTAAGCAAAGCAACCAAATCACCCGCTTTTTCAATCGACGGTCCTGATGTTATACGGAGGTTAACACCCATCTCTCTTGCTATTATGCCTGCAAGAGTTGTTTTGCCAAGACCGGGAGGGCCGTAAAGCAAAATATGGTCAATTGCCTCTTTGCGCTGCTTTGCAGCCTGAATATAAATACGAAGGTTCTGTTTAATTTTTTCCTGACCGACATATTCGTCAAGTGTTTTAGGACGAAGCGATACTTCAGCATCAACATCATTTGGTTCATATTCGGGAGAAACTATTCTGTTTTCAAAATCCATATCTTCTACCAAAGTTCACATCTCCTTACAGATATTTTAAAGCGTTTTTAATAAGTTCATCCGCGCTTGTATTAGGATCAAACTTTGATACGGCAATCGACGCTTCGCTTCTTGAAAATCCAAGAGAAACTAAAGCAGCAATAGCATCCGACGCATTTGAAGAATTTTTACTGTCAGCTGTAACCGCATTTGAAGCATCAATCTGACCGTCAGAATCTTTACCGAATTTATCTTTAAGCTCAAGCACAATACGCTGTGCGAGCTTAATACCAACGCCTGACGCGGCAGTCAGCGCCTTTGCATCACCTGATGCAATAAACATCTTTAATTTATCGGGCGTAAATTCCGATAATATAGCGATAGCAATTTTGGGGCCAACACCATTTACTGAGGTGATAAGCTTGAAACAGTCAAGCTCTCCGGTTGTGGAAAAGCCGAAAAGCTCAATAGCATCTTCTCTTACAACCATATGGGTATGTAAAAAAGCGGTTGCGCCTACCGCCGGCAAATCTGCCGCAGTTTTAAGGCTTATTGTGCATTTTAAGCCAACGCCGCCGCACTCAATAACAGCAGTATTTGTGTCAGAAAATATTTTTTTGCCGTTTAAGGAAGCTATCATAAATTTTTACTCCTGTTCAATAAACCATTTGAACTATGCGCGTGACAAATTGCAATTGCAAGCGCGTCAGCGGTATCGTCGAGTTTTGGAGGTTTGTCCATTCCTAATAAGTTTTTGGCCATTTCAATAACCTGATGTTTTTCTGCGCGGCCGTAACCGGTTACAGACTGTTTAACCTGAAGCGGTGTGTATTCATAAACAGGAACCGAACATTTAGCTGCTGCAAGAAGAATAACACCCCTTGCCTGCGCAACATCAATTGCTGTTGTTGTGTTGGTATTGAAGTACAACTTTTCAATAGCCAGTGCGTCGGGCTTGTGTTTCATCAAAAGATATTCAACGCCGTCATGTATTTTCGTTATACGCTCGGTGAATTTTGTGCCGGCTTCGGTTGTAATTGCACCATATTCAATTGCTTTAAAACGGCTTGAAGAATAATTAAGAACACCGTATCCGACTATTGCGTAGCCGGGGTCTATACCTAGAATAAGCACCCAAAATCCCCCAATATATATAATCGTGTTATAGTATAACATAGTATAATAAATTGAGCAATAAAAATATAAAATTTTTATATATTTAATTTGTTGTTCAGCGCATTTTTAAGACCTTTTTATACCTTTAAAAACATTTTGTTAGAAAAACCGAGTATTTGAGAGAAAACACGAGAAAAACAGAGCATTTAAATACATCTGTCAAAATAGCCGCTTATAATCTATAATTTCTCAAAATTTTTCTTGACTTTTAACATATATAGTATTATATTTATCCTATGCGTTTAGAGCATCTGAAAAGATGACGCTGTTATCAGGCTTTTTGCCGTAAAACCGCTGGTTTTCGCAGCAAAGGGGGATGCTTTTTTTGAAAGACAACCAATTAATAAATCTTAAAAACATCACTGTATCGTTCGATGGTGAAGACCCGGTACTAAAAGACTTATCGCTTTATATACGTGATAAGGAATTCATTACTCTTTTAGGTCCTTCCGGTTGTGGTAAAACAACCACTTTACGCATCATCGGTGGCTTTGTTGAGCCAAATTCGGGTGATGTTTTTTTTGAGGGCAAAAAAATCAATAATGTTCCGTCATACAAAAGACAGGTTAACACCATTTTTCAGCGTTATGCGCTTTTCCCTCACTTAAATGTTTATGACAACATTGCTTTTGGCCTTAAAATACAACGTTTACCCAAAAATGAGATACGCAAGCGTGTTTTGGAAATGCTTGAGCTTGTAGGATTAAAAGGCTTTGAACACCGAAAAATAGAATCCCTGTCCGGCGGTCAGCAGCAACGTGTTGCAATTGCGCGCGCTGTTATTAATCACCCTAAAGTTTTATTGCTTGATGAGCCGCTTGCCGCTTTAGACCTTAAATTGCGCAAGGATATGCAGGTTGAGCTTAAAAAAATCCAGCGTGAATTATCTATTACTTTTGTTTTTGTAACACACGACCAGGAAGAAGCTCTTGCTTTATCTGACACTATCGTAGTTATGGACAACGGCAAAATACAGCAGATTGGCACACCGCAAGATATTTATAATGAGCCCAAAAATGCTTTTGTTGCCGATTTCATCGGTGAATCTAATATTCTTGACGGTATTATGAAAAGCGACTATCTTGCTCATTTTTCGGGCATTGATTTCAAATGTCTTGATACCGGCTTTGCCCCGAACGAGCCTGTTGATATAGTTGTACGTCCCGAAGACGTTGATATTGTATCTTACGACAAAGGTATGCTCAAAGGTGAAGTTACATCTGTAACTTTCCTAGGTGTGCATTATGAAATTATTGTTGATATCGGTGGTTTCAAATGGATGATACAGACCACCGACGGTCAAAATGTCGGCGATAAGGTTGGTCTTTATATTGAGCCCGATGCAATCCACGTTATGAAAAAATCTGAATATTCAGGTAAATTCGGCGATTACAGCTCATACAGCGATGAGCACGACCACCTTTCCGATACGCAGACTACTGCTGACGAAAGGAAGGTTGAGGATTGAGCAAAAAGAATTCTCGCGGCCGATACTTAGCGTATCCGTATTATTTATGGTCTGCATTATTCATTGTAGTACCGTTTATAATGGTTGTATACTATACCTTCACCAATTCTGCAGGCATATTTACTTTTTCAAACATTACAGAGCTTTGGCGTTATAAGGAAACCTTTATAATTTCCTTTGAATATTCAATAATTGCAACAATCATTTGTATTATACTTGGATATCCTACCGCGTACATTCTTTCAAGAATGAAGCTGCGTACCCAAAGCGCTTTTATGCTTTTAATAATGCTCCCTATGTGGATGAACTTTCTTATCCGCACTTATTCGTGGATAACAATTTTATCCAATAAAGGTCTTATTAATTCATTGCTGGTTATGTTAGGTTTCGATCCCGTTCAGCTTATTAATACGCCCGGCGCTGTTATTTTGGGTATGGTTTACAACTACCTGCCATATATGATTTTGCCAATATATTCAATAATGTCTAAAATAGACAATTCTTTAATTGAGGCAGCAAGTGATTTAGGTGCATCGGCCTTTAATCGCTTAAAACACGTTATTTTACCTTTAAGCTTACCCGGTATTCTTTCAGGTATTACTATGGTTTTTGTGCCGTCTGTTAGCACCTTTTATATATCTCAAAAGCTCGGCGGCGGTAAAATCCTGCTTATCGGTGACGCAATTGAAATGCAGTTCCAGCAATCGTATAATTATAATTTAGGTGCTTCTCTTTCATTAGTGCTTATGATTATTATTTTAATATGCATTGCTGTTGTTAACCGCTTTGCCGATAATGAAGACGGAGGTGTAATTATATGAAAGCGCTCTCACGTCTATATATATTTTTAATTATTTTCTTTTTATATGCTCCCTTACTGGTGATGATTTTTTTCTCATTCAATTCATCAAACAGTACAGCTATTTTTGAAGGTTTTTCTTTTCAGTGGTATGTTGAATTGTTTAATGACGCGCAAACAACAACTGCACTTTCCAATACATTGTTGCTTGCAGTGACTTCATCTGTAATTGCTACTGTTTTCGGCACGGCCACCGCTGTTGGTTTATATTATACCAAGAACAACCTTCTCAAAAAAACATCTATGACAGTTACAAACATCCCTATGATGGCACCCGATATTGTAACAGGTATTTCTTTGATGCTGCTGTTCATTTTTGCAGGTAAAATGCTTGCGTTAAAAAACGCATTAGGCTTCGGTACATTGCTTATTGCCCATGTTATATTTAACCTGCCTTATGTAATACTTTCTGTTTTGCCAAAGCTAAAACAAACAGATAAGTTTTTGTTTGAAGCCGCTCAGGATTTGGGATGTCCGCCTGTCAGCGCTTTTTGGCACGCAGTATTACCAAACATAACTTCCGGCATTGTAACAGGCTTTATTATGGCTTTTACACTTTCTCTTGATGATTTTGTTATAAGTTATTTTACTACAGGAGCCGAATTTCAGACATTGCCCATAAGAATATTCTCTATGACCAAAAAGCGCGTAACACCTGACATGTACGCACTTTCGACCATAATATTTGCTGCAGTTCTGATACTGTTATTTTTGCTTAACATTGCACAATCACGTTCAGATAATAAATCAAGGAGGAAATCTAATTGAAAAAAATTGTATCATTAATTCTATGTATTGTTTTAGCCGCTTCTCTTTGCCTTTTTTGCGGCGGATGCGGTAATAAATTTGATTATGACAGCATAAATTACAGATCAACATATTCGCAAGAATATGCAGGCACAACCCTTAATGTTTTTAACTGGGGCGAGTATATCCCCGACGGAACGGGCGGTACAATGGACCTCAACAAAGCTTTTGAAAAGCTTACTGGTATTAATGTCAATTACTCTAACTACGAAAGCAATGAGGCAATGTACACAAAATTGAAAAGCGGCGGCGTCTCATACGATATTATTATTCCGTCAGACTATATGATTCAGCGCCTTATTAATGAAGATATGCTTAAACCTCTTGATTTTGAAAAAATTGAGAATTATAAAAACATATCTTCCGATTATAAAAATCTGTACTTTGACCCTAATAATGAATACTCTGTTCCCTATTGCGTTGGTATGCTTGGACTAATTTACAACTCAACCGTTGTAACCGAAAAGCCTGACAGCTGGGGCATTATGTGGGATAAAAAGTATGAAAACCAAATTCTCACCTTCAACAATCCTCGCGATGCTTTTGGCATTTCACAATTATACCTCGGCATTGACCTGAACACTGTTATTGAGTCAGATTGGCAAAAAGCTGCTGATAAGCTTAAGGAACAAAAAGGCATTTTACAGTCCTATGTTATGGACGAGGTTTTTGACAAGATGGAAACCGGAGAAGCTGCAATTGCCCCCTACTATGCAGGCGACTATCTTGTAATGAAAGAAAACAATCCTGATTTGGAATTTGTTTATCCTAAGGAAGGTACCAATATTTTTGTTGACTCAGTTTGTATTCCAAACACCTGCCAGAACTATGAAGCAGCTTTAATGTATATCAATTTCCTCTGCGAGCCCGAAATTGCCTGTGCTGTTGCAGAAACTGTTATGTATGCAACACCTAATACCGAGGTTTTAAAAATGGATGCATATACTCTTAAAGATAATGAAATTCTTTATCCCTCTAAAGAGAATATGCCTATAACACAGTATTATCACGATCTTGAGCCCACAACCCGCCAACTTTACGAAAAACTTTGGGAAAGCGTTAAACTTCACTAAAAACAAAAACCGTACAATCAAAAATGATTGTACGGTTTATTATTTACCCTATTTTTAGCTGCAGCCTTAATTTATCTGCAATCATTGCAATAAACTCACTATTAGTAGGCTTACCTCTTGAGTTATGTATTGTATAACCAAAATATGAATTCAATACATCAACGTCTCCTCTATCCCATGCAACCTCAATTGCGTGACGAATTGCGCGCTCAACACGTGACGATGTCGTAGAATGCTTTTTTGCAACCGTAGGATATAAAAGCTTTGTAACAGAATTTATTATTCCTGAATTTTTAATTGATAAAATTATTGCTTCTCTCAGATAATGATATCCTTTGATATGTGCCGGCACACCTATCTGATGGATAATTTCAGTAACCATAACCTCAAGTTCGATATCACTTACAACATTATCCTTAATTATCGGCTCTTTATTATTTTTCCATCCCGACAGCTTAATAATACGCTCTGCCAAAAGATTAGTATCAAACGGTTTTATAAAATAATAAGAAGCACCTGCACTCAACGCTTCCCTTTCAAGACGCGGATTATCAAAACTTGACATTGCAAGCACCATTGGCGCGTTTTCTTTTAAGTTTTCTTTTAATTCATGCAATACACCCAAAATATCAAGATTGGGCATAAAAACATCAGCAAGCACAACATCAGGCTGATGCTTTTCAATTGATTCTATAAGTATTTTTCCATCCTTTTCGCACAATAACACATCCATACCGTAAGTTTTCAGCGCATTTGCACAGTTTTTGCCAAATTCAGTAGAATCATCAGCAATGACAATTTTCAGTTTCTTTTCCATAAAAATTCCTCCGTTCCAACTTTTTCCATATTTTACCATATTTATCAAATTAATGCAAGAGTAATTTTCTCAATACAACAGACTTTCGTATACCAAAATATTGCATTTTTCTACTTTTTTAGACAGAATTGTATTAATTCATACAATTTTATACTTTTAAATATATAAAAAGACATCTTCAAATATTGAAGATGTCTTTTTACAAAAAACTTATAATACTATTTAACTGAAGAAATCTGTCGTGCGCTAACCTTGCCTTCTAGCTTAATTTCTCCTGCCTTTTCCAGTGAAATCTTAGTAAGGAAAGGTCCGACAAGCTCGTATATCAATACCGAGAATAACGTGATATTTGTAACAATAGCACCAATCTCACCAAGCTGTTCAGCTTTTATTGCCATACCAAGTGCAACGCCTGCTTGCGGCAAAAGTGTAACACCGAGATATTTTACTATATTACTGTCACACTTTGTAGCCCTTGCGCTTACAGAAGCACCGACATATTTGCCGAGTGAGCGCGCCAAAATATAAACCAGTCCTATGCATACTACCGCAAAATCCTTAAAAGTAGCAAGTTCAAGCGCCGCGCCGCTCAGCACAAAGAACAGCACAAATAACGGAGCTGTCCAGCGGTCAATACGGTCCATAAGCTCTTCTGAGAAATCGCACAAATTACAGAATACCGTGCCAAGCATCATACAGGTAAGTAATGATGAAAAGGCAATTTTAACTCCAAATATCTCAAATTTGAGCATCGACAGCGCAACTGTCAGTAATACAAAGGTAACTGACATTGTAAGTCTTTTTGAACGTGAATGGAAAAACTTTTCAAAATACGTAAATAAAGTGCCCATTACAAAGCCAAGACCAATTGAAAGAATCACTTCTAATATAGGCTCTACAATTATTGAAATTACATCAATATTGCCCGAAATAATACCATTTGCCACACCAAAGGATATTGCAAAAATAATAAGACCTACTGCGTCATCAAGAGCAACTATGGGCAAAAGGATATCAGTAAGAGGGCCTTTGGATTTGTACTGTTTTACAACCATCAATGTTGCAGCAGGAGCAGTAGCAGCAGCAATAGCGCCTAATACGATTGCTGACGGCAAAGGCAATTTATCAGGCATTATAAAATGCAAGACTACAAGCGCAGCATCAACAAAAACTGTAGCCATAACTGCCTGGAACACGCCTATAATAGTAGCCTGTCTTCCCGTCTTTTTAAGATCTGAGAGACGAAACTCATTACCTATTAAAAAAGCGATAAAACCTAAAGCAACATCTGAAATAATACCATAGCTTGAGACGTCTGACATACTTGTAAATCCAATACCTGAAACATTAAACGCACCCAGACAATAAGGACCAATAAGAATACCTGCAACCAAATAAGCAGTAACTGCAGGCAAATTAACAAGCTTTGCAAGTCTTGAAAGCATAAGACCTGCAAAAAGCGAGATTGATAGGCAAAGTAAAATTTGCAAAGCTAAACACCCTTTCTGTTTTGGCAGCAAAAAAGGACTCAAAAGAGTCCTTAAATTAAGGGCTGCCTAAAATGAATAAACCTTTAATATATTCAAACTTTGACAATTATATCACAATCGTTTTAAATATGCAATAATAAAATTAATCAAATTTCTGCCAGAATTCAACTGATGCAGTCTGATAGCTTTGTGTATCAACAAGATAGCTCATTCCGTGCTGTGCTCCCGGTACAACAAGCAATTTTTTTGGTGCGACGCAAGCCTTATAATTTTCATATGTCATCCAGATTGGCACAAAAGTGTCATCAGTACCATGAACAAATAATACAGGTACTTTACAGCATTGCATTGCTTCAAGGGTAGAATAATCTTTTGTTCCAACCTGAATTTTCTTTTTGCAGATATCCACAGCCAATCTTCCTATAATGCCGTAAGATAAATGCAGATTTTTTTCAGAAACGTGCTTAAAAATATCATGAGGTGACGTAAAGCCGCAGTCAGCCATTATTCCGTGTACATTTTTTGGCAAGTCCAATCCCGCTGTCATTAAAACTGTTGACGCGCCCATAGAAATGCCTACCAGATATATTGGCAGTGTATAACTTACATTGTCTATAACCCATTTTATCCATTCAAAACAATCAAAGCGTTCTGTAAGACCAAAGCCCATATATTCTCCGCCGCTCTGACCCTGTCCCCTTTGTTCAGCAAAAAGAATTGTGCAATCTTTTTCCTGCCAAAAGGGTGTAATTATACCAAAATCTTTTGACCAGCAAGAGCGCCAACCGTGCATAGCAATAATAATGCGTTTACAATTCTTTGTTTCAAGCAGATGACCAACAAGTTTTTCGCCGTCATAGGAAGTAATTTCAACGGTTTTAGTTGACATTTCTTCAAGTTTTGTTGCCGCATTATTAATTCTCTCAAAAGCATCACCGCTGAAGGTTGATCCTGAAACATTGTCAATTGTTTTTTTAACACTTTTAGGTCCTTCTCGGTCAAGCGCTACCCGCATAAAATATTTTGTTACTGCAGCTGCTGCAGCTCCAGCTGCGGCAACAGTCGCAACTGTCGCAATGCCTGCGCCAATTAATGTTTTTTTTGTTTTGTCATTCATATTTCACCTTTTATATTCCTAAAGCTGTATTTGTTTCAATATTATTACGCAAATTATCCATTCTATCATCAAGAACAGCGCTTATTGTTGCGCATTCTGCAAGTTCATTTGACATATCTTCTGTAAATACAAAATCCTTTTTATATCTTAATTGATGCTCTAAACTCGCCCAAAAATCCATTGCTATAGTGCGAAGCTGAATTTCCACACACATAATCTTTTTTTCTTTGGCAAGAAAAATCGGTATTTCTACTATCAGATGCAAACTGCGATAACCGTTCGGTTTTGGGTTTTTAATATAATCCTTACAGGAAACGATATTTATATCATCCTGCTGCAACAGAGCTTGTGCAAGCGTGTAAACATCCTCCTTAAAGGAGCACACAACTCTAACGCCTGCAATATCATTTAAATTTTGCTCCATCGACTCAAAGGTAAATTCACAGCCAATGCGGTCAAGCTTTTCTTTAATACTGCGCAAGGTTTTCAGTCTTGTTTTTATTGAATTTATAGGGTTTCGGTCATATTTCAATGAGTATTCCGCGTCAAGCACGCGAAGCTTTGTTTCAATTTCCATAATGGCACATCTATAGTATGACATTAATTTCAAATACTCATCTGATTTTTTCTCAAGCAAGGCAAGCGCTTGTTCATCTGAAATATCCTCGCTTACCAGTTCCCGAATATTATTGATTTTTAAGTTATCCATAATGCAAACCTACTTAAATTTATATAATTATTATATACCAAATCTTTCTAAATTCTTAGTAAACAAAATATAGATATATTGTAAATTTATTTTTTGTATATTTTTCTTTAAAAATCATTTATGATATGTTATAATAACTTTAAACCGACGGCGGTGGTACGCCGCCGAAATGCCGCAGGCATTTGAAAACTTGCGTTTTCGTTTAAAAACATTGAATCATTAAATATTGTCGCACTGCGGTGCGACAACGGCTTTGCCGTTTTAAAGGCAGACGCCTTTAGATTTATGATATAATAATATGGAAATTTTAAAATAAAATTTTAAGGAGAAATATATGTCTGAAAAAATTATTATTGCAAGTGACAGCACAACAGATTTAGGTCCTGAGCTTATTGAAAAATATGATATTAAAATTTTACCTCTTGGCGTCAATCTCGGTGATAAATCATATTTTGACGGCGTAGATATTACTCCCGACGATATTTATGCTCATTATGAAAAAACCGGTCAGCTTCCTAAAACCGCTGCGGCAAATATTGAAGATTTTAACCGTTTTTTTACAAAATACACTGCTGACGGCAGTTCGGTTGTTTTCCTCACCATAAGCTCAGAAATGTCATCTACCTTTACAAACGCACGCCTTTCCGCCATGGAGTTTGAAAATGTTTATGTTGTAGACACACAAAATCTTTCAACAGCCGGCGGTCTTTTAGTGCTCAAAGCGGCTGAGATGGCAAATGCAGGTAAATCTGCAAAAGAAATCGCCCAAACCTGTCAGGAACTTGCACCATATGTATCTGCTTCTTTTATCATAGACAATCTTGAGTTTTTGCACAAGGGCGGCAGATGCTCTGCAGTTGCTGCATTGAGCGCAAATCTTTTACAGTTAAAACCCTGCATTGCTGTAAAGAACGGAAAAATGGGTGTTGCAAAGAAGTATCGCGGACCTTTTGGCACCGTTTTACAAAAATATATTGCTGACCAGCTTGCGGACATTGACAATGTTGAGCTTGACCATATATTTGTTACGCATGCAGGCTGTGATAGTGCAATTGCTGAGCAATGTGTTGAACAGGTTATAAAGATTGCTCCGTTTAAAAATGTTCATTTAACGCGTGCAGGCTGCACAATTTCTTCTCACTGCGGCAAAAACACTTTAGGCATACTTTTCATTTGCAAAAAGCCTGTTGATTAATTAAATATTTAAAATTAAGGACTGCCAAATGCGGCAGTCCTTTTTCATATTCTAAATTTTTTCCACTTGCCTGTTTTCCAGCGAAAAAGGTAGGCTGCACCTTTTACAATCTCATTTATTGCAAAGGCAATCCACAAACCTATCAACCCCATCCCCGCAGTTATGCAAAGAAGATACGCAAGCAATACACCGAACAGCCAACAAGTTACCACAGAGAATACAAGGGTTGTTTTTACATCGCCGTTTGCGTTTAGCGCAATTTCAGCAACATTATTTATTGCCCTTCCGATTTCAAGGAATATATCAATAAACATTATTGTGCCCGCAAGCTTTATGGTTTGCTCATCTTTTGTAAACATGTATAACAGCGGTCTGTGAAATATATAAGCGATTATTGAAAGCAGCACATTAAAAATCATTGCAATAACAATATTTTGTTTAAACAGTGCTTTTATACTGTCAAAATCACCCGCACCGCGATACCTGCCCATAAGAATACCGCCCGCATTGCCAATTGAATAACCCATTTTTGATGTGTAATTGATTATATTTGTAATATAAACCTTTGCGCTTATAACCGTAACACCCAAAGTTGCTACAATACTTGTTGTAACTGTCTGAGAAAGAGAATATGAAAACAAGCACATACCCGCGGGGATCCCTATACGCAATATATCAAAAACAGATTTTTTGCTGAATATGCGCTTAAAAGGGCACCTCTTTTTAGCAAAAAGTATAATTGAAATTATAAGATTAATTAATCTTGACAACACAGACGCTATTGCTACCCCTGTTATCTTTGAAAAAGGCAAGGATAAGTTTACGTATAGTATCATATAACAGAATGTTACGTTTAATACATTTCCTATGAGTCCCGCAGCCATTGTATGTTTTGAATAACCGTTACAAATAAGCATATTGTTAAAAAAGCTTAGCGCTGCAGTAACAGGTAAAGTTGCAGCAATAATTTTAAAGTATTCTACTGCTGTTTTCTGAACATCTCCCTCCAGGTTCATAACGCGCATTAAAAAGGATGAATTTGCTGACATTGCTATGCCAAACACCAGGCTTATAAAAAGAACAATAGAAATACCTGTAAAGCAAATACTTCCTGCTCTTTCAGTATTATTAGAACCAATAGCAAAGCTTGAAACAATTACGGTGCCGCTTACAACCATATTAATTAAAACAGACACAACAGATATCAGCTCGTTGGACACACTTGTCGCAGACACAGCTATATCAGAATACCCCGAAAGCAGATATGTATTCACCGTGCCGTACATCAGCACAAAAATATTTTCAAAAAATAAAGGTAAAGCAAGAGAAAACAATGTGATTTTCTTGCCGTTTTCAGCAAATGTTGATATTTTTTTATTATAAATCATTGCTTACCTCTCGAATTTTAAAACTTATCGGCGAAACTCCCACAACCTTTGCAAAGCATCTGCAAAAATAATATTTGTCTGCAAATCCTACCTCACTGGATATTTCGTCAATATTTTTTTGTGTGTTAAGCAAAAGATATTTAGCACGCTCTATTCTGTGATTATTGCGGTATTTTACAATGCTTTCACCCATCATGTGTTTAAAAATACGGTTGGCGTAATCATAATTAATTGAAAATTCTTTTTCAATTTCATAACGGCCCATATCCTTTGAATAGTTGCAGTTTATAAAATCCGCAATTTTCTTTACCGTATTATATACATGCATATTTTTTGTATTTGTCTTATAGCTTCCTCCACAAATATTTTCAAGTGTAATAAACACTTTTTCAATACTATATGTTAAATCAAGCCTTTTTTCAAAACTGTTTTGTAAATATGACTGTTCACATAAATCAAGCTTATCGGTTATTAATTTAAGATTGTTTTCTGAAAGGTGCAATTTTTGCAACAAATTTACTTGAAAATAATTATAATTGTCAAAACCATAAACAGCACTTTTCGTATATTCAATGTTCTTTTGTCTTATTTTTTCAAAATAATCACTATCATCGGCAATTTTCAGTTCACAATCCGCGTCAAAATGTAAATAATAATATTCACACTCTGTACTGCATATAGATTTTTGATAGTCGCCTTTATTAAATATATACATATCACCCGGCAGCAGTTCTATCTGCTCACCATTGTTTTCAATTATTAAACTTCCGCGTGTCATTATGTACATAACATAATCATTTATATAACGTTCTTTATGCAGGCGCGGCGGAAGAAGATGCTCTTTACCCAAAAGACCTATTTTCAATATTTTGTTAAAATCGATTTCATAGTATCTCATACTCATTCCCCGCTAAATAATAATATCAATTAATAATTTATTATTTTAAATGAAAATAGTCAATAGTATTTTTAGACTGATTTTAGACAAAATCGGCTTTTAATCTCAATATTACAAATTGTTTTTATAATAAAAAACACACAGAGAACGGTTCTCTGTGTTCTGCCCTTTTCCCAAGTAAGCGTATGACCTAGATAACTTATCGGGTTGCCCTGTGCGTTATAGGTGATAGCTAGGTCTCCATAACCTGTAAGCAAATATTTACAAGTGTTGGTATTATTATATCATAAATCTAAAGGCGTCAGCCTTTGAAACGGCAAAGCCGTCGTCGCACCGCAGTGCGACAGATTTAATAATTCAATGTTTTTAAACGAAAACGCAAGTTTTCAAATGCCTGCGGCATTTCGGCGGCGTTCCACCGTCGTCGGTTTAAAGTTATTATATCACACTATCTTCATATCCTCAAGCAAAGAGCGGTCAGCCAAAAGCCAACCGCCCTTTTTAAAAAAGATGATTTAAAAAGATCTGTCTTAATAGTAGGAAAGTGGATGTTTCTCTGTCACATTGTCATAATAAACTACTTTTGCATCATCTACTAATTGTTTCACATATTTAGAATATTGCTGTTCAAAAGAAAGTTGTGAATGTACATAAAGATTATCTTTGAAGTGTTTTTTTAACAAATTTATACGAACGTTGTCGTAATACTGATTTGCCAGAATTTCTATATATTCTTCATCCGACAAATTATACACACTCATATAATTTTTAATTGCCAAAAGCGTTTGATAATTTTCAAAATCATCTTCTGTAACAGAATTCAGATCAGTGAAAACTTTTCTCGCTTCATTTTTACAATTCTCAAAATTCGCATTTAGACCTATTTTTTCAAATTCATGCAGAAGAACAAAATATTCTATTTTTTCATTTAAAATCTCACTATAAGTTTTTGGATTTCCAATTTTATCAAGCAACTTTGTTTTTTCTTCATCATTAATATTCAAATTATTAATTTGCTCAATATTTTTCTCATAAACCAACTTGGAGTTTTCAATCTCGTTTTTTATGTCTGCAATTAATATATCATTATTATATACTGTAACTGCTACATCTTCTTTTTCATCAGATGAACAACCACATAAAATTACAAACAAAAAAGCAATAATAAATAGAAATATTTTGTTCTTCATAAAGCATTCTCCTAAATCGTTAGTTCTAATTCAATGTCCCTATATCCGTAAGGGGAATCATTCAACATAGCTATACCTATAGAGTGTAATACTGTTCCTTTGTTAACATATGAATTCAATGTACAAAGTCCTTTACCCCAAATCCAATCCGGATCCAACCAAAGTGATTCTTGTTCACCCATATTTAAAACGGTGTTACCTAAAGTAGTTGTTCCGACTGAAAGGTCTGGTGCACCTAATGCAAAATCATTTTTGTCAGTATGAATAAACGCACTAATCCTCTCAATCTTTACTCTATTAGAATACACTTCAGTGATTTTACATGTCAAACTAAAATCAATTATATATGATGCTATGCCGCCTTCATTTATTTGCCATGTAAATCCTTCTGTTTTCCCCACCCTTTTACAATACGGATTTATTGTTAATTGAAATGAGGCACTACTGTAACCATCATAAGTATATGCATATATAGTAACTGTACCACATTTATGCGTGGTTATATATCCATAATTATCAATTTCCGCAATGCTTGAATCGCTTGTTCCCCAGTATATTGTTGACATAGTGCTACCCATTAAAGAATTATAACCCGACCAACCGACATCAACTTCTAGAGTTTCATTAGCGAAATAAATTGAGCTGATATTTGTAGTTCCATAACTATATGAATAATACTTGAGGCCATCCAACGCGAAAGCCGAAGTGCTTTCATCAAGCGACATTACAGAGGCCGTCTGTGTTACGGGCTGTTCTTCACCTTTTGCTGAAAATACTACAATTCTATCTTCGGTAATACCGATTGCGGCTGTGCCGTTATCAGCAGCTGCTTTAGCTTCCTGCATTGTGCAGGGCTTCCAACCCATATAGTTGTCAGTGCTTATGGTTTCGTAAACGGTTTTAATATCACCCTGAGGTAGTGCAACACCCATGTTATCAAATATAGCTCTTGCAGTGCTGAGTGAATCGTCTGTTTGTTCGTGTTTTAATGTATTTTCTATTATATTATTATACTGTTTCTTGTTCATTTTTATTATACCTCCTTTACCACATATTTTCAAGGACTTTTCCGTCCTTAGCATATACGTCTTCTACCTGAATAAAGTCAAAGGTGGTCGTACCGCAAGACCAAAGCGAAATATCTTCAGGTTGTAATGCAGACGGACAATAAGGAGTCCATTCTTCAGGCATACTATCAAGCTTAGGCTCGGTTGCCATAAAGATTGCATCAAAGTAATTTGCAACCTTTGTTGCCTGCACATAGTGACTGCACTGTCGGTCAAAGTTAAAATTCTTTGACGAGTCTGTATTGGCAATAAATCCGGGTACATAACCGTTTGCCGAAACAACCTGCGCAAAAGAAATCATCCAGTTATGGTTTACACTCCATTCAGGCTTAATTTCTGCAAATATTGCAATACCTACGTTTTGTGTAACACCTAATTTCTTTGCAGTTTCTACTGCTTTTAATGCATCCTCTGTGCCATTTACACCTGAAACTTTAGCCTCGGTAAGGTCGCGAATAACCAAACCGATTTTGCAATCCTTTGCCTTTAAAAATTCAATTTCCTCAGCAGTGATTTTATCTTCGCCGCAAAGTGTTCTCATACAAAAGACTGGAAAGCATTTTTGTCTTTTTACCCAGTCATACATTGTATAACCGTTCTTCAGCTTTTTATTAATAGGTGTAGCTGAACTAACACCGAATATAGTTTTCATTTTATATTACTCCTATAATTTTATTTTTTTGATTAAAATGTAACTATATTTTGAAATCGGCGTCCCGACCTCTTACAGCAGCAACCACATTATATAAATCAACCCTGACAACTACTATCAGGGTTAAAAAGTTTTTTCAATTTTTTATTAACTCCTCAAAAAACCTTTCGGATTTGGTTTTCCCTTTTTGGACGCGAGCAAAAAACTCATCGTATTTTGCTCTGTCTTTATTACATCCCAATAACTCAGCAATATCACAAAGGCATTTTTCTGCTTTATCCTTAAAACCGTCAAGATATTCAATTTCAAGTTCAAAATCAGTCTTTTCAAGATATGTATTCCTGTCAATCACCATTTCACAAGAATCATTCTTATACAGTGTGTGTCTTTCTGTAATAAGCCCACCGTGGCAAAGCAATCCGAACGCATTGAAAACATCAGGGTTATATTCTCGGCTTTCACCCAAGTTCTGCTCGGTGCTAAGGTTAGGATTATTAGTGCTATGCTTTTTAACAGTAGCTATGTATGAGCCGTCTTTATAACGAACACGGCATGTGATACCCTTTTTGTTCAAAGTCAAATCATCGGTATCAAAATAATAATTAATTTGAACCAAAGGTTTATCGTATTTACACATTTCCGTTACAAGTTTGATATATTCTTTCTCGGTCAGCATTACCTTTATTTCACGCTCAATCATTTTACCGCCCCCTTATAATTTTACCGGAACCGTTTTTGAGAATTTCATCTGCCAAATAAATTCTCGTTGGAATCTGATATGCAGGCAAACTTGCCTTGCAAAGCTCTTTAATTTCAGAAACATCGGAAAAATCTCCAACAACGGTCAGCCGTATCTGCATACCGAGCTCTTCGTCATACTCACCGCATGCAACAACCTCTTTCACACGAGGATCAAGCTTTAATACGCTTTCTATTTCTTGCGGATATATATTCATACCGGCCTTTATAATAAGGTTATCGCTTCTGCCTTTTATTTTAAGCAAGCCCGCCTCGTTAAAAAAAGCCAAATCACCTGTGAGCAGCCATCCGTCCTTTAACACCTCAGCAGTTTTTTGCGGATTGTTATAATAACCTGACATTACATTGTCGCCTTTAACCCAAAGTAAACCTATTTCATTTTCTTTTACTGCTTTGCTGTCCGAATTTAAAATTCTAAGCGATACAGATTTTAACGGAACACCCACGCAATCAGCATACTCCATAAATTTATCCGGCGGTAAATACGCCACTCTGGGGCAGGCTTCTGTGAGCCCGTACATGTGATATATTTTACATGTTGGGAAAGCATTTGCAATTTTAATTCCCGTGTCAAAGTCCATACATTCACCGCTTATGCATATGTGCTGCAGTGTATCTTCGCCCCTTTTAAAGCGTACCATCATACTAAGCAATGTAGGAGTTCCGCAAAAAGCAGTAATTTCGTACTGTCTAATAAGATTAAGAACCAATGCGGGATTAAAACTTTTGGAATAAAAACGAATTTCTGTCCCCTTAATAAGTGATGTTAAAAACTCACCCGTTAATACTGCACAGTGGTAGAGCGGCCTTGAAATAAGTATTTTATCCTTAACGTCAATGTTAAAATAGTCAGCAATATCTGAAACATTTGTAATAATATTTTTTTCCGTAAGCATTGCACCCTTCGGCTCTCCGGTTGTGCCTGAAGTACACATAATCAGTGCAGGATGAATCTCGGGTACTAAATATTTTGCATCTGTAATATGCAGAATATTAAATTGTCCGTCCTCGTCTGTAATTACTGCATCAGGACTTATGACATCCAAAATTTTGTTGCAGTGCAGCTCTCCGTATCGCCGTGATAAAGGTAATGCGGTAACACCTGCAGCGAAGCAACTTAACAAAGCCATGCTTGCCGCCATTTCTGATTCGCACAAAATTGCGCAGCATTTTATATCTCTAAGGTTCTTAGAAAACTCTTCTGCATAAATAATCAATTCTTCAAAAGTCATTTGAGTGTTGTCTTCACAAATCTTTTGCTGTAAATTATTTTGAATTTTATTTTTTAAGAATGTCCACAGCTTCATTTTTTAGCTCCTTTTTCATCATTTGTGTAAGAGCAGTTAACAGCTCTCTTTCTTTATTTGATAGCTTTAAAAGCTTTTTAGCGATAATTGGCAATAAAGAATCACGCCTTTTCATATGATGTGCTGCATAAAGCATCCGCATTGTATCTGCCTCATCAACAATCGGTTTATATTTTTTGCTGAAATCATTGCCAAGTTCCAATACTCTCTCTATCTGCAATATTCGTTCAAGCATAACCTTTTTATGCTCCCAAATAAGTCTGAAAACACGTCGGTCCAGTCGTTCATAGGGAATGTCCTCTCTATACAGCCGCATAACATATTCTGCAATGTATTCATGAACTGCCATACCGTACACTAAGCCTTCACCGTCAAACCGATATTTTTCTAAATCCGAATCAAGATACTCACAAAGCTTGTCATAAGCGGTTTTTGGAGAAAATTCGATGGTATCATCCCTCGTTTTAAGACCGCATATGCTACAATAACTATCCTTCTTCAGCACTGCTGCTCTGCCGGCGTCAAAAGACTTTTGAGGTGTCCAAAACTTTTTGTAAATCCAGTTACTATCATAAGCATAAATACAGTATGTTTTATCTGTTTGGTCATAACCGCAAATTAGTCCGTCATGAATAAAATGGCGTTGCTTATACCAGGTTTTACCCTTTACATAATAATCATCTATTCCGGCGAAAGCCACATAAAAGCCTTGATCGAGCATTTTTCTGATAATAGGATTAATATAACCGTCAGTAAATTGTGTTGAAATCCAATGTTTGTCTATATATGGGTTTTCTGTCCATGAAGAATCCAGAACAGTAATTTCAGGTGTCGTAAATCCGGTTAAAAATTTTCTGTTGCAATTAAGATTCATAACCCGGTTTAAATACCAGTTTCTAACAGAAGGGTTTTTTACCGCTATAGCCGTACAAGGTCCCTGATAATGATATGTACTGTAAATAGGTTCGGTAAGCGGCAATTCAACATGCTTATTCATTTTCATCTTTGCAATACCTTGAAACCATATCAATAACGCTTTGAACAGTATTAAGTTCAAAAGGATTCATATCTGATTCTTTAAGTCTTATTGAAAAACACTCCTCTATTTCTATTAATAGTGTAACCATTAACAGACTGTCCAGAGCCAAATCTTCTTTAAGCAGAACAGAGTTATTTTTTATTCTTTCGCCGCTGAGTTTAAATAAAATGTCTTTAATTTTATCTTCTATTTTCATTTTTCATCACCTTATTCACTTCGTTTTTTACTAATGAATAGCACTCCTCAATTGGTTTTTCAGTGGATATAAGTATTCCGTTATTTGCATTGCAGATTGCAATATATTCATCTCGCAATCTGTACTGCAGTTCCATATCTATATACCTGTTTTTTTCTGCCTCACGGCTTCTTACACGCTTTACAGCGATTTCTACCGGAACATCAAAGAAAAAAGCAACATCAGGCTTTACAATTGACTTCGCAATTTCATAGATCCATTTATCTTTTTTAAAATCCCGTGCCCGAAGATTTGCAAGACAAGAGTAAAAATATCTGTCACTTATAACAATCTTTCCATCAGACATTTGCGGTTCAATTGCCTTACTGCCGTGTTGTATACGGTCGCTTGCCGCAAGCAGAGACAAACTTCGGTAATCATACGCGGAATGATCCGGAGAATCCATATAGGTTCTGAAAATATCCGACTCACGAACCGAATTGGTCGGCTGTTTTGTTAAAAAAACCATATACTCTTTTTCTAAGTCATTTTTCAGTCTTGTAAGCATAGTGGTTTTGCCGCAACCGTCAAGTCCGCAAAAAGTAAATAGGTAGCCATTTGTGTTATTAGTCCTCATATGTAATTTTTTCAACGTCCTTCACCTCCCTTAAAAGCCTTTTTCGGTCATCCGCAAATAAGCGTTTAAAAATATCTTTTTCAAAATACACATAATTTTTCTTTTCTTTTGGCGAAACAACCGTATAAATGAACTCCGGATCATTTTTTAATATGTCTTTTGCAATAGAAACAGCGTATGTATTTTCAAACTTAAACAACTCTGACATCTGTAAAACCGCAAAGGCACATACTTTTTCCATTGCAAGCTCTTTAGCACGGTCAAACAGAATTATTATTTGCTTTTCATCAGCATCGTATAACAGCATATAAATATCGCAATACTTATACATCGTCATATCTCTTTGCATCTCAACCCATGGCAGAGTTGTTGCTTCCTTATGAAGATGACTGCACAGGTGAACAAAAAAGTCGTCATCCCTGAGTGTACAAACACTGAAATTTTTGATTTCTTTTATTTTTGTATTGCCAATCATTTCTTTTAGTAAATCAGTATCTTTAGGTTTATAATCCAAGGAAAAATTAATATCAACCTCTAAGAACTGCATGCCGGGAAGATCAATTTCCTTGATATACGGAACAGTTTCGCCTCGTGTCATTTTTGATTCAATAATCTCGCGGCGTGTTGCAGCCTCAAATTTTCCGTTACGCAAATTACCCTGCTTAAAACCGTTATTCAAAAGTGCACTGCCAATTTCGGTTACATCGTTAGGGCATACAAGCAAATCAATATCATTAGAAGTTCTGTATCCGTTAGGATACAGCTTGCAAAGATATGCACCCTTAAGCATTGCATATTTACATTTGCAATTTGCCAACACTTTCTCAAGCTGCTGTACGCACCAGAAAAAACTGCGATTCTTTTCAATATTCTGATCATAAGCCATTTTCAATGAGTTTCTAAACTCACGGTTTACTTTTCCGAGTAATCCGTTTTTTTCTAATGTTCCATATGCCACAGCCTGCATACGGTTAAAAAACAAGTGTCCTAAAACTGAAGGTGTTGCTGCTAAAAGCAACCGCTCATCAAATCTATCTGCCTTAAAACTGCATAAGCTTTTAAATAATTCTTTTTCCTGTTCTGTCATAAATACTTTCCTCTCTACATTTTTGTATAATGCGAAATAATCTTTTTAAGCAAAAATCTTTCATCATCAGTCAAATCACAGACTGATTTATTCTCAGAAAACCTAAGCAATTTATGTAACAGTGCTATCTCATTTTCTTTCATATACATGCGATTCATCACATAATCCTCTGATATATATACTCCGCCGCCGTACCGACCGCACTGTGTATAAATTGGCTCTGTAATACTCAAAGCTTCAATATCCCGTAAAATTGTTCTTTCGGAAACGCCGAACTCAAAGCTTAGATTTTTAATTGTATCGTGTCTTCTACGGCACAGCACACGCAATATTTCGTTTCTTCGCTCGGCAGTTCCCATATAGCTTACCTCCTTGTCTGTTGTCAGTTTATCTCCCAACCCTGACAACTACTGTCAGGGTTAAAATAAAAAAACAAAAAAAGACCTAACAAACAAATGTGTTAATAAACACAAAAGTTTGTCAGGCCTTTCTTTATATCTAAACAAGTTAAGCTTATCTATTTAGAATTCATTTTATTTTCAAAACAGATGTTTATAACGATATTCTAATGTAAAAAAGCTTTTCTAGGCTTTTTTACACATAATATTTGATTCTATAGCAGATGATTTCATAATTTGCTATCATTCGCTGAGCAGACTGTTAACGTCTCAATTACTCGCCGTCGAACAGATGCATATGAAGCGGTCTGATTTCGTCACACATCATATTAACTTTGTCTATCTGTTTATCAATATGATAATGCCCGCAATACCATATTTCATAATCAATTTTTTTCTCAAGCTTGCTGAGCCACACTTCAGTTGATCTGTCAATATCAGGCTTAAACGTCTTTTTGGGTTTTGTCTTTCTTCGTTTTTTCTTAATATCAGCTTTTTGTCGTGTAGACTTAAACATCTCAGTCGGAAGAAAATCTATCGGGCAAGTATGTGTCATCATTCCATAGATGCTGTTATTTTCATCTTCAAGCCTTTCTTCCACTTTATACTTGATTTCTTCACTCGGCATTTCATCCTCCCAAAACGGCATTCCGGTTTCAAGACAATGCATTTTATCTACACTGTGAGCACCGCCTACTACCATATACTTTTTGCCCTCAAAGGTGTAAATTTCACCGTCTATCGCAAAGTAGATGTTAGGATATTTAGGCTCGTAATATACCTTACCTCCGCAAAAACTTCTAATACCGTATGTGCCCACATTTTCCGGTCTGTTTTCTTTATTTCCGTGCAAGCATAACAGTGTTATATTAAGAGCGGAAACTTCTTTTTTCAGCTTATCATCACGTATATCATCATAATAATTAAATCCTGAATCTCCTAAAATAATTAAAACATCTTTTCTTCTTGTATTCATATCTCTGCAAAATGCCTTTACGTTTTCAAAATTGCGATGCTTATCTCCGGTAATGAAATACTTTGCCGGACTCCTGTCATCATAATAAGCAAATGTTTTCTCGTCTTTCAATATAATTTTAGCTGAAACAAAAAACAGTGATAATATTTCTGCAGTCAATGTACCTGAAAGTACACCAATCATTATGTTCATGGCGGTCACAGACTCAAAAACAATTAACGAGCATGTACCGCCAATCACTGCTCCCGGCAGGATGATTTTCCTTATTACAACTGCAATATTCCTTTCTGTTTTATATAAAGTAATATAAATACATTTAAAACAGATTACACTTAAAATCAGATCAATAGTTATTATTACTGATTGCATTTTTGATGCTCCTTATCTTTTTTACAACTGCAAGCATAGTATAAAAAACAACCCTGACACTTCGTGTCAGGGTTGGAAAATTATATTATTAAATTTTCTTTGTGTAGTCAAGCGATATCCAGCCGGCACCGGATTTCAGCTTTCCCCATTTAGTTGCGCCAACACCCGTCTTTTCCTCTACAACGGTATAAATTCCCTTATCGGTTATCGAGCCGACTTTAGCGTTATTAGTTCCCGCTCCCTTTCGTATGTTCAGGTAATTGCTTGTTACCTTAATTAAATACGGGCACTTATTATCATCCAGCTTAACCGCTGACTCTGAATAAACAGTACTATCAGCCTTTTTCACTGCCGTTAAGAACTTTTTGCTGATAGGACTGCAAATAGAATTTGTTCCTTTCTCATTCTTGTCAATAACCACACGGTCGCCTATAGGGTCGCTGCAAACATACCAATTTTGATTTTTCACCCAACCCGGCACAGACTTTCCGTTATAATATGTAGCATTGTTTTCTATAGAAACCAAATCGCCTTTTACAATAGACTTGTTTTCTGAATCAGTTTTTTGTTTTTTCTCTTTATCTATATTCTTACTTTTCAAAATCTCGGAAACTTGCCTCCTGAAATCGTCCATCGTTTCGCCAAAGTTTTTCATCCAATGCTCCGGATCAGAGTGTTTATTACCATACCCCAAACGGTGTGCTTCACAGTGTCCGACAATTTTATCTATGCTGATACCATAAGAACGGCAAAGCTCAGCACAGTATTTTGCAGCAACAGTAAATGCTTGTTTATAGTAAACTTTATCAGTAAGCTTGTCCTCACAGATTTCAAACTGGATATAGGCCGGATTGTTATTGTAGCTCCCTTTACTGCCGCTACCGATACCCCAACAGCAAATATCAAGCGGAAGAATCTCTGCAATTATGACTTTCTTGTCCTTATCGTAGCCGATAAAGGCGTGAACGCATACTTTTTTACCGCCGGGTTTTTCAGTATTCCAATGATTCCCATACCGATTAATACCTACTTTTTCCGGCTCATCAACATATCTTTTCAAATACGGATTATTTGCTCCTGTTGAATGAACTACTATGCCTTTCGGCGTCATTTTTTGCGCCTCTTTATAGCACAAATTATTTATAGCGTATGCTTTTATAATATCCATTTTCATTCCTCCTTTTTTGCCTGAACAATGAGTTGATTTGCATAAACACTTGCGCCCGCAGCAAGAACGCCCTGTGTAACCGAAGTAAACACAACGTAAGCCACATCCTTGATTCCTGAAATATCACTTGTTGCCGTCACCCAAACGCCAGACAGCACTATCCCAATTATTCCGATAATAATAGGAATACTTTTATCGGGAATCTTACTTTTTTTTAGCCCAATACCGATAATATAAAGCACCGGAATCAAAATTAATAATTCCGTTTTAATATAATCTTTATAATCCATTATTATCACCTCTTTATTAACAGTCCTATAACCGCAGAAATAACGCCGCCTGACAATGCCGCAATTATTGCGGTTATAATTTGCTGGACACGCAGTTTCGGTACTGCTTCAATTTCGTCGATTTTTTTTTCGTGGCGCGCCAGATGCTCGTTCGTATGCTTAAGCTCGGTTGCAAGCGTGACTAAGGTTTCGTTCATAGTACGAATCTCTGCCTGAACTGCTTTAAGCTCAGAAATTTCTTTTTCCAGCATGGTAATTTTTTGTTCATGATTTGCCAAAATAATATTGACATCGTTCATAATGCCTCTCCTTTCGTTATTTTTTGCAGCTGCGATTACATTGTAAATTTTAAATCTGACAATATTTGTCTTAATTAAATTTTTTATGTAATTTAATTAACCATGGGTTTGCTGTAATTTATGATTATTTTATTGAGAGTATCTATTTCTTGCGAATTCAAATGAAGCTTTGTGCCGCCGTAATGAGCATCCCTTACTTTTTCAAGCAATGCTATTTCATTATTACCCATATACATTTTTTCAAAACTGAATTCATCTACCACATACACTCCGCCATTGTATCTGCCCGTTTTAACATAAACCGGAAACATATCGCTTATTTCATCAATATCTCTTTGAATAGTTCTTGCGGAAACATTAAATTCTTTAGACAGGTTAGTAATTGTTTCATGGCGGCGTTGACATAGTAACTTCATAAGCTTTAAACGTCTTTCTGCTGTCCCAAAGCCAACCCGCCTCCTTTGATGAAGAATTACGGTAATTTCCTATATTTATTTCAACAATTTTGTATTTTCTATTTGTTTTTAAGTCGTTTTGTATGCAATTTGTCGTATATCAATATTGTAGCAATATAAAATGGCCAATATTGTCATATCTTGTAAATTGAAATTAAAAATCTTTAAATAAGTAGTTTTTTATCAAAAGTTTGTTAAAAATTTTAACAAAGTCTGCTTTAAAATAACACATCCAGCTATCAATAAATAATAAAAAAGCATGGCAAATAGCGTTAAAGCTACTTGTCACGCTTATATGCAAAAACCTCTGCAATGTACTCAGCTGCTTAAAAATTATTCGTACTTTTATATATATTATAATGAAGATTAATTTCTCTTTACTCGCCGCATCGCAGATCGAAAAAAACAATCATAAGCAAGCGCACCTGATTGTCTGGAAAAGGACTGGTTCGTAAGGACACTGAACAACCATCTGTGTTACTAATTTGAATATTGCTATAATCTCAATCATTCGTAAATGGAGTACAGAGACAAGGGAGACAAGAGAACCGTCCCCTGTCATTTGCACTGTCCTTGTTTTTGATAATCATGACTACAGGCTATGACTGTAGTCATGATTAGACATTTTTATCTATAATTTATCTCAACAATCTGAGGCGTGTAACAACTGTCAGCGGTAGCGATTGCGCAAAAATCCGCTTCTTTTAATTGCGGCTTTACAATTATTCCGTCTGTGTAGACCATTCTGCCGCTATCATCAGACAAAAATCTGGTTATATCAATATTTAAATATCTGTCCTTTGACTCTGATGTGGCAATGCTTTGTGAAGCTGGAATTTTATTGTTCCAATTTGAACCAAAGCTGCAAAACCGTGCTGCCACTTTAAAAACCCCAAGCGGCATATTAGACAAATTGTATTGAGGAATATATAAAACCGCTTTTAAAACTCTTCGATCTATTAGCTCTGGTAATTTCGAATGATCCAAACGCGAATACAGCCATTGTTCTCCGTACTGCCTTGTATTTCCTATAAAAGCCATACTGCCGAACGAGTTGTTTGCTGTGGGATTATTGCTTTCTACCGTTGTATCCTGAATTAGCTTAGGCTCATACATATTTATTTCATACATTATTTTTTCAGCAAGTGTATCACATGCGCTAACCGTTGCTGTTATCTTTCTTTCCTCTGATTTCCGATAACTGATTTTTGCAGGTGCGATAATATTACCCGATCTATCGGCCGCGCCGATACATGACACCGTTATAAACGGACGAAATTTTTCACTCATCACAGAAAAATATTTTTCGTTATATCTTATATCAAAAATTGGTGCTTCGGTTTGAATTTCAAAGGTGATTTTATCACTTGCCGTACTGAACATAAGCCCGTTTGTTGTCGGATACATAGTACTGTTACCGCATTTTAGCTTCCGTTCACAAACATATGTGACAGGCTCTTGCATCAACACCCTGCAGCTACCGCAGTCACTTTGCATGGTAATATCATTGTTTATTGTAACAATGCTGTTACTGCCGAAAAAATTTATTGCGGTATCGGTTTTTAAAAAGCGCAGATCTATAGCTCTGCGTGTTTTTATATTATAAATAGGTGTAGTAAAATAATATGCCGTTTTGCTTCCGTTATCTTCATCCAGCACAGCGCAATACCGGTTGTTATTATTATAGTCTACTCTCATTTTACCGCTTCTCAGTCTTTTAATTTCATCTACTACAGAAATCATAAATTAAACTCAGTCCTTTATCTTCAAAATTCTTTTGTAGCTATAACCACACTGTACAATTCAACCCTGACAACGAGTGTCAGAGTTGAAAATATTTTTTATTATTTTAAAAGCGGTCGGCTTTCGCCAACCGCTCCTTTTTAGATGATTTTCAGTGATTTATTCAGGATTTTTTCACGACACAGAGAACCGTCCCCTGTGTTGCCCTGTCTTTATTACCTATCCGGTTTGTCAAAAAGCTTGTCAATAAGTATTAAAGGAACAGTTATATAAATACATTTATTTAATTCTTCTATGGTTTGGTTTGAGTAAAGCAATACGAACAAACAACCTAATATAAGGGAACCAATCATACATAGAATTATCCAAAATTTAGGATGTTTCAATTTACTTAAAACTAACCGGTTTAAAATGCATACAAAAATAAAATATATAAATCCAACAAATATCCCTATCATAAACTGTTCCTTTACCATTTAAAGAATCTAGAAATGCCATAACTTGTAAGCGTAGAAGTTGCAAATTTAATCAAATCCTTGGTGTTGGATTTCCACTTGCAGCCTTTAAAAAGAACGGCAAATAATCGGGATAATGCTTTTGTAAAAACACCCTTCGTCCAACCGTTCATAAAAGCAGAAATTCCAGCACCAGCACTTCTAACTTTTCCTTCAATTATCATGAAAATCAAGTTAAAACACCCACCAATAAGACCGTATATCCACGCTTTAGGAATTGTTGAAAGCAATCCAACTACAAATCCGCGAATAAATCCGCGTGCAAGAGCAGCGCCAAGTCCTTTGACATATTCCCATGAAAATTTCTTTTTGCGCCAGTTTATATAAATATATTTGCCCATTTCCCATAAAGCGCTCGCCACACCTGCAGCCAATCCAACTTTGATTTGCCAAGGAATAGCTAAATTTCCAAAATCGTCAATTAAATTTACCGGATTGTTTCCACAATAAGCAAACAAATTGTGTCCCAAAACATTATGCTCAAGTATTGCCATCTCCGGCTCATCCGCATTAATAAACCTACCCATCTCAGGGTCATAGTATCGGCTTTGCAGATAATACAGTCCAGTCGCAAGTCTTTATCTGACTCCGCCCTTGTCTACTGTTTTACTCTCCAAGACAATAAGAAACTATTTTACCATCTTTTTTTGATATTTCAATACTAATATCTCCGCCAAGTATATACTCATCGGGATCGCCATAATAATAAGTAACAACCCATGTTTGATATTCTTCTTTAAACTCTATTTCGACTGAGCCATACTCATCTCGATTGCTATGTAATTCATTATCAAAAAAATTGTCGGCTATCATTTTGGCTGTTTCTTTATTTGAAACCATGCCACTATATATATATTCGCCGCTTTCTGTTTTGCCATACATATATGTATTTTCCCGCCTTTCTTTACATGAACACAACATCATTATTAACATTAATGACATTAATATTCTTTCTAATATTTTTACCAAGCAGGCCATTCCATTTTTGAACATTCAAAACCACAACCTTTTTTAATGTGTTCTTTCCACTGTGAACTATACTTTTTAGTAAGCTTTCGTTTTTGGCTTTTTGTTAATGAAAGCAGTTTAATATTAGATTTTACTATGTCAATCATAAAACCTTTTCTAGTATCATGATAAATCAATACTTCTAGTTTTGGGGTAACAACATAAAGAGGTATATGTGATTTTCTCGTTGTTTTCATGTCTTCTTTTGAAAAAGACACACTATTAGGGTGGGTATGTATTATACCGACCATCCACCCTTTTTTAGGAATATATTTTTTTCCACTCAGCGGTGAACAACTATGAGGATTACCAATAATATAGGCGTATATTAATATCTTATTTTCCCTTTCTCTTTAATCGCATATATAATAGCACTTATTTCAAATCTAATATATAAGGATATATTGTAATACAAATACGCAAAATCCAATGCCGCTTTATCTCTCGATGAAAACAAATCTTTAGGTTTGTATCCCAAAAGATCAAAAAAATTAATAGGAGAATTATAGCAATATTCAAAACTACTTTCATCACTTAGAACTAACTCAACATCATCCGCATTAATAAACCTACCCATCTCAGGGTCATAGTAGCGGCTGTTCAAGTAATAAAGCCCTGTCTCCCAGTCATAGTAATAGCCGCGATAAAGGAACGGGTTAATTTCACCAAACTCTGAACAGGCGCTGGGATATACCATTTTAGAAACCTTACCCCCATGCATCATAGGAATATCTTGCTACAAGATAATCATTCTGGTCATATACCGCAATAACGTCACCCTGCAAGACAGGGAACCGTCTCCTGTCTTGCCTCCCCTGTGTTGCCTGTGTTAGTTGCGAGACATATAAATACTACGATATCCATTATCTGATTCTGTAATAAATATATCCATTGAAATTCTAAGACAAGGCATAAAAAACCATCTTTCGGTAGCAAAATTAGTATAAACTTCTACTATATTTTCACTGTCCATCCAATAACTATTGTTTTCAAAATAAATACTATAATCAAAATCATCAATTGACTCCGATGTATAACCGGCTTTTTCCATTTCAGATTTAATAATGGCATATTCGTTTTCGTTTACCTTTATTTCTGCATTACAATATTTATTAATGGGCAGTATGCCTTTGCTTTCAAAAAACACTATTTCATATTGCTCTTCAATCGGAATATAAAACTTCTTAGTCAAAACTTTATGTGTTCTGTTTTTTAAAACAAGTGATATAAACACTATCATAACCAAAATTACAAGTATCGTTATCAATGCACACACAATGATTTTTGCAATATTTTTTTGCATTACCAGTTCACTTCCTTATAAACAAAGTAATTGTTGAACCGCTTTTGTTAAATTCATAGTCTTTCCAAAATAAGAATATATATTAACGCCCTGTCTACCATCGCCATATATCATCCATCCTTTATTGGTTTTTCTTGTTGAATCTTTTTTCCAGCGTTTATCCGCAAGTGATATAAATTTTGAATTTATATTCATAAAACCTGCAGAATAAACCGTCCCATCGGAACATATCATTCGACCACCACTAATTCTTTTATAAAAAGCATATGCTATATTTGATTTTTTATAATCGTAATGGCCCACATTACAAGCCAATAAAATCAACAATTTAATTCGTTGTTTCAATAATTTTTCAGTTTTTTTAATTGATACACCATTCATGGATCTAGGGTTTCCGTGACAATTAACAATAACCAAGTCCTTTTTGCTCAAACCGTTCCAAGCATTTATGAACGATTTTGCATTATCTGTTTTTATAATGTCCATATAAATGGAAATATTGGCAAGATTAATTGAAATTAATAAGGATTCATGCGCAAACTGAGATGTTGTTAATATTGTGCCATAAAGTTTTGTTTTTTTCTTTGTATTAATTACTAATTTTCTAATATCACCATTTTCATCAATATAAATAATGGGCTCATTTCCACAATAAGCAAACAAATTGTGTCCCAAAACATTATGCTCAAGTATTGCAATCTCCGGCTCATCCGCATTAATAAACCTACCCATCTCAGGGTCATAGTAGCGGCTTTGCAGATAATACAGTCCAGTCTCCCAGTCATAATAATAGCCGCGATAAAGGAACGGGTTAATTTCACCAAACTCCGAACAGGCGCTGGGATATACCGTTTTAGAAACCTTACCCCATGCATCATAGGAATATCTTGCTACAAGATAATCATTCTGGTCATATACCGCAATAACGTCACCCTGCAGATTCTTCTGGAAATAATATGCATAACCGTTGTAATAAGCTCCGCAAACGCTGTCCTCGTTGTCATATAAAGGAATGAGCACATTATTGCCCCAGGTTTCTTTTAATATCCTGGTGCCGTCAAGCATATAATCATGTCGAACTGTGCCGGCTGTTTTACTTGTGCGTATACCGTTGGCATTGTAGGTAAATTCATATAAATACAAATTTCCATCAGCTTGCCACTTTTCCATGCGCTTAAGCTGTCTGCCTTTTCCCCACCAGAAATAGTCATTATTATTGTTATTATATGTAATATTACCCTGTGCATCATAATATATTGTCTGACCGTTATATGAAGCCAGCCTATCCTTCCAAACGCCGTCATAAACATACTGTATGCCGTTTTTAGTAAGAATATTACCGTAGTTATCATAGGTCATTTCATTAACAACGGTAAATTCTTCAGCATCAACAGCTTTATGCCTTTCGCTCAACAGCTGACCTTGTGCATCATAGGTATTCTCTGTTACACCGTCAACACTGTCTGTAACCTTGGTAATGCGCTCTTCCGCGTCATACTCATATTCAAGTGTTCTGCCGTCAGACATCTCAATGCGGCTTACAAGATTGGTTGTGGGTGCAGATTTCACCTTGTTGTACGCACTGCTGTTAGACGGAATTTTACCTTGATGGTAGCTGTATTTGCGGAAAATTGTGCCTGTGCTTATCTGCAGCTCGTCAAATTCTTTTCTGCCGAAATGGTCGTTTTTTGAGTGACATATTACCTGCAAGCCGTTAAAGCAAACCGTTACCACAGGATTAGAGTTTTCGGGATAATCTGTAAAATATTCTACAAGATCATCTTTTGTTTGTTCCTTTTTATAAATTACACGATCTTCATCGTCATACGTATATTCTATATTGCATACCGCGGTCTTTGAGGTTACGTTCTGTGCAGAATCAAGGGTAATATCATACTCAACTGTACGAACAATTTTATCCTTTTCGTATATATAATTATATTCTTTCTTCTGTTGTATGTCAATAGAACGCACAAGATTACCGTTGTTGTCGTATACATATCTGTAACAAACAGTTGCATTACCGTCAGTCCTACCCCATTTTTCTGCAACCAGCCGACCGTCATCGTTATATACCGGTTGCATTTTATAACCGTTGGCATAAGCAATCTCATTTACTCTGCCGCTGCCGTTTTTGTAGGAATAGGTAACAAGGTCGCCGTCGGTCTTACCGTCAATGCCGATGGACTTCAGTTTATGGAACTCGTTATATTTTAACGCGTATTTCATACCGTCACCGCGAGTGATCTCAGTCAAGTTATCATAGGCATCATAAGCGTAGGATACGTTGGCAAGCTCATCGTACAGAATGTTGTTTTCCGCATCCTTGATTGTCTTGCCGTTACTATCCTTTTGTGCAGCAAGGCTTGTAACCTTGGTTGTTCTGCCGCCCTCATCATACTCATAAGCGGTCTTATTGAGCAAACGGTCAATTACCTCCTGATTACGTGAGGTTTCGGGGTCAACAATATACTGTGTTGAGTTGCCTCTTGTATCGGTCTCTTTTACAAGGTCGTTGCCCGCATTGTTCATTGTACCGTTCTTTGCATTATAACCGAAGGAGCGGTACATTGTGCCGAACTCACCGTCGGTAAAGTCAGTTTCGGTAAGCACATTGCCAAAAGCATCCATCATCTCTTTAAACTCGGCAGGTGCCTTTTGCTCTGCTGTTTCAGTAGGCTCACCCTGAACCTCGGCACTTACAAAGTCTGCTTCCGAAACACCATTTTCAGTGCTGTCTAAGAAAAGGCTGATATTATCAAAATAGGCTGTGCCGACGTTATAGTTATAGTTACAGCTTATAACGATACTTGACGTAGAGTTGTATTTTTCCTTTGTAAACTGCAAGGATACAGGCTGCCATTCACTTGTGCAGGGTCTGAAGCTTGCTGTATGAGGCTCTTTTTCACCGTTGCCGTAAACAATGGTAGCGGTAATATTAAAAGCAGGTATCGCATCGCCTGTTTTGTCTGCCGCGGGCAAGCCAAAGCCCTTTGCCCAGCCCGAAAGCGTATAAGTGTTTCGGGAATAAAGCGAATCGCTTACCTCTATTGTCTGCGTTGCTGTTTTTGTACTGTTAATATCACCCGTAAGGCATAACGATCTGCTCATATTAAAGCTTTGTGCTGTGGATATATGCCCGTTTGCGATACCGCCCCAGCCTGTAATGCCATTTTCAAAGTTGCCGTTTTCAACAAGGTTGTAACGGTTTGCAAAGCCGTTGTTTTCAAGCTGAGGCGAGTTAATGTACAGCTCACCCGCACCGACCAGCAACAGCTGTACCTGTACGGTCTGCGCGGCATCAAGCTTAAAGGGAGCAATAAGTCTTACAAAGCTGCTCTGCTCTCTTATGTCGTCGCTTTCAGCCAATGCAGTACCGTTTTCATCAATGATCCTTAAGAACACACGGGCGTTTTCAATACAGTCAAACTGCTTTAATATTTTAACGTAAGCGGAGAACGTGTATTCACCCGCGGACAATGTCGCCGACTGATATATGCCATGCTCCTGACAGATCGCATTGCCTGTATCAATGTGCAATGAATAATCTTCAAAATGGCCGTAATTACTTTTATTAATACGTAGCATTCCGCTGTAAGCTTCTTTTCTTTTCCACTCATATGTAGTGCTGTTTGTGGTAAATCTTTTAAATCCATGGTCAACAAGCAGGTTGTCAATATTGCTTTGTGCCTTGGTCTCGGCATCGTACGGGTTAATGCCCGAACCGCCCGTTACAGCCTTTTTGTTGCCGTCAACACCGTAAGCGTATTCACCCGCAAGCTCGCAGTTTTCGTCAAAGGTATATACCGCATAGGTTGTTTTTGTTTCACAGTAAGCCGCATCCAATGTTTCTGTAATTGTAGCGGACGTACTGTTAGCCGCTGCCGAATAGCTGTAGCTTGTGCTTGTACCTAAAACGAAGGTTCCGTTATCAACGCCATATTCGGTAATGCTTGCCACACGGTCATTATTAAATGTATATTGCACTTTATGCACAATTGTATTATCCGCATCATATAACACAACACTTAAAGGCTTATTGTCTGAATATGTTATTTCCGCCCTTCTACCGTCGGGATATGTAATGCTGCTCAGATAATCTCCGTTATACGTATAGGAGATTATATTTCCGTCGGGCGCGGTAATGCCGTGAAGATATCCGCATGTTTCTGAAAAATCAAACGCAAAGACCCTGCCCGCACCGTCGGTAACGGTCTTTATGCGGTTATTGGCATCATACACGATATCCATATGGTTACCGTACTCATCAGTTGCTTTTACAAGCCTACCATAACTATCAAACAAATATTTTTCTTTATCTATAGTAAGAATCCTTTCTCTATCATCATATAAAGATATAGAGTTTTCGTTTTCTTCTTCAAAAAGCGCATAACATTGTGTATCACTATTACAATTAACAGTATTGTTGCCTCTTTTAAAATATGCTTCGCTGCCGTCCGCGTTAATCAATATATACTTGTCAAGATTAGCATTATAGACCATACTTTGCATAATATTAAGCTTAAAGCCGTTACCGATTTTCATTGACGTAAAGTTTGCAGTATTAAGGGTTGCTGAGCTTGTATACTGCTCGCCCGCAAGTGCACTGTTATATAAGTGTTTAATTGTTACAGGCATACGGTTGCCCGCAAAAGAAAGGTCCTCACTGCTAAACATCAGGTTACCGCAAGCCAAATCAATACTGCCCTGACCGAATCTGCCAAGCTCATGAGTATGTGTACGGTATTTATCGTTTACACCATAGCTTGACTCATAATCAATATTAAGTGTAGGAGCATTACTGCCTGCGCCGTTGCCCGAAAGGTACAAAACCGTGCCGGCGTTTATTGATGTAGCAAACTTTACCATAAGCTTAGCTTCACCATCGCCGTCGTTATACATTTTTTCAATTATTTGTGTAACATCAAAGCTAAGCTTTGAACCGCTTGAAATACTTTCGGGAATATTAACGTAATCAATAACGTTTGCATCATACGCAGGATTGCAGCTACCTGTATTTATTTTTCCAGTAACCTTATACAAGCCAACCTTAACCTTCTTTTTAAGCGTATTATCCGTTAACGAATTATTGCCGGAAGTTATGTTAAATACAAGCTCTGCCTTTTTAATGCGAGGGTTTTTAGGCAACTGTGGCTTTGTAAGCTTTAAATACACACGGTGCTCATGATTTATGCTGCACACATCTGTCACAAGACCTACCGCATAGCTTGTTGCCTGTGTCATAACACTGTTGGTCCAGTTATATATGCTCATATAGCCGGAGTTGCTTACTGCAATCTGCGGGTCAATTTCTACAGGGAAAGCGCGGAACGGATTATTCATCCATTCACTGTCGGCTTTAACTGTAAACTCAATTTCACCGCTTTCAAGCTGCTTTAACTCATAATCCACTGCACAGGAAGTATCTTTGTTTGCGTCACTCATAACGGGTGAGGGAATATAAAATACCTCTTCACCATTTTCGGTATCCAAAAAAGCTACACGCTTATTTTCCTCATCAAGCTGTGCGGTAACATTCCTACAGTGCAGCACAAAGGGAAACTTATATGTGTTTGCTTTTTTGTTTACAATAATATTCTCCTTTACGCCGTCTGCCATAACGTTGTATTTATAATGAGCACCGTTGTGTGCCCTTTTAAATACAATATCGGTATTATTATCTGCGTTCTTTTTAAATACGGGCTTTACGCTTTTGCCCTTATTGCTTTTTGCAAGCACGGTTACGCTGTATTTACCGCGCTCAATCGAGAACAGCTCATTATCCTCTTTGCAGCAAAATCGCGCTTTGAAATTTCCCTTGCCGTTGCAATAATGCTCTTTGTCCTCATCAGCTACAATCGCTGTGTCCACCTCTTCAAAAATTTTGGTTTCATCATCTAATGCATGTACCGCATTGGGATAAAACACAGCCTGTTGTGTGCCGTCGCTCATTCTAAAAACCTTACGGTTTGACGTTCTGAGCTTATGTAATTCATTTTTGCGGATTCTTTTTTCGGTTTCCGCTTTACTTTCAGCCGTTTCTTTTTGTACGACCGCATTTTCCTGCGGTGCTAAATACAGCTCCTGCTGCACACCGCCGTTTTCTTTTCCTGCCATAAATTTTTTCTCCTTTCATTTTTTATTCTTAGTTTTTATGACATTTTTGTAACGTTACGTGTGCATTATAAAAAATAACCCTGACAATTTGTATCAGGGTTAAAATTTTTCTATATAATAAAACAGCGACCGGAAAACCAATCGCCGTTCAAAAAAATATGGTTATGTTTTAGTGCACGCTTAGGGTAACAAGAGTAATCCTAAGGTGATATACATATTTTTATAAAAACTATACTCAGCTGTAAACTTCTTCCTTCAAAACGCCTATATAAGGTAAATTGCGATATTTTTCATCATAATCAAGACCGTAACCCACTACAAACTCGTCAGGCACTTCCATACCGACATAATCTGCCACAAGACTATTAACGCGACGTGAGGGCTTATCAAGCAAGGTACACACTTTAATGCTGTTTGGTTTTCTTGTATTAAGCAAGTCACAAACATAGCTTAAGGTTCTGCCACTGTCAAGAATATCCTCAATAATAAGCAAATCGTAACCCTCAGGGTTAACCGTAAGGTCCTTTACAATTTTAACTGCACCGCTTGAACGGGTACCGGAGCCGTAACTTGACACTGCCATAAAATCTATTGAGCATTGTATGTCTACTTTTCGCAGGAGATCTGCCATAAAAATAAAAGAGCCCTTGAGCAAGCCGATTGCCATAAGCTTTTTGCCGGCGTAATCTTTTGTTATTTGTTCACCGAGCCTTTTGCAAATTTTTTCAAGCTCTTTTTCGCTGACAAGGACTTCTTTAATATCATTTTTCATAAAAAACTTCCTTTTATAAAACTTTTATTTAATTATATCATTTATGCAAAATTTGTCAATCTGTGCAAAAACATAAAAGCAGAATGTTTTAGAAACATTCTGCTTTTTCAATCTCTTTTTTCAGCTTATTAATTATTTTCTTTTCAAGGCGTGATATATATGACTGTGATATGCCTAAAAAATCGGCAACCTGTTTTTGTGTATATTCATTATAGCCGTGCATACCAAACCGCATATTCATAATCTGCTGTTCTCGCGGAGGCAGTTTGCTAATAAGACCGCTCAGCATATTTCTTTCATCTTCGGCCTCTGCCTTACTGCCGACGACATCCGCATCACTGCCTAATATATCAGACAGCAGCAGCTCGTTACCGTCCCAATCAACATTAAGCGGCTCATCTATTGAAATCTCACTTTTTAGTGATGTAGTTTTTCTTAAATACATTAGAATTTCATTTTCAATGCAACGTGATGCGTAAGTGGCAAGCTTTATTTTTTTGCCCGGGCAAAATGTTTTTACGGCCTTTATAAGACCTATTGTTCCTATAGAAATTAAGTCTTCGATATTGGCGCCTGCAGCATCAAATTTACGGGCAATATATACAACAAGTCTAAGATTATGTATTATTAGCTGTTGGCTTATTTCTTCACGGTTTATTTCAAAATCCTCTAACAACTTATTCTCTTCTTCAGCAGTAAGCGGTGCCGGCAAGGTTTCGGGGCCGTTTATATAAAATACAGGCATTGTACCGCTCAATTTATTCAATAAACCAATAATTATATTCTTAATTTTATAAATAAACTTCATATACTGATGCACTCCGTTTCTTGTTCAAGTATCTGAGGACTTATTAATGCCGCAAAATCCTTTGGCAGCATACCGTCTTTAGCAGCTGCTATAATCGGCTTAACGATTTTATAAAGTTTACCATCAGTTTCAATATGAGCCTCATCTGCAATAAAAGCGTTAAGCAATCCCCTGCCGGAAATATCATTATACGGAATAAGTCTATAATTACTCTGCAAAATAAATTCGTCTATTTCTTTGATTATCCCGCTGTCAACAATTATCACAGATTTTTCAGTAAACGGGTCACAAAGCGAATGACCCGTGTCAATTATTGCTGCTATATTAATTTTGTAATTGTTATAAAACAATGTGATTTTACACTGCTGTGCCGATGGGCATTTTATTTTTAAAAATTTGCTTGATAAAGTAATAGCAAGATAACAAAACAATGTGATAACAAGCAAGATAAGCGGTGACAACTGATAATAAACAATACCGTTGTATATTATCATTCCTCTAGGCTTAAAAAGCGTCCAGAATGCGATAACTACACCGCCGTAAACAGCATTTGCAAATATATATGAAACTGTTAGTCTAAAATATTTTTTAATTTGAAGCTTTCCACATGCCGATAATACAATAATTATGCCTGATATTAACCAGACTGTAAGATTTATAATAACACCGTAATCAGGCGCAAATATGTATAGTGATAATACTCCGCCCAAAAGAGCCGCAAGCACACGGCGAAAAGTTTTACAATTAACTTTAGCAAATTTTTCGGCGGTCATCAGTATAAAATAATCAATTATTGTATTAACAAAAATCAAAACATCCGCATACACAGTCATAAAGTATCGCTCCCTACGTATTATAACGCATTCCTTTTGACAGTTTATGTCAAAAATACAGAGTTCTCAAAATTTAGTTTTATAAAAAGCAGTTGCAGTTTATTTAATAATTTGATATATTTATTTATATATAATTTTTACTGTTAAGGTGAGTCATGGAAAAAATAACAATCATACCGTCAAGTAAAAAATTTGGCATTAATTTAAAAGAATTATTTAAATATAAGGATTTAATGTTACTGCTTGTTAAAAGAAACTTTGTTGCTTCATACAAGCAAACAATTTTAGGTCCTGCCTGGGCTTTTATTCAGCCACTGCTTACCACCTTTGTTTTTACCTTTATTTTCGGCAGACTTGCAGGCTTGAGCACTGACGGAGCACCGCACTTTTTGTTTTATCTGTGTTCAAACATTATATGGCAGTATTTTTCACATTCACTAACCGGCATTTCCAATACCTTTATAGGTAATTCACACCTGTTTAAAAAAGTATATTTCCCACGCCTTATAATGCCTTTAACATCGGTTATAACAAATCTTATTTCCTTAGGAATACAGGCAATTTTATTTACAGCCGCTGTTGTGTGTTTTGATATTTTCTTAAATGAAAGCATTGTTATTTCTTTGTGGATACTTTTTGTTCCTGTGCTTATAATAATGTGCGCTATGCTGGCAATCGGTCTCGGTATCATCATATGCTCTATTACTACCAAATACAGAGATTTACTTATGCTTGTCAGCTTTGGTGTACAGCTATGGTTATACGCCACCCCCGTTGCTTACGGCACATCAATTATTCCCGCACAATTGCTTGACATATATATGCTCAATCCTATGACACCAATTATGTGCATGATGAGATATTCGGTTCTTGGCAGTCTTTCCGACAATATGACTCTTGAATATTTACTAAAACATCTGGGCATTTCCGCCGTTATTATCTTTGTGGTTTTAATGATTGGAATTGCTGTGTTCAATAAGGCGGAAAGAACCTTTGTTGACACAATTTAATTAAGGCGGTGTATTATGTCACAAAAAGCAATAACTTTTGAAAACGTATCAAAACAATACCGTCTTGGCGCTTATGGTTCAGGCACATTAAAAGCAGATATGCAAAGTTTTTTTGCAAAAATGAGAGGTAAAGAAGACCCAAATCTGCCAATTGGCGCAACTACTGTTGGCGGCACATCAACAATGTGGGCTTTAAAGGATGTGTCATTTGATGTAAACGTCGGTGATGCCATTGGCATTATAGGCCGCAACGGCGCTGGTAAATCTACACTTTTAAAAATTTTATCCCGCATTACTGCCCCAACTTCAGGAAAAATTGAGTATTATGGCAGAGTTGCAAGTATGATGGAGGTTGGTACAGGCTTTCACAACGAACTTACCGGCAGAGAAAACGTTTATCTTAACGGCGCAATTTTAGGTATGTCTAAAGCAGAGGTAGATAAAAAGTTTGACGATATTGTTGAGTTTGCCGAAATGCAGCAGTTTATTGATACCCCTGCCAAACGTTATTCATCTGGTATGTATGTAAAACTTGCTTTTTCAGTAGTTGCTCATCTTAATGCCGAAATTATGGTTATGGACGAAATACTCGCCGTTGGTGACGTTGCATTCCGGCAAAAATGCATTGAAAAGATGTCGGATATTGCCAATAAAGAAGGGCGTACAGTATTATACGTAAGCCATAATATGAACACTATTAAGCAGCTTTGCAACCGTTGTGTTGTTCTTGAAAACGGCAAACTTGTATACGACGGTAATGTTGACGATGCTATTTATGTATATGTCGGAAACGCTTTTGACCTAGCAAGCGACATTGACCTTGTAAGCCATTCGGGAAGAAACACTAAACTATCAAGCGGTATTAGAATGTCACACCTGAAAGTACTTGATAATGAAAGCTGTACATTTTCTCGTGATGATATGCTTAAATTTCGTCTTGATATTGAAAGCGATACCGATACCAATTGTGAATTTTATATAAAAGGAATAGTTCGTTACAAGGACAATACCCCTGCAGGTGTTGTTGAATCACCACGTATACAAGGATTAAAAAAAGGTGTGAATTCTTTTACGCTTTCAGTTTCGTTAAAGAATTTAATTAACGGCAGATATGCTATATCTTTGTCTGTAGTAAACTATACAGCCGGTATTTTACGTCCGTATTTTGATTGGATAAACAAAGCCGTTGCTTTTGATATAAATGACATTAATACAGGCAACTGGAACCATAATACATGGGGACATACAAAATTTGATGACATGATTGTAGAAAAATAAAAAAGGACCGAAGGGGTCCTTTTTTATTTACAATATTATACAGATTAATCCGCTGCAGCCCTCATTTATTACTCTTTCAAGAGTTTCCTGCAAACGCATGCGCGCATCATCCGGCATACGCGCAAGCTTTGTACGCAAACCTTCATTAACAAGTTCATGAAGCGATTTACCGAATATGTTTGAATCCCATATTTTAACCGGGTCTTCTTCAAACTCACGCAGCAGATACATAACAAGGTCTTCACTTTGCTTTTCGCTGCCAACAATAGGACTTACCTCGGTAGTAATATCTGCACGCATCATATGTATTGACGGTGCAGATGCACGCAAACGCACACCGTATCTTCCGCCCTGCCGTACAATTTGCGGCTCATCCAATGTCAGTTCATCAATTGACGGCATAACAATACCATATCCTGTTGCTTCGACCTCTTCCAGAGCATTTTTGATTTTGTTATACTTATCACGTATTTGTGACAGCTCTGTCAAGGTTTCAAGCAGCATACTGTCATCAGAAATGTTGATACTTGTTGTTTCGCCAAGAACCTTATAAAACAGCTCCCGTGTCATTGAAACCTGAATTTTTGCATTTCCGCAGCCTAAATCTACCTCTGTTATAGTGGCGTTCTCAACATTTGATGACTCACAGAGCGCGTTCTCAAGCTTTTTAACATCACGTATATGCTCTATATCTTTAGAACAGCTTCTTGCAATCTCAGTTATGTCGGTGCATAACCAATGGTCTGTCGGCAACGAATTAACCCAGGTTGGCATCATAATTGAAATTTCGCTTACAGGAAATTCAAATAAAACTCTTGCTAAAATCTGGCGTATATTATTTTCGTCCATATCAATACAATTAACCGGTATAACAGGGACTTGATATTTATAGCTTAAATCAGCCGCAAGATTGACACTTTCATCACTGTCGGGATACATACAGTTAAGCAGGGTAACAAACGGTTTATTTATCTCTTTAAGCTCGTTTATAACCCTTTCTTCCGCATAGGCATATTCCTCTCTGGGAATATCGCTTATACTGCCGTCTGTTGTTATTACAAGCCCGATTGTTGAATGTTCGTTAATAACCTTACGTGTACCGATCTCAGCCGCCACATCAAACGGCACAGGCTCTTCAAACCAAGGTGTTGCTACCATACGCGGTTGTTCACCCTCTATATAGCCCAATGAGCTTGGTACAATATATCCAACGCAATCAATAAGCCGCACACTCATATTAGCATTACCGTCAAGGCAAATTTTAACTGCATTTTCAGGGATAAATTTCGGCTCAGTTGTCATAATTGTTCTGCCCGCGGCAGACTGGGGCATTTCATCATTGGCGCGTTCCCGTTGGTAATCCTGCGCAATATTCGGAAGCACGAGCATATCCATAAAGCGCTTAATAAAGGTTGATTTACCTGTTCTTACAGGGCCAACCACGCCTATGTAAATATCTCCGCCCGTTCTTGCGGCAATGTCTTGATATATATTTGTATTAGCCATAAAAACTTTCCTCCGCATTTGTATTCGTCAATAGAATTTATGCGCAAGGAAGGACAAATATGCAAAGAAAAAATAAAGTACGGCAATTTTTTGCCGTACTTTATTTTATACGTTTTGCAAATTAAAAACGCGAACTGCATTATCGTGCAATATTTTTTTATTATCCTCTTTTGAAAGACCGAGCGAGTAAAAGTAATCGATCTCGGTTTTAGGATTCCACATAGGATAGTCCGTGCCAAAAAGTACACGGTCTGTACCGTACGCATCAATAAGCTGCTTCGTTTTTTCTTTTGGTATTGCGTAAAAGGTGGAAGAACAGTCAACATAAAGGTTATCATAATTAACAAGTTCCTTTGACGCCTGTTCCCATATAGACCAACCGCCAAAATGTGCACCTATAAAGGTAAGCCCTTTAAAAATATCAAGCAAAGGTTTTAAACGGTTTGGGTTAGAATAGTCATACCTATAATCCCCCGTATGAATAAGAATAGGCACTTTTCCCTCACAAAGCTCGTAAATACTAAGACAGCGGTAATCGTCTAGCTTAAAACCTTGGATATCGGGATGAATTTTAACGCCCTTTAAGCCCAAAGAAATAAGCTCCTCAAAATCGGCTTTAATATCATCACTTTCGGGATGCAAGGTACCAAGACCGGTCATAAGCCCGTCACTTTCTTCAACAGTTTTGGCAATATAGTGATTAATTGAGCTTACCTGTTTCGGCGTTGTGGCAACAGATTGGACTATATAATGCCCTATACCCGACTCCTTACCTTCTTTTATCAAAGTAGAAACCTTGCCGTCATATGCCATCTTTATGCCGTAAAAATTACCCGTACCCTCTGCAGCTTTTAGAGCAATAGCATCGGGATATATATGGCAATGGGAGTCTATAATTTTATACATAAAAAACATCATCCTTATGCGGTAACAATGCTGTCAGCTTTTTGCAAGCCAAGCTTTTTAACAGCATCTTCACGCATTTTATACTTAAGTATTTTACCTGCGGCATTCATCGGGAAACTGTTAACAAAATCAATATAACGCGGAACCTTGTGGCGTGCCATATGATCACGTACATAGGTTTTCATTTCGTCAACTGTCATTGTTTCATTATCCTTCAAAATAATGCAAGCCATTATTTCTTCACCATACTGTTCATCAGGAACACCGATTACCTGAACATCAGAAACCTTTGGGTGAGTATAAATAAATTCTTCAATCTCTTTAGGATAAATGTTTTCACCGCCGCGGATAATCATATCCTTCAAGCGTCCTGTTATACGGTAACAGCCGTCCTCGGTTTTGCAGGCAAGGTCGCCGGTATGCAGCCAGCCATCCTTATCGATTGCCGCAGCAGTTGCAGCAGGCATTTTATAATAGCCTTTCATAATATTGTAACCGCGTGCAACAAACTCACCGTTTTCACCCACGGGCATTTCTTCACCTGTTTCGGGGTCAACAATTTTGCATTCAATCTGCGGCAAAGCGCGTCCTACCGTTGAAACACGAAGCTCTAATGAGTCATCAGTACTGCTCATTGTACAGCCGGGAGAAGCCTCAGTCTGACCGTAAACAATAGTGATTTCTTTCATGTTCATTTTATCAACAACATCCTGCATAACGGCAATAGGACAAGGGCTGCCCGCCATTATACCGGTACGCATATATGAAAAGTCTGTCTTTTCAAAATCCTCATGCTCCATCATAGCAATAAACATTGTAGGAACACCGTGGAAAGCAGTTATTCTTTCCTGATTAATGCAGGCAAGTGATGATTTGGGTGAGAAATACGGCAACGGCATAATGCTAACGCCGTGTGTCATTGATGCAGTCATTGCAAGCACCATTCCAAAACAATGGAACATCGGCACCTGTATCATCATACGGTCAGCAGTAGAAAGGTCCATCCTGTCGCCAATGCACTTACCATTATTAACAATATTATAGTGTGTAAGCATTACGCCTTTGGGGAATCCTGTTGTACCTGATGTATACTGCATATTGCATACATCGTGGGGGTTTACCTTTGCGGCAAGACGCCAAACTTCTTCAACGGGCACTTTATCAGCAAGCTGTAAAGCCTCTTCCCACTCAAGACAACCGTCCATTTTAAAGCCGACAGTTATGACATTGCGCAAAAAAGGCAATCTGCGGCAATGTAAATGTTGACCGGCAACTGTATCAGCCAACTCGGGACATATTTCTTTTACAATTTCTTTATAGTTTGAGTCCCTGTAATTTTCACACATAATAAGAGTATGAGTATCTGACTGACGCAACAAATACTCAAGCTCATGAATTTTGTAAGCGGTATTTACAGTTACAAGCACCGCACCGATTTTTACTGTCGCCCAGAATGCAATATACCACTGCGGAATATTTGTCGCCCATACAGCAACCTTACTGCCGGCTTTAACGCCCATTGCAAGCAATACTCTTGCAAACCGGTCAACATCATCACGGAATTCTGAATAAGTTCTTGTGTAGTCAAGTGTTGTGTATTTAACCGCATACTGGTCAGGGAACTCCTCAACCATACGGTCAAGCACTTGTGAGAAAGTAAGGTCAATTATTGATTCCTTACGCCAAACAAACTTGCCTGTTCCCGCCTTGTTACTGTAAAGTGAGCGGTTCTGACGGTCCTTATTCTTAAAACGGCGCATATAGCCCGCAAAATAAGAAAGCAAAATTTCAAGGTCATTAATCTCTTCAAGATAAGTCGGGTCCCATTCAAGAGATATATAACCGTTATAGTTAACAGAACGAAGCGCATTAACCATGCTTTCTATAGGCAGGCTTCCCTCACCCATTAGGCAATATTTAATTCTATCGCCCTCAACAATTGAATCTTTAATATGGACGTGCTTTACATACGCACCGAGATTTTCAATTGTTTTATCGGGGCTTTCTCCTGCAAAACGGTAAGGATGATGCATATCCCAAAGCGCTGCAACGCTGTCACTTGCAAAGCTTTCAAGCAATGTGCGTAGCTTTTTGGTATCTGAAAAATAGCCTGTTGTTTCAACCAAAACTGCAATACCGTATTTTTCGGCCAAAGGCAATACGGCTTCAATACACTTTTTTGCTGCATCTTCACAAGCGGCATCATCACTGTCCAAAGCATAAACGCGTACAAAGGGCGCGTTAAAATCATTAGCCTTTTCAATATATTTGTTTACTGTCTTAATATTTTCATCAATAGCGGTTGAATCACCTATATTGCATACTGAATCAAGACAAGCAATTTCAATACCGTCACTTTTAATTTTACTGATGCTTTTGTTAAGATTTTCTTTTGAAAGCGGTCCGCCCTCTTTTGAAAAACATTCACATTGCAGGCTATGTAATTCAATACCTGAATATTTAATTTCTTTAGCGGCTAAGCACAATTTCTGCCAAGAGTAATTTACCCAACCCTTTGTTGAAAAGGAAAGTTTCATTAGGCATTCTCCTCATAAACAATTTTATTTACTGCGTTAAGGTAAGCTTTAATGCTTGCCTCTATAATATCGGTAGAAATCCCTCTGCCAGAATAAACAATGCCATCAGAGCGCAATCTTACAACTGCTGAGCCCATCGCCTGTCTGCCTTCAGTAACGGAATGAATCTGAAAATCGTCAAGTTCATAGTGATGGCCGATAATTTGTTCAATAGCAAGGAAAGACGCGTCAATAGGACCGTCACCGCCACAGATACCTGACATTGTTTTGCCGTCTTTTTCCATAATAACATTAGCTGTTGATGTGATAATGTTACCGCTGTTTATAACAAATGATTTTAATTTATATGCTGCAGGCACCTGCATAGCATTTACTGCAACAATTGCATCAAGCTCTTTAGCGGTTAAAATCTTCTTTTGAGCAACGGCAGATACAGCATCAAACACCTTTATACTATCTTCGGCAGAAAGCTCATAGCCACGGCTCTTAACAATCTCTGCAAGTTTTTTGCTGTCAATACCGCTTTTTATTACGGTATCATCTTCGTCGACATCATCATTTATAAAAATTCCATTTTCGGTATTCTTGCTTAAAACACTGTCAACACATGCAACACATCTGTTGAGCTCGGTAACCTTAATTTCTGAAGAAATACCGATTGAATCACCTTTAACACGGATAATTTGTGCCATTTCCTGGATATTTGCAGCATCATTGCCGGTAAGAGAAACCTTTACAGCAGCAGCACCTGCATTGACTGCTGCAACCGAACAACCTGTTGCAAGCTTTAATTCGTTTGAGCACTGAACACATAAAGGCAAATTACAATAAGAAATGATATTACCAACAAAAGCTGCAAACTCATCGGGAAGCATAGTTCCTGCGCTGTCACAAACAGAAACAGTAGTTGCACCTGCTTGTGCCGCAGAAGCAATTGCTGTCTTTAAAAAATATTCTTCTGCGCGGGTTGCATCTATAGCACAGAATTCAACATCAGCACAAAGTTCTTTTGCTTTTTTAACAAGAGCCGGTATCATTTCTAAAACGGCCTTGGGCTTTTTCTTGCAAATATATTCCATCTGAACAGCAGATACAGGAACCGCAATACATATACGTGCATTATTAACATTAGAAAGAGCTTTTGCAGTAATCTCAACAGATTGCTCATCAAAGCCTGCGGGAACAGAAATAACGGAATTTTTAACAAAAGCAGAAACCGTAGAAATAAGCATTTCATTTTCTTTTGAGCCGATAACTGCAGGCAATTCAATTACAGATATATTTAGTTTTCCTAAATTACGGGCAATTTCAACCTTATCCTTAAAGCTGATAATATTGCCGTTTGCCGTACTTGCGCACAATGTAACATCTGTCATCATAATTTTTTTCATAATTAATATAACCCTTTCAAAAAAAAATTCCCTGAGGCATTAAAAATAATGCCTCAGGGACGAATCACATTTGATACGCGGTACCACCCTGTTTATTGTGCTATAAAATAACACAATCACTCAAATCAGGTTCAAACAAACCATAAGCCATGATAACGGGGCTAGACCGTAGCTCCTTACTATAAATTTTAGGGAGCTATGCTCAGAAATGAGACTGCAATTTACCTTTTGCTATCAGCTCACATCAACCGCTGACTCTCTTAAAACAATAAGATAATGCATAATTTCTTCAACGCATTTTTCAATATCACAGGAATTATAACACAGTCAAATTACTATGTCAAGTGCATTTTTACACTTTAACTATCCAGTTATGCGTATCTTCTTTTTTACCCCACTGTATGCCTGTTAAAGTATCATAAAGCATTTGCGTTACTTCACCGATTTCACCGTTATTGATAACATAGTCATTATCGCCAAGCACTAATTTACCAATAGGAGAAACAACTGCAGCGGTGCCGCAACCCCAAGCTTCTTTTAAGGTTTCGTCAGCAAGAGCAGATCTAAGCTCATCAATGCTGAAAAGCCGTTCATTTACTTTATAGCCCTTTTCACGAAGCAGTTCTATACAAGACTTACGTGTAATGCCCGGCAAAATTGAGCCTGTAAGCGCAGGAGTAACAATCTCGTCGCCAACCATAAACATAACATTCATAGCGCCAACCTCTTCAATGTACTTACGTTCAACACCGTCAAGCCAAAGCACCTGAGAATATCCCTTCTTTTCTGCGCGCTCACCTGCCCTGTTGCTTGCGGCATAGTTGCCGCCGCATTTAGCGTAGCCTGTACCGCCGCGAACAGCACGAACATCCTCAGTTTCAATCATAATTGATACAGGGTTAATGCCCTCTGCATAATAGCTGCCAACAGGAGATGCAATTATCATAAACTTTGCATTGTCAACGGCGTGTACGCCAAGAAATGCGTCACAGCCAAACATAAAGGGACGCAGATAAAGCGATGTGCCTTCAGAATTAGGTACCCAATCCCTCTCTAAGTCAACAAAAGTTGTAAGGGCCTTCAGAGCAAACTCTTCATCCAACTGAGGCAGACAAAGTCTTTCAGCAGATTTGTTCATTCTTTTAATATTTTCTACGGGACGGAAAAGTTGTACGCCGCCGTCGGGTGCACGGTAAGCCTTAAGGCCCTCAAAAATTTCAGAGCCGTAATGGAAAACTGTTGAAGCGGGATGAAGTGACAGATTATCAAAAGGAACAATTTTTGCATCATGCCAGCCTAAGTCTTTTGAATAATCCATAACAAACATATGGTCGGTAAAGTGTCTGCCAAAGCCTAAAGAGGCTTCGTCAGGTTTTACTTTAGGAGAAGTTGTTTTTTCAATAGTAATATTAAGCATAAAAATACTTCCTAACATATTAATAGTCATAGCCCATCTGGAGAGCCTTAAGGTTAAAATCAAATAGATTTGCCTTGCGCGCGGATACAATCTTTTTGAGCGCTGCTTCAATATTATCATACTCAACAGCATTTCCTTCTTTTATCATCTTACCCATAATAATCATATTAGCAAGTGAAGAAAGGCCGTTTTCATCAGCAAGCTTGGTTGCGGGAACATAAAAAGCTTTAACATCGGTGCGTTTTACTTTACGGTCAATAAGTGAAGAATCAACATATATCTGACCGCCTTCTGCGACGGTATCTTCATATTTATCCAATGAAGGAAGATTCATAGCAATAAGTATATCAGGCTTATTAACTATAGGTGAGCCAATTGCATTTTCACTGATAATTACACTGCAGTTAGCTGTACCGCCACGCATCTCGGGGCCGTAGGACGGAAGCCAGCTTACATTTTTATCTTCAATAATGCCTTTGTATGCCAAAAACTTACCGGCAAACAAAACACCCTGTCCGCCAAAACCCGCAATAAGAATATTACTTGTCTTACTCATTATTTGTCCTCCTTAACAGCAAACTTGTCTTTATAAACACCCAGAGGATAATAAGACAGCATATTTTCTTTAAGCCATTCAATAGAGCTTTCGGGTGTCATACCCCAGTTTGTAGGGCAGGTTGAAAGCACTTCAACAAGTGAGAAGCCCTTACCGTTAACCTGATTTTCAAAAGCCTTTTTAATGGCGCGCTTTGCATTTTTGATATTTTTAACATCAGTTACAGCAACGCGCTCAAGATATGTAGGGCCATCAAGTTGTGAAAGCATTTCGCAAACTTTAACAGGATAGCCTGCAACAGTTACATCACGGCCGTAAGGTGATGTCTGTGTAACCTGATTGGGCAGTGTTGTAGGAGCCATCTGACCGCCTGTCATACCGTAAATTGCGTTGTTAACAAATATAATTGTGATGTTTTCGCCTCTTGCGGCAGAGTGTACTGTTTCAGCAGTACCGATAGCAGCAAGGTCGCCGTCACCCTGATATGTAAATACAATGTTATCGGGATTAGCGCGTTTTACGCCTGTTGCAACTGCAGGCGCGCGTCCGTGTGCAGCCTGAACCATATCGCAGTTGAAATAGTTATAAGACATAACAGAGCAACCAACAGATGCAATACCAACGGTTTTGCCCTCAATACCAAGCTCATCAATAACTTCGGCAACTAAGCGGTGAATTATACCATGTGTACAACCGGGACAATAGTGGAAAGGAACTTCCGCTAAAGCATGGGGTCTATCAAAAACAACCATTATTTTGCACCTCCGATTTCATTAGCTTTTTTAATGCTTGCAAGAACGTCCTCAGGGGTAACAATCATACCGCCTACACGGTTGCAAAGCAACACAGGACGCTTACAACGTGTTGCAAGCTGAACATCTTCAATCATCTGTCCCATTGAAAGCTCAACAGAAATAAAAGCTTTGCATTCATCAGCAGCAGCCTCCAATACAGCCTTGGGGAAAGGCCAGAGAGTAATGGGGCGAATCATACCAACCTTTATTCCCTGTTTTCTTGCTTCGTCAATAGCATTTTTTGAAACACGTGAAGCAATACCAAAAGCTACAATGCAGATATCTGCATCGTCCATCATATATTTTTCATATCTTACCTCGTTAGCTTCAACCTCGGCATACTTTTCATAACGTGCAAAGTTCTGCTGCTCAAGTATTTCGGGTACAAGGGTAAGAGAATTGATGATATTGTGAGGACGCTTAAGACCGGTACCTGTTGCAGCCCAAGGCTTTTCAACAGTGTTGATTTCTTTCTCGCAAAGCTCAACAGGCTCCATCATCTGACCGATTGTACCGTCAGCCAAAATCATACAAGTCATACGGTATTTATCAGCAAGGTCGAAAGCTGTTGTTGTTAAATCCGCCATCTCCTGTACTGACGAGGGTGCAAGTACAAGAAGCTTATAGTCACCGTGACCGCCGCCTTTGGTTGCCTGAAAATAGTCAGACTGTGAGGGCTGAATGCCGCCAAGACCGGGACCGCCGCGTTCAACATTTATAATTACTGCGGGAAGGTCGCATCCTGCAAGGTAAGAAATACCTTCGCTTTTTAAAGAGATACCCGGACTTGAAGAAGATGTTAAAACTCTTTTGCCGGCAGAAGCAACGCCGATAACCATATTTATAGCAGAAACTTCACTTTCTGCCTGAACAAATACGCCGTCAATTTTGGGCATACGCTTTGCCATATATGCGGCAATTTCTGTCTGCGGAGTGATAGGATAGCCGAGATAATGTCTGCAGCCTGCCATAATAGCAGCTTCAGCAATAGCCTCGTTGCCTTTCATAAGAACCTTATCTGCCATTACAACACACTTACCTTTCTACCTTAATTACACAGTCAGGGCAAATTATTGCGCAAAACGCACAGCCAATACACAAAGACTGGTCAGTAATTTCTGCGGGATGGTGTCCCTTTATGTTGATTTTTTCCTTTGAGATGGCAACGATTTTTTTGGAGCAAGCGCTAACGCACAAGCCGCAGCCTTTACAAAGGTCAGTATTAAACGTAACTTTTGCCATAATATATCCCCTTCTTAAATAATTATATATATTTATTTCTTAACAGCAACGTTAACTCAAAAAGATTCTCAATTTTATCCTGCAACTGCTCAAACACCGGTGAAGCGACAGTTGTGGCAACAATAGGCAACCCACATGCCTTTGAGCAATCATCAGCATACTGCAAAGAGTTTTTTACATCCTGTGCAGTGGTTTGAACACCAAGATTTGAATTGTTGATAATACCCGTAAATCCAATTTTACAAGCAGCATCAATTTCCTGCTTTATTTCCATCACATTCTGCACTGTATCAGTAAGCGGTCGGTATTTATTGATAACAAGAAGCATTTCATAGTCATTTTCGGATTTGATGGCAGGTACAAGTCGTCCTAAAGCCAAGGCACCCCTATCATCACCGCCAACATCAACTACAACACGGCGTTCTTTGTTATCAATAATTGAATATAACTGCTGTGGCAGCGCAGGCAAGTCTACATTAGAGTTTGCAAAATCAGAAGCGATAAAATCTACCCCCTCATTTTGCAAAATTTCAGCGTCATCCTTTGCCCTGAAATACGGATTAACAATATCAAGGTCAGCAAGCGCTGTTTTACAGCCGCTTTTATTTATGGCCGCCGCGCAGCTCAAGGCAACCGATGTTTTACCGCTGCCGTAATGTCCTGCAATAAGAATTATTCTTTTATCGAACAAGAAAAATGCCTCCGTTAGAGCTTATTACGTTGAATTTTTCCGCTTACAGTCTTAGGCAGCTCTGTACGGAAATTAATAATGCGCGGATACTTATAAGGCGCTGTGCGCTTTTTAACGTAATTCTGTATTTCCTTTTTAAGCTCTTCCGTACCCTCGGTACCTTTGGTAAGAACAATGCTTGCTTTAACAACCTGTCCACGTGTTTCATCAGGTTCGCCTGAAACGCCGCATTCAAGAACATAAGGCAATTCCATAAGCACACTTTCAATCTCAAAAGGGCCTATGCGGTAGCCGGAAGATTTAATAACGTCATCAACCCTGCCGACATACCAATAAAATCCATCCTCATCACGCCAGGCAGTATCGCCTGTATGATAGTATCCGTCATAACGAACTTCATTGGTTTTTTCCTTGTCGCCGTAATACTCGGTAAACAAGCCGCATGGGTTTCCGTTGCTTATATCAATAACAATCTCGCCTGTTTCACCAACAGCGGCTGAACGGCCGTCAGAGGTAAGAATATCAACGTTATATATAGGTGCGGGTTTGCCCATTGAACCGATTTTGTGAGAAGCGCCAACCATATTGCCTATAATCATAGTGCTTTCGCTCTGTCCAAAGGCTTCAAGAATCTGCAAACCCGTTGCCTTTTCGAATTGTTTGTAAACCTCTGGATTCAACGCCTCGCCCGCGGTTGTCATATGCTTAACTGATGAAAAATCATATTTTGAAATATCCTGCTTAATCATCATACGAAGCATTGTGGGCGGTGCGCAGAATGTTGTTATATGATATTTTGCAAACAAAGGCAAAATATCTGCCGCATCAAATCGGTCAAAGTCATAAACAAAAACAGGAGCTTCGCACATCCATTGACCATACAATTTTCCCCACATTGACTTTGCCCAGCCTGTATCGGAAATTGTAAAGTGCAGACCGTCAGGGTCAACATTATGCCAAAATTTTGCAGTGTGGAAATGTCCGAGCGGATACTTATGGTTATGCGCCGCAATTTTGGGATATCCCGATGTGCCTGATGTAAAGAACATAAGCAGACGATCATCACCGCAGGGTGCGTCATCTGTTCTTTCATAAACAGTGCTGTACATTACATACTCTTCATCAAAGCATCTCCAGCCCTCTTTTTTGCCGTTAACAATAATTTTTATTGTAAGCTCCGGGCAGGAAGCCGATGCTAAATCAACTTGATTTGCAGTATCACCGTCAGCGGTACAGATAATTGCGCTGACACCTGCTGAATTAAAACGATACTCAAAATCCTTCTGAACAAGCTGGTTTGTTGCAGGAATCGCGATTGCACCAAGTTTGTTGAGACCTATCATTGCAAACCAGAACTGGTAATGGCGCTTAAGCACCAGCATTACACGGTCTCCTTTTTTGATACCGATTGACTTAAAGTAGTTAGCGCAACGGTTTGACGCTTTTTTAATATCCTTAAAGGTGAAGCGGCGCTCTGTCTTATCGCGCGAGATATGTAACATTGCCAGCTTTTCGGGGTCTTTTTCGGCAACGGCGTCTACTAAGTCGAACGCAAAATTGAATTTTTCGGTATTTTTAAAGGAAATATCGGTAGGCGTACCATTTTCATCAACCGTAATATCTATGTATTTTTTATAAATTCTATCCTCAGTATCGTTAACAATACTGCTTTTTTCGGGTACTTTATTTACAGGCATAAGCTCAGGAATAGGCTCACCTGTGGGATTAAGAACAATTGCGTAAAAAAGGCAGTCACTGCCGTTAACGGCAATCATTCCGTGCGGTGTTGAAGAGTTATAGTAAATACTGTCACCTGGGCCTAAAACTTCTGTATGGTCACCAACCTGTACTTTAAGGTGACCTGAAATAATAATATCACATTCCTGACCCGCGTGTGTTGTAAGCTCAATAGGCTTATTCTGTGCAGATTCATCATATGTACTGCGAACATAAAGCGGCTCGGCAATACGGTTACGGAAAGCAGGCGCCAGGTTATAGTATGTCATACCATGCGCTTTTTCAATCTTTTGCCCATTGCCGCGACGGGTTACGGTATAGGATTTCAATGTAGGACTATGGCCCTCAATAATATCAGTAACATCAACATTAAAGGCCTGCGCGCAGCGGTAAATAAACGCAAAGTTAACATCACCCTTGCCCGATTCACAAGAGATATACTCTTCAACGCTGACGCCTATGCGGGCAGCCATCTCCTGCGCACTGACCCCCTCAATTTCACGCAGCTCACGAATACGGGAGCCTATCTCTTTAATTTTATCAAAAAGACCTGCGTTATGTTCCATTTTCTATCCCCCAAAAAAAAAACATACACCCATCTCAAAGAAAAAACTTTGAGACGGGTGATTTGTATATCATTTACCCGCGGTACCACTCAAATTGTGTAAAAACACCACTTAACAGGCCCAACAGCCTTTGTGCACTAACGCGGCATAACGGGAAGGGTCTAATCACCTGTAATAAAGCTTTCTTCCTTCCGGCTCGGGAACTACCCGCCACGCAACTATTACAATCGGTTCTCACCAACCACCGACTCTCTTACGCAAACTGTTGCAGGCTCTTTCCGTCAAAGCCTTTATTTTAATATTATTAGTAATATATCACTTTTGCGCCCTGTTGTCAAGCGTTTTACACATATTATATCAAAGTTTGTTTCTTTGTATTTTGCCGCTGATTGTCTTGGGTAATTCATCACGGAAAACAATTACACGAGGGTATTTATACGGAGCAGTATGGGTCTTTACATAGTTCTGAATCTCTTTTTTGAGCTCATCTGTTTCCTCAGTGCCTTTGGTAAGAACAATACTGGCTTTTACTACCTGACCGCGAATTTCATCGGGTACTGCTGAAACGCCACATTCAACAACATAGGGTAGTTCCATAATAACACTTTCAATCTCGAAGGGACCTATACGGTAGCCCGAAGATTTAATAACATCATCAATACGGCTGACATACCAGAAATATCCGTCCTCATCGCGCCAAGCGGTATCACCCGTATGATACATACCGTCATACCAGGCATCTTTAGTTTTTTCGCTGTCAAGATAATACTCTTTAAACAATCCGCAAGGCACTGTGTCCTTGGTACGGATAACAATCTCTCCTACCTCACCGTCAGCAACAGGATTGCCGTCCGGGTCAACAATATCAACATCATACTGCGGTGACGCTTTACCCATTGCGCCGATTTTGGGAGTTGTACCGCAAAGATTAGCGATTGTAAGAGTTGTTTCGGTCTGACCAAAGCCCTCCATAATCTCAAGACCGGTTGCCGCTTTAAATTGCTTAAATACTTCTGGGTTAAGCGCTTCACCGGCAGTGGTCATATGTCGGATTGAAGAAAGGTCAAACTTTGACAAGTCGCCTCTTATTAGCATGCGCAGCATTGTGGGCGGCGCACAGAAGGTTGTGATATTGTACTTTGCAAACATAGGCAGAATATCATTTTCATCAAAACGATCAAAGTCATATACAAAGACCGCGCCTTCGCACAGCCATTGGCCGTAAAGCTTACCCCAGAGAGATTTACCCCAGCCCGTATCAGAAATAGTAAGATGCAAGCCGTCGCGCTCACAGCAATGCCAATATTTTGCAGTGACAAAATGTCCTAATGCATATGTATGCGCATGAGCAGCCATTTTGGGATTTCCTGTTGTGCCTGATGTAAAGAACATTAAAGCAGTTTCATCACCGGATGACGCATCTTCAGGACGCTCAAATTTACCTGAGAAGAGTTTATATTCTGTATCAAAATCATGCCAGCCGTCTTTTTGTCCGCCAACCAAAATAAGCTGTTCAACCTGCGGACAGTTTTTAGCGGCATTTTGGGCAATTTGCGCGGTATCGCCGTCAGCGGTACAAACAAGTGCTTTTACACCGGCAGCGTTATATCTGTACTCAAAATCATGCTCTTTAAGCTGGTTTGTTGCAGGTATTGCAACAGCGCCTATCTTATGAAGAGCTACAATTGCAAACCAGAACTGATAATGCCGTTTAAGCACAAGCATAACCTTGTCACCGCGTTTTATACCAAGAGAAGTGAAGTAGTTGGCAACCTGGTTAGAAGCACGCTTCATATCCATAAAGGTAAAGCGCCGCTCAGTTTTGTTGACATCAAGATGCAGCATTGCAAGTTTTTCGGGATATTTATCGGCAATGCCGTCAACAATATCAAAACCAAAGTTAAAACTTTCGGTATTTTTGAAAGAAATGTCCTTTAAGCAGCCGTTTTCATCTTCAACGATATCTACAAACTTTTCGCATACAAGCTTTTCTGACGCTTTAGCAGAAACAATACTTTTTGTAACAACAGTTTCTTCGGTTTTTTCACCGGGCATAACAACAGCACAGAAAACGCAATCATTGCCGTCAACAGCAATCATACCGTGCGGTGTTGAAGAATCATAGTAAATGCTGTCGCCCTCATTAAGAACTTCGGTATGTTCACCAATCTGCACTTTAAGCTTACCGCTTAACACAAGGTCAAATTCCTGACCAGAATGCTTTGTAAGATGGATTGGTTTATTCTGCTGAGAGGCAGAATACTCATAACGAACCCAATAAGGCTGTGCAATTTTATTGCGGAATTTAGGTGCAAGATTGTTTATCTTAATGCCGTCTTCCTTAGCCGTTTCCTGACCTTTTCCTTTTCGGGTCACAGTATATGAAGAAAGGTTTGCGCTGTGACCTTCAAGCAGGTCGGTAATACCAATTCCAAAAGCAAGAGCGCACTTATGAATAAATGTAAAAGGAAAATCAAGCTTTCCTGATTCATAATCTTTATAATCTTCAATTGATACTTCGGTTTTCTCTGCCATTTCTTCGGACGACATACCAAAAATTTCACGCATTTCGCGAATTCGTTGTGCCACCTCTGATAATTTTTCTGCTTCAAAAGCCGCCATAATACCGTTCCTCCTATCAGTTATAAAAATTAAAAACACCCGTCTCAAAGTTTTGCTTTGAGACGGGTGTGTATTCACATCCGCGGTACCACTCAAATTGCGATTAATTTAACCGCCACTCTTGGAATCCAACAATTCCTATGCCTTTACGCAGCAATCACGGGAAGTGTCTACTAAGCATAGCCTTTCGGACTTCCAGCTCAGAAGTGATAAGTCTTATAAGAACTTAACTACCGGTTCACAGCAACCACCGGCTCTCTGCAAGCGCCATTCTTGACCGTCTTCGTCACAGCTATTATTATGGCAGTAGTATATCACTGCTTTTTTTATTTGTCAAGGGATTTTTTATTAAAATATTCAAATACTTTTTTGGCAACGGCTTTATTCATTCCCGAAACTATCGCAAGCTGTTCTACGTTAGCATCAGCAACGGCAGAAATTGTACGGAAATGTTCAAGCAATTTTTTTGCGCGTAAAGGCCCTACTCCTTCAATTCGACACAAACTGCTTGTAAGCCTGGATTTAGCGGAACGCTTACGGTGGTACTCAATTGCAAACCTATGCGTTTCATCCTGAATTGCCGTTACAAGTCTAAACACGCGTTTGTTCGGTTTAATCTGTATTTCGCCGTCAGCAGAACAGATTGCCCTTGTTCTGTGCGATGAATCTTTAACCATGCCAAAAAGCGGTATATCAATATTTTTAGATTTCAATATTTCAAGGGCAACACCCACCTGCCCTTTGCCGCCGTCTACCAAAATTAAATCAGGCAGCTCTGAAAAAGAAGGATTTTTCTTAACAAGATATTCATCAAGCCTGCGAGACAACACCTCTGCCATTGAAGCATAGTCATCATTACCCGTGATGTTGGCAATCTTAAATCTTTTGTACATGCGTTTATCGGGCGCACCGTTTTTAAACACTGTCATTCCGCCGACAGTATCACTGCCCGCCGTATGCGAAATATCATACGCCTCAATAATTTCGGGTGGCTTTGGCAGTCCCAAAAGCAATGCAAGTTCTTCAAGTTCAGCCGATTTATGCAAACTTTTATACTGTCTTTGTGAAAGATAATCACAAGCGTTTGAAACACACATCTGCACTAGTTTGAATTGTTCGCCAATTTTGGGCACAAATATATTAACGGTTTTTTGAGCTTTTTCTGACAAAATACGCTCAAGAATATCAATATCTTTAAATCTTGTATCGGTTATAATTCTTTTGGGAATATCGCGGTTTAAAGAATAATACGACATGAAAAAGTCAGTACGGGCTTCATCGGCATCAATGACATTGTTAATATAAAAATCTTCGCTGTCGGATAGCTTACCGTCAATAAACCTAAACACGTGAAAGCAAGCCTCACCGTCAGAATAAAACATACCTATAACATCCTGCCTTTTGTATGGAGAAGCCACAACCTTTTGCCTGCTTGAAAGCTTTTCAATTGCCTTTATTCTGTCGCGTAGACGCGCGGCATTCTCAAAGTCAAGACGGTCTGCTGCCTGTGTCATTTTTTCTTTCAGCTCAGCAATAGATTTTTTTTCGCCGCATTTAATAAATTTAACTGCTTGTGCCGCTGCCTCTTTATACTGCGACGCGCTGATTTTACCCGAGCACACTGCGCTGCAAAGTCCAATATGATGGTTAAGACATGGTCTTCCCTTGCCGATATCGCGCGGAAACTCACGCGAACAACGCGGTAATCCAAATGCTTTTAGCGCTTCATCAACAGTGTTTTTTAAAATAAAAGACGAATAGTACGGACCTATATATTCCGCACCATCATCAACCATTTGATGCTCAACGGTTATACGCGGCCAATCCCCTTTTGTAACCTTAATATAATAATATCCCTTATCATCTTTTAAAAGAATATTGTAATGCGGCGCGTGCTGTTTTATCTGCGCCGCTTCAAGCATTAAAGCTTCATACTCACTGTCGCAGATAATATACTCAAAATCATTAACCTGGCGCACCATTGCCATTACTTTTTGAGTGTGAGCAGAAGTGTTGCAAAAATATTGATATACACGGTCTTTTAACGACTTTGCCTTGCCGACATATATTACTTTACAGTCAGCGTCACGCATAATATATACACCGGGCAAGGCGGGCAAAGCACGGGCTTTGTTTTTAAGACGTTCAATATTTTCCATTCTGCTCATCCCCTTTCATCAATTTCTTTCACAACTATATTGCAGTCTCCTTAAAACCTTTCTCGCAAAGCTCAAGTACGCTTTTAAAACCTGCATCTTTTGCCATTTGCAAAGCAACATCAAAGCCTGCATTCAGACATTCTGGCTTATGCGCATCACTTGATATAATAATGTATTTACCCTTTTCTTTTAAGCATCTAAGCAAGAACGGAGCAGGATAAGGTACGGGATTTGCACCACGTGCGGCGGCGCCCGAATTTATCTCAAATATATCCGCGTCCTCACAAACTGCTTCCAACGCTTCAAGCGCGGCATTTATATATTCCCTGTTATTCTCATCAAAATACTTATTATTGTAATTATACTTTCTTATAAGGTCAAAGTGGCCTACAATGTTACCTTTAGTCTTTTTTATTACATCTGCCTGTGTTGCGTAATAATCCTTTGCAAAATTTAAAGCATTGCCGCCGTAAATTTCTTTAATTACATTTACAAAGTATTCATTTGAGCGGTCAACAGAAATATATTTTCCGTTTTTTAAAATATAATGAGTTGAACCTATTACATAATCGTATTCAAATTTATCAACAACCGAATGAATATCTCTTTCAAGACCCAAAGCAATGTAAATTTTATCTTCAAACTGCTCCTTAAGGCGCAATATCTCTTCTTGATATTTAGCATAGTTTGCAGGCAGGCAATACTCTGAGTCAAACGGTGTATGTGAATGTCCCGAAAAGCCCAACGCGGTAAAGCCAAGTGATAAAGCATTGTTAATGTATTCAACCGGCGCGGCAGCACCGTCACAAAATGACGTATGTGTATGCAGATTTGAGCGTAACATAAAAATTGCCCCTTTGTATATTATAAAACAATAATAATACAGCAAAAAAACAATGTCAATTAATTAATAAAATCATTGACATTATCTAAAAAATATGTATAATATTCATTTGTAGCGGCTTAGTATCGCAGCAATTTAATATGCGGGTATGGCGGAATCGGCAGACGCGCTAGATTCAGGTTCTAGTGAAGGCAACTTCATACAGGTTCAAGTCCTGCTACCCGCACCAAACAGTACAAATCCGAACCTTAAACCAATCGGTGAAGGGTTCGGATTTGTGCTGTTTGGTGCACCCAAAGTTTGCGAAAAGCACGTTCTTGGGCAAATGCGAAAATAACTCGCTGATGGAAAAGGTATGGTCCTCGGAATAATCGCCTTTGTCAAAAAACATCAGGAACTCGCAGCCCTCTCCTAAGCCCTGAATGGAATGGGAAATATTTTTGGGGAATATCCATCCTTCTCCCGGCTTGCAGTCTGCGATAAAATTCCGTCCCATCTCATCCACAGCAGTAACGCGCGCGCCGCCCACCAGAACGAATCCGAATTCTGACTGCTGGTGTGAGTGCATTTCACGAACACCGGGGAAAAATTCATATCTACAATAGCAAAAGTGTCCGATACAGGCAGCTCACGTTTTGTGATTTCCCGCGACCATCCTCCTGGTTTAATATCCATATGCGTATCGGAAAAAGAAAAGCCGTTCTTTTGAGCGGCTTTTCTTTTTTGCTATTATATCTATTATCTTTTAACTTTTCTCTATTGTATAATAAAACTTATATTTTTAAACAAACCCCTCAGGCCATTCAGTGTAAATATCATCCGCCTCATAGTTTGCATAAATAATTATATCCTCGGTTACATTTTTCGCTGTTGAGCTCCAGCCTTTAAAGGTGTAACCGTCTTTTTTTGTACTTACAGTCGGCTTTGCACTAAAGCCGTCAGGCACAAACACAGTTTGCATAACCGCACCGCTTTCTTCCGCATAGATTACTGTATGTAGCGCAATGCCTGCTTTTTTAGATACCAACAGCTTTGCAAGCGCCACAAGGTCAAGCGTTGTAACCGTACCGTCACCGCCAAAATCCGCAAAAGTGACTAACGGTATAACTCCTGATATTATTCTCTTAACATGCACCAAATCTTTAATATCTGTTGCACCGTCAATGTTAGCATCTCCAAGCGTAGTATTTATATACTGCGCATATTTTTTACCCGTTTGAGTGTATCTTGAAAGGTTGCAACCAACCACATCAGATGTCAAAAAACATCCGTTGAAATCATTACCGGTAATTCTAATATTAAGTTTTTGGTCTGCTTCAAATGTATATTTAAAAGAATTATCGGTATAGTCCGTAATTGCCGTATCATTAAAATACGTCGTAAGATTAGCATAATTACCATATACATCAACTTCAACGGTTTTTGTGTTTTCGCCTACCGACACAACAACCGTACTAATCTGTATTTTATCAACCGTATCAGCATCCGCCGTTACGTAAACGTTGCAAGAAAATGTAAATACCAATAAAACAGCAATTAGCAAAAGTCTTTTCATAATCCTACTCCAAAATAATAAGGGAGAACAAATTTTGTGCTCTCCCCTTATTTAAATTATTCACAGCAAACGTCTTTTTTCTTTGCCTTGGGTGGTTCAAAAGCCGCGGGCGTTACATCTCCCAATCCTGTAGTTTCTGAGAATATAACATTCTGCTTTGTCAATTCAACCGCATCGGTAGGAACAATAATTTTTGATGCTTTTCCGTTAGACATTGCAACCAAAGCCTCATATTTTTTAAGCTCTAATACTGCGCTGTCTGCTGCAGCCTGTTTAAGAGCTGCAAGACCGTCAGCCTCTGCCTTTTTAGCAAGAAAAATAGCCTTTGCTTCACCCTCAGCACGTGCAATACGCGCATCGCGCTCACCCTCAGCCGCAAGAATCATCGCCTGCTTATCACCTTCTGCACGGGTAATAACAGCGGCTTTATGACCCTGGGCTTCAAGCAATGTTTCACGACGGTCACGCTCTGCTTTCATCTGCTTTTCCATAGCATTCTGAATTTCTGCAGGAGGAATAATATTTTTAAGTTCAACACGGTTTACCTTAATACCCCATTGGTCAGTTGCGCTGTCAAGAATATCGGTCATCTTACCGTTGATGGTATCGCGTGAGGTTAGAGTATCGTCAAGTTCAAGCTCACCAACAATATTTCTCAAAGTTGTAGCAGTAAGATTTTCCAAAGCGCTAAGAGGGTTAACCGCGCCGTAGGTAAACAGGTTTGCATCAAACACTTTAAAATATACAACCGTATCAATACGCATTGTTACATTATCCTTTGTAATAACAGGCTGCGGCGGAGAGTCCATAACCTGCTCCTTTAAGGTAACCTTTTTTGCAACCCTGTCAATAACAGGAATTAAAAAATGAAGCCCCGCTCCCCAGGTTTTATTGTATTTTCCCAAACGTTCAATAACATACTCTGTTGCCTGAGGAACAATCCTTAAACACAAAACCAGTAAAACAATAATAACAGCAACAATTATCCACATAATAAAATCCCCTTTTCGTTTTTAATAAAGCACAAATCAATTTATGCTTATTATAATTATATCATATGCAGTTTTTTCAGTCAATTATTTCATCAAAACAGCACATCGCTTACAAGCATCAGGCAAAAACCAACAAGTAAAGCGTATGTTGCGCCGCGTTGATATCCGTCGGCATGGGTTTCGGGTATCATTTCATCACTTATTACATACAGCTTATCTATTAAAGTGAGGCAAAAAGCTCCTGCAAACACACCGGTTATTGTAATTATAAGCCCATACTTTCCGCCGTATTCAATTGACGGTAAAACAAGACCAAAAACCGCCGCCGCAAGCATAATACCCGCCGCAAATGACAGCACAATTGCAGAGAACCTTTGGGATATTTTTTTAAAAACAAAGCCAATAAGCGCACCGATGACCGTAGCACCGCCAACGCCTATTGCAGTAAGTAATACCTGCTGCATTTTGCCTCTTTCCTTTCAGCTATCCAAAGCATTTAAACTTGAATCAGATTTTGGAACAAGTATTTTATGCTGTGACTTTGTTAAAATACTCGTAAATCTGTCAGAATTTACTGCGTTTTTGCCTCACACAGCAAAAAATCCTTTATTTACAAAATTCTGCGACCTTAAAGGTGATTCTTTTTGCGTGGATTTTGGCCAAGCGGAACCCATAAGGCTAACGCCTATGGGTGACAATGAGTCGAAAGGCACCTAAAAACTGCCCCTTTAAGGCTGGTTCAAGTTTAAATGCTTTGGCTATATTAATATAAAAAGTATGTCATAGTACGATTCATAAGTAAACCGCAAAAATTTAAAAAATATTTAATTTTCCCTATTGACAAAATATAAATACCGTGTTATACTACAACCGTATTACTCGTACTAATACAGTTGTGAAAGGAGTCGAGTTGATGTTTTCAATTGACCATATGTCACGTTGTCCTGTTTACGAACAGCTTATTGAACAGATTGAGCGTTATATACTTACAGGCATACTCAAAAGCGGCGACCAGCTTCCGTCTGTGCGTACTCTTTCTGTTTCTCTTTCGGTCAATCCTAACACTATTCAAAAGGCCTACTCCGATCTTGACTCAAGGAAAATTATTTTTTCGGTTCCAGGTAAAGGCTGCTTTATTGCAGATGATGCCGTTTCATTGCTCGGCAACTACCGAAGAAAGCAGCTCGGCAAGCTTGAAGCACTGCTTAATGAGCTCAAAATAGCAGGTATTCAAAAAGCTGAACTTCAAATAATTTTTGACAAAGTCTTTGAGAAAAGGAGCTAAACTATGATTGAAGTAAAAAATCTTACCAAAAGATTTGACCGCTTTGTTGCGATCGATAACCTATCTTGCAGCATACCGGACGGTTGCATTTACGGTATGGTGGGCTCAAACGGCGCTGGTAAATCTACATTTTTGCGCGTTGTGAGCGGTGTTTACCGCGCAGACATCGGTGATGTTCTGCTTGACGGTAAACCAATTTTTGAAAATCCCGATGCAAAAGCAAATATTATTTTGGTGCCTGATGAGCTGTTCTTTTTGCGGGGCGCAAATATGAACCGTATGGCCGCACTTTACAAAACCATTTATCCCAACTTTGATATGGACAGATATAAAGAGCTTACCGCAGCATTTGGTCTTGACCCCAAAAGGAATGTTTCAACCTTCTCAAAAGGTATGCGCCGTCAGGCAGCCACCATACTGTCACTTTCGGCAAAGCCGCAATACATATTCTTTGATGAAACCTTTGACGGTCTTGACCCCATTATGAGGACACTTGTTAAAAAAATAATATGTAAAGATGTTGAAGATCGTAAAGCAACAGCAGTTATAACCTCACATTCTTTACGAGAGCTTGAGGATACCTGCGACCAGCTTGCGCTGCTTCACAAGGGCGGTCTTGTGCTTGAAAGCGATGTGCAGAACCTTAAAACTTCGCTGTTCAAGGTGCAGATTGCATTTAATGACGAATATGACAAATCACGCTTTGAAGGCATCGAGATGCTCTCTTTTGTTAAAAAGGGCAGCGTTTCAAGCCTTATTGTTAAGGGCGACCGCGATATTGTGCGCAAAAAGCTTGCCGCCTCTTTCCCTATTTTGCTTGACATACTGCCCCTTTCTTTAGAAGAGGTGTTTACTTATGAAATGGAAGCGTTGGGTTATAAATTCAACGATGTATTGGAGGGCTAAAGATGAAAAGAAAACTGTTTAATTTTGGTCTTTATCTTGACTCATTGCGCCGCACTTCATTGCTTGGCGTACTTTTTACAGCACTTTTATGCATTCAGTCAGCAATTGTGTTTTTTGGCTTTACAATAGGCTGTTCCAACTATGATTTGGAAAACATCAAGGTTACGGTTGAAACTGTTACACTGCTTGAAATAAACCCGTGTATTCTTTTGATACCTGCGGTTTTTGTTCCTCTTTTAATGCTCACCCTGTTCGGTTTTTTAAACAACCGTTCAACCTCTGATTTCTGGCATTCTACACCCTTTTCACGTGAGTGTATCTATATTACATTTGTATTAACAGCGCTTACCTGGGCGGTTGTTGCCGCAGTGCTGTCCACCGCGCTTTCTGCAATCTGCTTTTCTTTAATGCCAAAGTTCTTTGCTATTAACTATGCATCTGTTTTGGGCTTGTTCTTAAGCTCACTTGCAATGGCTGTGCTGGTTGCGGGCGCGTTTGCAATTGCTTCAAGCCTTACGGGCACATTGCTCAACACACTTGTTGTTGCCACAATTATATTAATTTTGCCCCGCGTAATTATGATTTATTTCAGCGCCCTTATTTCAAACGGTATGCTGTTCTACGGTATCCCATATGAGGGCTTTAACTCAATATCCCTTAACCAAATTTTCGGTCTTGTTTTTGGCATATTCTTTGGCGGCATTTCTGTTTCCGAGCTTCTATCAAATTACTCATCAATATGTTATACAGTTTCGCTCGGTGTTGTTTACCTCATTATAGGCCTTATATTCTTTAAACACCGTAAAAGTGAGGCGGCATCCTACAGCTCGGTCAATAAATATTTGCAGACCGCGTTGCGTATTATTGTAGCCTTTGTTGTATGCCTTATTCCAATTTATATTATAACCAGCTCACAAAAAGAGCGTGACGCTCTATACACTGATCAAATATTTACCTGCTTTGTATTGTATGTGGTTGCAATTGTTGTATATTTTTTATACGAACTTATTACAACAAAAAAAGCAAAAAATATGCTTAAAGCAATACCTGCTCTTGCAATTCTGGCAGTTGTAAATATCGCTATGATAATTGCTGTAAATAAAACCTACAAAGCAGAGTACAACTACACACCTACTCCCCAGACTGTTTCCGCCATACGAATATCCGAATCAATTGACAATAATACTGATAATTATTTCAAAAAAATCATGAGTATAACCGACATAAACGATCATCAGCTTGAAACATTGCTTTGCGATTTATATGTAAAAACAAGAGAAGCCTATGAAAACGAATCCATATACAGCAAATATTCAAACACCGCCACCGTTGGTTTTAAAAGCGGTAACACATACAAATACCGCAAAGTATATATGACCGACGAGGATTACGAAAAATACGGCGAGCTGTTAGCTAAAAACCGTGAGATAAATAGCATCTATAATATTGAAAACATTTTAAAGGACGCTGTACACAATGACGTTTCTCTTTATATTGGTGAAGATTTTTACATAACTGACGAGGAGCGTCAGAATATCATGGACGCCTATTTTGAAGATGTAAACAGCTTACCCTTTAACGAATGGTATTATATAGCCTGCAATCCTTATACCAACTACATAACAACTACTGATGGCCAAGTAAAGCATTACAAATCCATAGGAAAAATTTACACAAGCGTAAATGTTAATGGCGCAACCTATTATGTTAATCTGCCCATAGACAATAGAATGACAAAAACCTTTAATTTAATTATGTCGATGGTATTTGAGCACCAGAAAGATAATAATACACAACAGATTATTTTTGATGTAATAAAGAATGACACTAATATCAGCAAGGACATTTATGTTGAGCTTTATAACGGTACTGCCCGCTCATCGCCTGAAGGATACAGTCTTAATAATAAAGAGATTGCCCAAAAATTTATTGAAACAATAGCTCCCTCCTTAGATCAGCTGCCAAGTGCAAGCTCGCGTATTGCGACAGTGCATTATGACGCCGAAGAGAAAAACAGTTATAAGAGTATTACAGGTGTCTTTAAAGTGCCTGACGATGCCGACCTTACCTTCTTTATTGACAATTTAATTGACTGATAAAAAATGAGCTGAAAATTCAGCTCATTTTTTACATGCTCTGCAAATCTGCTGCCGACATATCATTTTCAAGATTATCCCTTGCTAAGTCATTATCAATGTTAGCATAAATTTTTGATATAGGCTTGTCCTTTACGTTATTCTCACCATAAGGCTTTACAGACGCTTTTCCGTGTTTAGCCTTGCCCTGAATTTCAGGCACAGGCGGCGCATCATTTTTAGGTTTTGTATGCGTACGGTCAATGCGTTTCATTCCTTGTTTTGCCATCCTTTGTTTTCACCCCGAACATATTGTTTCCCGATATTTCATATATATGTCTTTTTTAAAGTCAACGGAATAATTTTTAAAAAAACTTCAACTTTACGCACCAAAGCCTCCCTTGCCTAAAGACAGAGGGATTGTTCCTATTTCAACCGTACACTTTATTCTGTTTGAACCTCTTTGAAAAATACACACTGTCATCAAAGCCGCAACTTTCCGCCGCCTGCGATACGGAAATCGTATCACCGTAAATTTCAAGTAGCTTGTATGCATGCTGTATTCTTGTTTTTGTTAAAAACTGTATAGGTGTAAAGCCTGTTATCCTCTTAAACTCTGCCCGTATATAATCCTCCGCGTAGCCGCTGTTTTTTAAAACATTTGTCACGTCAAACGATGTGTCACCAGGACGTACTGGAGAGCGAGCCTTTTGTCTACCGTGAAGAGATCTTTGAGCACATTGACAATTTTATCGGCTGGTGTAAAAAATACGGCATTAATATCGTGCTCAATATGCACAAGGCTATAGGCAATTACTGCGATATTCAGGAAGATATACAGCTGCTTGACTCAAAAGAGCTTCAGGACAGATTTGTTGCTCTCTGGATTGCTTTTGAAAAGCGCTATAATAACGATAACACTATTGCCTTTGAGCTGCTTAACGAGCTGCGTGCCGTTGATAATGAAAAATGGAACAAACTTGCCGAGCGCACCATCAATGAAATTAGAGCATTAAATAAAGAAAGAAAAATTATTGTCGGACCTACCTGCTGGAACAGTCCAAACCAGTTAGAAAATCTTCGCATTTTTGATGATGAAAATGTTATTTACACCTTCCATATGTACTCACCGATTAAGTTTACTCATCAACGTGATGTTTTACAGCCTCCCATGCTTTACTATAACCGTGATATGCCCTATCCCGGTGATATTGAGCTCTACCGCGAATGGCAGCGCCTTGTAAACGACATTCCCAATGCATATAGTAAATATAAGCTTTGCGACATCACATATATGCGTGATGCCTTTAAATCAACAATAGATTTTATAAATAAGCACCCCGATAAGATACTTTGGTGCGGTGAGTTTGGTACGATACGCCACGCTAAAATTGAATGGCGCGAAAACTGGATGCGTGATGTTATTACCATTTTGAAAGAAAATGATATCCCCAATTGTGTCTGGAACTACCTTTCCACCCCCAACGACGGCAACCGCTTCAGCCTTGTTGATGACGATAACCGCAAAATTTTAAGCGATGAGCTTGCAAAGATCATTCGGGGCGATGTCTGATGAGTAAAGTTCTTCCCTATTTACTGCTATCGGTTTTTTTATCGGCAGGCAGAAATATTACCTCCAAAAAAACTGCGGCGGATGCAAAGGATAATTCACTTTTCTTTCTGTCCCAGACCGTTCTTTTAGGCTGCGCCGCATTATTGCTGGTTATTTTCAATTTAGGTACAGCTGCAAGCATATCAACATTAACCGTCATATACGGCATAATATACGGCATTTTGCTTATATTGTCGCAATGGTGTTTTACATTGGCTTTGCGGTTCGGCAGTACATCCATTTGCTCTGTCATATATTCAATGGGCTTTGTACTGCCCACTGTATCGGGCGCTTTGTTCTGGCATGAGAACTTTACTTTGCTGAACCTTATAGGGTTGGTTATTGTTATTGCCGTAATTCTGCTTATTATCGCAACAATGACAGCCTCAGGCGGTCTTGGCATTATGCAAAAGGTGCAGCAAACATCAAAATACGCTGAGCAGAAATCTACGTTTTTAATAATTTCTTTTATATTTGCAGAGGCCATATCGCTTGTTGCGCTCTTGATTCAAAGAACAAAAAGAAAGCCGAATTTTTCCTGCATTACATACCCCGCCGTAACAGGCATATGCTTCGGCGGTGCAAATCTTTGCAACACCATACTTGCGGGCATGCTGAGCAGTGCGGTGTTCTTCCCTGTTCAAAACATTTCTACAATACTGCTTTCAACCCTTCTCGGCATTATTCTTTTTAAAGAAAAATTAACCGCAAAAACCGTCGTTATACTTCTTTTAGGTATAACAGCAGTAATAATTTTCAGTATATAACAACAAAAAAGTACGGTTGCTTTTGCAACCGTACTTCAGTCTGTCGAAAAACTTCTATTTGCAATAGTCGGCGGCGGTCAGCCGCATTTTTGTTTTTCCGGCGACAGGTGCGTCGGAAAAACCCCTTGTGAGCGAAACCCGCTTACAAGGCGGTTTTCAAGGGTGCGTGGGTGGTATTGGCGGGAGTAGAGTGCAGTCCGAAAATCCTTTCGATTTTCGGCGAGCAGCATTTCCGCCAAGAGAGTGGCGACTTTGTCGACGCTCTCAAGTATGGTTGCTTTTGCAACCGTACTTTTTACTGTAACAATTCTTTTTCAAGCAAATTTATCATTATGTTTGTATTAAGGGTTATTGCATCTATAGGATATATATCTCTGATATATCCGTGATAAACCTTGTTCATAAACGCCTTTACAATATCGTCTTTGCCGATACCCTTTTTTAACATATCAACAATTTCAGTTGCAACCTCTACAGCGCTTTGTCTTGCACGCTTCATATAAAGCTGTGCTTTTTCACCCTCAAGCACACCGTAATGCGGCACGAGAATTTGCTCAACATCAAGTTTTTGTGCTTTGGAAATTGAATCAAGAGCCATTTGATATCCAACCAGATATGACGGCACAACATCGTCCTTACCATTGTAAACGCCTATTGTTTCACTGCCAAGCAAAAGTTTGAACGACGGACAGTAATATCCCACCGAGCACTTTGTATGTCCCGGCAAATTCACTGCAACAAACTCCACATCCCCCGCTTTTATAACATCACCGTCACAAACAGGAATATCAACCTTTAAATCGTCAATCAGGTCTTCATAGCTTTCAACACCGCAGGTTTTTGCAAACTTGCCGTCAAGCTCGCGCATCAACGCTTTTGCAGTAGGCTTTGTAAAAATTTTTGCAGCATATTCACCCGCAACCACCTTTGCATCAGGCCAGTATTTCAGCGCGTAAACAGAGCCTAATGCGTGATCGTAATGTGAATGGGTTAAAAATATGTAATCGAGATCCCGTTCACCTAAAAGCTTTTTAATATTATCTGCTACGGCATAACCCGTAAACGCAAAGCCCGAATCATACATTATTGCGGTTTTTCCGTCGTCAATCAAAAATGCGCTGTCACCCTTATGGGCTCTTGCGTCATATATTTTTATATTGCTCATTTAAGCTGTCCTTTTTATTATAGATTTTCCATAAAATGCTTAAGCTTATCTGCTATGATTATATGCCCTGCATTATTGGGATGCAAACCGTCAGTCATATATTTTTCCTTAATTTCCTGAACCTCAGGCTGCATACCGCTAATAGCGTACAAATCAAGCACGGGCAAGGAGTAATATTCGGCAACCTCTCTTATTATTGCAACATAATCCTTCAGTTTGCGCGAATGTTGCTCATTATAATAGTTGTTATTATTGAACTCATTGCTTCTGTGCAAAGGTGTCATTATAACTATAGTCTTACCGCCTACGTATTTTTTAATTAGATTAGAATACAAATAATGACAGGCACCATAAAAGGTATCAGGTGTTCGGTCCGAAAAACAACCTATAGCAGCATTGCCGTGACCGTAATCATTAGTACCGCCGAAAACCACAACTGCATCAGCATCGTCATCCATTCTGTCAAAGCGTTCACAGAAGGAATTTAAATCAGTATCACTGTTCCATGAAGGATTACCATTATTTTTCTGAACGGCATATCTTGTACCGCCTATACCGTAATTTCTTGCGGCAGCTAACCCTGCCTGCGCTTTCAGCACCTGATGAAATATATTTTCATCACCGCTTGTTCCAAACCCTTCTGTAATACTGTCTCCTAAAAAGTTAATTTTAAGACCTTGAAGATTCATATAATATCACCTTTCTGTTTTGTCATGTGTAGAATATACCTTCTTGCCTGTAACATTTCAATATAAACCGTCTTTTCAAAATGCGGTTTATATATCATTTATTCTGTTATTACATATTTAGCCTTATATTGTTCGTACATTTGATTAAAGTCGGATTCATCACTTGAACGCACTCTGTTAAGATATTCATGTGTTTCAAAGGAATCGTTAACAATTTCAATAAAGCATACCGCAATATTTGAGCAATGGTCAGAAATACGCTCATAGTTTGTAAGCAGGTCAGACAGAATAAAGCCCAATTCCATTGTGCAGTCACCCTGTCGCAATCTGTAAATGTGACCGTTTTTAATTTTTCTCTTCAAGCGATCAATAACCTGCTCAAGAGGTTCTACACGCATTGCCATTTCCATATCTTCATTTGTTAGAGCCGCTGTTGCAAGATCAAGTATCTCAGAAACTGCGCCCGTGATAATGGCTATGTCCTCTTTTGCTTTTGTTGAGAAAGTTATCTTTTTATCATAAATTTCCTTTGCTGCTTCAGCAATATTAAGCGCGTGATCGGATATACGCTCAATATCACCGATGCAATGCAAAAGCTCTGTTACAATTCTGCTGTCCTTAGCCGAAATCTGTTGCTCAGCAATTTTTACAAGGTATGTGCTTGTCTTATCCTCATATTTATCAATGCGGGATTCAAGCTCTTCAACCTCTTTAAACTGCACATTATCAAATTTCTCTATAAGTGAAGTTGCTTTTTTGAAAGCTTCTTTTGAAATGTTTAACATATCAAAAACAAGTGCCTTACACTTTTCAACAGCAAAGGAAGGAACATCCAAGAATCTTTCATCCAGGGTAGAAAAAGCATCTGCTGATTCTTCCTTTTTGCCCTTTATTGTTTTTACAGCAAGCTTTTCAAAAAGTGAGCAGAAGGGCATTAAAATGATGGTAGAAAGAATATTAAATGCTGTATGAACAACTGCTATTGTCGTAGCGCTGGCACGCATTTTCATAAACTCAAAATTTACAACAGCATGTATTGCGTAGAATATGCCCGTAACAATAATTACGCCAACCATCTTTACATAAAGGCATGTCATTGCCACGCGTTTAGACTCGGTATTACCGCTGATAGAAGATATAATAGGTGTAATTGTAGTGCCGATATTCTGTCCTAAAATAACAGGGATTGCAGTTGAGAAAGGAATAACACAGGTTAAAGACAATGCCTGTAAAACACCGACAGATGCCGAGGAAGACTGTATAATTGCAGTAAACAATATACCAACCAATATACCCATAATCGGATTAGAAAACATTGTGAGCATATTTGTAAAAGCTTGGTTATCCTTTAAGCCTTCAACTGCTCCGCTCATTGTTTCCATACCAAACATCAGCACAGCAAAACCCACAAGAATATAACCTGTGTTCTTCTTTTTGTCGCTTTTTGCCATAGTGCCCATTAAAAAGCCTATAGCCGCAAGTATAGGAGTAAAAGATTCGGGCTTAAACAGCTTTATAAGTATCGCTGTACCCTGAATATCTGCCGTACTCAAAAGCCAGGCTGTTACGGTCGTACCAATGTTGGCACCCATAATTATACTGATTGTCTGACCAAGCCGCATAATACCTGAGTTCACAAAACCAACCAACATAACCGTTGTTGCAGAAGAAGATTGAATTACAGCGGTAACAATAAAGCCAAGCAAAAAGCCTTTCCATCTTGTAGAAGTAAGGCTTGCAAGGATAGACTCCAGCTTACCGCCCGCAAGTTTTTTAAGGTTGTTGCCCATCAAATCCATGCCGTAAAGGAAAAGGGCAAGGCCGCCAATTAAGCTTAAAACAGCAAAAATGTCCATAATATCTCCTTTTTATAAAACAAATACAATCCAAACTTCCCTTATTTTATCATAAATATAACATAAATCTCCAAAAATGACAAGTTCAATTTTAACAATACATTTTATACAAAAAGACCGTATACCGTTTTAATTTGTTACCTTTTAAAATACTTTAGTTTTTAATAATTTGCCAGTGTTCAGTTAACCTTTCAATTGACCACGCTGCATTTGCAGGTGAGGTTGACGGCAAACACTCGGTTTCCCTTCCGATAGTATCTTTAACATATTTATCATAATATTTCTTCGCAGTTTTGCCGTTAGCAAATATCTGCTTAATATTAGCGGCAGAGAAAATAACGCTCATGTCATTAGCCACAACGTTTTTTATTGTACTGTCAGCACTGCCCACAATATCGCAAGATGCTATCACAACCCATACTGCTATACGGTTTAAAAGCAAAAACTTACGCTTTTGTTCAACCGTTTGCGGCACATCGCATCCAAAAACAGCAGCGACAACTTTCCAAAAACGGTTTTGAGGATGACCGTAAAAAAACCTCGTCTCACGCGATTTTTGTGACGGAAAACTGCCAAGAATCAATATTTTTGAATTTTCGTCATACACTGGGTCAATCGGATGTTGTATCAATACTATTCACCGCCTTAAGTTTGTTTTATAATTGTTTCAAATAATATATTATTCCATCTGCATTAAATTAAAGAAAAATTTCACTTAATAATATATATAATGGGTTTTCAAAAGTGAAAAAAAGTAAAAAATCCCGAATATTTACATATTCGGGATTTTAATTATGGACGCTTGAACTTAATGACACAAAATAAATGTGTATGAAAACCGGTTGTTGTATTTTTACTATCTAATTAATTGTCATCTAACATAAAAGTTCTCTTTATGGTAGTATTCATTGTTCGCGTATGATTTATCATACCGTAAGAGTAATCTGTTGAAAGTACAGAAGACTGTTTTTGCATCCTCTTTTGCTTTTTTATATTACTGACCGCTCTTTGAACCGTCAATGCTTGTTATAATTGAGTCACTTCCCATAGCTTCAGGAAGCCTTCCGTCCCACTTATCGTAGAATTTAGAACGGATAATATCATCGTTAAGGGAGTTCTTAATCTTATTGTTCGCTTCAGCCTCTGCATCAGCTTTAATTTTTGTGGCTTGCGCCTCTGCCTCCGCATTGGTAATAGCCGTTTGTTTTTCAGTTTCTGCCTTTAAAAGCTTTTGCTCTGCTACCTGTTTTTCTTCAATAGCATCAATAAATGCCTCGGAAAAATCAAAGTTAATTATATTAACATCTGCTACATAAAGACCAATTGCATTGAGTTTTTCATTAAGTCCCTTAATTAATCCATCGGAAATTAATGTACGGTTTGTAACACTTTCCTCGGCAGTGTACTTTGCAGTAATCGCTTTTAAAACCTCATTAACTGCCGGTGTCACAAGAACCTGCTCATAATTTGCACCAATATTTTTATAAATGCTATATGACTTTGAAGTGTCAACCCGATAGTTAATGGCGATTGTTGTGGTCACTGTCTGCAAGTCCTTTGAAAAGGCTTCAGTATCAACCTCAAGCTTTACAATACGGTTATCAATCTTGATGATTTTTTGGATGAAAGGTGCTTTAACATGAATTCCCTCCTGCAAAACTCCCTCGTTTACCTTACCCAGAGTTACAATAACGCCGGTATGACCTGCATCAACAATGGTAAAACAGTTAGCACCGATAATGCCAACTAACAATACAATTACCGCAATGATTACAAATTTTATGTATTTTCTATTCATAACTAACTCCTTTATTAATACTTTTATACCTCAGAACACAAAAGATAAAGCTAAAACTCTCTGTACTCTTATAGCCTGTTAAACTACATTTTTAAATTTTGGTTCGTTATAAGCTTTGCTCATATAAAACCCTTTTTTGTGATTATATCACAGTAATTAAATCTTTACAACAATTAAATTACACTTACAGGACGCTACGTATAGGATTACAATACATGAGAAAAAGGGACGATTCTCTGTCCTGAATATTATCACCTGAAAGGAAAGAGAACCGTCCCATGTACTATGTGTGAAAATAGACCTATACAAATAGCCTGTAATAAATTAATTTGCAAAGCTTACGCTTTTTTGCGGATAATAAAGAAATACACACCTGCGCCCAAAGCGGCTAATACGGCAAAGCATCCGGCGACGATCAGCACAATCGTGCCGACGGACAATCCGCGGGCAGCGGATTCTTTAATAAACCATAGGAAACAGTGATTGATGGTGAAAGTCAGATTGCCGTCGGCAGTTACCTTACCTGTTCCTTCCAGAACAGCTTTGCCCGCGTCATTTACCGAATAAATATCTACCGTTTTACCGGTGAAAGTATCGTCCACGCGGATGCTTATTTCCGCTTCACCGGGAAGTGCCCCGTGATGTTCAAAACTAAAGGAAAAAAAGCTTTCCCCTTCGCTCAGTTTCTCCAAAGCGGAGATATCCTCCTGAGCCACCTCTTTGCCGAGACGAATTCCGGTATTGAGCGTGGCGGCAGAGCTTGTCGCCACAGCCCGCAGCGTATTCACGAATGGATACGGGAATAAGTTCTGGTCGGCATTAAACTCGGCTCTATACAGTACTGCGCCAAGGCGGAATTCGTAAACTTTATGGCATCACCGCAAAGGCTGGCGCACCCGCGCACGGAAAAATATAAGGAACTCATTCGGGAATTCAAATACATACAGCGCCGTGAGCGTGAGAACGAACAGCGGCGGCAAAAAAGAAAAATGATGAAAGAGAGTACATAATCTATGCCTCATCGGAAACGGTGGGGCAGCATTTTTTTGTTTCTGACGGGTCGAACTATGAGAACAGCAAAATAAGATTCCCTTATTTTGCACCATATTTTAAGGAAAACGGAATGAAAATAAGGGAAAGCCTTTGGCGGTATTAAAAATGCCGCCCACGGATAGGGGCGGCTGACTATGGGGACTTAATAGTTCGTTACCCATATACATTACTATTCCTCAAAAAGGGGATAAGAAAAGAGCCGATTTCTCGACTTTTGCCACAGATATACCATTGGGGAACAAATTTGCAATTCATATCTAGGTTTGTTCCCCAATATAGATACTGCTTACTTTTGCAATATAGGTATGGAAAAGCCGCATAAACACTGGGTTTATGCGGCTTCCGTTGGCGGAGAGGATGGGATTCGAACCCATGTGCGATTGCTCGCAAACTGATTTCGAGTCTTGTTCGCACTTGGCGCTTTCGTGTCTGCTGTGGTCGGTGGCGGCAGTTTTGGAAACGGTGAAAACCCTTGTGCTGCAACGGGTTTCGGATGCGCCGGCCGGTATTGACTAGCTCCATATCAGAAAAAGGCAGAGTTCAAATTGAAATGAGAAATGCCCCAAAACGATCGATTTTTTTGCGCGCTGGCAAGAAAACACGCAAGAAGAAAATCCTTGTCCGGTATGGCTTTGCGGACAGCCCCCCGGATTTAATGCAAGAAAAACCGGCTCAAAACAGATTATACGAAGCACCCTTTCGGACCGAAACACAGAAAGGAGTCTTCGTTATGAAATACGACGCCAAGGAATTCAAAAAATACCCGGAGATTATGAACAAGGAGCAGATGCGGATCGCCTGCCACATCAGTAAGCAGACAGCGCTCTATCTTCTCCAATTCAACCTGATTCCGCACACCTGCACCGGCAAGAAAACCCGCTGCTACGCCATCAAAAAGAGCGATGTGATTGCTTTTATGAACGACCGTGAGGTCAACCCGGAAAAATACATAGCACCAAAGAACTGGTATAAATACGGAAGTGAAATGGTTCGGCCCTATAAAATCCGCATCCATCCGCCGTGCGCCAAGGACGAGAAGAAGCTCCGGCGCTACTATGAGAGCAAGCTGGCCGCGCTGCCGGATGTGATGGATGTGGCCGCCGCCGTGGACTTTACAGGCTATAACCGCCGCACCGTCTGCCAATGGATTCGCGTGGGGAAGCTGAAGGCGCTGGCGTTGCTGCAGAAGTACATGATCCCCAAATGCTATCTCATCGACTGGCTCTGCTCGGACGATTACAACAACACCAACCGCAAATCCCGCCGGCATATCGATATGCTTTGGGAGGTACAGAAATGGAGTGACGGACAATGAGGGGAAATATCATTGAGGAGCTGTACTACGGCAACATCGACCCGTAGGATCGTGGCTACAGCCCCAAGGGCCCTGCGAAGAAGGCGTCCGACTCACTGAACGACCTGGAGGAAAAGCTCACCGAGCAGCTCGCTGGCGAAAACAAAGCTCTGTTTCTCCGCTTCTGCAACGCCTACGCCGAGTTCATGGGCGAATCCGAACTGGACACCTTCATCACCGGCTTCTGCCTCGGCGCACGGTTTATGATGGATACCTTTCTGAGCAACGACGCGCCGTTTGAGAGCTTTCTGGAAGGGTAGGATCAGCAGCAAAATTTGAAAAGTGCGTTTTTTGGCGCCATTTTTCTATTGAAAAGTGTGATTCACTGCTTCTGCAACTAAAAATTCGCTGAATATTCACCGAAAATTCGCTTTATTCGCTCGACGAGGGTGAATAAAGCGAATTATTCGTTTTCGGGGCCTGAGAAGCCAGAAAAAAATGCCAAGGAGAATAGTCAAGCGAGATTTGTTAAACCGCACATGCCTTTTCTCGATGCGGAGAAGCTACAGGACTATAGTGAAGAAATCAGTTTTTCCACTGATGCGATCATAGCGTTCCAATCAGTTGTAGTAATTGCATGAGCAGCGAGCGCAGCGGCAAGCTGTGGTGAAAAGTCGCCAAAGAATTTCTTTATCCCGCCAATAGCTTTCTGTAGTCTTTTCTTTTTCGGTGCAGGTGCGTTGATCTGCTCTTTTACGGATTCCAAATCATCCTTAACGTCATCTGCGGCATCTTTTGGAATATCAGGGATATCATCCAAGTGGGGGAGAATCTTTTCGATCATTTTTTCAATTTCAGCAATCTGATCCAGATTTCCCGCAAGAACTGTGGTCTCACTATTGATCATCCCGCCACCTTGCTGGTTGACGGTACCATAGACAGTCCCAATGTTTTGAGTAGCGCCTAACGGCTTTTGTTCTTCCATGAGGATCATTTCTTTAGAAATGGCGTCGTTTATGAAATCGATCAAAGGTTTAAAAGCGATGTCGAGGAAGTGTTGAATGATTTCATTGAACTTTTTCTGTGAATGAGGATAATGCATTGCAATACCAAGTATGTTTGAGCCATTGCTGATAATGTAGTCAAGATAATCATACATTGCCTTGACATGGCAAGCTTCGTCTACTGGAACTTCGATTTCATGCCAGCCGCTATGTTTGCTTTGCCTGAAACAGTTCTGCCAATCATAATCAACTTCACCGATTGCATCAGAGATTATCCCTGAGATGAAAGGCGTGTCGTCAATATATTTCTTAAACCGTTGGATCATAGTTGCAGCAGTATCATCGGTGGAATTTAGGAAATTGCTCGACAATCTGCGAAAATCCAGACTCAATCTTCTTAATTCAGTATAAGTAATCATAAATCTACCCCACAGTATGGACAGAAAATCTTAGAAGCACCAGCGCAGTATAGGACCTTGGTATGGTGGTTACAAATAGTGCACTGAAATTCAACCTCCTGAGTATCCTTCTCCTTCAGTTCTCGCACACTTACCTTTTTGAGCGGTTTATAGGTCATCTTGATGATGCCCTTTTTCCGACTGATGGATTTAGCCATTTTCCCGAATGCTTTGTTGAGTTCCTCAATCGCATAATTAGTAGCCAGTTCTCGGGCCTTTTCAATGACATCTTCCGAATAGAAGCTGGCTTTCTCTTTTGACAGGCCGCAGTATGGACAAAACAGCTCAGAAAAAGGCTCTTCGTCATTCTGATACTCTCCTGCTTGCAACTTGAAATCAGAATTGCAATACGGACAAGTAAATGTAACGTATCCCTCGTTATCTCCTTGTATCGTGAAAGATAGCATTGTTTCGCTCATACAAAACCCTCCATTGTGAAGAACAATTAGACAGTACCATCGTAAACAGTACAAGCCCAATTATCATAAACTATTGAAGTTTTGGTTAATCCTAAAATGGCATATCAAAATCGGTGTCCTCGTCCAAGGGAGCAGGACCTTCTGCAATGAACTTGGCTCGCTCATATAGTTCATCGTAAGTTAGAACCTCTGGGCATCTTAATTCCTGACGAAAGCGCTCAAATGAGTTTCTTTTGTCCCAATTATTAAGCTCACTCGTCTTTCCGATCACCACTATCCCCTTTGGGGAAACCGTATAGATCCTAGGTAGTTGTTCACGATTGTGCTCAGTCCTCGCGTCAGTTTCCCACTGAGCACAGTTCACTTGAATTTGTGAAACAGCACCAGTTAATTCATTACTGGCACCCCATACGCCATTCCTGTATTGCTCTCTCTGAAGGAGCGGCGTGGTGGGTTTTTTGATTTCGACGAGGCAAGTAAACCTTGTCTCTGCTTCGGTTGCGGTAAGGAAGTCGCCGCGCTGTCCACCCCTTCCATCTACGGCAACACCGCCATAGTTTGGCTGAGGCTGTATTACTCGAAGTATCTGATATCGCAAGCCATAGCCAAATATCCAGGTGTTCTCCTCGAAGAAGTCTTGCCAATTATTCTCAGCCAACGTGTTGTCCTGCAGCATCTCCTCGAAACGATGCAGTACAGCTAATCTATCCTCTTGTATTTTCGCGTTCGCTAATCGGGTGGCAATATTGGGGTTATCCTGTACAAGCTGATTCCAAATATCTTCACCGAGATTTGCTTCAAGAAGTCTTTGGATGATACGGGCTTTATTTTGATCTGTTATTACAAGATCATTTACATTCGTAACTCTATATCTGTGGATTCCGGGTCGAACACCTTCTTCGTCAAGAAGTGCTTGAATTTCTTGAATACGTTGGGTCAGGTTGGTAACGGCTTCGGTATTCAATTCAATTTCTATACCATCACCTGCGTTTAAGCGCCGAAAATCTACAGGAACCGGAGTTTCTCTATCACCGTTCCTGCCCTTCTTATACCGAATAATCGAGCCACGTATACCGCCTTCGTGCATCTGCGGTTTGAAAACAATTGCCGTTTGAGTCGTCTCGGTTAATACAGATTCGCCAATTTCGGCGAAGCCTGCACCCACAGTCCTAGTTGTGATCGTATCCATTAATGACCTCCACACAGAACAAAATGGCTTAAATCAGCTATTATCTAACTTTTCTTGGGAAGGCTGGTGATGATGGATAGTTTCTCATCCAGAATAGCGCGGTTTTTCTTCTTTAGCTCGCACTCCCAGATCCTAATCACGGACCAGCCGCGTCTTTCAAAAAGGTTCGTAATAGCTTTATCGTGTTCAATGTTCCGAGTTCTCTTCTTTTTCCAGTACTCTGCATTCTCAGCCGGTCTGGTATTACGGCAATCATGGCCATGCCAAAAACATCCGTCAACAAAAATTGCAATCCGTTTATCAAGAAAGACGAAATCCGGGTGACCTTTAACATTGTACTTTCTCCTCCACCCAGTAATATGGTTGGAGGAGAAATACTGGATTAGCTTTAGTTCAGTGCTTTTGTTGCCCGAAGACCTAACGCCCTTCATTATTTCAGATCTTTTATCCTTTGAAAATACGTCTGCCATAATGAATCGCCATCTTTCAGTCGTTGTAATTCAGAAGAGCAACCTCACCGCCAACAATACTATGCATTATTTCGTCAATTTCAGACACGATCCCCATTTGCGATGCGATCTTATTGAATAGATCTAAAAGCTCTTTTAGATCATCGCGAGTAAAATCGCAGTGCGTAAACCGATATGAATGAAATTTGAGCCAACAGTCCTTGATTACGTTATATCCTGCAATCGTAAACTTCTGCAAAGAAACAGGGCAATAGATTCGAATGCTGTTGCCAGTTACTTCATCCCTAACGATAAGTTGCTCATTCTCTTCATCGTAAGGACTCCTCGATGCAGACCTACTATGCTCAAGATGGAACCCCGTCCACATCTGCGCAAGCAGCTCGTCGTAGTTAAAATCAAGTACGTTATCGACCGCAGCGTCGTTCTTCTCAAGGATAGCTAACCGCTCGCCGAGTTCCGCGAGACGAAGAAATAGGCCGGCATCATCAACTATAGGAATTCTTGCGCGGCTTTCCGATTGATTTACTACAAACAGCGCGCCATAAAATTCCTCAAGATATACCTGAGAGCAGAAAACGGCATAGGAGTAAAACACCATTTTCTTGGCACATTCGGAGTCATCAAGACCAGTTAGCGCGGAGTAGCGCTCAATCAGACTTTGATGAATATTGTTTATAACCGCATTTGTGTGAACATCTCGAATGTAGTGATTTAGGTAAATATGACCATTACCCCTGCGGCTCAGGTCGTTGTCAGGGAAATACCAGCAGAATGAAGTGAACTGCCCAAGTGATTCATCCAAATCCTTTGGTGCATGAGCCAAGGAGAATCCAACCGTATCCGGCAAATCATAGACTGCCTTTATTTCTGGTCGAACCCTCGCGCCTCCACCGCCAATGCCCGCCTGGTAATCAAAAATAGTTCCCCAGAGCAATGCGTTAGAATTCACAAATGGCCTAAACGAACAAGGGCGTATGTTCTCAGCCAAAACGGAATCAAGCTCTTGCCGAGAGGTGCAAGTGTTTAATGCATTCTGGAAGGCAAGAATCTTTGATTCAACTACCGGCTTATCCTGTCCTCCGATCCATTCCTGCGCTTTTATAACCCCTTCACTTGCAATTTCGCGGCTACGACGTTTGAGCATCGGTTGTTTCACATGAGTAAGAAGAGCTGTCGGAGCCATCTTAGCGCCAGAGCATTGATTTAAAAAGACGCCGGGAGCACCAGTTTCAGTGCTAATTGGCCAGAATTGAGCGTAGAGTTGCTCATTAAACGGGCGTGATGGCATAAATGAATACATAGCGTCGCTAATCGGAAATGTAATAAAGCGACGCATCGTTTCTTCAATACTACCATTAAGAATTGCTTCTTTTTCGCTTCGCCTTTCACGAGATATATCTGCGTAATTTATTTCTGAGGCATTATTGTCTTCGCCATATTTTCTGGTAAGAACAATTATGGATCGGCCCTGCATCGTCATGAAGATGCTGTCGCCACGAATTCCCGTCCGAGCATCGGTGTCAATTGCAATCGCCCAAACATTGGAGAAATGCTCGACCAAATACTTTCGGGCATATTTGTAGGACTCAGCTTCAAGAAAGGAAAGCGGAACGATAAGCGCCAGTACCGAGTGATTATCGGAAGCCAGCAGCTTTTCACAGCTCCAACGCAGGAACTGAACAAACGGATTGTTGATTTGCTTCTGAATGTTTTGTCTCCCACGTCGGTTTTCGACCGGCGGTCGGAAATCCTCCATCAAATCAATAATCTGCGAAAACTCTTCAGAGACATTACTCCTATTAGAGTCAGAAGACGGTGGATTCCCAATGATCAGTTTCAAAGGACGAGAGGATAATTCTTTAGCTCGAATCAGCTCTTGTCCCTCGATAGAGCGAGCATTTGCATCATCATTCAGAAGATAGTTGCTCAGTGTATTTGCCAAGATAATACTTGGATGCAGATTCTGCTTTCTGTAATGCTGCTCGACAAGAGACATACGATAGTTAGCAAGCATATATGGTACAGGAAGGATCTCAAAGCCACAAAGGTTATATGCGCCGTCTCCTTCGTCGTGGGCCACGATCTGCTCAAGAAAAGAGCCTGTTCCGCAGCAGGGATCAATGATTGTATTGCCCTCATCATATATGGTTGCACCATCAAAATGATCGGCCACAACTTTTCCCACAAATCGAACTACAAACTCCGCAAGGAGCTTCGGCGTGTAGAATGCTCCATAGTCAAACCGAGCTTGCTTGTCAAATTTGTTGAAGAACAGTTCGAATAAGCGATGGTAATCAGGATTCTGCAATTGTTGATCGGTCATCTGAACAAAAGACAAGAACGCGATACATTCATCCACCCACTGACCAATGAACATACCGTCCCCAGCATGGTCTCTGAGGTAGACCATTAGGTTTCGAAATGGCAAAAGCGCTTCGCCATCTGCGACGTCATTATAGGCATATGACCGGATTTTTTCAGCCTTTTGAGTAGGCGTATCCTCGCTTGAGCAGATAACTCTGTGGGCGAACAGGAGACAGAACATAATGACTTGCGCAGTAAAATCTGCAAAGACTCTTCCTGTTCTAAGTTGAGGATCATTATGGTTATAAACGAGTTCTCTTAAACCGTTTAGAAGCTCAATGATATGATGTTCGTCTTCATTCATTGCCTCTTCTATGGTTAAATCTGAGTATTCTCGTATTTCATCAGCCAGGTTTCGAGTGCGAATTGCGACGAGCTCAACCAGCTTTTCTTCGTCGACACGTTGTGGAGCGGGGTTAGAGAAAAATTGCTCCATATAAAACCTAAATAGCGGATCAACCGGGAGCCTCGACCAATCTAACGCGTCCATTCGTGCTTTGTCTATAATCGAGACTACAACCGGCGTTTCGGTAAAACAGAATACGAAATCAATGCCGTCCGTAATGATAAGCTTGTGCCCTAACGTCAGATATCGGTTAATCTGATCCCTATACGGGGTAGTATCGAACGGCTCGTTGGATGGACCTTTCGCCTCAATATAGCCGTAAACACCAAGCGAGATGCGATCCTGTATTCTCCAGTCAGGCCGCCCCATTCTTCCTTGATTTCTCGGCTCAAGAATGATGTCGAAAGTACCTGCCGGGTTCAAGTCATGCGCTATCCTCCTAAACATTTCATGCATAGGGACGCGAAAAGAAAGCTCGGCTGTGTGCTGTCCTCCATGAAGAGCAGCTCTGTATTCGTTTTGGTAAGCCCGCAAATAAGCTCTAACGCTCGCATCAAACGGCATTTATTTCTCACCAACTTTCCGATAGCATTCGATGATACTCTGTCCAATCTTTTCTGCAAGAAGCGGTGGTACCGCATTCCCGATCTGTCGAGCTATATCAACTTTATTCCCTGTAAACACAAAATCCATTGGGAAACTTTGGAGTAGTGCGCCTTCGCGAAGCGAGATACTACGATCCTGGACCGGGTGGCCAAATTTCCCACGGGTGAAACTATCGAACCGCGCAGTGATTGTTGGCGCTACATCGTCCCAAGCCATGCGTCCGTAAACACTACGGAATCCAATTACTGAGCTGTCGACTTTATGACAGTCAGCTAGTAATTCTTCGGGAAGATCGTCTCTTCCTTGTCCCTCTTTGATAGCCTGTATTCTCTTGAGATTCAGTTCGGATAGCCGGTCTCTTCTGTGGAGTGATATTTCCGGATGATCGGTTCCGTCTGAAGGAGGAGCCGGAAGATTTCCAATCGTATCGCGCACCGTGTGTCGAGCAGCTACGGGCTCTGGATATTTATAGTGCTCGCCCAGGTCATTTCGCTCACCAACGATAATGTAGCGTTTTCTCCGCTGTGGAACTCCATAATCTTGGGCGTCAAGTAAATCAACGTGCACCTTATATCCTATCTTTTCGACATCTTCAATTAGTTGCTGTAAGATAGTTTTGCCACGCTTTCCAGCAATACCTGTAACGTTCTCCATGACAAAGTACATTGGATAGAGTTCGTCAATGAGCTTGCCATATTTTAGTACAAGTTCATTACGCTCATCCGTATCGCTTCCGCGCCGTTGGACTGAGAAGCCTTGGCACGGTGGTCCTCCGGCTAAAAGAAATAATTCACCACGTTGAAGATTGCACTTTTTCAATAGCTCTCCATTCAACATATCTGCGATATCGGCGGCCTCTGCCGGATGATTAAAGTATTTCTTGTTCGCCTTGATTGTATCAATACAGATCTGATCAATATCAAAGCTAAGAAGAATATTAAAACCTGCACGTTTGAGCCCAAGCCCAAGACCTCCCGCACCGCAAAAGCTATCGATACAGGTATATTTCGTTGCCTTGGCAGCTTGATCTTTCATCTTAATTCCCGCTATGACGCTGGAAAAAGAACTGCTCACCGGTTCGTCAATAGATTGCGGGCTAGCGGATAGCTCGTCGGCTGTGGGCTCTGTGGACAGAAGCTCAATCAGAATATTTGCAGCAATTGCCGAAGAGAGCAACGGCGGTACAGCTTCTCCAATCTGCCGATAAATATCGTCGGACTTGCCGGTGAATTCAAAACCATTCGGAAAGCTTTGAAGAAGCGCTGCTTCTCTTGCTGTTAGTCCACGATCTTGTTCTGGATGCGTGTATCGACCGCTGGCTGGGTTTCTAGCATAATGAGTGATAGTGATAGACGGCTTATCCCAATACAAGCGCCCATATACGTCGTAAAAGCCCCTTACCCTATCTAGACATTCAGGTCCGACACCTTCCGGCCTGCTACCGCCGTCGTGGGGAACCTGTCTAATGACGTCAATAGTGCTTTGCTTGTGAGCCGCGCTTTTATGCATTGGATCGTTAGGATCAGCAACGCCAGCGGCAACCGGAGGCAATTTCGAGATTGCATCACGGACAGTTCGATATTCATTCGGCGTTAGGTAGCCTTCTGGCAAAAGGAACTCCTTCTTCATGCCGATTACTATTGTTCTGAAGCGATCTTGCGGAACACCAAACGCCGCAGCGTTATAAATGTGCTCTTTTACTGTATAGCCCAGTTGCTGATAGCTTTTCTTTGCCGCAGAAAAATAGCGCCAGTACTTTTGAGATAAAAACTCGGGCACATTTTCCATAACAATGACATCTGGCATAATTTTCCCAACAATTGTTGCGAAAGCCATGACGAGGCTATTTCGAACGTCGTCTTCTTCGTCCCAATGCCTCTTTCGATGAGATGAAAAACCCTGGCATGGTGCGCAACCAATCAAGATGGTGGGCTTATTAGTGTCAAAACCTATGCTCTCGAGGAGAGTTTCGAGTGCACCTTCTTCATTTGCCAGTCGAACGATGTCTTCGTGGATCACAGGAGTGTCGAAGTTTCGGCTATATGTCTGTGCGGATATCTGGTTGATATCGCAGCCGCCGAGCATCTTAAATGTCGGAATAACGGTATTAAGCGCTGCAAATCCCAGAGATGTTCCACCTGCTCCACTAAAAAAGTCAAGGACTTGAATAGGATTGTTATAATAAGAGCTGCTTGTAAGGGGCATAAACTCAGAAAGTGACTCTTGAACTTCTTTTACAAGTAGAGATTTAAGAGCACGAAAATTCCTGACACCCCATTTATCCCTGTTTAGATTAGCATTCAAAGCGTTGATATCCATTACGCTTCCTCAACTTTCCTTCAGCTTTTTAAGCAAGTTATTCATAGTAGACGATTTAAAAGTGGCAAGACTGTCGACGTACCTATACTGAAAAACACAAAGCGACAGCTACTCGTCAATCATTTCCATAATGTCGTCAACGGTGCAATTAAGAGCCTTGCACACTTTGCATAGGACATCAGTGGTGACGTTATCCCCATGTGTCAACTTGTTCATTACATAATGACTAACGCCAGCCATTTCCTCAAGATCCTTCTTCTTTAGATCTCGGTCTATTAAGAGCTTCCATAATTTTTTATAACTCACAGTCATATAGCAAACCTCATTTACTTTATTGCTTGTGCCAATAGTATTGGGAGTGCCGCTTTTCAACATATAAATCTGAATTTTGATAATTATATCACAGCCCGCACAAAAAGTCCACATATTTCAACAAATGTTTTCGTTCGAAAACTCAATCAAGGTATAACGTCATAAGGACATACAAACCCTTCAATTTGGCAAATATTAACCTGCGTTTCTGAGGGAGTTTCTATGATGTCAAATCTGCAAATTGCTTTTTCGCACATTGGCGCTTTCGGGCTGACTACGGTATTATGTGGTTGAAGGAAAAATCACAACCGCAGACACAAAAGGAGGCGCGAGATGTATAATAGATTCGCAGAAATGCGCAGGCGGTATCTGCGCGAGCACAGGGACGGCATCTACACGGGAATGCTGCTGACCGGCAAGCTGGACGAGCATCTCAAGGAAATCGGCGGCACAGCACAGGAGATGTTCGATCGGCTGGTCGCGCAGATGAAGGACGCTGAAGGTGTCACTGAACGGCTGAAGGCCGAAAAACAAATGGAATGGGTGGGACGGATGAACAGCATCCGCAGCCGTGCGGAGGAAGTTGTCCTTTCTGAGCTGGTTTATTG
>CAKSST010000002.1 GCA_934489895.1 uncultured Eubacteriales bacterium | reverse complement strand
GTCAGTATGTTGCTTAAAATTTAATATAACCTACCATAGGGGCTTTTTGTACTGTCCGCACAAATTGGGTCAGTACACAAGCCGCTTGGGGTTTAAATTATGAGTTTGCTTCAATTGTTATGCTTGTAGAATAATACTTTCCGCCTCTATAGAACTTAATTGTTACCGTATCCCCTGGCGAACGGTCATTTATTGCGTTGGCAAGAGTGGTGTAGCTTGAAATTGTTGTACTGCCGAACTCAATAATTATATCGCCGCGTTTAATACCCGCTTTTTCGGCAGGGCTGTCACTTGTAACGCTTTGTACAACTGCGCCCGCAGGGAAACCGAGCATCTTTAAGGTTGTAGCATCATAGCGTTCGCTTACGTTGATGCCCACATACGGTTCGGGCTCATTCTCTTTAGCAATTAAGCGGTTGCATATTTCGACCACTGTATCTGACGGGATGGCAAAGCCCATGCCTTCATACTCGGTTGAAGCAATTTTTGAAGAAGGCACACCAACCAACTGACCTTGTGTATTGACCATTGCGCCGCCCGAGTTACCGGGGTTAATTGCGGCATCGGTCTGGATTAAAGCAGCGGCAGCAGTATCCTCTGTTGAGGTTTTACGGTTAAGTCCGCTTACAATGCCGTAGGAGACTGAGCCCATAAAATCAAGACCGCCCGGACAGCCTATAACAGCAACATACTGTCCTGTTTTAAGGTTTGCAGAAGAAGCAACCTCAATTGCCTGCAGACCCGTTTTATTTATTTTTAGCACAGCAAGGTCATTTGAAATATTGTAGCCTACAACAGAAGCTTCAGTACCGTCGGTATCACCGTTTGTATATACCATTATTGAGCCCGACTGTGCTTCAACTACGCTTTGTATAACGTGATAGTTGGTAATAATATAACCGTCGGTTGTGTATATAACACCTGAGCCCTCACCGGTAGATTCGGCACTGCCTCCAAAAAAGTTGTTCACGGCAAAGGTTGTGCGTATACCCACAACGCTTGGAGTAGCCTTATCGGCAATTGCCTGCACAACAGAATCCGTCTGTTCATCAACTGTTATATTTGTAATAGTATTATTGGTTTCGGCACCGTTTATAGTTGTATTGGGTTCTTGCTCATCAAAATATATATCCTTTACATAAAGCGCGCCGAGACAGCCTGCTGCGCCAATAATTGCCGCAAGAATCGCCGATAAAATAACAACACCCGCACCGTAACGTCTTTTTTCTTTTTTAATTTTCACAGGCTCCCGGTCAAACATAAAGTCGTTATCATTATCCATCCCGTAAGTGCCTGATGGAAAAAAGTCGGGCGCTGACTTTTGCGGCTGGGGCTCTTCAACTGTTTGCTCAACAGCAGGTTCATTTTCGGGTACTACGGGCTTCTCTTCCTCCGTATTCTGCGGCGCGAAATAACCCTGCTGTTCAGATGCACTTTCCTCCCGCTTTAATTGCTCGCCGTTTGCGGCAACATCGTCAAAACCTGAAATTTCACCGGTCACCTTGTTTTCTTCATTCATAAAACATGATGCTCCTTTCAAAAATTGCTATTTATAGCGACGTCTTTGTATGGTTAAATTGCCCAAATCAGAGTCATCGCGTTTGCGTTTAGCGTCCCTTATAAAGCTTACAATTATTATAATAACCACAGCAACAGCAAGAATAATAAGTGCAAAAATTAAAACAATTTCCATTACCGTGTATGCATCGCCTGCTGTTATTTTTTCCTTTTGCGAAGAAACCTTGAGCGCTGATATAAGCTTCCTGCCCTCGCTCAAAAGATTGCTGTCAACCGAAACGGTATCTCCGTACAGCACAAGGCTGTAAATGTATCCGTTTTTTATGGTAGCATACTGCAAGTTGCAGGTTTCGTTTTCATCTTTTGCGTTTGTTATTATCTCATAATAAATTACTCCGCCCACGTCAACCATATTCCAGCTTGAAGCACTGCCAACAATTTTTTCACCTATCTCATTCAGCGAATCATTTTCAAGCAGAGATATATCCTGAGTTTGCTCTGAAAATTCAGTTTTGTTAACTTTCAGTTGTATCTGGCGTGAATTGTCTTTCAAAATGGCAAAGAGCAAAACATTATTCTTTTCCAGATGCTTTTTAAAGGAGCTTATGGTATGCCCCATATATTTTAAAACTTCTTCATAATCGGATGCGTTTTTGGCATTGATTTCAACATATTCCTTTGGCAGCTCAAAGGAAGCATAATAATCCTTATATTCCAGAGCAAAGGCAGGAATACTGCAAAACAAAAGCATTATTACGGATAAAAGCAAGACAATTGCTTTTTTCATGCTTTAGTTCTCCCCTTTTAATTGATTTTGGGCGGCTATAAGTGTGTTATGCATAAGCATTGCAATAGTCATAGGACCAACACCGCCGGGAACGGGTGTTATAGCAGACGCTTTTTGGCATACTGCATCGTAATCAACATCTCCGCAAACCTTACCTTCAGCATTGCGGTTAATGCCAACGTCAATTACAACCGCACCCTGCTTTACCATATCGGCTGTAACAAATTTAGGCTTGCCTATTGCGCTTATAAGTATATCCGCACCGGCGCAAATCTCTTTAAGATTTGCCGTTCTTGAGTGGCAGACCGTTACAGTCGCATTTTTTGAAAGCATAAGTAATGCCGCAGGCTTGCCCACAATATTTGACCTGCCTATTACCACGCATGACTTTCCAGATATATCAATATTTTCTCTTTCAAGCATTTGGATAATACCTGCGGGTGTGCAGGGCAGTAAAGCCTTTTCCCCGCGTAATAGCTTGCCGGCGTTTACGGGATGGAATCCGTCAACATCTTTATGGGGAACAATTGCACCGGTAACAGTTGCTTCGTCTATATGCTTTGGCAGAGGAAGCTGGCATAAAATGCCGTTAACCTTATCATCGGCGTTAAGCTTATTAATTAAATCAATAACCTCCCGCTGAGTTGACTCGCCGCTGAGTGCATACTCAAGCGAGCAGATACCAAGCTGTTCGCAGGCGCGTTTTTTGTTTGCAACGTATATTTTTGATGCAGGGTCTTCGCCCACAATTATAACGGCAAGGCAAACCTCTTTGCCGTTATTTTTCATATCGGCAACCTTGGCTGCGACCTCTTGTTTTATCTGGGCAGAAATTGCTTTTCCGTCAATTATCTTCGCCATCATTGTTCTCCTCTTGTACATTCCGTTCTTCATCTGTTATATCTGAAAACATCAGCACGTAGGTTTGGTTAACAGCTACAGCTTTCTTGCGGCGGTTTATAATTATAAGTGCCGCAGAACAGCCAACGCAGACAATTGCAGAAAGCAACATTGAAACACGTATATTTCCTATCATAAGGCTATCGGTGCGCAGGCTTTCAATAATTGTTCTTCCAAAACCGTACCAAACACCGTACAATAAAGTTACCTGTCCGTAATACTGACGCTTTTTGCGCAACATCCAATTCAGCAAAAAGAATCCTGCTGCGCACCAAATCGACTCATATAAAAAGCAGGGATGTGCCAGCACGCCTTCACCAAGCTCATACTCAACCGCCTGGCTTGTCATGCCCCACCAGTTGCTGCCCGTAGCAGAGCCAAAGGCTTCCTGGTTAACAAAATTGCCCCAGCGTCCTATTGACTGACCTATTAAAAAGGAGGTAGCAACAAGGTCAAACAGATTTAACATATTAAACTTATAAATTTTGCTGAAAATAACCGCACAAATTGCCGCGCCTATTACTGCTCCGTAAATTGCAAGACCCGAAAAGCCGCTGCCGCCAAAGCCAAAAAACTCTTTGATGCCGCTAAGTTTCTCTCCGTCAAACAGCAGATAATATGTACGGGCACAAAGTATGCAAATGGGGGTGGTAATAATTGTGCCGTTAAGCAGTTTATCATCATTAATACCGATTTTTTTTGCGGTAGAAAGTCCGTAAAGCACGGCAAGCATAAAGCCTACGGCAATTATTATGCCGTACCAGTAAACTGTCCAGCCGTCGCCTATGGGAATGGTAAACGCAACAGGGTTTAAGTTTAATTTAATTCCGAAAATAGTAACATTATACATAACTTTATTCCCCCTTGGAGTTTGAGTTTATTACCGAAAGCACCGATGCATTTGTATCGATACGAGAAAGCGCCTCATTGATATCCGCAATTGTCAGTTCTTTTAAAACCTTCAATTGGTCAAACAAGCCTTCGCCATACATTGCGCAGTCTATCATCGCACTTACCGCAGAGTTGTTGCCCTCTGTACGTGCAACAGCGCTCGCCCAAGCACTTTTATAAGAAATTTCAAATTCCTTTTTATCGATACCCTCACGCTTTAAGCGTCGGATTTCTTCATTTATCATTTTTGCAACTGCTTTGGGGTCTGAAGATTCACCTTGGAACATAGGAACAGCAAAGTCCTGTCCCATAAAGTATTCAAAACCAAATTCATCATTTATAAGACCTGCATCCATCAGCTTTTCAAAAAGCGGCGATGTATTTGAAGCAATAATATCAAGCAAAATTTCACTGCTTAATCTTTGCTTTAGCGAACGCAAACCCTTGCAGTCTTCCTTGTACCCAAAGCTGAACACAGGCATTGCAACCGCGAGACTTTTTTCAACATAGGGCTGCACAATACCGGGCAGCTCATAATACGACGGCTTTACAACCTGCTTTTTATCATTGCCCTTTATGCCTTTTTCAATGATTTCCAAAGCCTTGTCGGCATCAAAATTACCCGCTATACAGATATACATATTTGACGGGTTATAAAAAGTGTTATAACAGCTGTAAAGCAGGTCAGAGGTTATTTGTGATATAGACTCAACCGTACCCGCAATATCCACCCTTACAGGATGATTTTTATACATGGCCTGCAGCATGTTGAACAACACGCACCAGGACGGAACATCATCGTACATTCTTATTTCCTGTCCTATAATGCCCTGCTCCTTATTAACCGTTTGCTCGGTAAAATAAGGTGACTGCACAAAATCAAGCAATATTTCAAGATTTTCTTCAAACCTGCTTGTGCAGGAGAATAAATAACAGGTTCTGTCAAAAGAAGTATATGCGTTTGCGTTTGCGCCCGTTGCGGAAAAACGCGTAAAAGCATCGCCGTCTTCGCTTTCAAAAAGTTTGTGCTCTAAAAAGTGGGCAATGCCCTCAGGCACAATAATATCGCCTTTATCTGTTTTAAAACTTACATCCACAGAGCCATAGCGTGTTCCGAAAACCGCATAAGAAGATGAATATTGCTGTCTTGGCATCAAATATATCTGCAAGCCTGTGGGATGGTGTGCCAAAATATAACTTTCCTGAGTTATAGGATCGCAAAAAGTCTTTTTAATCATAACCTATTCTCCCGCTTTCTCATCATAGCTTGCAGGCATAAGCATGTAAACGGCGTTAAGTTCAACACCCTTTGCCGCCGATATTACCTGATTGGGTGTTACCTTGCCGATACGTTCTGCCATTTTCTCCGGTGTGGGGGGATTGCTCTGCCTTATACGCATAGCATACCAGGAATCAATTGCCTTCTGGCTGTCATTGTAGGAAAGAACAGAATCCTTTAAATTGCGAACAGAAGCATCAAAAAGCTCGCTCGAAAAATCGCCGCTTTTTAATACGTCAAGCTGATTTAAAATCTCGGCTTCGGCGGTTTTTGCGTTTTTTGCCTCAACACCGCTGTCAACCATCAAAAATCCCTTGCTGCGCACGCTTGTACAAGAGCAGTAATAACAAAGGCTTTGTTTTTCGCGTACATTTTCAAATAAAAGCGAATAAGGACCGCCTCCGAAAACATCCGCCATAACGGTTGCAGCATCGGTATTATTATCAATACCCCAGCACTCAGAGGTAAATCCCATTACAAGCTTGCCTTGCGCAACCTCAAGCTTTTCGGTTATGCGCTTTACATCCTTACGCGGTGTGGCAGGAGCCATTGTTTTTATATCTGTAATGTTTTCCCTTTTTATTGCGCCGAATGCCGCTGCTGTTGCGCTGAACAGTTCGTCAGGGCAAAAGTCCCCCACAGCCTGTACGCGAACATAAGCGCTGCGCAGTAAATTCTGCCAAGTCTCAAAAAGCTGCCGGGGTGTAACCTTGAGTACATCCTCCGCTTTACCGCTATGTGGCAAACCGTAGGGCTGATTATCAAACATTTCTTCAACAAGACGCGCGCGGGCATATATACGCTTTTCATTAATTTCGCCCTCTATGCTTTCGGCAAGCTGACGCTTTTCACGGTCAACGTCCGCAGGCATAAATGCATCGCCGCAAATCAGAGGCGAAAAAATAATATCTGCAAGCAGCTGCGCCGCCTCCATAACAACAGGGCTGTTATCAGGCGTATATTTGTCGCAAAGCGTTGTTACGGCAATTGATATACACTGCATATCGTCCAGCTTTACAGAAGACTGGGTAAGCACCGCGCCGTACAGCTCCTTTAATTTGCGGTTAAGCTGTATAAATGAAGGGTATTTACTGCTGCAGGATGTGAGTACGCAGGGCAGTAAAGCATTAGCCGCTACTGTTTCTTTCTTGAGCGGCAGATAAAAATTAAATGAAATGCGTGCGGTTTTAAAACGGGTGTTTTTTATATAAAGACCCTCAACACCGTCAGCAAGAATTACACATTCGGGCAAAAACATTTCCTCCTGTATTTGTTATTTTAAATATTATACCATAAATAAAGCTTAAAAAATTTAACAATTTTTTAATTAATATTAGTATATCACTTTACAGCCGGCTTGACTACTATAAATTATTAAGTATTTTAATTTTTATATACAGCATATTGACAAATAATATTTAAAAAGATATAATTAAATAAAAAAAGGTGGTTGACATTATGAAATTCAAACACGTTATGTGGGTTGTATCAGGCGTAATTGCCGTTGTTTCAATGGCTGTGGGCGTTGCCCTTTTGGTTGACCGTTTCCTACTCAACAAATATGACAACTCTGGCGATTACATTGAGTGTGACTGTGAGCCAAACGAATAATTTATAAATTAATTAAAGCCCGCATTTTTTGCGGGCTTTTCTTTTGTTCTGACAAAAGTTGGATACGTCCCGACCGACCTAAATTTTTTTGTCCGCACTTGTCTTATCGCTTGTAATACGTCAGCATTATAAAAATAAGCGCCGGCAAGGCTATAAAAGGCAGCAGGCTAAACTCTCGCCAGCCTGAGTAAAAATAGGCAAAGTTGTTATTTTTGCCCAAAAAAGTTTTTATATTCAAATTTTTTTGAAATATTTTTGTAAAGACTGCACAAATTTAAGCATATTTTTGTTTAAAGGGCACTATTGCTTTTTTGCAATAAAGCGGGTATTATATAGTATATATTATTTATTCATTATATCGGGAGAGTTTTTATGCCTAAAATAACTGCAAAAGAGCTTGCTGCTCAGCTTAAGCGTAAGCTATCACACAATTTTTCTGTTTCGGCAGAAAACGCAGATGACGATTTGTTTTATAAAGCATGTGTATTGGTGCTTCTTGACATTATGCGCGAGCGCCGTTCTGAGTTTAATAAAGACGCTCAAAAGCAAAACGCAAAAAGCGTTTATTATCTGAGTATAGAATTCCTTATGGGCCGTTCACTGAAGAACACTCTTTACAATCTGGGTCTTGACACAGAAATGGAAAAAGCCCTTAAAGGAATGGGTGTAAAGCTTGACCGGCTGTATGAGCTTGAACCAGATGCAGGCCTTGGCAACGGCGGTCTTGGCAGACTTGCCGCCTGCTTTTTAGACAGTCTTTCGACAGGCGGATATAACGCAATGGGTTATTGCATAAAATACGATTACGGCATGTTCAAGCAGAAGTTTGTTGACGGCTGGCAGACCGAGCTGCCTGATTTTTGGCTTCCCGGCGGCGAAGTATGGCTTGAACAGCGTCCCGGTTCTGCTGTAAACGTATATTTTGACGGATATATTAACGAACAGTGGGACGGAAACTACCATCACATAAAACACGAAAACAGCACCTGCGTAAAAGCTGTTCCCTATGACTTGATGGTTGCAGGTAAGAACGGCAGAACCGTTAATGTTCTGCGCCTTTGGAGCGCCGAATACAACGGTATTGATATGCAGGCCTTTAATCAGGGCGACTATGTGCGCGCATCCGAGCAAAAGGCAACCACCGAAGCTATCAGCAAGGTACTTTATCCCGGTGACGATCATTTTGAAGGCAAGGGGCTGAGGCTGCGTCAGCAATATTTCCTTGTAAGCGCTTCTATTCAAGATATACTGCATCGCCATTTGCGGCATTATTCAACTCTTGATAACCTGCCCGATAAGGTTGCAATTCATATTAACGATACCCACCCCGCTCTTTCCATACCTGAGCTTATGCGATTTTTGCTCGATGAGTGCGGCTATACCTGGGACAACGCGTGGGATATTGTAACACGCACAGTTGCATATACTAACCATACAGTTATGAGCGAAGCTCTTGAATGCTGGCAGATTGACCAGTTTAAGCAGAGGCTGCCCCGCATTTACAGCATTGTATGCGAAATTGACAACCGCTTCAGACACAAAATATGGGAAGCAACTCACGATGCCGATTATGTTGAGCGCACTGCCATAATTCAGGGCGGTATGATACGTATGGCAAACCTTTGTGTTGCAGCCTGTCACACAGTAAACGGTGTTTCCCGTCTGCACAGCAACATTCTTAAAGACTCACTGTTCATCGACTATTACCGTTTAATGCCCGATAAATTCACAAACGTTACAAACGGTATTGCGCACCGCCGTTGGCTGTGCCAGGCAAACCCCGCTTTATCAGAGTACATTAAAAGTCTTATAGGCGACGGTTTTGTATTTAATGCTTCACAGCTTTCAAAGCTTAATGACTTTGCCGATGACAAGACCGTGCTTAATACTCTTGCCAAAATCAAGCATCAGAACAAGGTACGCCTTGGAAACTACACAAAAAAGCTTTGGGATATTTCCATTAATCCCGACAGCATAATTGATATGCAGGCAAAGCGTCTGCACGAATACAAACGCCAACACCTTAACGCATTGCATATTATTTCGGATTACCTGTTTATAAAAGAAAATCCAAATGCCGAGGTTACACCTAAAACCTATATTTTCGGCGCAAAGGCAGCTCCCGGATATTTCCTTGCGAAAAAAATCATTCAGATGATAATTTCTCTTTCAAAAATTATTGAAGCAGATCCCGTTGCCCGTGACAAAATAAAGATCGTATTTATGGAAGACTACAGGGTAACTTTAGCCGAGATTATGATACCCGCCGCCGAAATATCTGAGCAGATTTCACTTGCATCAACCGAAGCTAGCGGTACAGGTAATATGAAATTTATGCTTAACGGCGCAATAACTTTGGGTACAGAGGATGGTGCAAATGTTGAGATACACGAAGCCGTCGGCAATGATAATATAATTATTTTTGGTATGACCACACCTGAGGTTATGCGCATAAAATCACAGGGATATAATTCAAGAAGTTACTATGATAACAATCCGCGTATAAAGGCTGCGCTTGACTTTATGGCGTCTATGGATAACCGTGCCTTTGCTGACCTTGCGCAAACCTTTATAAACAACGATAATTATATGGCGTTGGCAGACTTTAACGATTACTGTGCGGCGCACGATAAGGCTGTAAAGCTTTATGCCGACAAAAATGTATGGAACAGAATGTCACTTGTTAATATAGCGCAGTCGGGCATTTTTGCCGCCGACCGTTCAATTGATGATTACGCTAAAAACATCTGGCATATCCATCCTTTAAAATAATTGATTATAAAAAGCGAGATGCATTATGTACCCGTTGTTTGATTCAAGAAACAAGCTGTACAAATCAACACAAAAAGCCGTAGCCGCAAAAGAAATTTTGCGGTTACGGCTTTTGTTGCATAATGCAAACAGCGCGTGGGTAAATATATGGTGCGATACAAGCGATTACAAAAACACCGTACAGCTTTTGTACCAAGAAGAGTTTGACGGCGGTAAATTCTACGGCACCGAAATTTCCCTTGAAGCAGGGCTTTATTGGTATAATTTTGGCTACAGCACAAATGACGGTAATTTTACCGTTGGCAAAGGCGCACATAATACAGGCGCTGTCGGCAGCAGCGACGCTTTTCAGCTAACGGTATATGACAAAAACTTTTCAACACCCGATTGGCTAAAAGGCGGTATTATTTATCAGATTTTCCCTGACCGCTTTTACCGTTCAGACAAAGCGCATATAAAAAATATTCCTGCAGACCGTTATATTCAAAACGATTGGCATACCGCACCCGCCTGGCAGCAAACAACTGACCCTTGCCGCCTTAATAATGACTATTATTGCGGCAACCTTAAAGGTGTTATCGAAAAGTTGGATTATCTTTGTTCTTTAGGTGTAAGCTGCATTTACCTTAATCCCATTTTTGAGGCACACTCAAACCATCGCTACAACACAGCGGATTATATGAAAATCGACCCGTTGCTCGGTAGCGATAAAGATTTAAAGCAGCTTTGTAAAAAAGCAAAACAAAAAGGTATTGCGGTTATACTTGACGGTGTTTTCTCCCACACGGGTGACGACAGCATATATTTTAACAAATATTCAAGATACAACTCCGTCGGCGCTTACAACAGCCCTGACAGTCCATATATAAGCTGGTTTAATTTTTATAATTGGCGTGACAGCTACGCTTCCTGGTGGGGTATTAACACCTTACCGGAAACCAACGAAAACAGCCCCTCTTTCAGTGAGTTTATCTGCGGCAAAAAAGGCGTTATACGTCATTGGACAAAATATGGTATTTCAGGCTGGCGGCTTGACGTTGCAGATGAGCTTCCCGACAGTATTATAGAAAAAATTCGAACAGCCTTAAAGGCTGAAAACCCCGACGCCTTATTGCTTGGCGAAGTCTGGGAAGACGCTTCAAACAAATTCAGTTACGGTGCACACCGCAAATTTTTACTTGGTAATCAGCTTGACAGCGTTATGAATTATCCCTTTGCAGAGGGTATAATCTCCTTTGTAAACGGCGGTAAATCACGCGACCTTACCGACCTTGTACTGCAGATTGTTGAAAATTATCCCGACTGTGTTGTGCACACTCTTATGAACCACATCGGCACGCACGATACAGCCAGAATTTTAACCCGTCTGGGTACTGATAATTTGCCAGAGTCACGCGAACAGCAAGCTTGCTTTACTCTTACAAAAGAGCAGGAAAAAACTGCAAAGAAAAAATTAAAGCTTGCCGTAGCCTTGCAATACACCCTGCCCGGCGTTCCATCAATTTATTACGGTGACGAGGCGGGACTGCAAGGCGGAAAAGACCCGTTTTGCCGCGCTCCTTTCCCGTGGGATACAGCCGATACCGAGCTGATCGAATTCTATCGAACACTCGGTAATATACGCCGTAATAATTCCTGCTTTATAAACGGCGAATTCATTCCCCTGCCCGACTCTGATTTGGGTCATATAGCATACCTGCGGCAAAGCAAGGATAACACCCTGCTTATTTGCGTAAACCGCTGGTGCGACAGCGCAACACTGCAACTGCCCTCGCAGTTTGAGAGCTGTACTGTACTTTGGGGCAACCAACCAAACGGCAAAACAATTACCGTAAACGGTGAAGATTTCTTTATAGGAATATGCAAATAAAAAACAGCGTTCAACCGAGCACTGTTTTTTATTTTATAAATTTATTGTTTGGCCTGCCTTGAGCTCAATAATTCTATCGTTATATTCAAACCAAATGGCAATTTTCGCCTTATTGGTTACCGTATTATTGCAAGCTTCAAGTTTTTCAAAAGCTTTAGCATAGTGAAAAATATCACCGTACGAAGCATACCACACATCATTTTGCCTGCCAATACTTGCGCAAAACTGCGCAAAGGCTTCAAAGGACTCCCATTTTTCGTCAATATCATAAGCATGACCCCAAATATTATACAAAAGCGGGGCTTTTGTTACATCTGCACTTAAAAACTCCGTTGTTAGCTTTTGCAATTTATCAGCATATCCAACCCAGCTTGTAGGCGCCCACAAAAGCCAATTCTCAGGCAAATCAAACTTTTCGGTGGTGGCGGCCGTACGGGAATATCCCACATTATTGTTTTTTAAAAACTCAATTACCGCATCGTTATAAAGTTTATACGGCGGCGCACCCGGGTAAGACATTCCGCACACTTTTTCACCGAACAGCTTTTCTAAAGCTGCAATATCGTCAAGAATTTCTTCCTTCAATCCCTGTTCGCCCTTTTGCTCATAAACGGTAGGCAAATCAGGATGAGTACGGGAATGGGCAGCAATCTCCATACCGGTATTTGCATACTGTGCAACGCAAGCATCGCCGTTTGCAACAAGGGTATATGATTTACCAAACATACCCGTAGGGATAAAAAAGGTTGCTTTTATCCCGTTATTTTGCAGTATTTTTATTATATCTGCATCCCTTACTCTGCCATCGTCAAAGGACATTGTAAACGCCTTTGCCACACCGCCGGGATAACGCATATAAATACTTTGGGCATTCATTTTTAAACCCCGCTTTATTTCTTAAACAGCTTTTTAATCTGCGGCAGAAATATTACAACAATCAGCGCAACCACAACAACAGCGGCAACTGCAATAAGCAGCCACACATACTGCATAATACCGGCCTTGTTGTTATTCTGTATTTCATCAATTGATGTACTATCTACCTGCACATCAACATTTACACTCATATTGCTTTCATCTTCAACCGAAGATGTTTTAATCTTTGAGCTGTTTGCTTTTTTAGAGCTTGTATCAGCCTTTTTGCTGCTGACTATATTATTTTCTTCTTTAACGCTTGAAGTCTGCTTGCCGGGTTCAGTATATTTACCGCTTAAAATACCCTTTACGGTTGTTCCCGCTTTAATTTCATAAGACTTGCGGTTGCAGGAAACCCAAAGGCTTCTGCCTGTGGGATTTGTAATTGTATCAGTATCGGCAGAAATGTTTAATTTTTCATAGTCCTTTATATATGAATATACCTCGCCATTGGTTGCATACCATATGTCATCCTTGCCGCTTATTTGCTCGCAGAAAGTGCCAAGCATATAACCGCTTTGCATTGAGCTTATGTCATACTCATGTCCCCAGACATAATACAAAAGCGGGTCTCCAAACACCTTTTTATTAATAAACGTTCTTGTATATGTGCTTAATTCTGCAGAATTTATCTGACAGGTAGGCTCCCACACATACCAGTTATCAGGTATTTCATAATTTTTGTTATTACCGTTCAAAGTGCGCGCATAGCCTATGCCGTTATCCTTTAAGTATTGAATTACCTCAGGACTGTTAAACTCATACGGAGGTGCGCCCGGGTAGGCAATACCGTAAATTTTATTACCAAACAAGGCCTCAAGCTTTGCAATATCATCAAGAATTTCTTCCTTTAAGCCTTGTGTGCCAAACTCTTTATAAACAGTAGGTAAATCCTTATGATTGGCGGTATGGGAAGCAACCTCCATGCCCGAATTTTTATAAAGCTCAACTGCTGCGCTTTCTGTTAAAAGGGTTGAGCCTTTACCTAAATTGCCTGAGTTTAGATAGAATGTAGATTTAAGGTTATATTCCTGAAAAATACCAACCAACGTTCTGTCATTTACCCTGCCGTCATCAAAGGACATTGTAAATGCCTTTGCGACACCGCCGGGATAACGCATATAAACCTTTGGTGTGTCTGCTGTTGCATTAATGCCGCAAACTGAAAATACTGTTACAATAAATAAAACAGCAAGCAAAACACTTAATACTTTTTTGATACTACTCTTCATTTTATTCTTCCTTTTTTGTTTTTTAATTCTTATTATATTATTATAATATATAGTAACAGTAAATACAACAATTTTACAATCATGACTACCGGCTTAGCCGGCAGTTTGCTCTGCGGCTGTAAACCGCTGTTACCGGCGGGACTGAAAGTCCACCGAACAATCTGCCAACCGCAAGCGGACTCTTAGCTGCCACTAAAGCGGTTGGTTATTTTTTGCTTACCTTAACCGGCTCACCCGTAAACGGGTCTGCTAATTCTTTTATACTAATTTGTTCGTACGCTAAATCTTCTTGTGGTTGATTCCGTATATATTCTGCTATTACCTTTTTTCTTCCCTACGGTATCTACATAATATCCTCTACACCAAAATTCTCGGTTCCCGTATCGGTATTTTAGATTTGCTTGTTTGTCAAAAATCATTAAACTGTTTTTTCCTATTAAATATCCCATAAAACTTGATACACTTATTTTTGAAGGTATTGACACCGATAAATGTATATGGTCGGGACAAGCTTCAGCTCCAATACTTTCTACGCCTTTCCATTCACATAATTTCCTCAGTAGTTGTCCTATATCGGCTTTTATCTTTATCACTTCTAATGCAGAAGGGTTATGTTCCGAAATTTTAAAGCAGTTACATCAATCAGCCACTATCATCAGTGCAGAGGGTACATACTCAAAAAATCCAACTAAACTCGTATTTTGTATTTTTAAAAAGGAAAATACCCCTTACATAGAAAACTTAATATTTAATCGCACCGATTGCATTGTGTTTAAGAGTGATGTCAGCAATACGATATCCGGAATCAAATATAAATAAAATATCACTCGCCAATGTGAATAAAAAAGACATCGGACACGATATGTCCGGTGTTGTTTTTTTGAGCCGTCTGTTAAGCCACCTAATTATTTAAAACCACTTGAAATTACCCTAATTTACCCACAAAACAAAAAAACCCGAAAAGACCTTTATTTACGGGCTTTTTCAAGCTTTTTGATTGTCAAGAGGTATCAAAAAAGATGCCAACATAAAATGCGGATGAGGATTTGAACCCGCAAAAAGTTGGTAGCGCCGCGGAGGCGTTGCGAGCGCGTTTACAAGCGAACAGCCGCAGCAAGCGTGAATTTTTGCGGAAAGGAGGAGCGACGGCGTGAGTGAGCCGATGACTTTTCAAACGAAAAGTCGTCGCGAACAATACATAGTCCGCGACAACGTGGTACGGATGTTCATAAGGGATTTAATAACAACGCCGGGGGCGTACAATCATATTCACCCAAACGCACATTTTCAAAAAGTCCTCTTTTGCGGTACAATGTACTTGCAAAGGAGGATTTTACTATGAAAGAACAAAAACGATTTTTGGAATTATCGGAATTTGAGTGGCGGTTGCTTATCAAGTGCTTAAATGAAGCACGGTTGTTATTTCTCGACAACGGTAATCCCGTTGAGGATATAGACGAACTTTTGATAAAAGCATTTAAAATGAAGCATAAGAAAGTGAGAATTTGACTATGGAAAAATATAAATATGACGAAAGCAACGGACTTTGGTATGAACTGCAGGGTGATTATTATTTGCCGTGTCTGAAATTGCCGGAAGAAAAACACCAACCTATCGGAATATGGGGACAGCGCCATCACGAATATCTCCGCCGTAACAAACGAATTATTTTGTCAAGCTTGCAAATTAGCGGTGAGTTAACCAGTTATCTTGCCGACATTGACCAACAGGCGGAGGAAATGTTTGAGCGCCTGGTAAAACAGATGGCTGCAGCAGAGGGCGTTACCGAACGCTTAAAATCTGACAATCAAATGGTCTGGGTCAGGAAGATGAATAACATACGAAGTCTGGCATCGGAAATTGTGAACAACAAAATTATCTTTAGATAAGGACAAATAGGCGGAATAATTCTTTGTTGAAAGTGATTGTGCAAAATCTGGTTCGGGGGTGCTGACATATTCTTGGGCTGTTTAAACAGCTAATCCAAGACTATGTCCGCACCCCCGTCTCGGAAATCTATCTTTAATATACTCTGCAAACATTTTCTGTGTTAGTTTTAAAAATTTTTCCTTCTGTGATATTTTCATTTTTAAGAAATTTTTCACATTCAACCAGTGGGAGGATCTTTGAAAAATAAAATCCCTGCATCATATCACAATTTATTTTGTCGAGAAAATCTGCTTGTTCCAAATTTTCAACTCCCTCACAAAGAATCTTTGCGCCGGACTCATGCACAAGTGTTATTATATTTGAAAGCATAGTTTGCCGCCTTTCAGATGTGCAAGAGGCAATAAATTCTCCATTGATTTTTACTAAATCAATTTCATTATCATATAAGTCGGCAAAAGACGAAAATCCCGCTCCCATATCGTCAATCGCTATTTTAAAGCCTGCTCTGCGGCATTTGCTGATATTTTCCGAAACCGCCTGTGAATTCTCAGCAATTGAATCTTCGGTCATTTCAAGTACAAGTCGGCTACGATCAAATTTGTAATCGGAAGAAATTTCGGATATGCGGTCGAAAAAATCATTTTGACTGAGCGAAGTCCTTGTGAAATTGCAGGTTAAAAAAAGTTGCTTATACGGTTCGGCACACCAAGCCTCAAGTTGTCGGCATACAGCAGAAAACATTTTGTAATCGTGTGCTATTATTTGTTCGGTTTCTTTCAAAACGTCAATATATTCGTGTGGACGCAATATACCGTATTCTTTATTTTGCCAGCGTGACAGAGCCTCCGCACCGCAAATTTTTTTGGATTTATTTTCATTGATAAACTGTAAATACACTCGGAATTCGCCATCGGTAACCGCATTGGCAACATCCTTTCGCAATTTTTCCTGTCTTCTGCTTTGTGTCAAGTGGTTTTCACAGGTTATTACTACAGAAGTATTGCTCCTTAGAGCTGCAAAATAACCCTGCTTTGCATTATAAAATGCTGTTTCGGCATTGCAATCAGGATGTTCGCAAAGCCTTGAGACTCCTGCTCTGAAAGCATTTGCCATATTGGGATAAAATTCCTGCAAATATAGGTTTAAGCTGTCAACAACCTCGAACATTTTGCTTGCACATTCTTTTTCTGTAGGTGCCTGTATAAGCATTACAAAAACTTCGTCATTTATCCTTGCTAGGTATTCGGCAGAGGCAATTTTTGAATTTAAGTGTGCAGCAGCATAACTCTCAATTTCCTTAATTGTTTTTTCTCCGCATTCAATGCTTGTTTTTTCAACTTCATATGCCAAATAAACAACAGCATAAAGATTTTTAGATTGACGGGATAGCAACTGTTCAAAGGCATAATTATAATATTCTGCATTGCCTATACCCGTCAATTTGTCAATCATCGAATCTTGATTGCTGTGTTTTTTTCTTTTGACGGCAATGACGGCAAGAAAACCGCAAATGACAATAAGAAAAGAAATTGACAAAATTATTATTTTTATTAAACGGTTCTTGTTGCTCACATCAGGATTATTATTTGAATTTGCGAGTAAAAATCCCATTTTTTCCTCTTCGGATATTTCCAAAAATGCATTTCTTATTTTCCCGATAAGTTCAGGAGAGGTAATTTCGGTAAAGCCTATGCAATAAGTTGTATTTTCCCCTTTAGAATAAAACTCTAAAACCGGCAACAGTTCATCCACTTTGCACTCGTCCTGTTTATCGGAGAGTACTGTCAACAATTCAACCTGATTGTTGCGGGAAAGCTCTTTCTGCCGATTTTCGGAAGAAGCTGAAATATAGGTAAATGAAATACCTGTTTTTTCGGATACAACCTTCAGCATATCGGGAAAAACACCGCAAAAAGCTTTATCTTCCTTACTGTAATATTCAAGCGGATATGCATTGGGATTTCCGGCAACATAAACGGTGTCCGCCTCATCGCTGTCACTTGGTACTGTATAAACAGCGGCATAAACAGGCACCCCGATATTCAATATCATCGCAATAGAAAAAATGCATATAATTAAGCTTTTATAAAACTTTCGGCAATCATTCATACCCTTGCTCCGTCCGCAAATCCGAAATTCTTTTTTCGGCCGAATTTAGCTGTTCTTTAACTTCCTCAAGCACTGAAACGGTCGCTTTGCGAATTTCTTCAATTTGGTTTTCCAATTCGCTTGACCTTTTGTCGGATAATTCAAATTTTTTCTGTAATTCATCGTTAATTCTTTTAAGATCGGTGTTTTCTTGATTTAAACATGAATTATAATCATTCAGTTCCTCATTCTTTTTATTCAGTTCCTCTAATATATCTTTCTGCTCTTTGATTTTTTGCGCTTCCTTTTGTTCATAGATATAGTTTAACTGTGAAATGTATTCGCAAACATCGTTTTTATTAAATCCGAACAATGCGGTTCTTAAATCGTTAAGTTCCATATATTTCTCTCCTCTTATTTAAAGTTGATTTTTTTGCGTTCAATTCGACCCCATTGCAGTTTTTTCTTGCGATAACCGAAAAAAGCCGTTGCCCTGACCCAAACCAAAACAAACCTAAGACATGTGATTTCAAAAACACACAAAAGGCAGGCTTTAACCGCGTCTGAAAATGTTACTTTCAAATCCGAAGTATAAATTCTTGAAAAAAACGCCGTAAGCGACAACACACTTCCAAATACTGCATAGATAAGGAAAAACAGTACCATAAACGGAATGTTAATCAAATCCATCGCAAAAGCCAAAAGCATTGTCAGAACTCCGAATATTTCTATAAAAGGCGAAAGCAATTCATAAATCAGAAAATATAAATATGAAATATAACCTACCGCACCGAATTTGGGGTTGAAAAGCATTTTTCTGTGTTTAATCATACTTTGAAACAGTCCAAGGTGCCAGCGCTTACGCTGCTTTTTTAAGTCGCTCAGCTTTTCGGGAGCCTGCGTCCAACAAATGGCGTCGGTTGCATAGCAGATAGTGTATTTCATATTATTGACCGTACAGTATTCATGCAGCTTTACTACAAGCTCCATATCCTCACCCATTGTTTTGTTATTGTAACCTCCGGCGGCAATTACAACATCCTTTTTAAACAAACCGAATGCACCTGAAATAATAAGCGAGCCGTTGAATTTATCGAACATAATGCGTGACGCTAAAAATGACCGGTCATATTCAAGCACTTGCATACAGACAATGATATTTTTTGGAAGTTGATATTTTTTCACTCTGCAATTCTCAAGCTCAACATCATTTGACAGCCTTATCAACCCTCCGACTGCAACAACATTCGGTTTTTCTAAAATAGGCTGAGAGATGTTTTTAAGTGAATCATACTGAAGTACCGAGTCTGCATCCATACAGATAAAATAAGGATAATTAGCGGCGTTTATACCCATATTCAGTGCGTCGGCTTTTCCGCCGTTTTTCTTTCGTATAACAGTAAGCGGCACACGGGTATCCCTTGTTTCATAAATAAATTCCTCGGGCTGACATTCAATTTGTCTGCGAATCGGACGTGAAACACGGTGCATTGAAAATGCGTCAATAACCTTTTTTGCGGTTTCGTCGCGTGAACCATCATCAACTACAATGATTTCGTAAGACCGATAATCAAGCTCAAGCAGGGACTTAACCATTTCCACTATGGTTATTTCTTCGTTATAAGCAGGGACTACAATGGTAATCGGCACAAAATAATCGTTCGGAAAAAAATTTTTAAGGCATTTTCGGCGATGTGTTTTGTAAAGCTCAGAAGATCCTACCAAAACAGACAGAAACAAAAAGGTTGAATAACCAATCATATAAATAATAAAAAACACACCGACGGCTTTTAGGAATATATCTATTGCTTCTATCATATATGAACCGCCTCCTTTTCACCCGAATAATCCCGTTGCAGACAATACCTGATAATTTCCGAAGCATAGCGGTCGTTTCCGTCTATAATATCGCTTAATTCCGAATATGTAATTCCGAGATTTTTCAAACTCGCCGCCGAATTGAGCCGTACATACCAGTTTCGGCTATACAGATTTTTCTTTAAAATATGTACGGTGTTTTCACACGGATATGAACCGAGAGCGGTTGAAGCAATAGCGGCATACTCCCACTTTTGCTCTGAGTTCTCCTCAGCAAAACCGCACAGCGCTTCATACGCTTTTGAAAACGGATATTTGCCGAGATATCGGATTGCCGCATAGCGTATTTCATCATTCAAATCCTCGTTTATCAAAAGCGATAATGCAAACTTTTGGTACTCACTGCCTGAAAAGCGCAAATAATCAAGTAATGTCACTTGCATTCCTACTGAAAAATCAAAAAAATTTTCAACGATTTTTTTGCCCAAAGTATTACCGCTGCCGGCAAAATTCAAAAGACCGTCGGATAACAGCTTTCGGTGATAGAATAAATCACTACGGTCAATTGTTTTAATAGCTTTTATAATACAGTCAACATCGCCCGTAGTGTAAAGCGCCTGCATAGCATTTTCACGGCAGTAAATGCTCGGTTCGTTCAAAAGCTCAAGTAAAGCCCCCTCAAGGCTATAAAAGGAACGGTATGCAATTACTCGGTATTTTTTTATAATATAGGGGAAATAGGCGGCTTCAATTCTGTTTCGCTTCATATAATATGCCATAAGTGATATAAAAACCTCGTCAAGACTATGCAAATAATTGCGAATTTCCTGCGGGTGGCTTATATATTCAGCCGCCAACATTTTGTCAAAGGCTATCATATTCCCGACTTTTCGTAATTTCCGGCTCAGATATAGCTTATGGTTTTTGTCAATAGGGGAGCCTGCCTCCGCAGCTTTAAGCCGGAGCACAACCTCATAACGCAGATTTTTGCTTACTTTTTCCGTCTTTCGTTCGCTTTTGCGAAATAAAAGCGCAGTGATTATATTAAAAATAATCATTGCTCCGCATACAAACAGATAGATATACAGCATTATTTCTACTCTCACGGCGACACCTCTTTGTTCCAATAACTTTGTAATAGATAATAGGAATTCTTAAGCCTTTCGTGATAAGTCACTTTGTTGCCCCACCCCTTCAGTTCAAAGGATGAAAGATGGCAGCGGTTACTGCTTTCGGTCATAATTCCAATATTCATTTTATTGATATTTATAAATTTAATTCCGTAATTTCCGCTGTAATAATCATCGAGGATTTCCATTTTAGACGGATCGGAGAAATTAAGCAGCTGCCACGGCAATTTCACTTCTATATAATCTCCGCTTTGGGCAAAATCGGCAAGCGAGTCAAAGTCGGCAGAATCCGGGTTGGCGTTTCCGTATCTCAGCTTTCCGGTTTCAAATGAAGGCTCACCGAAATTAAAGAGATTACTGTGTCGCTGTTCTTCCGTGACATTGAAAATTTCAAGGATCATATCAATATTTACAAATTTTGAGGAGTTCTTATCGGGAACATTATCAACAAGATAGGTATCAAAGCCTTTAAGAATTTGCGAATAGGTAGATCGCAGTACTTCATATCGTTCCTGAACCATAAGCCGACTGTTGTCTTTCCCATTGATTACAAGGACAAAATCCGCTGCCTTATCAAACTTCAAGCCAAAGTTCTCACAGTAATTACTGCCGGATTTCGGTGTGGTATCAATAGGAATAAATATTTTGTCATTTTCAAAATCAAGGTTTTTCTTATAGATTAGAAAATACATAAACCGCTCATCATAACGGATACTTACAGACATATCTCCCGATTGTACTACAGGCTTTTCTCCCGACCATTCCGAAATATCTCCGTCTGCATAACAAACGGATTTTTCTTTCCCGGGGTCAAAGGAAAGAAGTCCGAAATACTGCTCGTTTGTTTGATAATCCGACCAATAAGGATTTCGGGTTAAATTTACGGCATACATAGTATTCCAAGTGCGCTTGAACCATTCGTCTTGCCACGAAAACACGCAAGAACCCGCACATCCTGCAGCCATTATATCTTCATAGCACCGAATAAGCGCCTGTCCTTGATCCTTTTCGGACATATTGCCTTGATTTCGGTTCGTGTTTAAATCTCTGTGTGCCATTCCTCTGCCTGTTGAAACACCGAATTCAGAAATTACTACGGGAATTGTATGGTGCGAGGTAAGCATACTTAAGTATGCTCGGTAGGTATTTAATTCTTCACCGTCATAAAACTGAGTTTTGTCGGTGATACCCGAAAAGCTCCAATCGTCGGTCCAATTAAGATAATTGGGATAGTAAGGATAAACATGATATGAGGCAAATTGTCCTGTAAGCAACTTGTCGGTTGTTTTAATATGCTCAACATCCACATAGGCGCATTTCATATATAAGTTTTTTACAGTTTCGGGATATTTAAAAGGATCGGTTGTCGGCCAATTTGAAAAGGCAATCAGCTTTTGCGTTTTATAGCGTTTTGTTTCATAATCTATCAAATGATTTCCAAGCTTGCACAAAAGCGTTTCAAAAACCGAGGCATTTTCTGCCGTATAAAGATATTCTCCTTTAAAAGACGTATACTCCGTCATATTCTTATAGGTTTCATCTGTATAGGCTACCGTAATATCGTCCCATTCAACACCGAGAATATAGCCGATAACCCACTCTGAAACATCCTTGCGGTATGTTCCGTGACCGGCGCTGGCAACGCGCCCTAAGGAAAGCTTTTTCTTTCCGTGAATAACATCAATCATGGTAATGCTGTCACGGGAAAAGGTGGTGTAAAAGTCTTTATCATAAGCGTCTCTGTGGGAATTCTGAACATAATCGTTTACCCACACTCCGTGAATCATATAAAGAGGATCCGGATTTTGATAGTTATATTCATAAAATGCGTTATAAAAGGTATCGTTCTGAATGGTGTAAACACGAATAGTGTTAGCACCCATTTCTTTTATATATTTAAACCATCTCTTATAGGTTTCTTTGTCTATGCTGAAATCCGTAGACCATTCACCCGGCTCGCCCGAGCCTAAGTTAACGCCTTTTATTTCAAATTCATTATATCCTTTTCCGCTGTTAAGCAGAATTTTGTTTTCCTTTGTTTTTACAAAGGTTTTCACTTCTTTTGAAGGGTTAAGATCGATATATACTCCTAAACGGTAGTAAGCGGCATCAACACCGACAAATAAAAGAGCAATACATAAAACAATAATAATAAATTTTTTCATATATGCTCCTTTCTAATCTGTTACCTCGGTGTATTTCTTGATTTTTGATGACGCACTGTATTGTTTAAGTGTTTCAATGTTATCGTCAAGCCAAGCTGTACGCACACTGAAAAATGTTTTTAGCTGCATTACTGCCTCGTCATACGAATGAAGATTTCTGCCTTCGGGTTCAAGAAGAGTATCGTCGCTGAAAGACGAAGCCCATCGTTTGTTGTTCCGTTCTATTGCCGGTTCTAAAAATTCAATAACCCCGTCAATATATTCTTCTAAATATTTATCGCTGAATACAGTTTTTCGTAAAGACCGATATTTGCTTATAACACTTTCAACAAAATCTTCATCTTTCATAAGCATATCGAACCATAATTTGTTTTGAATTTCAAAATGCTGTACCGTCATAACGCTTTGTTCTTGATAATTGTCACAAGCATTATTAAAGTCCCAAACGCACATCTTGTATTTTCCGCTTGTATCCTTATAAATATAGGTGGAATAAGATCCGGCGTCATAGTTTACAACAAGCTCGTGAATGATAAAATACGAGACTAACGAATCAACATCAATATAATTTTTATAGCCGTATTTTTTGTTGTTGAAATCATATGAATAAAGCGCCTTTTCAAAGCGTGAGAAGTCGGTTTCAATAGATCTTTTAAGCGTTTCGTTCAGTTTCTGCGGTCCGGGATATTCAACCTCTAATTTTAAATCCCTGTCTGCTCTTAGAGTATATTCAGTCAGGTTATTTACACGGTCGGATTCAATGTCGTTTTGTCGGTCCAATCTTAAAAGGTAACCGGTGTAGGTATTATCCTTAGCGTCAACCGACATATTAAGCCTTGCACCGTCTTTGCCTGCTGTAATCAGCTCGGTCAAAACATATACTCCCTCATATTCGCCGTTGATAACAACCTCACAAAAACGCACATTCGGCGCATAGTCCATAATTTCTCCCGATAAGTTATACATCATATAGTTGCGTATCAGTGTTTTATCAAGGTAAGGCCCGTGCAACACCCAGTCTTGGTGTTTATCCATTCCGAGCAGTGACTGAGGATTATTGTTCCCATTCTTATCAATAAGCTTAATGCGATAACCTGATTTTTCAAAAAATCTCGAGCTGTTACCGCGCACATGAATAATTACATCGCTTGAAACCGTAGATTCATCGGAAGTATGATTATATTCGGATTCCGAATCCATAATCCGCATAGAGGCAGTTATTCGGTCGTTTCCGTCGGGAGTGGAGGAAAATCCGGTGTGTCTTCCGTTTTCGTCTTTCATTCCTTTTCCCGGTATTTCCTGACCGTTTGTATCAATAGAAATAAGCGGGAGGTGAGTGCAAAGCTCGCCGTCATTATGGGTTTGCTCGCATTTTTGTTTTGGCACATAAGATAAATGCTGATGAACGCGTTTTTCGGTTGTAAGACCGAACAGCAAATTCCAATTAAGTGAACCCACAAGCAATATTGCAATGCACGCAATCGCCCCGATAAATTTATATTTCATCTGAAAATCCTCCGTCAGTTGGATATTTCATCGTTCTGCATTACCAAATTAACATATTCTATATTTTCAAGTTTATATATGCTGTCAGTAATATTAATTTCGCCTTTTTCTGCTTTTCTAACCATTTTTTGCGTCAGCTCATATATTAACTCTACGGTATCCTGAGTAGTGTTTTCTACTCTTAGAATTGCTTTTCCGGAAAACAGCTTGTAAACCTGTGATTTAATCATGGGCTGTTTGGCACGGTCGGCGCGCACTATTAAGAGAATACGGTTATCGCTTTTAATACAACCGAGAATAAATATAACGAAAAAGGTAACCGCACTGCCTATTGATGCTACCAAATAATCCCCGACACCGCAGCAAATACCTATTATGATTGCCCAAAAAATATATACCGTATCACGGGAATCTTTAATAGCTGTTCTGAAACGTACAATAGACAATGCTCCGACCATACCGAGGGATAACGCTATGTTATTTCCGATAACGGTCATAACCGTGCCTGTAAGCACCGTCAAAATAACAAGCGAAGCATTAAATTTTTTGCTGTAAATAGTCCCTCTGTGCGATATTAAATAAGAAACAAAAATAAACATTCCGAGTACTGCGGCTGCGGATATATTCATTAAAATTTGTTGCCATGTCATATCGCTGGGGTTAGTAAAAAGACTGTAAATTTTTTCTCTCATTTTTTATTCTCCTATAATCTTGTTTGATAACCGTTCTGTCTGGCTAAAACATATTTACTGACTGAAAGCTCGCTTCTGTTAACGGGATTTATCATCCGCTTTATATATTCAAGCAAAAAACCGTTGAATTTCACCTCAAGCACCACATTATATGGGTCGAGCACAGGATTCATATTCAGATTTTCGCTGAATAAATCAAAACAGCTTTCCGTAGAAACAATATGATTGTCGAAGGTTACTCTTATTTTGTTTTCTTTTGCGATATAAGCCTTACGATTGTATTCCACAATGGTTTTCGGCAAATAGCATTTGGTATTCATCAAAGCATAACATTCGGCGGCAAAGGGCTCGGAATATGAAAGCAACGGAGAGTAGTCTCCCAAAGTCAGTCGAACGGCATCCTCGCGTTTTAATTTAAGCGAACGCTTTAGCTGATTTGCCCCTTGCTTTTGTTTTATTTCAAGCATAGCGTAATCCGCTTTCGGATCATAACAACGAAGCCGTATTTTGCGCCGCAGCTCAACGCCCGCCTGCTTTTCAAAATAATCCCGATCGTAAACAGTGTCAAAATAAAGGGAACGGATTGTGTATCCGTGAGTGCCGTTATGCGGATCTGAAAGCATAATATTTCCTAATTTGTGCGATAGGAAAATAAACTCGTCAATACTGATTAAAAACTTTTTTTCTTTTCTTAAAACACGGTTCAAAAAATCACCTCAATAAAAAAACTGACCGCACATTTCGGGTGCGGTCAGTCAATCATACGGAAAATTCCGGTTAGACACTTAACTTTGCGTCCCTGTCTTTCGACAGATTTGCCTGTATTTTTTATCATTATAGCAAACTTTAATATCAAATACAAGAAAAAGTTTTTTTATGGTTCGTTTGTATGGTTTTTGTTTAAATACATTTGCTCGTCGGCTTTTTTAACAGTATCGGATATTTTGGTTTTGTTCGGCTCAAAAAGCGCATAGCCTATGGCTACCGACGGTGCAGTGCCGATGTCGTTATTGTGTTTTGAAATCTGATTTTTAAATTTTGCATTCAGATCCTCAATTTTACAAAAGTCAGCCTTGCGGTCAATAATAACACAAAATTCATCCCCACCTACCCTGTAACACAATCCGCTTTTGCGATACACCTTTCTTATGGCAGACGCTACGGATTTCAAGCACATATCGCCGGAATTGTGACCAAAAGTGTCATTTATACTTTTAAAGTTATTTACGTCAAACAAAATTATATATGCTTTTCTTTTTAATGAGGATATATGCACCTCATAGGCCATGCGGTTTAAAAGTTCGGTCAAAGCATCGAGTTTGTAGATCATGTTACAGTAGTAAATGTAGAAAAGTATCATACCTATTGCCACTGTAAGCCAAACGATTTTGGCATCGTTGTCAATGTTTTGAAACACGACTCCCACTGTGAAAAACGCCAAAAGTATAAATAGTGAACTGTGGTTTCGGTTCTGAAATTGTGCTTCGAATTTTGCAACGGTGAAAAAAAGATACATCACACTTAAAAACACAAATAAATAATACAGCCAATACAGTTCACCGTGATGATAAACGTTTTTATCATCTATATAAAATATAATTCCTAAAAAGAGTGACAATGTTTCAAAAGCGATATGAATAATGAGTGGCAGAAAAATCATTTCTTTGGATTTCATCGGATAAAATGCAGATGAAAACACAAGCGGAATAATCGGCGCTACACAGAACTCGATATACTTAACAACAATATGCAAAGGTTTTAATATAGTTGCCGCTCCGTCAAGCAACACTCCTGAAAATTCTGCAAATGAACATACCATAATCAGAGCAGATGCGGTTATGATTCCCGTTTTTACACGTTCAGGCAAAACCTTGTTTTTTGTTACAAACACAATCAGGGTGAGCAACGATAACTGTGTTATTATTACGGTAGAAATATAAGTTTTCATTTTACGTCCCTTTAAAATTACTAATTAAATTTCATTGTTGATATATTAAACACAAAATATTCGGTTCATACCCGAAAAAACTTAAATATCAATTTGATTACTGTTATGCCGCAAAAAGCATACGCAAAAATTCATAAATCGGCAAATGTTATAGCATAGCGTTAAGGTGTTGTAAAGAATCCAATCAAAAAAATATATGGAAACACCCAAAATTCTAAAAAGCATAACGGAAAACGTTTTTGTCATCGGTTTAGATGCAACATAATCATCATTATGTTGCAAACTATACATAACTAAGTTGAATTCACATAAATATTGTAGCACAAAATTTGCCGACTGTAAAGCGTTTGAGGCAAAAAAAGGTATAAAATTCCAAAATCATCTGAATTTAAACATAGCAATTAAAGCCTTATTATTTATTTTTAAAAACAAAGGAATGGGGCTTGATTTTTTATACACATTTTTTACCTGTTTTATATTTATAAGCAGCTCATATAACTTCTTTTACAACATAATGATGATTATGTTTCTGCCGCCGAGTTCGGTGGCTGTTTTTGTTTTTTCAGGCTAAATTATCAGCCGCATATTCTCCATACGGCGGCGGTGTCCCGTTCCGGTGGAGATAATATAAATTCTTGTGGTGTTTATGCTTGAATGACCGAGAATATCTGCAAGCTTGGCAATATCCTTTTCAATTCCGTAAAACACCCTTGCAAATAGATGGCGCAGGTTATGTGGAAATACCTTTTGCGGGTTGACGTTTGCTTCCTCGCATAACGCTTTCATTTCTCGCCAAATATTTGTGCGGCTTATCGGCTTGCCTGTTCGCGTAACAAAAATCATACCGCTTTTTATTCCTTGCTCTGCTGCATAGCGGAGCAATTTTTGTTTTAATTCTTTTACAATAAACACCGACCGAGTTTTTGCTTTGCAGTTCACAACCGTCTCGCCTTTCTTTACCGCCTCAACGGTTATATATTGCAGCTCACTGACTCTAATGCCCGTGCCGCAAATTGTTTGCAAAATAAGATTAAGTCTTTCGTTGTGCTTGCGTTCCGCTGTTCTGCAAAGCCGTGCGTATTCTGCTTTTGTCAGTTCCTTTTCTTCGGGGCAGAATACCTGCTGTTGAAGTTTTAAGGATTTCACCTTTAAATCGTGCCAACCGAGAAATACAAATAAGCTGTTGATACTTGCCAGCATTGAATTAACGCTACGCACAGCATAATTTTCCTGCAGGTGTTTTTTGTATGCAATTACGGTTTCTTTTGTTACGGAAGTGTTCTGTGTATACGCTGAAAACGCTTTTACATCACGGATATACTTCTCAACTGTTGCCGCACTCCTTTCCTCTAAGATTAGATGTTCCTTAAATTCGGCAATCATTCTTGCTGTAATAATTTGTCCTTTCATCTCAATTTACCTCCGAGTATTTTTCTAATATTTTATCAGAAAAGTATGAAAACAAAAATTGTCACTGTTTATTGTAGAAAAAACAGTGGAAATAGTCGAATGTGCGATACAATATGAATTTGCTTATGCCTTAAAAAGCGTAAAACAACAAAAGGCTTATTCCCGGCACCGTATGAAAAATAGAACGAAGAAATCTGTTTTGCTTTTCATGCGGTGTTTTTTATTTCAGCACAAGTTTAAATCATTTACAAAGGATTATTTGCAGAAGCACACTGCGGCGAAGGCCGAGAGTAACAACATTGAAAGGCAGTAATTATGAAACACAAACCAAACTGCCGTTTCAATCATATTTTCCTATACACAATTTTCTACAAGAGACGGCAGACAAAAAGAAAAATGAATTACGAAAAGATTATGTTGAATGAAAAACGAAACCAAAATGTCTGCCGAAAAGGTAGTAAAAGAACCTAAACCGAAGCTTATGAACATTAAGATTGAAAAGCTTCACCCATTTGAGAGCCACCCCTACAAGGTGCTTGATGATGTGTCAATGACGGAGCTTGTTGAAAGTATAAAAGAGTACGGACTGCTAAACCGCATTATCGTCCGTCCGCTTGAGGATAAACAGGACGAATACGAAATCATATCAGGACACCGCAGAGTACACGCCGCTGAGCTTCTTGAAATGAAAGAAGTCCCTGCGGTTGTTCATTTTATCGACCGTGATGAGGCCACGGTTATGATGGTAGATTCCAATTGTCAGCGTGAGAATCTAACGCTTATGGAAAAGGCTCGTTCTTACCGTATGAAAGCAGACGCATTATCTCATCAAGGCAAATCTTTGGGACAGAATGTCCCGAAGTCCGAGGACAATCGAACTACGGCAAAAATAGGTAATGAAGCCGGCAACAGCTATAAAACCGTTCAAAGACTTATTCGCCTAACCTACCTTGTTCCCGAACTTCAGGAGTATGTGGACAAAGGCAAGATGAAAATGCTCCCGGCATATGAACTATCATTCCTTGATGAAGAAGCACAGAGGGATATTGTTGACAATATTGATGAAACCGAAACTTTTCCGTCCCACGCACACGCTCGCCGCATGCGTGCCGCATTTGAAGAAGGTAAACTTGACTACGATGCTGTAACTCAAATCATGAACGAGCTGAAACCGAACCAAGTGGAAAAGCTGAAAATCCCGATGGACGATATTCGCAAATATGTGCCGTCATCTATGACACCGGCTGAAATGTTAGAATACCTGCTTAAACTTGTTAAAAAAGAATATGACCGTCAGCACAGCCGCAACGCGAGATAAGGAGGGCTTATGAATAAGTTTATTGTAGGCTTCGGCGCCGCACCGCGGGAATATGTTATTAACGGTGTAAGATATTTAGTTGAGTCGAGATTTCAAAAGCCCAACTATAAAGAACCCAAAGAAAATACTATGCTGAATAATTGTATAGGTAGTTATCTTACAAGCGATTTCGCAGATTTGCCGTCTGTCGGTACAAGTAATATAATAAACACCGAATATGATTATACGGCTGCCGTTAAGGAGGATAATAATGCAGCCGAAAAAGAATAACAAAATTGGGATAACGGCGCTTTACTGCCGTTTGTCCCGCGACGACGGAATGGACGGCGAAAGCAATTCGATAGTCAATCAAAAAACGCTGCTTTCGCAAAAGGCAAAGGAAAAAGGATTGACCGATACAAAATTCTATGTGGACGACGGATATACAGGAACAAATTTCAACCGACCGGGATTCGGGCAGTTAATATCGGATATTGAAATGGGATATATCTACGCCGTAATGGTAAAAGACCTATCCCGTCTCGGACGAGATTATGTTTCGGTCGGTAATTATACCGATGTGTATTTCCCCGATCACGATATTCGGTTTATTGCCGTGAATGACGGAATAGACAGCGAGGAGGGCGAGAGCGAAATTGCACCTTTCAAGAACATTCTTAATGAAATGTATGCAAGGGATATTTCAAAGAAGATTCGTTCCTCACACCGCTTGCGCGGTTCCATGGGAGAGCCGTTATCTCAGCCGCCTTACGGATATATGAAATCCGCTGAGAACAAAAAGAAGTGGGTTATCGACCAGGAGGCGGCAGAGGTGGTAAAAAGCATTTTCAAAATGTGCCTTGAAGGAAAAGGTAACGAAACAATAGCACGAATCCTGCAAGAACAGAAAACTCTCGTTCCTATGGCATACTGACAAAGCAAGGGTTTACCGCGAGGCGGTAAGAAAACGCAGCCTAACCCGTATAAGTGGTGCAAGACAACAATACAAAAGATTTTGTCTCAGCAGGAATACTGCGGTGATGTAATCAACTTCAAGACCTGCTCAAAGTCTTTTAAGAACAAAACAAGACTTCCGAACGATCCTGAGAATTGGGCAATATTTAAGGATGTTCACGAGCCGATTATTGCACGGGGTGATTTCGAAAAGGTACAGACGCTCATAGCCAAAACAAAACGCCGCGCGCCAAAGCCGAAAAACGGCGAGAAAAGCATATTCTGCGATTTGCTGTTCTGCGGCGATTGCCACGGTAAGCTTCGTCATCATACGAATACTATCAACAAGGACATTCACTATTTCGTGTGTGCCAACAACAAGGTGGATTACCGAGGAGAATGTCCCGGCAGACACTATGTCAGAGCAGACGCCATCGAGCAGGTGGTAATGCTTGAACTGCGAAGAATGGCAGAATTTTTGGCTGCGGATGAGGAAGCCTTTGCCGAGCTGCTTGCTCAAAAAACCGATAAAGAGCTTTTGAAGGAAAAGAAGCACGACGAAGCAGAAGTTCAAAAAGCAATCGCCAGAAACGATACCGTATCCCATCTATACGAAAAGCTTTATGAGGACAACGCCGTCGGCAAGGTGAGTGACGAGTGGTTTATGCAGTTGTCTCACAAGTATGAAACGGAAAGGCTGGAGCTGAAAACAAAAATTAAAACGCTTCGTCAAAAGCTTTCCGAATGCGGACAGCGCGAACAGGAACGCGAGAATTTCACTTCGGCAATCCGCAGGTTTATGCGAATGGACAGACTGACCGCACCACTGCTCCGTGAACTCATCGACCACATTGATGTTTTTGAAACAGAGGGCAAAGGTAAAAACCGAACGCAGAGAATCGTTATCTATTATCGCTTTGTAGGGTATGTGGAGATACCCGAAGTGTCTCGCAGATCGAATATCGTCGCCGATACCCGAAAAGGTGTCGCGACCAAATATTTAACCGAGCCGAAAACGGCGTAACAAAAGGAGCAGGCGAAAACCTGCTCCGTACATAAAACCGTATCAAGATAAAAAAATCGAGTATTCATAAGTGAAATCCCTTATGAATACTCGATATGGTTGCGGGGACAGGATTTGAACCTGCGACCTCCGGGTTATGAGCCCGACGAGCTACCAACTGCTCTACCCCGCGATATTTAATTTTCTTTCAGTATTCACATTATACACAATGCACTTGCATTTTGCAAGTACTTTTTTATGTTTTTCGAAAAATATAATATTATACCCTAAAAATGCTCTGCTTTTTTATTTTATCACTGTTTTTCTTGAATTGCACATACTTTTTTATTATAATAACTATGTTTACTATAATATTTTTTCTTGGAGGAGAGCTTATGAATTTATCACAGGAGATTGCTTATCCTGTTGCCGATATCCGCGGCGGTGCCGATGTACCCCACTGTAAAAATACCGCTGAGCTCGCATCGGTTATAATGCCGCCGCCAAATACTGTTATTCTTCCTATGTCACAGCACATAGGTGCACCATGCGAGCCAACTGTCAAAGCGGGTGACGAAGTTTTTGTAGGCACGCTTATCGGCGACAGCGAAAAATATATAAGCGCACCCATATACTCTTCTGTTTCGGGCACAGTTAAAAGCATTGACGATTTTCATCTTTCAAACGGCGGGAAATGCAAAGCCGTTGTTATAGAATCTGACGGTAACAATACCCCCTGCCCTGATTTGAAGCCGATGGAGGTCAACACAATTGACGACCTGGTAAAAGCCACCCGCAATTGCGGCCTGGTAGGACTTGGCGGTGCGGGATTTCCAACCCATGTAAAACTTGCACCCAAGGACGGAAATAACCTTGACACGCTTATAATAAACGGTGCAGAATGTGAGCCTTACATCACCTCTGACTACCGCAGTTGTATTGAGGACTACGATGACATTATTGAGGGCATTTATCTGCTTAAAAAGATTATAGGATTCAAGCGTGTTTTTATTGCAATTGAGGACAACAAACCGGAGGCTGTTGAAAAGTTTGCCGTTATTGCCGCCAATAAACGCGACGAGGACAATTCTGTTAAAGTATTAAAATTAAAATCCAGCTACCCGCATGGTGCTGAAAAGATTTTAATTTATTCTGCAACAAAGCGCCGCTTGCCTTTGGGCGCATTGCCCTCCGATGTCGGATGTATGGTGCTTAACATAACAAGCATTGCTACCCTTTACCGTTACATACGCACGGGTATGCCGCTTGTATCAAAGCGTGTTACGGTTGACGGCACTGCTGTTGCAGAACCTAAAAATGTTATTGTGCCCTTAGGTACCCGCATTTCCGATTTGATTGAATTTTGCGGCGGATTTAGCGCCGACCCTGTAAAAGTACTTTACGGCGGTCCAATGATGGGCGTTGCTGTTGAGTCTTTGGATAAACCTATATTAAAGCAAAATAATGCTATTTTAGCCTTTTGTGACACGGAGGACATTTTTCCTGAGTCAACTGCCTGCATAAACTGCGGCAGATGCTACCGCGCTTGCCCGATGAAGCTGTTTCCCTGCTCGGTTGAAGCAGCATTGAAAAAGAACGATGCCGCCGCTTTAACCAAACTGCATGTAAATTACTGTATGGAATGCGGCTCATGCTCTTTTTCCTGCCCTGCAAAGCGCCCGCTCACACAGGTTATGCGACTGGCTAAAAACAAAGTAAGAGGAGAAAAATGATGAAATTAACAGTTTCTTCTTCGCCCCACATATACAGTACAGACACCACACGCGGCATTATGGCAGATGTGCTTATTGCCCTGTTGCCCGCCGCTTTAGCAGGCATTCTAACCTTTGGTGTTAAAGCTGCTCTTATTTTAGTTGTTTGTGTTGTTTCAGCCGTTCTGGCCGAATACCTTTGGTGTCTGATTGTAAAAAAACCGATAACCGTAGGTGATTTCAGTGCAGCGGTCACAGGTCTTATTTTAGGTCTTTGCCTTTCATCTGCTTTACCCTTATGGATGGCGGCTTTAGGCAGCGCAATTGCAGTAATTATTGTGAAGCAATTTTTTGGCGGACTGGGGCAAAACTTTGCTAACCCCGCCGCAACCGCACGTATAATACTGCTTGTATCTTTTCCGACATATATGTCGGTTTATTATGAGCCATTTGGCGAAATTGTTTCTTCTGCTACTCCTCTTGTAAACGGGCAAACGCCCCTTAAAGCCTTATTGCTTGGCGGTCACGCCGGCTGTATAGGGGAGGGCTTCCCCTTATTGCTGCTAATAGGCGGGCTGTATTTAATGACAAGGCGCGTAATATTGCCCACCATTCCCGTGTCATATATTCTTTCGGCATTTTTACTGACCTTTGCATTAACAGGTGATTTGTATAGCGCCGTTTACAGCATTCTCAGCGGCGGTATTATTCTTGCGGCATTCTTTATGGCTACCGACTATACCACCTCTCCCAAAGCCTTTTTAAGCCAGCTTATTTTCGGTATAGGCTGCGGTGTTCTTACCGTACTTATCCGTCATTTTGGCTCAATGCCTGAGGGTGTGTCATACGCTATACTGTTAATGAACATACTTGTCCCCCACATCAACACATTAACCGCGCCGAAGCCTTTTGGCTACAAGGAGGGCAGGAAAAATGCGTAAATTAAAAGAAATTATGCTTCCCGCATTATCCTTGTTTTTGGTATGTCTTTGCGCGGCTGCCGCTTTGGCACTGACCAATGCCGTAACAAAAAGCGCCATTGCAAAGCAGGATCAAAAAAAGCTTAACGAAACAATGGTAAAGATTATTGAAACAGACTCATATAAGGCGGCAACCCTTTCACACAACGGTGTTGACTATACCTATTATACCGCCTTATCCGAGCAAAATGAAACTATGGGCTACATCTTTTTAACCGCTGCCACAGGCTATAACGGCGATGTTTCTGTTATGGTGGGAATTAACCCCGACGGCACCGTAAAGGTGGTTGAAATACTTGACGCTTCGGGCGAAACCCCGAGTCTTGGCCAGCGCGTTTCAGAAAGCTCATTTTTAGAGCAGTTTTCAAACAAAACCGCTCCTTTTGATACACAGGTTGATACAATATCAGGCGCAACCTACTCATCACGCGCTGTTGTTTATGCTGTTAATACCGCTTGTGAGCTATATGCACAGTTAACGGGAGGTGAGGGTAATGAATAAAGAAAATATAAAGTATTTTACCAACGGCATTGTCCGCGAAAACCCGGTACTGCGGCTTGTGCTTGGCACCTGCCCCACACTTGCTGTTACCACCTCTGCTTTTAACGGCATAGGTATGGGCATTGCAGCAACGCTGGTGCTTTTAGGCTCAAATATTGTTATATCGCTGTTGCGCAGATTTATACCCGATAAAGTGCGTATTCCCGCTTTTATCACCATTATTGCCACCTTTGTTACCATTGTACAAATGCTGCTTAAAGCATTTGTACCCGCCGTCAACGACGCTCTTGGCATTTACCTGCCCTTGATCGTTGTTAACTGCATCATTCTTGCCCGTGCAGAAATGTTTGCCTGCAAAAATCCCGTTTTACCCAGCATTTTAGATGCGCTTGGTATGGGTATCGGCTTTACGGCAATGTTATTTTTGATGGGCGCCATACGCGAGCTTTTAGGCAGCGGAACATTACTTTCTATTCCCCTTTTATCTGCACTTTCAGTACCGCCAATGATGGTTATGATACTTCCGCCCGGCGGCTTCTTTGTGTTCGGTATTCTTGTTGCGCTTGCCAACAAAATTGCCGTACGCTCAGGCAAAAAGCCTGTAAAGAGCCTTGGCTGTAAGGGCTGTCCCAACAGCGGACATTGCTCCGAATGTGAGGAGGTAAGTGATAATGACTAAACTTATAGTTATACTGCTTGCAGGCATACTTTCAAGCAATATGGTACTCTCAAAATTTTTGGGTATTTGTCCCTTTTTAGGGGTTTCCAAAAAGCTTAATACCGCACTTTCAATGAGCCTTGCAGTAACCTTGGTTATGTTGATTTCAACCCTTGTTACCTACCCTATACACTCGTATTTGCTTATTCCGTTAGGACTTGAATACCTGCAAACTATTGTATTTATTCTTGTTATTGCGGCTTTGGTACAGCTGCTTGAAATTGTGTTAAAGAAATTTTTACCGCCCATATACAAATCGCTTGGTATATATTTACCTCTTATTACCACAAACTGCGCTGTACTTGGTGTTACAATCCTTAACTTTACGGATAATCTTACATATTTAGAGTCAATATTCAATGCTCTTGGCGCCGGTCTTGGCTTTTTGGTTGCTATGGTTATGTTTGCGGGTGTCCGTTCAAAGCTTGAGACTTGCGACGTGCCCGAATTTTTGCAGGGCTTGCCCATAACTTTAATATCCGCATCTATTGTTTCGCTTTCATTTTTAGGCTTTGCCGGTATAGTAGGAGGTTAAATAAATGGAAATATTATGGGCAATTATAATTGTTGCGGGTATAGGTCTTATTGCAGGCGTCGGTCTTTGCGTTGCAAGCACCCTTATGAGCGCACCTGTTGACCGGAAGCTAAAAGATATAAGAGATACCCTGCCCGGTGCAAACTGCGGTGCCTGCGGATTTGCAGGCTGTGACGATTATGCCGCCGCAATTGCGCAGGGTAAAACAACGCCGAATCTCTGCGGACCGGGTGGTGCAGATACCGCAAAGGCGCTGTCTGAAATTCTCGGTACAGAAATTACCGCGCAAAAGTACGTAGCATTTGTTGCCTGCGGCGGCGACTGTGAAAAAACAGGCACCAAATTTCTGTATTACGGCCTACAAAGCTGTACAGCAGCAAATATGCTTTACTCAGGCCCGTCAGCCTGCAGCTTTGGATGTTTAGGCCTTGGCGACTGCGCAAAGGCATGCGACAAGGGTGCGCTTTCAATAGTAAACGGTACCGCTAAGGTTAATGACGAGCTTTGCGCAGGCTGTCGAAAATGTGTGACGGCCTGTCCCAAGAAGATAATAAATATGATACCGGCAAGCAACGCCTTAAAGGTTGTGTGCTCAAACACCGATAAGGGTGCAACGGTAAAAAAAGCTTGTGCTGTCGGTTGTATTGGCTGCAAGCTTTGCCAAAAGCAATGTGAATTTTGCGCAATTACGGTTGAGGACAATCTTGCGCAAATTAACCCCGAGCTTTGTACAGCTTGCGGAAAATGCGCCGAAAAATGTCCCCAAAAATGCATTACCTTCCCCCACTAAAAAGGCTGAGATAAAACCGCTTGAAAAAAGGATAATTTTTTCAGGCGGTTTTCTTTGTATTGCATAATCGCTGTCGCTGCAGTTACCCTTTAACACAAAGCGCACACAATAATTTTGGATTTTTACGCCTTTTGGCGTAAATACTATTTGTATGAAGATTACAAAGAAGAATATACTCACAGCCATTTGCGGTTTGGGGGTAGGACTGATTAACGGGCTTTTAGGTGCGGGCGGCGGTATGATTGCCGTGCCTATGCTTAAAGCCGCAGGACTGGAGCAAAAACAGGCGCATGCCAACGCCGTCGCTTTAATAATGCCTATATCAATCGTATCCGCTGTAACCTATATTTTAAAGGGTGCTGTTACAATACCTGATGCCATGCCCTACTTACTGCCGGGTATGGCGGGTGCGGCTTTAGGTACTTTAGTGTTATCAAAAATATCCTCACCCGCATTGCGTAAAATTTTTGCACTGTTCATGATATGGGCGGGAGTGAGGTTGCTGACAAAATGAGCGGTATTTATCAGATTATTGCAGGCTTACTTGCAGGACTTATTGGCGGTATGGGGCTTGGCGGCGGCACCGTATTGCTCATATACCTTAACTTGTTTACACAAAACAGCCAATTAACCTCGCAAGGTATAAATTTAATATTTTTTATCCCCGTAGGACTTACTGCGGTAATTATTTATGCCATAAAAAAGAAAATAAAGCCGAAAATGCTTTTGCTCGCTCTTCCTTTTGGTATTGCCGGCTCGCTTCTTGGCAGCTATATAACAAACTTTTTTAACGAAAACGTCTTACGCACCGTCTTTGCAGTATTTCTGATTTTCTTAGGAGTTAAAGAGCTTTTTGCCAAGACTGATAAAAAATAAAAAAATATCTTGAAAAACCGCTGTTTATCTGCTATACTGAGCTTAGACGAATATTTGTTCGACAAAATTTTCAGGATAAGGAGCGGGCTTTTGCCCTGTTGAAGAAATATGTCAAAAACACCCCTTTCCGAAAAACAGTCTCTTGTTTACCGCTTTTTAGTTAAAGCGTTGGAAAACGGATACCCCCCAACAGTGAGGGAAATCTGCGCATCTACAAAAATTAAATCCACCTCAACCGTTCATGCTATACTGTCCTCTTTAGAGGAAAACGGATATATTGAGCGAGACCCCCGTAACTCACGCGCTATACGTCTTGCAAACACCGTAAGTGCCGCTCAGGTTCCTGTTATGGGCAAAATTACTGCGGGCGGCCCTATTTTAGCGGTTGAAGATATCGACGATTACGTTCCCTTTGAGTCAAGCAACTCTGACGGGCTTTTTGCTTTGCGCGTTTCAGGTCTCAGTATGAAAAATGTTGGCATTTTAGACGGAGATATTGTCATTGCCGACCGTAATTTAATTGCCCGTGACGGTGATATTGTTATAGGTATGGACGGCGATAGCGCTACAGTGAAACGTCTTTTGCACGAAAACGGCAAAGTTGTTTTTATGCCCGAAAATGAAGATTATGACCCCATTTATCCCGAAAACCCCTCGGTACTCGGCAAGGTTGTGGGCTGTTATCGTAAATATTAAGGTGAAAAAAGAATGGATAAACTTGCTATTGTTGTACCCTGCTATAATGAGCAGGAGGTGCTCCCCCTTACCTTTCGCTGCCTTTCAGATCAGATTTGCGGTCTTATCTCGCAACAAAAAATTTCTGCTGACAGCGTAATTATTTATGTTGACGACGGCTCACACGATAACACTTGGCAGCTTATTGAGCAGGAACGCAGCGTAAGCTCAAACGTTTACGGTGTAAAGCTATCGGCAAACTGCGGCCACCAGAATGCGCTTATGGCAGGTCTTATGGTCGCAAAGGACTTGGCCGACATGGCGGTTTCTATTGACGCTGACCTGCAGGACGATGTTGCGGCAATTGAAAAAATGATTGATTGCTATAATGACGGCGCCGATATTGTTTACGGTGTACGCGTAAGCAGAAAGACCGACACCGTATTTAAACGCACCACCGCACAAGGCTTTTATAAACTGATGAATATTCTTGGCGCAAAAACTGTTTATAATCACGCTGATTTTCGCCTTATGAGCAAGCGTGCGCTTGATGCTTTAAGCCAATACGGCGAGCGGAATTTGTTTTTGCGCGGCATAGTTCCGCTGCTTGGCTTTAAGGAGACATGCGTTGAATATGACCGCACAAAGCGCGCCGCGGGCGAGTCTAAATATCCTCTTAAAAAAATGCTTTCATTTGCCTTCAATGGCATAACCTCTTTCAGCATAAAGCCAATTAATATGATATTAGGGCTTGGCACTGTAATTGTCTTTTTGAGTATTATTGCTTTTATTTACACGCTTATTGCTTATTTTGCAGGACGCGCTGTTGCCGGTTGGTCATCGCTAATGATTTCAATATGGTTTTTAGGCGGCGTACAGCTGCTGTCGGTTGGTCTTGTGGGTATGTACACAGGCAAAATTTATATTGAAGCAAAACATCGTCCCCGATACATTGTTGAAAAAATTTCAAAGCCCGATAAAAAATAAAATTAAGCCGAAAATCTTAAAAAAGATTTTCGGCTTTTAATAAATTATTTACTTATGCCGTTGTTTGTTATATAATTATATTATTAACAATTTTAAAACAGAAGGACTTTGAAATCACCCTATGAATCAAGAGAACAAAATGGGGATTATGCCTGTTGGCCGTCTCCTTATAACAATGTCATTACCAATGATACTTTCAATGCTTGTACAAGCATTATATAATGTTGTTGACAGCATTTTTGTAGCCCATTACAGTCAAACTGCACTTGCCGCCATTTCATACGCTTTTCCTGCACAGAACCTTATGATTGGTCTTGCAACGGGTATCGGCGTTGGTATGAACGCCTTGCTTTCCCGCAGCCTTGGTGAAAAAAACTACCAAAAAGTTAATAAAACCGCAGAAAACGGAATTTTTCTTTCCCTTATCGGATTTATTATATTCTTTATCTTCGGTTTATTCTTTTCCGGAACATTTATAAGCTTTCAGACCGCAACAGCCGAAATCATAGACTGCGGCAAATCCTATCTTTCAATTTGTTGCTGTGCCTCTTTCGGCATTTTCGGCGAAATTATTTTCGAACGTCTTATGCAATCAACGGGCAAAACCGTTTTAACTATGGTAACTCAGGGTGTAGGCGCCATTATCAATATTATCCTTGACCCTATATTCATTTTCGGTTATCTGGGATTGCCTGAAATGGGTATTGCCGGTGCGGCTCTTGCTACGGTTATCGGACAAATTGCTGCATTCATTATAGCAATAATACTTAATCATAAGTACAATAAAGAAATTTCTCTTAACCTTTTACAGTTTAGACCGGACCGCCGTATAATCGGCAGAATATGTGCCGTTGGCATCCCTTCGGTTGTAATGGTTGGTATCGGCTCTATTATGACCACTGCAATGAATAAAATACTCAACGGATTTTCTGACCTTGCGGCATCGGTGTTCGGCATATATTTTAAATTGCAGAGTTTTGTCTTTATGCCCATATTCGGCCTTAACAACGGTTTAATTCCGATAATAGCCTACAATTACGGTGCCGGGAAACGCAAGCGTCTTATCAGCGCTTTGATTTTCGCTTGTGTTATTGCCGTAGGCTTTATGGCAGTAGGTCTTGCCTTAATGCAGTTTATCCCCGACCAAATGCTTCTTCTGTTTGATGCAACTCAAGAAATGTTAAGCATCGGCAGGGTAGCACTGCGTGCAATAAGTTTAAGCTTTGTTTTTGCGGGCTTTTGCATTGTTGTCGGTGCAGCATTTCAGGCACTGGGCTACGGTACCTACTCAATGTTTGTATCTATTGCCCGTCAGCTTGTTGTGCTTATCCCGGTGGCATACCTTTTTTCCCTTACCGGCAACTTAAATATGGTGTGGTACGCCTTCCCCATTGCAGAAATCATGTCGGTAATAGTAAGTATAGCCTTGTTTATAAGAATCTATAAAAAAGTAATATCAAAAATACCTAAATAAAAAAAGTGGTGAGAGTTTTTGGCAACGCCAGATAAAGCAGTTTTTCATCCGTTAATAAGGTGTAACACTTAAAAGAGTGCTACACCTTTTTTATTATTTCTGGAAGCTGTACGGACAGTTTCCCCGCTTGTTACGGTATGCGACATCCGTACTGCCACCGTTATGCTATTTGCCGTTGCACCTGAACGCAGTTCCTTCCCCCGTCAGGCGACATTTTCACTCACTCTACAAAAGAGAGGTTATCGCAAAATCATATCTCATTCAACCGGTCATTCAGTTCTAAGCCTGCGTTTGGGCAACAAAAAAGCCGGCACATCAACGCATACCGACCGATGAAAAAGGGTAGACGTATCCCTTGCGGTTTTGGTATCATATTCCTGTAACCGAATTTAAAAATGAAAGGCGGGACTGTTTATTCGCTTATTATCGCAGACTTTTCCGACTTTTAGTCGTCTCATAAAAGGAACAGAACGATAATTTTCGGTGAACCGCGTGTCCAAGCATATGGAAATAAAGAGTGGATGATCTGTATGTTCCCTCGCAAGTTCATCGGCTCTGCGTCTATGCGTCCGGCCTAAAAAATACGGCTTAGTCATAAATATTTGCATGTCGAGGCGGCTTTTCAATAAAGCAAAATGGAAATAGCGGCAAGGATTATCACCTGCCGCCAATAATGTATAAAATTTTAATGAATATCTTTCTTCGTGTATTTCAGATAAGCAATCATTATTCCGCCTATTCCTATGACTGCACCGATAGAAACTAAAGTACAGTCTAAACTTCCGTTCGATACAATATCAGCTCCTTCGCAAAATCCGAACGGCGTTATGTATTTAAGAAACTCAGCGACATCGGCAATGTTTGCAATCAGGTTCAAAAAATACATCATTACGGCAATGCCAAGGCCTATACCCATGCTGCCTCTGCGAAGGAAAGCCGAAATGCCGAAGCAAATTCCTGCCAACTCTAACTGGAGCAGATAATAGGCGAGATGAATCAAACTGATTTCTTTCCAAGGAATTGCCTCACCGACAGCGGCTATGGAGCCGACAGCAAGAGCATAAATCATTATATTCATAGCTGTAATCTGAATAAGCGCTGCAATCAGCTTTTCGGTAATTATCCTTTTGCGGCTGACAGGATGAGTCAGCAGAAATTCCGCTGTTTTATCCTTTTCTTCGTGGCTTAAAATACCTACTGCGCAAAGAGAAGCATAAAATGCGCCGCCGAGTCCCAGAATATTGCCGCACTCGACAGCGTAAAACCCTATCAGCGTTCCAAAGTTCAAACGGTCCATACCGAACGCCTCAGTGAAAGAGCCCATCGAGGCAAAGATATCGTTGACGCCCACCATCTGTCCTTTCATTTCAGGGAACAGAAAAATGCATATTGCAAGCAAGAAGCCGATAGAAGCCGTCCATATAAAAAATGAAGCTTTGCCTTAGTTCGTGTTTTACAAGCGTCATACCATCGTCCCCTCCTTTTCATAATAATGCAGGAATACTTCTTCAAGATCCGGCTCAGTAACCGTAAGGTCATCCACCTGACCCAAGGACAGTGCGTGCAGCAAGCTTCCCATATCTCCGCTGTAAAGGAAACTGACCGAGTTTTTCAAATCTTTTCTGTCTAGAATACCGCTTAGATGTTCAAGGTCTATAACACCTTGAATAGTTATGCGCTTTGCATTCGTTTTAGAAAGAGCATCCACATTGTCGCATGAAATGATTTTGCCTTCACGGATAATTGCCGCACGGGTGCAGTTGCACTGAATTTCAGAGAGAACATGGCTTGAGAGGAAAATGGTTGTTCCTGCCTTGTTTCTTTCCTGCAAAATGTCAAAAAACGCCTTTTGCATCAGCGGATCGAGTCCGCCTGTCGGCTCGTCCAGTACCAGCAATTCGGGTCGGTGCTGTAAAGCGCAGACAATGGCAACCTTTTTTCTGTTGCCAAAAGAAAGTTCATCTATCTTTCGGGATGTATCAAGCTGTAAGCGCTCACAGAGCATTTCAGATTCAGCCATGCAATCCTTTTCCGCAAATCGGCAGACAGCTTTAATACATCTTTTACCCTCATTCCTTGATAAAATAACGCCTCTGAGGGAAGATATCCAATATCCTGCAAAATTGACTCTTTTTCTTTTGTGACATCTTTTCCGAATGTCGTCGCGCTGCCGCATGTGGGGGCAATAAGGCCTAACAATGTTCGGATTGTGGTGGATTTTCCGGCTCCGTTGGGTCCTATAAAGCCAAAGAATTCGCCCTGTTCTACCGTTAAATTAAGGTCAATGATACCTCTTGCCTTACCATAGTATTTCGTGAGCTTTGCCGTTTTAATGACATCCATATTCCGTCATCCTTTCCGAAGATATATGCTCTTCCAAAAATTCATCAGTATTTCACTCATAGGACTGTTTTTATAGGAATTCTGCGAAAAGACCCTGTATCCTGCGTTTATGATTGTCTGCTGCTTTTCTGCGGGCAAAGAAAAGAATCTTTCATTCATACCATAGCCTCCGTTAACCAAATCGGTCAATACTATTATAAAGCCATTGACCGATTTTGAGAGGACCCTTGCTGATAATTTATATGAATATATAAACGTAGCCGAAGAACTGCGACTGCATAGAAATGTTTGTTGTCACAAGTTGTATTTCTATAAACGGTTTCAAATGACTTCCTTATTCGGCATTAGCATTATACTTTCACCGCTTTTTTATATCATACAATCTTTTATGCTATCCAATATATAGGTTGGTTTTATATCGCTTTTATTTGCCATTTCCAAGGTAGTCTCCCCTGTCATCACAAGTCCTGCATCAATACCTGCATTAAGCGCACAGGCAATATCGGTATACATTCTGTCGCCTAAGAAAATGTCATCAGACTTTTCAACACCCGTTTGCTTTAGTGCCATAAGCACCATTTCGGGATACGGTTTGCCTATAACCTTGGGCTTTCTGTCTGTGGCATGCTCAAGCATTTCGCAAAAGCAGCCGCAGTCAGGAGCAAAACCGTACTCGGTAGGACAAAGCATATCAGGGTGGGTGGCGACATAATCCACACCCTTGCCCAGCAGTATGCAGGCATCTTCAAGCTTACTGTAAGTAAGCTCAGTATCGTAGCCTATAACAAGGCACTCTATGCCGTCTTCAAGGCGGTCGGTAACATTAAGCCCCCACTCACAAAACTCATCATAAAGCGACCGTGTACCTAAAACGTACAGCTTTTTACTGCCGTAGGTTTCCTTTAAGTAAATATATGTTGCATAGGCAGAGGTTAAAAAATCCTCTTTTGCGGCGTCAATTCCCATTTTTTTAAGCTTTTCAACATACACATCCGCACTTTTGGAAGAGTTGTTGGTTAAAAATATATATTTGCCGCCGATATCCTTAATATATTGCAAAAAGGCGGGCGTTTGAGAAAAAAGACGGTTACCAATATAAATTGTGCCGTCCATATCCAGCAAATAAAGTTTATATTTTTTCATAACGCATCCCCTCTACAGTTCAATTATATTTTAATTTTTTGTTTTGTCAATCTTCCTTTTGTTTGCATTATTATGGATATTGTGATAAAATGTTTTATTATGTAAAAAGAGGTGACCGTCATGCAAAAAAACGAAATTATAACTATACGTGCCGAAGACTGCACCGCTGAAGGCAGCGCAGTATGCAAGCAGGACGGTCTTGTTATTTTTGTACCGGGCGGCCTTAAAGGCGAGCTGTTAAGCGTTAAAATTTTAAAGGTTAAGCGCAACTGTGCCTACGGCAAAATTGAGCAGATTATAGAAAGCTCGCCCGACCGTATTACGCCCGCCTGTCCTGTATCGCTTAAATGCGGCGGCTGTATTTTCGGTCATCTTGACTATAATACCGAACTTGCACAAAAGCAGCGTATTGTTGCCGACGCTTTTACACATATTGCAAAGCTTGATGTGCCTGTAAATGAAATTTTAAGCGGTGAAAACAGTCGTTACCGCAACAAAGCGCAATATCCCGTAGATATAAACGGCGATGTCGGTTTTTTTGCCCGCCACTCGCACCGTATAGTGCCCTGTGACGATTGCAACCTGCAGCCCGAAATTTTTAAAATTGCGTTGGATATTATTAAACAATGGATGCAGCAAAACAATATTACAGGCTATGATGAAACCGCAAACAAGGGTACTATTCGCCACATTTACCTAAGGCTTGCGGAGGGCACCAATCAGCTTATGGTAACAATGGTTATAAACGCAAAAGCCTTGCCCTCAAGTGATTTGCTTATCGAAGCATTAAAAACCGCACTGCCCGATAGTTTTTACACATTAGTAATCAACATAAACCAAAATGTTACTAATGTTATTCTGTCTGATAAGTGCAAAACCCTTTACGGAAGCGGTTATATAACCGATATTATATGCGGCATAAAAATACGCATTTCTTGCTTGTCTTTTTATCAGGTTAACAGAGATATGGCGCAAAAGCTGTACCAAAAGGTTGCCGAGCTTGCACAGCCAAAAGATAAAATTTTGCTTGATTTGTATTGCGGCGCAGGCGCCATAGGTCTTTCAATGTCAAAGGACGCAAAAAAGATTATAGGCGTTGAGATTATCCCACAGGCTGTGCGTGATGCGCAGTTTAATGCTAAACAAAACGGCATTGAAAACGCACGCTTTATATGCGCCGATGCTGCCGATGCCGCAAAGCAGTTAAAAGAAGAGGGCATAAAACCCGATGTTGTTATTCTTGACCCGCCGCGCAAAGGCTGCTGCGAGCAAGTAATTGAAGCCGTCGCCCGCGGCTTTGCGCCCGACAGGATTGTGTATATCTCCTGCGACCCCGCAACACTGGCGCGTGACTGCGCCCGTTTTGCAGCTTTAGGCTATAAAACAACGAACGCAACCCCTGCAGACCTTTTTCCAAGAACAGCACATGTTGAGACGGTTGCTCTTTTATCCAAGCTTTAAACAAAACTCTTCATAATATTTTGAAATGATATGAGTTCTATAGTTGGAGGATTTTACATGAAAACACTGGTAATAGATGCCCAAGGCGGCGGAATCGGAAAACAAGTAATCGCTGCAATTAAGCGTGATATGCCGCAGATAGAAATTACAGCGGTCGGAACAAACAGTATAGCAACAACAGCCATGCTGAAAGCAGGAGCTGACCATGCTGCAACAGGAGAAAATGCCGTTATCGTTAACTGCCGTCACGCAGATGTAATAATCGGTCCTATCGGCATCGTAATTGCTGATGCACTGTATGGCGAAATCACGCCTGCCATGGCGCTCGCTGTTGGACAAAGCGATGCAAAACGATTGTTAATTCCTGTCAACCACTGCAGCAATATTATCGTCGGTGTCTCAGACCTGTCTATCGGAAGGTTAATAACTGAAATCCTCAAAGAAATAAAATAACAACCGCAAATACTTGCATTTTTGACAATACAGTGATACAATAAGTATGTTCATGCAGGAAGCTGAACGATGATGCAGAAGCATCAAGTGGTAGAATAGCCAAATCATATAAATGAAGATATGTATACACAAGAAGGTATGCGGTTCCTTTGAAGAGGGACGGTATGCTTTCTTTTTTGTATAAAGGCATTTAATTACAGGAGGTACAAATTATGGCATGTTTTGTCGTACCGGCTGCAGAAGCAGTCATTACTACGGTTGCTGCAAAGGTGATCAAGACTAAAGAAAAGGAAAAAACTGTAAAGCTCTCTCTTTCGGATGGCTCTGTTCAGGAAGCAACCAAAATCAAGTTTTCCACAAAACTTGGTTGGCTGAACAAGCTGCTTTGGGGCGGCTCGGCACTGCTTGCTTTCGAGCATGTATGGCATGGCGAAGCGGTTCCCTTCTTTCCGTTTCTGACGGCAGTTGGAAATGGAGAAACTGCCCAAATGCTGGCGGAGATGAGCAGCGCAGGAGTAACAATGGCCGTTCTTGTTACGGCTGTATGGATTGGTATGCTGGTTGTCTCTTCTGTTGTGGAAAAAAGAGCACTTCTTGCTCCAAAACTCGCACAGGAGGGCGCATAAAGTATGACTCTTTTAACAACTGTATTTGCGGCAATTATAAGCACGGTCATTTGGTATAAGGGCGCACCGAAAAGCGAAATGAAGGTCGGCCCTCTTTGTTGGATGTACTGGGGTGCGTCTTTAATGTGGCTTGTTGATGCGATCTTCGAGTATGCAGAACTTGGTGCAGAGTTTTTTACTCCTGCTCCCGTTGATATGCTCAACGATTTTTATCTTGGCTTGTCTGTTGTAGCCCTTGGTTTGATCATATGGCTTGTTATTCTGCTTGTGAAAGATCCTAAAGGCGTTGTTAAAGCAGCACACTATTCAAGAAAAAAGTAATTAACACGGCTGAGTGGTTCTGCTTTAATACAGAACCGTTTTATATTATAGGAGTATAACATGAAGCTAAGTGAATTCTTTTCCGCACATCCGAAAACGGCTGTCGCCTTTTCCGGCGGTGTGGATTCCGCATATCTGCTGTATGCTGCGAAGCAAAACGGTGCTGAGGTCCAGGCATATTATGTGAAATCTGTTTTTCAGCCGCAGTTTGAAATGGATGATGCCATGCGGCTTGCCAATGAACTGAATGTTCCAATACGAGTATTGACCGCTGATGTGCTGTCATCCAGCGTCATTGCAGAAAATTCCTATGATCGCTGTTACCATTGCAAGAGAATGATTTTTGGAACAATCCAGCAAGCAGCAGCGGAAGATGGCTTTTCGGTATTGCTCGATGGTACAAACGCCTCTGATGATGCGTCAGACCGTCCGGGAATGCGTGCTATAAGAGAATTGTCGGTATTGTCTCCGCTTAGAGAGTGCGGACTGACTAAATCAGAAATTCGCCGGCTTTCTCAGGCAGCGGGACTGTTTACATGGGACAAACCCGCCTATGCCTGTCTTGCCACACGGATTCCCGCCGGAGAACCCATTACGGATGAAAAATTAAAAGCAACGGAAGCGTCTGAGGATTTTTTGTTTTCTCTCGGTCTGACAGATTTTCGGGTGCGGCGGATGGGAGATGCAGCCAAAATACAGGTCCCATCCAAACAAATCGAAAAAGTAATGGAAAACAGAGAACGGATTATTACCAAACTGAAGCGGTATTATTCCGCTGTTCTGCTGGATTTGGAGGAAAGATAATGAAAACAGAAATAAAAATGATTCTTGAGTCTGTACGAGCCGGAAAAATGACCGTAGATGATGCTCTTTTGGCAATAAAAAAAGAACCGTTTGAGGATATTGGTTATGCAAAGGTTGATCTGCACCGTGGTATTCGCCAGGGAATGCCGGAGGTCATATACGGCGCCGGAAAAACGGCGGAACAGATCATCGGAATTGCAGAGAAAATGAAACACAACGGCCAGAATACGCTTCTGATTACAAGGCTGTCTGAAGAGACCGCAGAAAAAATTCAAGCATTTCACGCGATAGACTACCGCGCGGATGCTAAAGTCGGAATCATCGGGCAAATCCCTTCTGCAAGCGGAATCGGTAAAATTGTTGTAGCAACAGGCGGAACGAGCGATATTCCGGTTGCCGAGGAGGCTGCATTGACCGCCGAAGTGCACGGAAACGAAGTCATTCGTCTGTATGATGTGGGTGTATCAGGGCTGCACCGTCTGCTTGCCCATCTGGATGAAATCATGAGCGCAAGCGTTATAATTGCCGTCGCTGGTATGGAAGGCGCGCTTGCCAGCGTGATTGGCGGATTGGCGGATTGTCCTGTGATCGCTGTCCCTACAAGCGTTGGATATGGTGCATCGTTTGATGGACTGTCTGCTCTTTTATCGATGCTGAACTCCTGTGCCAGCGGGGTATCGGCAGTTAATATTGACAATGGATTCGGAGCCGGATATCTGGCAAGTATGATCAATCATATGGAGGCAAAATAAAATGAAAACTTTATATCTTGACTGCGGTATGGGTGCCGCAGGCGATATGCTGACGGCGGCTTTGCTTGAGCTTCTTTCTAACAAAGAAGATTTTCTTACTGAACTTAACAGCCTTGGGATTCCCGGTGTTACGGTTTCCAGTGAAGTATCCGTAAAATGCGGAATTCAGGGCACCCACGTCACGGTAAAGGTCAACGGCGAGGAAGAAACAGAGGAAATGCACTCTCATGCCCATGAGCATGAACACTGTCATTCCCACGAACATACACACGGTCTTGAGCACTCCCGCGAGCACGGACATTCCCATGACGGAGAGCATACACACCATCACAGCAATATGCATGATATCGAACATATTATTGAAAAGCTGCCGATATCTGAAAAGGTAAAAGCGGATATTATTGCAGTATATTCCTTGATTGCTAAAGCAGAAAGCCATGCTCACGGCGTTCCAATCACAGAAATTCACTTTCATGAAGTCGGAACAATGGATGCCGTTGCGGATATAACGGCAGTCTGTATGCTAATGGACCGTCTGTCTCCTGAACAGGTTGTTGTTTCACCGATTCACGTTGGCAGCGGCCATGTGAAATGCGCTCACGGAATTCTCCCAGTTCCTGCTCCGGCAACTGCGTATATCCTGCAAAACGTGCCTGCCTACGGTGGCGGTATCAAGAGCGAACTGTGCACCCCTACCGGAGCGGCACTGCTGAAGCACTTCGCAACAAAATTCGGTGATATGCCGATTATGAGAACGACGGCTATTGGGTATGGCATGGGCAAAAAAGACTTTACCGCCGCTAACTGTGTACGTGCAATGCTCGGAGAAACCGACAACTCCAGCGATACAATTGCTGAGCTGTGCTGCAATCTTGATGACATGACAGCAGAAGCAATCGCCTTTGCAGAAGAACAGCTTTTTGCTGCCGGTGCCCTGGATGTATATACTGTTTACGCACAGATGAAAAAAAACCGTCCGGGAATTCTGCTTTGCGTCATGTGCCGTGAAGAAGATAAGGAGCAAATGATACAGCAAATCTTTCAGCATACCACTACGCTCGGTGTGCGTGAAAGCATCAGCCGCCGCTACACCCTTTCCCGCACCCTTAAAACAGTATCGACAAAGTTTGGAGAAATACGAAAAAAAACATCTGCCGGATATGGTGTGACAAGAGAAAAATACGAGTATGAAGACATTGCACGTATTGCGAGAGAGCAGAAAATCAGCCTTTTAGATGTGATAGATCATATAGGTAAACAGTAGAAGTAGGGTGACGGCAGAAAGCACCACTATATGGATGGCAGCAAAAATATACTCTGCAAAAAGCTTGATGTAGTTGAGGAAAGTATTGCAGAAATCAATATTCGCATATATAATATTTGTAAGCAAAAGATTATATACCGATAATGTTTATCCGTTCTTTTTGTACTTTAAAATCTTTGTTTGGGATATGAACAACTGTTGAGACAACTGCATTATTACATAAAAGGAGAATAAACCAAATTGTTTAAAGGAACAACACTTAAAAACTTTTTAATGCTTACTGTCGCCGGTATCATCAACGCGATAGGCGTTACCGTATTTTTAGCGCCCGTAAAGCTGTACGACAGCGGTATTTCGGGTACATCTATGCTGCTTGACCAGCTAACCCCCGAAAATTTATCACTTTCTTTTTTCCTGCTTTTAATTAACATCCCGCTGTTTTTGTACGGTCTTAAAAAAGAGGGCAGAGTTTTCACAATTTACGCAATTTATATTGTCGCAATATATTCTATTGCCGCTTGGCTTATTACCGATATTTTGCCCATTGATGTCAGTTTTGCTTCCCCGCTTGCAGGTACCGATTTGCTTTTGTGTGCCCTTTTCGGCGGTCTTATTTCAGGTATAGGCAGCGGTATGGCAATACGCTACGGCGGTGCCATTGACGGCATTGAGGTAATGGCTGTTATTTTTGCAAAAAAGCTTGGTATTAGCGTAGGCACATTCGTAATGATTTATAACGTTGTGCTTTATATTATCAGCGGCATTGTTATAAAAAGTTGGATTCTGCCTTTGTATTCCATTGTGACCTATGGTGCCGCATTAAAAACGGTTGACTTTATTGTTGAAGGTCTTGACCGTGCAAAAAGTGCTATGATTATAACCGAAAACGCAGAGCAAGTTTCAAAATCATTGATGGAGGAATTTGAGCAGGGTGCAACCCTTATCAATGCCATAGGCGGTTATTCAAACAGGGAACGCACCATTGTTTATTTTGTTGTGAACAGATTTCAGGTGCCTAAAATGAAAAGCATTGTCAAACAAATAGACCCAAAAGCGTTTATCTCTATAAGCGAGGTAGCAGATATATATTCATATAACGATAATTAAAACAAGGAGAAATAAAATGAAGGAATTTTGGCGCTTAATAAAATTTGTACTGTTTTCGATAAGCGCAGGCGTTATCCAGATTGGCTCATTTACAATCTTTACAAATGTATTTAAAAGCTGGAGCTATTGGCCCTGCTACCTTATATCACTTTTGCTTTCTATTGTATGGAACTTTACGCTTAACCGTAAATTCACCTTTAAATCTGCCGCAAATGTACCGCTTGCAATGCTTAAAACCTTGTTGTTTTATGCAGTGTTTACCCCTGTTTCCACCATTTTGGGTGAATACCTTGTTGAAACGCTTCGTTGGAACGAGTACATAGTAACCATACTTAATATGCTTGCAAACTTTATACTCGAATTTTTGTATCAGCGCTTCTTTGTTTTCGGTAAAACTATCGATACAAATATTAAGGATGTCAATAATTAAAAAGCTTAAACCCCAATACATATATGCCGCAATATCAATATTGCTCTGGGCATCTATTTCTCCTGTGACAAAGCTGCTGTTGGCGAAAATCGATACAATCCATATCGTTTTTATAGGCTCAATTTTTGCGCTTATATTTGTGGGTATAATAAAATAAGCCTTATTAAAAACAAACATTTTTTACAAAAAGGCTATAAAGTAAAAGATTACACAATAATGTCGCTGACAGGTCTTTTCGGGATTTTCTTTTATCAGCTGTTTTTCTGCCTTGCAACCGAGCGTCTGCCAGCGCAGGAAGCATTTATAATTAATTATTTATGGCCCATAATGACAGTGGTTTTTGCTTGCATATTACTCAAAGAAAAGGTGACAAAAGCCAAGGTTTTGGGTCTTGTGCTTTCCTTTGCGGGCGTTATAATTGTGCTTACCAAGTTTAATTTGTCAAGCATTGCAGGGCTCAATATCGGCAGCGCGGGTTTTGCGCTGCTTGCCGCTGTTTGCTACGGCCTGTTTGCTGGGCAAAAAATATCATTACGACGAGCTTTACAGCATGACCGTTCACCTTATTGTTTCAATAATCATAAGCGGCATATGGCTTTTACTGAAAGGTGATATTCCCGCACTGCAACCCGTTCATCTGCTTGGCATTGTCTGGCTTGGTATATTTACATCAGCCATACCGCTAATTTTGCGGGAGATGGCATTGCATAAAGGCAACACCGCAATAATATCAAATCTTGCCTTTATAACACCCTTTTTATCACTGATATACATTTACTTTATTCTGCACGAGCCTATAAGCATATACTCCCTGCTTGGCCTTGTGGTTATTGTATGCGGTGTATTTGTACAAATGAAAAATAAAAAAGTATAAAATAAAAGGCAGAAAATTTCTGCCTTTTATTTTTAATATATATTATCGTACTCGCTCATGGCGGCAATGGCTTTTACAACGGTGTCTTTATCCTCTTTATATGTAACGCCGTACCATTTATCCTCAGCAACGCAAACATTAACCTGCTTTTTGCCGCTTTTTATAAGCTCATCAACCATAAAGGGCACATAAAACTCAGATTTTTGCAGGTTGTCGGGATTACTCAAAAACTTATTGAAACCTTCCTTTAAATAATCAAAAAAATCAGGATTAAACCCCCACATATTCATTGAAACAACTGTGTCGGGGCTTAACTGCTTCCAGGTGTTGCCACCGTCCTCAGAATAACGGCAATTGCTGTCAATACAGGTACGCTCGTCAACGCTTGCAAGCTTACCGTCCTCAACCGAGCACACGCCGCGTGAAACAGTGCCGTTTTCTGTCAGGGTATTACCAAGACGGAAGCCTACCATACAATAATTTTTGCTATCGTTTTTAAGACTCTCATAGATCTGCTTAAATGCGCTTTCACCGTAAAAATCGTCAGCGTTGATAACTGCAAAGGGTGTTTTAACCACATCGGCACAGCAAAGAACAGCATGGCCTGTTCCCCAGGGTTTCACACGGTCTTCGGGCACAAAAAAGCCTGTAGGAACTTTATCAAGCTCCTGATAAACATATTCTACATCAACAAGTTTTTCAATGCGCTTGCCGACTATTTCATGAAAATCTTCCTTAATGCTGTTTTTTATAACAAAAACCACCTTGTTAAAGCCTGCACGAACAGCATCATAAACCGAGTAATCAACAATTGCCTCTCCGTGTTTACCTACCGGCTCAGCCTGTTTAAGTCCACCAAAACGGCTACCCATACCCGCAGCCATTACAACCAGCGTTGCATTAAACTTTTCCATTTGATTCATCCTCTTTCGTTTGCGCAAATCCCTCTGTGCTTTCTTTCATAAACAATATTTTTATAGTCATAAATATCAGCTTAATATCAAGTAAAAGAGAATATTTTTCTATATAGGTTAAATCCATATTAAGCTTATCTTCGGGACTTGTGTTATATTTTCCGTATATCTGAGCATAACCCGTAAGGCCTGCTTTCATTCTTTGACGGTGGCTGAACTCAGGCAACTTTTCGGTATAGGTGTAAACATTTTCAATACGCTCGGGACGCGGTCCTACTATAGACATATCGCCCTTGATTATATTGAACAGCTGAGGAAGCTCGTCTATACGCAAGCGGCGTATTATTTTGCCGACCTTGGTTATACGGTCGTCGTTATCGGTTGCGCCCTTTGTATCGCGTCCGCCGGGATTATATACCATTGATCTGAACTTTAATACATTAAAAATTTTGCCGTCTGCAGTAATTCTATTTTGCTTGAACAAAACGGGACCGTCGTTGCTCAGCTTGATTGCAAGCGCAGTTACAGCCATAATAGGTGAAGTAATAATTATACCTATGCCTGAAATTACAAGGTCCATTAAGCGTTTTACAATAATCTGTTCCATTGTAAGACCGCGGTTGCGGCAAAGCAGAATCGGCGTGTCAAACACCTGGCTCATATGGCAATTATTAATGATAATATCATTGCTTGACGGCAAAATATATATGCGCTTTTTTTGTGAATAGCAATAGGTAAGCAGCTCATTTTCGGTTGAGTGAATTATATCGCACAACAGTACTGAGCTATAATTATCTATTATGCTTTTCAGCTCTTCAACGTCTTTATTGTTTATACAAATCGCCTGTTCAATCCAATACTTTTCAGGAATAAGAGACATTTTACGCACAATATTTTTGCCTGTTTCTTCGTCTGCGTATAAGGCGAGAATACGGCGTGATTTATTTATACCAAAATAAATTGCGTTACCGCAATAGGTGCCCGCAACAGCCAGCGCAAACTGACATAAAACGCTTATCAATGTAGGCCACACGGGCAGCATTTGCCTTGCAATTAGGCAGAAAATCAAATACATGATACCGTTTGTAAAGGTTGTTGACAGCGCAAAGCTGTAAATAATTTCGTGCAGTCTTAAAAAGCCTATGCTGAAACCGCCATACAAATTCGTGAAAGTAAAAAATATAAGAACATAAGCCAAAACAACAATATAGTTACCCCTTTGGCTGAACAGCGATTGGGGATAATAATTTTTCCATACATCAATAAAAGCGCAGGTCATTGAAGCTACTATAAGTGCCTTTACCAAAAGCATTATCGACTTACGGAATTTTATAATCCTTTTCATTACACAACAAAACCTTTATATAAAGTGTTTACACAAACTCCCAACATATAAAATAATATATTTTATACGTTTTGTCAAGGAAGATAAAAATTGCTACACAAACATTTGCTTATATGTTAAAATAGAAAAAGGCGGTGAAGCGATATATGACAGAGTATGAAATAAAGCGGTCGGCAAGGAAAAGCCTTTGCATTGAAATTACACGTGACGCAAAAGTGGTTGTAAGAGTTCCTTACCTTGCAGGCAAGGATACTGTAAATAAATTTATTGCTTCACACGAAAAATGGATAGAAAAGCATTTATCCTACGCAAAACAGCGTCAGCTTGATAACCCCGTTGTTTCAAAAGAAGAACTTGAAGTGTTAAAGCAGCAAGCAAAGGCCTACATACCAAACAGAGTATATGAGCTTTCCGCACTTACGGGGCTGTCATATACAGGCATAAAAATAACAACTGCAGCCACCCGTTTCGGCAGCTGCAGTCCTAAAAATTCACTTTGTTTTTCCTGTTTGCTTATGAGATATCCAAAACAGGCAATAGACTATGTGATTATTCACGAGCTTTGTCACACGGTACATCACAACCATCAAAAGCCCTTTTGGGACTTGGTGCAAAAGCATATGCCTGACTACAAATATAATAAAAGCCTTTTTAAATAACCCACTTTACAGTGAATCATTTTTATTTAACTGATGTTCAATCATCAACAGTCGGTTATATTTTGCGGCGCGCTCGCTTCGGCAGGGCGCACCGGTTTTGATCTGCCCGCAGTTAAGCGCTACCGCCAAGTCTGCAATAAAGGTGTCCTCTGTTTCGCCTGAACGGTGTGACATTACAGTTTTATAGCCACGGTTTCTGGCACCCACGGTCACTTGTATGGTTTCACTCAAAGTGCCTATCTGATTAGGTTTTATGAGTATTGCGTTGGCGCAGCCGTTTTCGGCGCCAAAATTAAACCTATTTTGATTGGTAACAAACAAGTCATCACCTACAAGCTGAATACGCCCGCCAAGCCGTGCAGTAAGCGCCTTCCAGCCTTCCCAGTCATCCTCTGCCATACCGTCCTCAATTGACATTATGGGATATTTGTCGCAAAGCCTTTCCCAATAATCCGCAAGCTCCTTTGCCGAATAACTCAGCTGTCGTTTTGGCATAGTATATCCGCTTTCGCTCACCCATTCCGAAACAGCGGCATCAAGCGCAATCTTTATATTGTCGGCGTGGCCGCACTTGTTTGCCGCGTCAAGTATAAGCTCAATAGCTTCTTCATCACTGTCAAGGTTTGGCGCAAATCCGCCCTCATCACCCACAGCAGAAGAAAGATGCCTTGCTTCTATGCATTTTTTAAGAGAATGGTAAATTTCAGTACATACACGCAAAGCTTCATCAAAAGAGTCTGCCTTGTGGGGTATAATCATAAACTCCTGTATATCAATATTATTTGCCGCATGGGCGCCGCCGTTTAAAATATTCATCATCGGCACAGGCAAAATATTACCCGCCACGCCGCCAAGATATCTGTAAAGCGGAATTTTCTGGCTTAATGCAGCCGCACGCGCTGCGGCAAGTGATACCGCCAGAATTGCATTTGCGCCCAGCGCCGATTTGTTTTCAGTACCGTCTGCCGCACAGAGCAGGCGGTCAATTTGCTGTTGGCAAAACGCATCCTGCCCGCAAAGCACTTTTGCAATAACCTCGTCAATATTATTTACCGCTTGCAAAACGCCTTTCCCGTTGTAACGCGCGGGGTTCCCGTCACGCAGTTCAACCGCTTCAAACCGTCCTGTTGATGCTCCCGACGGGCAAAGTGCAAAGCCGTTGCTGCCGTCACTTAAAACCACCCTTGCCGCAACGGTGGGATTGCCGCGTGAGTCAAGCATTTCATAACCTTTAACCTTAGTAATTTTTATTTCCTTCACGAATTCTCTCTCCTTTTTTAATATTATCTGTAAAGAGAGCTAAATTATTGTATTTTTTTTAAAAAAGGTTGACTGTATTACCATGTTTTAACAAAAAACAGCAAAAAATAAAAAAAAGGAAACAAAAACCTTATATATTTACAAAATATATACTTTAATTTATTAACTATATATGGTATAATTACAATGTGTTTATACAAATATTATACAATTGGTGAGCAAACATGAAAAATGACGCCATTAAAAGCGATATTATATTCGGACGCAATGCCGTAACCGAGACTTTACGGTCAGGCAGAACGGTTGACCGTCTTATGATAACAAAAACAGCCATTGCGGGCGCTGGCGGTATTATTGCCCGTTGCAAATCCGCCGGTATTCCTATAAAGGAAGTTCCCGCAGCCAAGCTTGATGCCATTACAGGCAACGCTGTACATCAGGGTGTGGTTTTAACGGTTGCCGCCACACAGTATTCAAGTGTTGAAGCAATACTTCAAAGCGCCAAGGATGCAAACGAAGCCCCTTTTATAATTATCTGCGACGGCATTGAAGACCCGCACAATCTTGGCGCCATTATCCGAACCGCTGAAACCTGCCGCGTTCACGGTGTTATTATTCCCGAGCGCCGCAGCGCTTCGCTCAACGCAACAGTTGCAAAAACCTCAAGCGGTGCTTTAGAGTATGTTAAGGTTGCAAGGGTGACAAACCTTGTGAACGAGATTGAAAAGCTTAAAGAACAAGGCGTTTGGGTTTTTGGCGCCGATATGGACGGCGAAGATATTTCTACGGTTGATTTTACAGGTCCTTTAGCCTTGATAATAGGCAATGAGGGCAGCGGAATGGGCCGTCTTGTTGCCAAAAGCTGTGACAGAATTGTAAGTATTCCTATGTATGGAAAAATTAATTCTCTCAACGCGTCGGTTGCCGCAGGCATAATGATGTTCCAAGCGGCAAAACAACGCAATATGTGATTCTTTTTTAGGAAGTGAGTTTTATGGGACTGTTTTCAAAGAAAAAAGAAAATAAAGTTGGCCTTTCCGAAGAAAACGCCTACGATGACAACGCAGTCATTCTCCCCTTAGAAGCAAATGAAGATGATGATTTCTGGGATTTTTCTCCCGTGAATATTCAATCTGCCTCAAAGCACGGCCTTACTGCTAACGAAATTTTAGGCAGAAACACAGAACCCGAAAAAACAGTACAGCCCGTTGAAAAAAAAGAGGTTTCTTCTGTTGCGCCTTCACAGCGTCTATTTGAGCGTATGGTAAACAACAACGCTGCCGCACATAAAGAAAACGAAGCAATTCCGCAGCAAGAGCAAAAGTCTTTGACAGAAAAAGAAATTCCCGTAAAAAGGGACATCTCTCTTTCTGACGAATTAAACGGACTCATTGAGCAGATTTCAATCAGCAATAAAATAGCTTTGCATAACGCAACCGCGGACTCTGTAGTAGCCGATGATATTAAATCCGAAAAAGAAGCTGTTGCAGCAGAGCCTGTTGTTAAAGAAATCAAAGCAGAGCCGCCCGCCAAACTTTCTTTTGACACCGATATTTTTAAGCGCTTTTTTGTGGACGAAAACGGCAAATCTGCCGCAGTAAACAAACCTTTGTATTCTCTTGACAGTGTTGAAACGATTCTTGCCGAAGCCGAAAAAAATGCTGACAAAAATATAGATTCTCTTATTTTAGACAAAAAGCCTGCTCAGCAACCCGAAACAATAAAAATGCAAGTAGCCGAGCAGGAATTTCACTACTATGCCGATGAGGATACTGCAAATTTCAAAGCCTTTGATGACAACGCTTTTGATACGGTTTACTCCCCCATCGAACCAGAAAAACCTGCCCAAACCGAAAAAACAAGCCAAAAGCCGAAACGTGAAAAAACCAAATTTAAGGTTTCTATTGATGACGGACAGGAGCCTTCTGCCGATGGCGATTACAATTGTCTTGATGACGCCTCACGTATTAAGGATTACTTAAAGAAACGCAGCGGCAAAACAGGCTTAAGACTTTTTCTAACAATTCTAGTCGAAATCGCTGCTTTGCTTTTCTTGTTTATTATACCCCAAAATATTATTGCAAAGCCCGTTATCAATTTAATTGTAACTGCCTTGCTTTTTGTAATAAACTTCAATATGCTTTCGGGCTTTGGCGGTATTTTTAATAAAAAAAAGCAGCTGGAATTACCTTTGGCGTTTGCCACCTGCGCCGCCGTTATACATGCGGTATGCGTTGTTGCCCTTTCCGCCAATGATGCACCTTATCTTTGCTTGTTGTTAGGTCTGATACAAACCTTTGCGCTTATCGGCAAACGAGATAAATACAAACGTATTTTTAAAAACTTCCGAGCAATTGCAAACCACGATGCAAAGTACGCTGTTGATCTTATTTCAGACCAGACCGCCACACGCACTATGGCGGGCGATTCAATTGAAGGCGATATTTTACTTGCCGCAGGAAGAAAAACCGTAAACGTAAATGATTTTGTAAAGCATTCGTACTCTCCCCAGCCGCATAGCAATATAATGTCAGTATGCGCATATATTGCCCTTGCCGCTGCCGTGATTATTTTTGGCGCTACCCTTTACCTTTCAAGCGACGCTATGTTGGCTGTAAACACATTTTCTCTTATATTGCTGTTAGGCTGTCCGTTGGCTGTAACGCTTATAGATACATTGCCGCTCTGGCTTACCGCAAAAAAACTTAGTTACTACCACGCAATGCTGGCAGGACACAGCTCTGCCCAAGCTCTTTCTCAGGTTAATGCTGTTGCAGTTGACTGTCATGACCTTTTCCCAAAAGGTTGCGTACAGCTTGGCGGTATAAAACCTCTTTCACCTAACAAGCTTGATGAAACCATTATGTATGCCGCCGTTTTATGTGAAGCCATGGGCAATCCCCTTGCTCCTGTTTTCCGTAAAATCGCCAACACATCAGAAGAGCCCGATTCTCCCCTTTCCGATTCCATTAAATATGAATACCGTATGGGTCTGAGCGGTTGGGTAAACGACTGTCAGCTGCTTATAGGCAACCGCACATTAATGCAAGCTCATTCGGTCAGCATTCCCCCGCTTGAAGCCGACCGCGCAATTCTTAAAAACGGGTATTTCCCCGTATACGTAGCGCGCGACGGTGTTGCCTGCGTGTTGCTTGCAATAAGCTATAAGCCCAACAGTGAAATAACTTATGAGCTACGACACCTTTGCAATAACGGCATAACCCTGCTTATAAACTCCACCGACCCCAATATAACAGCAGATATGATATGCGATTATTTTGGTTTGTATAAGGAATGTGTAAAGATTATGCACTCCGACGGTGCTTGTGTCTACAAGGAAATCACCAATTATCAGGAAAGCACTTCCGCCCACGCTTCATATTCCAGCTCTATTTGCGGACTTTTAGGCGCAGTAACCGCAGCAAGCAAAATTAAAAACCTTACAATTGTAATGCTTATAATATACATTATTTTCGCAGTTGCGGGCATTGCGTTTACAGCTGTATTGTCATTTTTGGGAAATATCAATACCTTTACAACCGTGTATGCGTTGTTGTTCCAGATTTTAGGCATACTTTGTGCTTGTCTGCCACCGTACATTTCAAGACCATAAAAAACAGCCCGTCATAAGAGCGGGTTTCTTAAGGACAGTTATCTAAAACTGAATAGGAATTTGGCACACAAATTCGCTGCTTGTAACGGTATAAGACAAAACTACCCGAAGAAGAGAAAAACAAAACTCTTTTTCGGGTAGTGGTTTTTATGCAGGGATAGTCTTTGCTGTGCAAAGAGTGATAGGATTGCCGACGGCAACCGTGATATTGAAACCTGCGGTTTAAGTGATATTTTATTCGCCCATAAAACTGCCGAAGGCAATATCACTTGTCGCAAGACGAATATAACTGCTTTAGCAATATCACTCGCCGTAAGGCGAATAAAACCGGCCAAGTATCCTTACGGGTACTTGGCCTATGACGGGCTGTTTAATTTTTTGGTTTTTAGCCTTTGAGAGAAATGTAGTTTGCAACCAATGCTAATACAAAAAATATAATTGCAATATACTTTGTCCATCTTGCAAGAAAAGCATCAAATGTGCGGGCTTTATTTTTAGACAGGAATGTATCGGCCGCGCCGGAAATTGCGCCGCTGATGCCTGCGCGTCTGCCCTGCTGAAGCAATACGGCGCTGATAATTGCAAGAGAAACAATTATTACAATAACACCAAGAATAATCTCAATAGCACTCATTTTATAGTAAACCTCCATAGGTCAAATAATCGGTATATATGAATATAACACAAAATCAAACCGATTGCAAGCATTTTTTATACCGGATGAATTTGATTGGCTGCATCTGCGTGCTGTGAATCTACACCGTACTTTTCATTATTGCGTTTTTCAAAGAATTTTATTGCAACCTTATCAAACATTGCGTAAGAAAGTACATCTTCTTCCTGTTCACTCATGCCCTTAACCTGTTCACGCAAGGTTTCAAGTTCATCATCGATAAGGTCAGCGGGACGGCAGGTTATAGGTTTATCGTCACCTATAATCTTTTTGCGGAATTCAGGGTCAATCTCAACAGGAGTTTTACCGTATTCGCCGCGCACCAGACTCTTGAACTCTTTGGTGACCATCTTATAGCGTTCGCCTCCGATAATGTTTAACACAGCCTGTGTACCAACAATCTGTGAAGAAGGTGTAACAAGAGGCGGGTTGCCGCATTCTGCGCGAACTCTGGGCACTTCTTCAAGAACCTCTGTCAGCTTATCTTCCTTGCCTGCCTGCTTAAGCTGTGATACAAGGTTCGAAAGCATACCTCCCGGCACTTGATATATAAGTACCTTTGCATCAACCTGAAGCATTTTCTGGTCAAGAAGCCCGCTTTCAAAGTATTTTTTACGTAAAGTGCTTACGTATTTTGCAATTTCATCCAAAGCCTCAAGACTAATGCCTGTATCCCACTCGGTACCCTGCAGGGCTGCAACCATAGCTTCAGTTGCAGCGTGCGATGTGCCGAGAGCCATAGGTGAAAGTGCTGTATCTACAGCATCTGCGCCCGCTTCAATAGCCTTAAGCAATACCATAGCGCCAAGGCCAGATGTGTTGTGTGCGTGTACCTGTACAGGTATTTTAACGGTATTTTTGATAGCCTTAACCAGCTCGTAAGTATAGTAAGGTGTTAAAAGACCGGCCATATCCTTAATGCAAATTGACGTTGCGCCGCAATTCTCAAGCTGTTTTGCATAATTGCAGTAATACTCATTTGTAAATACGTCACCTGTTGTATAAGATATTGCGCCCTGTACATGAATGCCGCATTCATTGCCTGCCTTTATACAAGTTTCAAGGTTGCGTATATCATTCAAAGCATCAAACATACGGATAATGTTGATACCGTTATCAGCTGATTTTTTTATAAAGTATTCAACTACATCGTCAGCGTAATGACGATAGCCCAGCATATTCTGACCGCGGAAAAGCATCTGTAGATCAGTTTTTGGGCAAAGGCGGCGTATTGTACGCAGTCTTTCCCAGGGGTCTTCGTTTAAAAAACGCAAACAAGCATCAAAAGTTGCGCCGCCCCAACACTCAAGAGAACGAAAGCCAACCTCGTCCAGCTGGGGCAATATGGGCAACATTTCCTCGGTTGTCATACGTGTAGCAATCAAGGATTGATGCGCATCTCTTAAAAGGGTTTCGGTAATACCAACAGCCACTTATTATTCCTCCATTTTACGCAAGTGTTATCAACGTTTTACCTGCTTCAACAGACTCACCGTTTGAAACGTTGATTGAAGCAACAACACCGTCGCGTGGCGCGAAAATTTCGTTTTCCATCTTCATAGCTTCAAGAACTATAAGAACATCATTTTTTGCAACCTGCTGTCCTGCTTCTACCGGTATTCTGAGAATAACGCCGGGCATAGGACTATTTATTGCTTCACTGCCTGCGGCAGCAGGTGCAGCAGATGCGGTAGGTGCGGCCTCAGCAGCTGCCGGTGCAGGTGCAACAGTAGGAGCAGCTACAGGTGCAGCGGCAACGGGTGTTGCAGCAAGAGCGGGCATAGCGCCGCCGATTTCTTCAACGCTTACATCATATACTTTTCCGTTAACTGTAACTTTTAACTGTTTCATAATTTAAACCCTCCGTTAAAGCGGTAAATTCGAATGTTTTTTATCAAGAGTTGATACGCGTTTTCCTGCAAGAGCTTCCAATGCCTTATTCACGCATGCAGCAGTATCTTCGGGTGCGATTACATTATCAATGCAGCCAAGCGCAGCAGCGTTGAAAGGCGAGCCCTGCTCTAAAGCATATTCTTCTTCAAGAGTCTTGCGGTCAGCTCCCTCATTCAGCTTATCCTTACACAGCAGCTGTACTGCGGTGCAGGGCTTAACAGCAGTTATAACCGCCGTATTCCATGCAAATACCGCATCTGCGTTTGCGCCGTAGCTTGCCATAGCAATAAAAGCTTGTCCTATTGCGTTACCGCAAATAACCGTAACCTTTGGCGCAGTTGCTTCTGAATAAGCGTGTGCCAATATTGCAGCAGACTTTGAATCAGCAAATCCTTTTGCATCAAGCAAAGTTACAATGGGCAAAGAGAAAGCATCACATATCGCAACAAATCTTGCTGCCTTTAATGCGCCCTCTGCGCAGATATCGTCATCTGTGCAAGCACAAACTATACCGGCAGGCAAGCCGCCTATACGCGCAAGGTAAACCTCTGCGCATTCGCATTCATCATTAAAAAGCTTTAACACGCTGCCTGCATCAGCAATCGCATTAACTGCACTTTTTACATCTTCACACACAACTCTTGAAAGCTGTTGCTGCGACCACAGCGGCTCAGCCAGATTATTCTGCGGAAAATATGAAAGCAATAATGCGGCAGACTTTACAGCAGAAATATCGTCCTCAGCAGTAACAGCAGCGTTAACATTTGTATTATCCTGCAATGAAACTGTAACATCGGCCATCTGTGCAAGCAATAATGCGGCGCCTGTGCAAGCGCCTGCTATAACAGAAACCTGCGGCACAACGCCTGAAAGCCTTGACGCGTAGCCAATAAGCTTGCCGTAAGCTGTCATTGTTGCAACGCCATCATCAATGTGACCGCCTGCGGAATCATAAATTCCAACCACAGGGCAACCGTTTTTCTCTGCCAGAGCATACATTCTTTCAAGCTTTTGAGCTTGAGCGGCGCCCATAGCGCCACAGCAAACTGTACTATCTTGAGAAAAAGCGTATACCATAATACCGTTTACAGTACCGTAAGCGGTTACCGCTTCACAGGGTTTGTCCCCATTTTTTGCAAAGCGGTCAAGCTCTGTGAATTTTCCATTATCAAAAAGAGCCGATAAACGCTGTCTGGCAGCATTTGCCACGATAGCGCTCGACTCTTCCGCATATTTTTCTATTTGATTTTTGAGACTCATAATCTTCATCTCCCTATATGGTCTAAAACTTCCCCTTTATACATAGTTTACCATATAAAAACAAGTTTTTCAAGGAAAGATTATGTAATTTTGTTAATTTTTTTTAATTGTTATTTTACTGATGTTTTCCAAATGTTTCATTTCTTTTTCGTTAAGGTCACGCCACTGTCCAGGCGGAAGCATACCAAGCTTTACGCCTGCAATTTCAGTACGCTTAAGACGCATAACCTCAAGACCTAACTGCTCGCACATACGACGTATTTGCCTGTTTTTACCCTGAACAAGACCAAAGCGCAAAACTGTACGGTCGGCTTTAAGTTCAATTATTGCAACATCGCAAGGTAAGGTTTTCTCGCTGTCAAGCATTACACCCTCCTGCAGTCTTACAAGTTGTTCATCAGAAACCTTACCGCGAACGGTTACGCGGTATATTTTGGTAACATGGCTTTTGGGATGGGTAAGCAGATTTGTCAGCTCGCCGTCGTTGGTCATTATTAGTAAGCCTTCAGAGTCTTTGTCAAGTCTGCCAACAGGAAAAACTCTTGCCGGCACATCCCTTACAAGCTGTGCAACACAGCGGCGGTCACGCTCGTCATTCATTGTGGTAACATAACCGCGAGGCTTATGCAGCATTATATAATATTTTTCCTTAACACGCACAACATTTTTATTTCCGACTGTAACCTTATCTCTTATGGGGTCAACCTTGTCGCCTATTAAAGCTATCCTGCCGTTAACACGCACACGTCCCGCCGCAATAAGTTCCTCTGCCTTACGTCTTGACGCAACGCCGCATTCGGATAAATGTTTTTGCAGTCTTATTTTTGTTCCCTTCATTTTATATCTCCCGTTACATTTGTTTGAGCATCATTAAAAAGGTATTCCAGACCTTTTGTTTAAAATCTACTTTTATATTCTCTGCCGTTATATTTTCTGCCAGCACAATTTCAGCGCTAAACAGTTGTTTTCCGCCAAGGGTGTATTTTATCTGTCCTATTGGCTGATTGTTTCCGTTTGGTGCATATATGAACTTGGGAAGTAAAATTTCGTATTTCAAATCTTGTAATTCATTTTGAGCAAGAGATATTTGTGGCATTAAAACCTTAATATTTGCTTTGTCCTGTGTACCGCCTACAACGTTAATCTGCTCTTGCTCAAGAGGGCTTTTCAAAGTTCTGCATTCAAGCTGTGACAAACCGTAGTCAAGCATTGTTTTGTGGTCCTGCCAATCATTAGGGTCGTTTAAGGTGACTGCAATAACCGTTTTCCCGTCACGTTTTGCTGCCGTAACAAGACAGCGCCCCGACTTTTTTGTAAAGCCGGTTTTTACGCCTATTAATCCTTCATAGCTGTCAAGCAGTTTGTTATGATTTTTTAAACTTCTCCTATAAGGCGGATTGCCATAGTTAAGCGTTGCTATTGTTGAAGAACAGGCCGCCAAAAAGTCCTCGTTTCGTATGGCGTAGGCCGCAAGGCAGGCTAAATCATAGGCTGTGGTGTAATGCTTCTCGGCATCAAGTCCTGACGGCGTAACAAAATGTGTATTGGCAAGCCCTAATTGCTCTGCTTTTTCATTCATACGATTTGCAAAGGCTTCTACGCTGCCGTACATAGATATCGCAACGGTATTTGCCGCATCGTTACCAGACGCAAGCAACAGCCCATAAAGCAGGTCATGATACGATACCGTATCGCCTGCGAGCAGCCCCATTGATGAGCCCTCAACCGCCACCATCTGCTGCGTAACGGTTATTGTTTCATCAAGGTTTGCTTCTTCACAAAGCAGTAACGCTGTCATGATTTTTGTTGTGCTTGCCATAGGCAGACACTCATTTGCGTTTTGAGCATATATCTGACCGCAAGTATCCGCATTAATTATCACAGCTGCTTTAGCTGACGTTTCCGCCAAAGCGTTTGCCTTACTTGGTATAAAAAAAAGACAGACTGTCGCAATAATTATCCATACAACTGTCTTTTTCATATCGTATCCCCCAAATATTAATATACACTAATAATATTCAGGTGAAACTGTTGTTTATACGTGTTAAAGCTCAATATCCTTGTACTTATCCTTACCCTTTTTAAAAAGGCCTGCAATACGGTCAATAAGCTCAGGCGCAAGGCTGATAGCACGGTCAACCGAACTTGAATCCTTATAAATTTGGATAACATTTACGTTATCATTATGAATGGTAAGGAAAGCTACGGGCGTTATTGTAACACCTGCGCCGCCTCCGCCTCCGAAAAGGCCCGATGTACTTTTGGACGGAAAATCAGAACCGCCAGTAGCCAAACCGAAAGCAGCCTTTGAGATGGGAATAATTGTAACACCGCCCTGCACTATGGGGGTACCTATTATTGTATCGGCATCAACCATTGCGCGAAGCTTGTCCATTGTGGTATCCATAATACCCTTGATATTATTTTCACCCATTATTTGCACCTTCCTTATTTTGAGCATTTATATTTATAAATTCACTTTTAACAAGAGCAATTACTAAACTTATTAAAGCCGTCAGCAACCAGATAAGTTTGCATTTTAAAGCGCCTGAAGTTGAAAAAAGCCAATCGTCTGAATTAAAATTTGCTGTTATATTCAGGCGTTTTATATCTGCCGACGCAACGGTGCTTATCAATGACATTGCGGGATAAACCGCCGCGCATACAGCGCCGTACTCAAGCGCAGTATAAGCCGCATTTTCAGAGGCTACCGTTATATCAAAGTAAACATCCTTAAATTTAAACCTTTTAAACAGCCAGACAAAACGGCTTACAACAGCCTTTAGAATTTCAAAAATCCCGCTTACTGTTTTGGAAAAACCATGTTTTTCATAATAATTCTTTAAAAAACCTTTTTTCTGTTTGTTGCTTTCCTTTGTTCCCTGCTTTTGCTGTGTTGGAAGCAATGGCATTTTGAAAAATAAATATTTTGCCGTAACACACAGCTCTTCTTCATATTTCCAGGTAAGGCATACGGGACACATCAGTAATATTGTAACAATTATTACAATGCCTGAAACCATATATAAAGCCAGCACCGGCAAACCCGCCTTTTTATTTATTATTAATTAAAAAAAACACTATTATTCCTGTCCTTCAGGCAATGCAGCAAGCTGCTCACCCAAATCAGGTGCACCGGTAGTTTCTTTTTGGGGTAAATCAGGCAACTGAGACAAATCGTCTATGCAGAAGCAACGTAAAAAATTCTTGGTTGTGCCGTAAAGCAAAGGTCTGCCTGGCAGTTCTAACCTGCCGCGCTCCTCAATAAGTTCACGCTCAACAAGGGTTGTTATAACAGCAGAGCAGTCTACACCGCGCACCTGTTCAACAAATGCCCTTGTTACAGGCTGATTGTAAGCAATTACCGCCAGCACCTCTAAAGCCGCTTGTGATAAGGGAGTTTTTCGCTTCAAATCATAAGCTGCAGCAATGTAGCTTGCAAATTCTTTTCTGGCAACCAACTGATATGCGCCGTCAAGACAAAGCAGCATAACGCCGCTCTCTTGCTCATTCAATCTTTTGGAAAGGCATTCCATAGCGGCTGTAATATCTTCGGGCTCAGTCTCAAAAATACGGCAAAGCTTATCACAACCCACAGGGTCAGCACCTGAAAACAGCACCGCTTCGCAAGCACGCGAAAGTTCTTTTATGTTCATTTTTATTTTTTCTCCTTTAACAAAGTGACGGTAGTGTTTTCAGCCTCACCCTCAACCTTTACGCGATTGTTTTTGCAAAGCTCAAGCACTGCCAGGAAAGTAGCAATAATTTCACTGCGGCTTTTTGCGTCCTGATAAAGTGAGCTCAACTTATTTTTGCCGCCCTTCCAAAGCTTGCGCATAACATAAACAATTTTAGAAGAAACGGACACAATCTTTTTTGCAACAATCCTGTCAAATGCTGCCTGCGGCGGCGGCAGGCGGCGTTTGCCTCTGCCCACTGCGGCAAGATACGCATTAACAAGAGTCTCGCCGTCGTGCGTAAGAGCATAGGTTTTTGGAAAGTCAAGTTCTGACGGGGTACGAACAGTTAAATCAAAGCCCTGTCCCATAGCCTGCAGCTGAGCAGCAATTTTTCTGCAAAGCTCATACTCAAGCAACTCTCCCGCAAGGTCAGCCTTTAACTCTTCAATCTCCTCGTGTTTAGGTAAAAGGCTTACCGTTTTCATATGCAAAAGACGGGCAGCCATTTCAAGAAACTCACTCGCAACGTCCATATCGGCATCGCGCATAGCGTTTATCTGCTCAAGATACTGCTCAACCAGCACAGACAGCGGAATATCATATATATTAAGTTTGTTTTTTGCAAGCAGCTGTAAAAGCAGGTCAAGCGGGCCCTCAAAGCTTTCCAGCTTATAGCTTAAAACATTTTCCATTATTTAAACTCCGAAAATACTAATATCACTATAACAGTGAAAAAGGCAATGATGCTACCGCATTTAATGCAGCCAGAATGCCGTTGGAAATATATTCAAGCGGCATATCAAGAACATTTGAGAACACAATAAATGCAATAAGTATGAAAGAATACCTTTCATATTGCATCAGCTTATAATAAATTCTGTCAGGCAATATTGCCGTAAGCACCCGTGAGCCGTCAAGCGGCGGAATGGGTATAAGGTTGAATATTGCAAGGTAGATATTAATTTGTGCCAAGGATAAGAAAAAACAAAATAAATAATATAGCATTACCGAAGCCGCAACATTGTTATATATAAACATAATAATATTTACAAAAATAAGAGAAACAAACGCAACAACAATGTTGGAAACAGGGCCTGCAAGTGCGGTTATCGCCATACCTGTTTTGGGGTTGCGGAAGTTTCGCGCATTTACGGGAACGGGCTTTGCCCAGCCGATACCAAAAAGCAAAACAAAGGCTGCGCCCATATAGTCTATATGAGCCAAAGGATTAAGTGTGTTTCTTCCCATATTATACGCGGTGCGGTCACCTAATTTATTTGCCGCAAAAGCGTGCGCATACTCATGTATGGGCAAGGTTAAAAATATAACCGCCAAAGAAGAAATTATTCGTATTATAATATTGATTATATCAAAGTTTCCTGAACGGAAGGCATCAATAAGCACAGCTGATACTCCCCCTATTATTAATTTATATATATTATATAACACACCGCATTCAAAAAGCAAGGGTGTGTTATATAACTTTCAATATTTATTTACAAAGCTTTGCGCATCCTCTCCGTCACGCTCACGCCAACCTGGTATGGCATTAAGATTTACATTATGTAACGAGCGAAAAATACTATTATCAGCATCGGGATGGTTTTTTCTTATTTCATTTATCAGTTTTTTAATCTCGCTGCGCTTGGACTCAATTTCGCCGCTCTCGTTTTTTTCGGTAAAGCGGCAGGCGCAGCGTAAAAAGGTTAGTTCATTGTAATTTGCCCACTGTATTATATCTCGCTCTTTAACTTTATAAAGCGGACGGATAAGCTCCATACCCTCAAAGTTCATACTTTTTAGTTTGGGCATCATTGTTTTAATTTCACTTGCGTACATCATATTAATTAGTAAGGTTTCAATAACATCATCGAAGTGATGGCCAAGTGCTATTTTGTTACAGCCAAGCTCTTTCGCTTTATTGTAAAGATAGCCCCTGCGCATTCTTGCGCAAAGGTAGCAGGGCGAACCGCCCGCTTGATTTACTACGTCAAAAATGGGTGTTTCAAAAAACTGTATGTCAATACCAGTAATTTTGGCATTGTGCTTTATAAGTTCATAATTTTCTTTGTTATAGCCCGGGTTCATTGAAATATATTCAGCGGTAAACGGCACCTCGCTGTGACGGGCAAGCTCCTGAATACATTTTGCCATTAAAAAGGAGTCTTTTCCGCCCGAAATACAGACAGCAATTTTATCCCCCTCCTTTATAAGCTCATATTCTTTAATTGCGCCTATAAATGGGTTCCAGACAGATTTTCGGAATTTTTTGTTTATACTGCGTTCAATATCTATAATGCTTTTCATAGATTCCCCATTTTATTAATACAGCCCACAAAAACCTTGTGGGCTGTATTTTAATAAATATAACTTAGGGTAACTGGAATAATCCGAACCTGATTGTGGAGGATTATTTTGTACCCAAATATTGTTAAAATACTCGTTAATCCAATAGTATTAACTGCGTTTTGCCTCATTTGTGTCCAAAATCATTTCCTACAAAACTCTTCGACCTAAGATTAGCGAAATTTTGAATGATTTTCGGATAATGAGGGCGAAGATGGCTGGTCGCCTATCAAGACTGAATTGCACAAAAGCTCCGAAATTCTGCCATTTTAGGCATATTCGGATCACTCTTGTTATCCCAATTATTTAAGTTTAATAGCATCTTTTGCCATCTGTGCGATATTTGCAGCACGCAAGCCAAATTTGTCAAGAAGCTCACCTGCAGGGCCTGAAATGCCAAACTCATCGTTAATACCTAACTTGAGTACGGGAACAGGGCATTTTGCAGATACAACATCGCAAACCGCACTGCCCAAGCCGCCAATAACCGAATGCTCCTCAGCGGTAACGATTGCACCTGTTTCTTTAGCAGCTTTAAGAACAATTTCCTCATCCAAGGGTTTAATTGTTGCAATGTTGATAACACGTGCAGAAATACCCTCTGCTTTAAGCTGCTCAGCAGCAACCATTGCTTCGTAGGTCAAAAGACCGGTTGAAATAACGGTAACATCAGTACCCTCGTTCATCACGCTGCCCTTGCCGATTTCAAACTTGTAGTCTTCATCAAAAATAACCGGAACAGCAAAACGGCCAAAGCGAATATATACCGGACCGTTATGGTCAAAAGCAGCGCGCAAAGCGGCTCTTGCTTCGGTATCATCAGCGGGGTTGATAACAGTCATGCCGGGGATTGTACGCATTAGGGCAATATCCTCATTGCATTGGTGAGTAGCGCCGTCTTCGCCAACAGAAATACCTGCGTGAGTTGCTGCTACAATAACATTAAGGTGGGGATAACCAATTGAGTTTCTTACCTGCTCATACGCACGTCCTGCTGCAAACATAGCAAAACTGCTTACAACAACACGTTTGCCTGTTGTGGCAATACCTGCTGCAATGCTTACCATATTCTGCTCTGCGATACCGCAGTCATAAAATCTTTCGGGGAATGCCTTTTTAAAATCGCCTGTTTTGGTTGCGCCGGCAAGATCAGCATCCAAAACAACAAAATCGTCTCTTTCGGCACCAATTTTAGCAAGCTCACTGCCGTAGCTTGCACGGGTTGCAACTTTTTTAATATCAGCCATGTCTATTCACCTCTTACTTTGTTAAGGCGTCTAACTGCGCCTGCAGCTCGGCCATAGCCTGCTCATACTGTTCATCATTGGGAGCCGTACCGTGCCATGAACACTGATTTTCCATAAAGGAAACACCCTTACCCTTAACGGTTTTTGCAATAATTGCTACAGGTTTGTCTTCAATAGCAGCAGCTTCGGCAAGAGCAGCCTCAATTTGATCAAAATCATGACCGTCAATTACGATAACATGCCAGTTAAACGCTTCGAATTTCTTATCAATAGGATTGGGTGAGTTAACCTCTTCCAAAGTACCGTCTATCTGTAGGTTGTTGTTATCAACAAAAGCAACCAGATTACCTAAGTTTTTGTTTGCAGCAAACATTGCTGCTTCCCAAACCTGACCCTCTTCAATTTCACCGTCGCCAAGCAAAGTATATACTTTGAAGCCGCTGTTAAAATGTTTTGAAGAAAGAGCCATACCGACAGCTGCTGAAATGCCTTGACCAAGTGAGCCAGATGACATATCAACGCCGGGGATTTTTTTCATATCGGGGTGGCCCTGCAAATATGAGCCAACCTTACGCAGAGTTTTGAGCATATCAACCTCAAAGAAACCGCGCTGTGCCAAAACAGAATAGTAACCGGGGGCAATGTGTCCCTTTGACAAAACAAATCTGTCACGGTTTTCCATTTTAGGATTTTTGGGGTCAATATTCATCTCTTTAAAAAACAGATAGGTAAGAATTTCAGTAGCAGACAGCGATCCACCCGGATGTCCGGATTTTGCACTGTGAGTGCCTTCAATTATGCCCATTCTTACCTTGCAAGCTGTAATTTGCAGCTGCTTTTTGGTAGCATTATCCATAGCTTTTTTCATTTCCCTTCTTGTTTTTCTCTTTATCAGATAAAATCCGTTTAAAAAAATTTTTTCGGATAAAATCGGCAGTATAATAATTTATATGTTGCCGTTTTTTAATTGTTCTTCAATATAATAAATAAAATCAGCAACGGCACCCTCCTGACAGGAGGACTTTGTTACATATTTTGATATGTCAATTATCTCTTTGGGCGAATCCTTTACGGCTGCGCCTATTTTTGCGTGCTCTAACATATCAAGGTCATTAAAATAGTCTCCTATTGCAAAAACCCTGTCGTGCGAAACACCAAGATGGTCAGCCAAAAAATACATTGCTGTACTCTTTTTGTTTGATGCGGGATATAGCTCTAACAGTTTTACAAGCACTGCGCTTGTAATATGGAAAATACCCTTTTCGGTTTTAAGTGTCTGAGCATATTCAAGCATTTTATGTTCCATGCCGTTTTCGGTTGAGAAAACAACCTTTGACCAGGAACGGTCCATTATATTTTCAACCGGCTCGTATGTAGCGTTTACGTGCTCATATTCTGCGTGCCAGTCAATATCCTTGCTGCGACGGCAAATATTCATTCTGCCGTCGCAGAATACCTCAAAGCCCATCTCAGGGAACTGGTTGGCAACAGCAAGCACCGCCTGCTTGTCCTCGTCAGCCAGCGCGTTCAGATACAAGGTTTCATCTTTGTGAAAATCATAGACTGTACCGCCGTGTATACCAATGGCAGGAACATTTGATTGGCTTATTTTATATTCCTCATCAAATGCACCAATGCCTCTGCCTGTTGCAACAGTGAAATAACCGCCGTTTTCTTCAAAATATCTTATTGCTTCTATATTTTTTTGTGCTATGGTGCCGTGATAAAGCAAGGTTCCGTCAATGTCAGAAACCAGCAGGCAACCGTCAAAAATACCCATTAATCTAACCTCTTTAAAAACTGTGTGAAATATTCAGGAAGAGCACTGTCAAACTCCATATACTCTTCCGTTTTTGGATGTACAAAGCCAAGCTTTTTAGCGTGCAGGCACTGTCCCTGCAGTTCCTTTGGCTGTTTTGCACCGCCGTAAACTCTGTCTCCCGCAACAGGATGTCCTATATATGCCATATGTACCCTTATCTGATGGGTACGGCCTGTCTCAAGCCGCAGTCTTACATGGGTGTATTCCTTATACTCAGCTACAACCTCGTAATGCGTTACGGCATTACGGGCATTTTTATCTGTAACCGTCATTTGCTTGCGTTTAACAGGATGACGTCCAATCGGCGCGTCAATTGTTCCTGTTTGCTGCCTTAAGTGTCCGCACACTACTGCTTCATACTCTCTGCAAACCGTATGGTCCTTAACCTGCTTTGCTAAAGAGTTATGTGCCTCGTCATTTTTTGCTACCATGAGCAAGCCGCTCGTATCCTTATCAATGCGGTGAACAATACCGGGGCGTGCCACACCGTTTATGCCCGAAAGACTGTCGGGGCAATAATAAAGCAGAGCATTTACCAATGTGCCCTCATAGTTACCTGCGGCGGGATGCACCACCATACCCTTTGGTTTATTTACCACAAGCAGCCAATCGTCCTCATAAACAATATTAAGCGGAATATCCTGCGCAATTGCCTCAGCACTGCGCACTTCAGGCAGCCGGGCTGTAACCTTGTCGCCCACTTTTAAACGCGAGTTTTTTGCGCAAGGCTTACCGTTAACTGTAACAAGACCCTGCTCAATAATATTTGCAGCAACAGAACGGCTTGTTTCAATCAAGCCGGACAGCACAACATCCAATCTTGCACCTGCTTCTTCACAAACAAATTCTTTTTGAACCATTATTCTTCAGTGTTTGTCTGTAAAGACTTTTTTTCGTCATTCTTTCCTGTCTTAATAATATCAATTACAAAGAACAACACAAGCAGACCCGCGCCAATACAAACCGCACAGTCTGCCACGTTAAACACGGGAAACTCAATAAAGCTGACATCAATAAAGTCAACAACCGAATGATGCTCTCTGAAAACACGGTCAATTATGTTACCCAATCCACCGCTCAGCACCAATGTAAGCGCCCAGAACATCAGCTTGCTTTGAGATCTGTATTTTACAAGCAGCATTATACAGATTATTGATACAATTGCCGCAAGTGATAAAAGCAACCACGGATGTGTGTTCATCATACCCCAGGCGCCGCCCTTATTATGAATATAGGTAAAATCAAAAATACCTTCTATTGCAGGATAGGTCTGGCCTAAAGTAAAATTTGCAACTATATAATTTTTAGTAAGCTGGTCTGCAACAAGCACCATAACACCTGTTACCAACGCAAGAATACAGGAAATCATACTTTTTATCCTTTTGAATTTATTTATCTAATCCGTCAATAACTGAAGCACATCGCTCACAAAGACCCTCGTGCTCTGCTTTGCCGTCAGTCCATTCTGAATAAGCCCAGCAACGGCAGCACTTATTACCGGAAGCCTTTGCAACGCTTATACCTATACCGGTATCGCCGCGAATATCGCCGCCCTCGCCTTTAACAACATTGAGCTGAGATACAATAAATACGTTCTTAAGGAGCTCTTTATTGTCATTTACGAAGTCATACAGCTCGCCGTCGGCATAAACAGTAATTGCAGCATCCAAAGGTGCACCGATAATTTTCTGCGTTCTTGCTTCTTCCAACGCCTTTTTGGCATCCTCACGCAAGGAATGTATTTTGTCCCAGCGTGCCATAAAGTCCTTATCGGCAATGCCCTGCGCTTTAGGCATATCGTTAAACACAACATTGCGTGTATCGCAATCCTTTGTGTGAGGCATAAACTGCCAGATTTCATCAGATGTGAATGCAAGGATAGGTGCAATCAGACGGCAAAGCTTATCCAGAACCTTATAAATTGTGGTCTGGGCGGCTTTTCTTGTTGCACTGTCTGCAGCCTCAACATAAAGACGGTCTTTTAACACATCAAGGTAGAAATTACTCATATCAACCACGCAGAAATTGTGAATTGCGTGATAAATAAGGTGATATTCGTAATTCTCATAAGCGTCTGTGCAGCGTGCAATAAGCTCATCAAGACGTGCAAGCGCCCATTTATCAATCTCGCAAAGCGCACTGTCATCCACCATATCGGTATCGGGGTTAAAGTCACCCAGGTTACCGAGAATAAAACGGGCGGTATTACGTATTTTGCGATAGATTTCTGACATCTGCTTAAGAATGTCATTTGAAACCCTGATATCTGCGTGATAGTCACTTGAAGCAACCCATAAACGCAGAATATCTGCGCCGTACTGTTTTACAACATCGTCGGGGATAATTACGTTGCCCTCAGACTTGGACATTTTTCTTCCCTGTCCGTCAACCACCCAACCGTGGGTAACAACATTTTTATAAGGTGCTGTACCGTTAACTGCAACGCTTGTAAGAAGAGACGACTGGAACCAACCGCGATATTGGTCGGCTCCCTCTAAATAAAGATCAGCGGGGCTTGTAAGCTCATCACGTTGCTCCATAACAGCAGCGTGTGAAACACCTGAGTCAAACCAAACGTCCATAATATCGGTTTCTTTGGTGAACTCTGCGCTGTTGCAGTGGGGGCAGGTAAAGCCCTGCGGCAAAAGCTTTTCGGCTTTTAACTCATACCAGGCGTCTGCACCCTGCTCACGCATAATATTTGCAACATTCTGTATAGTTTCTTTTGAAATAATTTCTTTTCCGCAATCCTTGCAATAGAAAATAGGCAGCGGAACGCCCCATATTCTCTGGCGGGAAATACACCAGTCACTACGGTCCTTAACCATACCTGCAATGCGATCCTCACCCCAACCGGGAATCCAGTTTACACCCTTAATTGCTTCAAGTGCCTTATCTGCAATAGCAGAAATTGAGCAGAACCACTGGGGCGTAGCTCGGAACAGTATAGGTGAATGGCAACGCCAGCAATGAGGATATGGGTGAACAATCTTCTTTATTGCAAAAAGATAGTCGTTTTCATCAAGCCAGGTTGCTATTGCTTTGTTTGCATCATCGGTTGAAAGACCTGCAAAACGCCCTGCTTCCTCAGTCAGTACGCCCTTGCTGTCAACCGGAACAACCATTTCAATATCACTGTATTTACGGCAAACCTCAAAGTCGTCAACACCGTGACCGGGGGCTGTGTGAACACAGCCTGTACCGCTTTCAAGAGTAACGTGGTCGCCCACAATTACTAAAGACTCACGGTCAATAAAGGGATGGCGTGTTTTTAAATATTCAAGCTCAGCGCCTGTGGTTGAGCCTAAAATTTCATATTCTGTAATTTCAGCAGCTTCCATTGTATTTGCGACAAGCTCTTTTGCTATTACATAATACTCGTCATTTGCCTTTACTACGCAATACTCATACTCAGGTCCAAGACAGATTGCAAGGTTTGCGGGCAGAGTCCATGTGGTAGTGGTCCAAATAACAAAGCTTGTTTTTCCCTTTACGGCGCCAAGGTCTTCAAGAATTTTCATATCGCCTGTAACGGGGAATTTTACATATATGGAATAACAGGGGTCGTCAGCATACTCAATTTCAGCCTCAGCAAGAGCAGTCTGACATTCAGGACACCAATAAACAGGCTTTAAGCCCTTATAAATATAGCCTTTTTCAGCCATTGTTCCGAAAACCTCAATCTGACGCGCAACATAGTCGTTTGTCAGGGTTTTGTAAGGATGCTCCCAATCTCCCAAAATACCTAAGCGCTCAAACTGTACTCTTTGCTGGTCTGCAAAGGTGTTTGCAAAATCGCGGCAAATTTTGCGCAGCTGTAAAGGAGTTGCGTGTTCGCTTTGCTCCTTGCCTGCGTGTTTTCTTGCCTTAAGCTCGGTTGGCAGACCATGCGTGTCATATCCCGGAATGTAAGGTGCTTTGAAGCCGCTCATATTCTTATAACGCAAAACAAAGTCTTTCAAAGACTTGTTAAGCGCTGTTCCGAGATGTATTATTCCGTTGGCATACGGAGGGCCGTCGTGCAGTACATAAAGCGGCTTACCCTCATTATGCTCCATTAATTGCTCATACACATTTGCTTCCTGCCATGCTTTAAGAGCCTCAGGCTCTCTTACGGGCAAGCCCGCACGCATAGGAAATTCGGTAAAAGGTAAATTGAGCGTCTTGTCGAAATCCCTGTCCATAGTTGTGATTGTCTCCTAAATATATAAATATTATTCTTCGCTTTCTTCAGGTATAGGTATATCCATGATGCGTGTAAAGCCCATTTCCTCTGCGTTCTCATCAGCAGGCTGTTCCTGGGCGGGTTGCTCGTCAGCAACAGCTTCCTGCACGGGGGCAGTCTGTTTGCTTTCAACCATTCCCTCAAAATCAGGCTGCGCATCAATAATGGCATTGACAGCCTGCGCAGCACGCTGGGCGTCAAAGGGAACCTCGTCAGGTATTTGTGCAAACAGACTTAAGTGTTCCTTATACATATCCATTATCTGCGATTTAAAGCTTACAATTTCTGTCTTCAACTTATCAAACAGAAGCTGTTGACGCTCAACGCTGTCTTTTGCGGCAGTTTTCATAGCCTCGGAGCGTTTTACGCCGTCCTTAAGCAGTTTTTCAATCTCGTGCTGGGCAGACTCGTTTGCCTGAAGGATGTTTGTTTTACAATTTTCCTTATCAGCTTCAATCTGCTGAGCAGTTTCCAACGCAGATTTTTTAGCTTCGGTTAAAATTTCCTCTGCCTTCTGCTTTGCTTCCTCAACAATCTGGTCAGCAAAACGCTGTGCGCTGACCAGTATGTTCTGCAGACTGCTTTGTGAACCGCTCGTGTTCTTAATTTCTTCCTTAAGTTGTTCGTTTTCAGTTTTAAGCGCAGTTATCTCGCGTAAAACAAGCTCATATTCTGCGGCAATCTGGTCAACAAAAACGTCAACATCGTCTGCGTTATAGCCACGTCCGGCCTTTTTAAATGCAATACCTCTTATTTCATCAACAGAATACATAAAAATTACTCCTTACAGATACATACCGGCAGCATCGAAATCCTCAGAAAGAACCTCTCCCATAACATTTACCTGGCTGGGAGTTATAATATACGTGCTTCTTGCAACCTTTTTAATGTTACCCTTACGTATGTATGCTGCGCCTGACAAAAAGTCGAGCAATCTGCGGCAGGTATCACGGTCAACATTCTCAAGGTTTAATACTACGGTTTTGTTCTGGTTAAGATGATCCGCAATGCCGATACCGTCGTCAAAACGCTCAGGTTTTACAAGCACAACCTGCATATGTGAAGAACCTGCAGACTCTGTTGTACGGGCTGAACTTCTTGAGGAAAACAGTCCTCCCATAAATGCACCTTTTTCATTTTCAGCTTCTTCCTCTGCAACTTCTTCCTGATCTTCCCATTCATCCTCAAACTCTTCTGAATCAGATACTGCGAAAATCTTTTTTGCACTGTCCCAAAATCCCATTTTTTATTTCTCCCCTCAATAATTTAATATTGTCTTTTCCCGAAAATTGCGGAACCTATTCTAACTATATTAGCGCCTTCTTCTATGGCAACGGCAAAATCATCAGACATTCCCATAGAAAGGTATACCATATTACTATTATCTATGTTTTTAGCTCCGATGTCAATAAATAGTTTATGCATTTGACGAAAATAAGGTCTGTTTTGCTCTGCTTTTTCACATATTGGCGGTATTGCCATTAATCCCATTACCTTAATGCAGGGCAAAGCGGCAATTTGCTTAACCGCATTAAGCACCTTCTCAGGCTCAAAGCCCGATTTGCTTTCCTCTTTTCCTATATTTACCTCTATAAGAATATTTACGGTTGTATCGGCTTTTATTGCTTGCTTTGATAATTCTCGGGCAAGCTTTATTGAATGAACCGAATGTATCAGTTCAACCTTGCCCACAACATCCTTTGCCTTATTCGTTTGCAAATGACCGATAAAATGCTGATGTGCCGTGCTGTCAATAAGCTCGTGCTTTGCAAGCAGCTCTTGCACACGGTTTTCAGCTACATATTTGACACCCGCGCTTACCGCTTGGTTTATACGGTCGGCATCAACCGTTTTTGTTGCAGCAAGCAATATTATATCATCGGCGCTTTTGCCACGCACTGCCGCCGCATCGGCTATTTGCTTATATATTAAGTCTATACGGCTCTTTATTTCATCAATTGATGATTTTTCCGTCATACAGATTTTTTCCTTTCACTATAACTTCATCGTACAGTCGCAGCGCTTTTGTATCATCAGTTTGCATTTCACAAATTGCATAATCGTCGGTGTTTTTTAAAATGTTTACCGTTACAAAAGAAACCTGCATACCTGACACAACAAAAACACCGTGTTTGCCGTCAATAATACGAATTGCATTTTGGTTTATCATCAGTCCGTTATAGCTTTCGGTAACCACCGTTACACTGATATTGCGGGCGGAAGAAATGTAATTATTCATTCCGTCACATTCAAGCACCAAAACTGCTTCATTGCCTGTTTTGCCCTTATTTACCGCCCTTACGGTTGCTTTCAGCTGCGGCATTTCACGCAAATTTGTTTTCAATGAAACCGTTTTGCCTTCGCTGAAGCGTGCCGAACGGTCTATTGAAATAAGACTTACAATATACCACTTATAATCCTCAACAATTTTGCCTATAACCGTATCAGACTGATTGGTTGATTTTACGTTCTTAAAATCGTCAGGGGTAAATTCTAAAATGTTTTCAGAATTCAAGACATTTTCAAAACCGTCAGCCTGAGAAACAAAATATCCCGAACGGTCAGCAGTAATTGTGCCCTGTGCCGCCGTTTTTGCGCTTTGCAGCTTTGCCATTCTGTCATTAAGAGCTGCGAGGGTTGAAGAAAAATCAACCGCCTCGCCCGTAGCAGCCTGACGTATGCTGATGGATGAAAGCAATTCAGCCGCCGTTTCGATTGAACCGCCGAAATTTCCTGAAGCAAAGGAAAGCACATAGTCAGAAAGCGCACTGTAAACCTTGTTGCTCAGCAAATTAAGGTCAACCGCCTCAGTGCTGTTATAAGCCATTGTCTGTTCAATATTATCGATATTTTTTTGCAGTTCTTTAATCTGGTTATTTATGTTTATCTGCTCACTCTGGTTATAAAGCTCTGCTATAACACCGCCTTTCGAAACCTTTTCCCCGTCATCTATAACATAGTATTTAACAAGGTCGGTATTATAATCAATAACAGTTTCATTGCGGGCAACCATACCCTCGATCGTAAAGCCGTCATATCCCGTATAATATACTGCGGTTTCTGTTACCAACGGATTATAAATGCTGGCATACAGCTGATACGCCGCATAAGTTACCGCCAGCAAAAGCGCGACAATTTTTAAGAACTTGCTTAAAAATGTATTTTTCAACTGTTGATCACACCAATCCGTTTTGTTTTATAATTTCCATAGCCTGCGTGAGTACATCATCACAACGGTCAACATATATCCAATTGATATACGGCTTTGCTTTAAACCAAGTAAGCTGTCTTTTGGCAAGGCGGCGGGTTTGCATTTTTATACACTCTACCGCCTGTTCAAAGCTTTGATTACCTTTAAAATATTCAAAAAACTCTTTATGTCCTATTGCTTGTATGCCTGTTCCCGTACTGTTTTGTTCAAAGGCGCGGCGCGCTTCGTCTTCAAGACCGCATTCAAGCATTATATCTACCCTTTTGTTTATACGGTCGTATAATTTTCCTCTGTCCTCAAAGGTAAGTCCTATACACAAAAATTCAAAAGGTGAGGGATTTTTGCGCGAAAGCTCATTCTGACGGGTAAGCGTACTGCCCGAGCTATGATAAATTTCAAACGCGCGCACTATACGCTTTTTATCGTTAGGATGCAATCGGTCAGCGGTAATTTTGTCGATTTCCTGTAGCTTACAAAGCATAGCCTCGCCGCCGATATTATCATATTCCCGCTCAAGATGGGCCCGCAGTTTGCGGTCGGGTGCGGCATCGGCAAAGCTGAAATTGTTTATAAGTGCATCCACATACAGTCCGGTACCGCCTGCCACAATCGGCATTTTCCCTTTTCGGTTTATTATCAAGCAGCGCTCTGTCGCCTGCCCAACAAAATCTGATACCGAAAATGTACTGTCAGGCTGTAATTCTTCAAGCAGATAATGCTCAATGCCCTTTCTGTCTTCAAGTGTGGGAACAGCAGAAGCTATCGGCATGTTTTTGAATATCTGCATAGAGTCTGCCGATACTATCTCGCCGTTGACACGACCCGCAATTTCAACCGCAAGCGCCGTTTTACCTGAAGCAGTAGGCCCTACCAACGCTATAGCGGGAATTTTGCTGTTTTCCATAATTATTACATCCGCCCAAACTGTTTTTCCAAATCGCGCTGTTTAAGCTCAAAGGCTACGGGACGGCCGTGAGGACAATGCATAATACCGTCCTTGCCCAAAACCTGCATTGCAAGCCTTTTAAGCTCAAGCTCGCCTGAGCGGTCGCCCGCTTTTATTGCAGCACGGCAGGCAATGGTACAATACAGCCTCTCCTGTTTTTCGGTTTGCGCTGTACCGCCCTTGGCAAGAGAATTTGCAATCTGACTTAAAGCTTCACTTATATTATCACCACAAAGAGAAGCGGGAACACAGCGTACCATAATAATACCGTCCGACAAATCTTCAAGCTCAAAACCGACCTCATCAAGAAGCTCCTTCTTTTCAATGAGAACCGTATATTCCTCTTTGTTTAAAATCACCGTTTCAGGCGTTAAAAGCAGTTGTTTTTGCGGCTGCGTATCCTGTTTAAGCTTGTTATATATAATTCGCTCATGAGCGGCGTGCTTATCAATAACAAATAGGCTGTTGCCCTTTTGGGCGATTATGTAGGTTTTAAATGCCTCACCAACAAAAATTATCGGTTCTTCCTCTTGTTCTTCTTTGTTAACAACCTGCGTATTAGTTGCAGGCACGTAAGCAGGTGTTGTTTTTACAAACTCCTCTGTTTTTGGGTTTTGTGCATCATTCTCTGGCCGGGCAAGCCTTTCAAATACAGCAGGCTGTTCATACTCAATATCAATTTTTGCCTGAGTTGCCTTTACCGTTTCAAATATGTTTTCGGAGCGTAAAGGTGTTGAACGCTTGCCGTCAAAAAAGCTTTTGGGCGCAAACTGATTTTTAAATTCCTCGGCGGTCATTTCGGTAAATGCGCCGTTTTTATTTTCAGGCAACGGTACAGAAGGTCTTTCAGTAAGCTGGGTCAATGTTGCCTTCACAGCATAATAAACACTGTCAAAAACAAGCTTTTCATTTGTAAAGCGCACCTCTGATTTTGAGGGATGCACATTAACATCCACCATATCATACGGTACAATAACATTTAAAACACAGACGGGAAAACGTCCTGTCATTATGCTGTTTTTGTACGCCTGCTCCAAAGCGGCACAAACAGTTGCCGACTTTACAAGGCGGCCGTTAAGATAACAGAACTGCGCGTTGCGGTTAGATTTACTATATGTAGGCTTGCCGATAAAACCGCTTACGGATATACCGTTATCATTGTTTTTTGTAATTTCCACAAGGTTTGAAAAGAATTCTCTTCCCTGCACCGAATAAACAGCTGACTGAAGCTTTCCGTCACCCGGGGTTACAAGCACCTGTTTGCCGTCCCTTATAAACTTAACAGCCACTTCGGGGTGGGACATCGCAATACGGTCAATCAAGGCAGAAATTAAGTTGGATTCTGAAACGTCTTTTTTCAAAAACTTCATTCTTGCGGGGGTATTGTAAAAAATATCCCTTATAATAAAGGTGGTGCCGCGCGGACAGCCGATATCTTCAAAAAGCGTTTCATTTCCTCCTTCAATTGTGTAGTGCGTGCCCGTATTTTCGTTCTCGGTACGTGTAAAAAGCTCAACCTTTGCGACAGAGCTTATTGCGGCAAGCGCTTCACCGCGGAAGCCCAGAGTGCCGATATTATACAAATCTTCCGCTTTGGAAATTTTGCTTGTTGCATGGCTTAAAAATGCAGTACGTATATCATCCTGATGTATGCCCGTACCGTTATCGGTAACACGCATATACAAAATGCCGCCGTTTTGTATTTCAACAGTAATATTTTTTGCCTCGGCGTCAATTGCATTTTCAACCAGCTCTTTTATGACAGAAGCAGGTCTTTCAACTACCTCGCCCGCGGCGATAAGCTCTATCATTTTTTTGTCTAACATTTTAATTCTTTGCACAGTTTACCGCCTCTTTCCTTTAATATTTAGGGTGACAATTTTTTTGCTTTCGTAATAATATCGTGCAGAATGCCAAGCGCCTCAATAGGTGTTAAGGTATTTGCATCAATACTTTTTAATTCCTTTAATATATCCATAGCGCCTGCTGTTTCAAGCGGCAGCTGGTCAGAAAATTTTTCAACTATCTTTGTTGTGGTAATACCGCTTGTTTCAAGCTCTTGCAAAATTTGCTTTGCGCGCGCAATAACGGCATTAGGCACACCCGAAAGCTTTGCAACGGCAATACCGTAGCTCTGGTCTGCCCCGCCGGGCACAATTCTTCGCAAAAAGGTTATATCATCACCGTGCTTTTTAACAGCGGTATTATAATTTTTTACACCGCTTATCTGGTCTTCAAGCTGTGTAAGCTCGTGATAATGGGTTGCAAACAAGGTTTTTGCGCCTATTTTGCTTTTATCCGCAACATATTCAAGCACAGCGCGCGCAATTGACATACCGTCAAAGGTCGATGTGCCTCTGCCTATTTCATCAAAGATAAGCAGACTGTTTTTTGTTGCGTTTGTAAGAATCTGCGCAACCTCGCTCATTTCAACCATAAAGGTTGACTGGCCTGCCGCAAGATCGTCAGATGCACCCACGCGGGTATAAACGGCATCAACAATACCAATGTTTGCAGCAGCGGCGGGAACAAAGCCGCCCATCTGCGCCATTATTACAATAAGTGCAATCTGCCGCATATATGTAGATTTACCCGCCATATTGGGACCGGTTATTATTGCGCACCTGTTTTTATCGTTATCAAGCAACGTATCATTTGAAACAAAGGGTGTTTTTATAAGCTGTTCAACAACAGGATGTCTGCCCTCGGTAATGTTTAAAACGCCATTTGTATTAAGCTGCGGACGGCAATAATCATTGTTTGTGGCAACAGTCGCCAGTGAACAAACGCAGTCAAGCCTCGCCACTGCAGCAGCGGTTGTCAAGAATCGCGTGCAGCTTTCTGCAACGGTTTGTCTTACCTGCTCAAACAGCTGTGCCTCAAGCTGTAATGAACTCTCTTTAGCACCTAAAATTTCAGATTCAAGCTGCTTTAATTCCTGTGTTATAAAACGCTCTCCGCCCGTCAGGGTTTGGCGGCGCACATAATCATCCGGCACCTTGTCCAAAAATGAATTTGTAACCTCAATATAATAACCAAAGACCTTGTTATAACGCACCTTTAAATTTTTTATGCCTGTGCGTTCTTTTTCTTTGGCTTCTATATCAGCAATAAACTGGCTGCCGTTTTTTATAATTGCGCGCAGACGGTCAAGGTCAGCATTATAACCCTCACGGATTATTCCGCCGTCTCGTATAAACAAGCTTGGATTTGTATCAATCGCCTCGCTTATAAGCGCGTAAATATCCTGAAGCTCATCGATTTCGTCATTGCATTTTTTAATAAAACGTCCGTTTGAGTTTTTAATTAACTGCTTTATAAGAGGGAAACGCGCAGCGGCTTCAGCCAGGCCGTTAAGTTCCCTGCCGCCTGCGGTTTTATACATAACGCGGGTAATAAGGCGTTCAATATCCTTCATGCCCGTTAAATACTCTGTTAGCTCACCGCGCATTACGGTATCACTGCAAAGCTCGTCCACCGCATTCTGACGCACTGTGATATCTGCCATATTTATAAGCGGTTGTTCAAGCCAGCCGCGAATCATACGCTTACCCATTGCGGTTTTTGTTTTATCAATAACCCAAAGCAATGAGCCTTTTTTTGCTTTCGTTCGCAAGGTCTGGCAAAGCTCTAAATTGCGTATTGCCGTAATATCAAGGCGCATAAAATCAGCAGTAGTATAAACCGTAACCTTATTAAGACCGGCAAGACCTGACATACGGGTTTCATATAAATACTTCAAAGCACCGCCAATTGCTGCAACCGCGGGGCTGTTTTGAGCAAGCCCCAACATTGACATGTCCAATACATTAAACTGTGACAGCACCAGCTCATTACACTCTTTAGGATCAAAGCCGTCCTGTCTTATGGTAACGACACATTCAAGCTCATGTAAAAATTCCTTTAGTTCGGGATAAACAGTCAATTGAGAGGTAGATATTATCTCGCTTGGAGAAAAACGGGCAATCTCTTCAATAACACGCTTTGTCATATTCTCGGTAGTGATTGCGGTAACCTTAACCTCATTTGTTGAGGCATCAACAAAACAAACACCTGCACCCTCATCCGAAAAAGCAATAGATGCAAGATAGTTGTTTTTAGACTCATCCAGCATAGTATCCTCAAATACCGTGCCGGGAGTTACAACCCTTACAACCTCACGGCGAACTATACCCTTTGCGGTTGCGGGGTCCTCGGTTTGCTCACATATTGCTACCTTGTAACCGCGCTCAACCAGCTTTGCAATATAACTGTCACAGCTGTGAAAAGGTACACCGCACATAGGCGCACGTTCTTCAAGTCCGCAGTTTTTGCCGGTGAGCACCAGATCAAGCTCCTCGGACGCAATTTTTGCGTCTTCAAAGAACATTTCATAAAAATCGCCCAGACGGAAAAACAATATGCAGTCAGAATATTGATTCTTTATGTTCATATACTGCTGCATTGCAGGTGACAGCTGTGTCATTTAATCATCCCCTTTTTTAATAACAACAAAATTATTAGTGGCAGCCGCCGCAGCTTGAGCAATTGCCCGAGCAGGATGAGGGCTCGCAGGTTTGAGGGTCTGCGCCGTTAGCGCAAAGCATCAGAATACTTGTAATTTCATTAAGCAATACATCAAGCTGAGTTTTTGCATTGTTATATTCAGTCATAAGAGGATTTGCCATAATCTCTCTGTAAATATCCCCTAGCTTATTGTTAATCTTATTAATTTCTTCCTGTGCCATTTCATTGTCTGAAAGAGCGCGGTCAAGCTCTGCCTTGGCAATATTGAACTGGCCAATCTGATTTTGCAATGCTTCATCGTTATCGTTGGTTTTGGTTGCTTTTATAAACGCAAGGTAGCGCTCGTCCTTTTGAATTTCAGCGCCAAGCTGTCTTGTAAGTTTAATAATATCCATAAATTTTTCTCCTTTAATGTTTTAGGGCAACAATACTAATCCGAACCTGTTTTTGGAGGACTATTTTGCACCCAAATATTGTTAAAATACTCGGTAATCCGACGCCTATCAAGACCGAATTGCCAAAAGGTATCGAAATTCTGCCATTTTAGGCAGGTTCGGATTAGTCTTGTCACCTTATAATTGTGCCTTCCAAAACTGTGGAAAGCTTATCAATTTTGACTTTTACAAATTGGCCGATAAGGCTGTCATCGCCTTCAAACTCAACAACCGCGTCGTTAAGCGCCCTGCCCGCAAGTTTTGAGTCAAGTCTGCCTTTGCCGTCACAAAGCACGGTAACCGTTTTGCCGACCATTTTGCTGTTAACCTTTTGCGCCATACCATCCTGAAGTTTAAGCAGGCGGGAAAATCTATCTTTTTTCTCAGCGTCGGTTGTGGGGTCTTCCATTTTTGCGGCGGGCGTTCCCTGCCGTTTTGAATAAATAAAGGTGAAAAGCGATAAAAATTCAACCTGCTCAACAAGCTTTAAGGTGTCCGCAAAATCCTCTTCCGTTTCACCGGGGAAGCCGACAATGATATCACTTGTAAAGGTAACATCAGGTATGGTCTTTTTTGCAAGCTCAATAAGGCTTAAATATTTTTCGGCAGTATAGCCGCGGTTCATTTGCTTTAATATCCTATCACTGCCGCTTTGGAAAGGCAGATGTATACGGCGGCTGACCTTTTTGCATTCCGCTATAGTTTTAATAAGCTTCTCTGTACAATCCTTTGGGTGTGATGTCATAAAGCTTATGCGAAAATCACCGTCAATGTCGTTTATCATACGCAATATATCAGAAAAATCTGTATCAAAATCCTCGGTGTTACCGTAGGAGTTAACATTCTGACCTAAAAGGGTTATTTCCTTTGCGCCCGATGCAATAAGCTCACGCGCTTCCGACAAAATATTCTCGGGCTCACGGGAACGTTCACGTCCGCGCACATACGGCACTATACAGTATGAGCAGAAATTGTTACATCCAAACATTATGGGCAACCAGCCGCGCAAAGAGTTTTCCCTGTCAATAGGCAGACCCTCAACAAGATCCTGGCAAAGTGTATCCGTAAACACGCGCTTGCGATTAGTAAGCTTAGAGTAAATTGCCTGCGGCAGCTGATGCGCAGCTCCGGTACCTAAAACAATATCCACATAAGGATAACTTTGTTTGATTTTTTGAGCAACACTATCCTGCTGTGACATACATCCCATTATTGCAATAATCATATTAGGATTGCTTTTTTTGCTTTTTTTAAGCGCTCCGATATTTCCAAAAACACGCATTTCAGCATGATCGCGCACAGCACAGGTATTAAAAATAACCATGTCTGCCGTATCGGGCTGCTCGGTCAGTTCGTAACCCATTTGTTTGAGTAAGCCTTTTACAAACTGGCTGTCGTTTACATTCTGCTGGCAGCCGTATGTAAGTACGCAGGCGTAAAGCTGTTTTGAAAATTTTTCTTCAATCAATGACCTTACCTGCGCCACCTGTTGCAGAGTATTATCTAAAATTTCATTACTGTTTTTTACATCTGTCAAGGTGTTACAGCTCCTTTGGGTATAATATGCCTACGATAATCAATTAATTATACAATATATTATAATTATTATCAAGAGTTATAAATAAAAAGTCCGACAGGAAAATCCTGTCGGACCGATGATTTTTATTTATTAAAAATATCTGTTGGGGTTTTGCGCAACACCGTTTATTCTTATTTCAAAATGAAGGTGGTTTCCTGTTGCTCTGCCTGTCATACCAACTGAGGCAATGGTTTCGCCTGCGTTTACCTTATCGCCAGCCTTAACGTACAACTCACTGCAATGTGAATAAAGGGTTGTATAACCGTTGCCATGGTCAAGAATTATATACAAGCCGTAGCCAGATGAGCTCCGTCCCGCTGTTATTACAGTACCTGATGCAGAAGCATATATTGCTGTTCCCTTGGGCGAGCAAATGTCCCAACCCTTATGGTTTCTGTCGTCACCGTAATATGAGCTTATATACTGTTTTTCAGCCTTAGCCAAGGGCCATATAAACGAGCCTGATTTTGAACTTTTCTGAACGGTTGCTTTAACTGCAGCAGTTCCCTGAACAACAACCTGATTTACGGGCTCCTTAACAACAGTTTCAGAAAGAACCTCTCTTGACTGTTCAACACCGTTTACAGTCACAAGCTGTGCCGTAATACTCTTTTCGCCTTTTACGCCCGATGTTGTAACGCGCTTATAGTTAGTATCACGCGCTGATGTCTTTTTGGTAACGGTTTCATATGCAATTTCTTCTGAATATGTTACGGTATATGTTGTCTTTACAGAAAAATCTGCGGCAACTGCGGCGACGCCTTCATCAGCTACAGCTTCACTTTTAAGGCAATAGCCCTCAATAATTTGAAAAGTGTCAAGATATTCAACCGTTTCATCAGCATTACCTGTTTTAAAAGAATCGAGTCTTGCATCAAAGGCATTTTTTATTAACTCGGTACTGCTTGCACACGCATACGTACTGCCGTTAACTACAAGACGGCCGCATTTAATTACCTCATCAGTAGAATCGAGTAAAGCCTGTGCAACTGCGTTTGCATCAACTGTTTTTGAAGAACCGCTTACAGTGGGTACACAGTTAACCTCTGTAATATACTCAAAGGTATGCTCACTCTGCAGAGTGTCGGCAACAATTTTAACAGCCTCATCAACAACTGTCTTTTCATCAACATAGGCAATTATATCACCGTTATAGGAAACGCCGTAGGATATTGAAAGACCGTAAGCGGTAATTGTGCCTGCTGCAACCAAACAAACACTTGCGGCAACAGCTGCCAGCTTAATGTTAAAATTAGAAGCTATAAGATTTTTTGCGCATTTTATAAGATTGTCAAAAGCCATCTTTATATATTTAATTGTCTTTTGTAAGTAATCCTTGCATTTTGAAGCAGCAAGCTTTGAAATGCGGGTTACGCTTTTAAAAAACTTATTCAAAATATCAATCCTTTGATTTTTTGATATCGCCGTTGTGTACAATTGGTTACAAAAATAAAACAAATTACATTTACCATTATAACCAAAAGTTACAAAATTGCAACCTTTTAATTAAATTTTAAAACTTTTTTGTATATTTATCACAATTTGTATTAACATTTATTAGTAATTATATCAATTATATTCAATTTACAGAATTACATTTTGTAACCTTTTGTATATAAAAAGAGTCTTACCGCACAAAAAATGCGGTAAGACCGTAAAAATTATGATATTTTGCAAATCAACGCGCCGTTTTCAAGCTCTACTGTAAGTTTTGAGTTTGCAGGCGGGTTATTTTTTAACACCGTACGAGCAATTAAAGTTTCAACATTACTTTGTATAAAGCGTTTAAGCGGACGCGCTCCGTAAACCGCATCAAAGCCTCTGTTTATAATATACTCTTTTGCGGCATCGGTTATTTCAAGCGACAGGGTTTTATCCTTAAGTCTTTCATAAAGCGATGTTACAAGCTTATCAACTATAAGGGTAAGGTCCTGCTTGTTTAAGGGCCGGAAACATATGATTTCATCAAGACGGTTTAAAAATTCGGGACGGAAGCTGCGGCGCAGCTCTTCATTAACCGCATCCTGCGCTTTTTGCTCAATCTCACCGTCAGGCGTAATACCGTCAAGCAGATAAGAACTTCCTATATTAGATGTAAGGATTACAACCGTATTTTTAAAATCCACTACCCTACCCTGTGAATCGGTAACCCTTCCGTCGTCAAGCAACTGCAGCATTATATTGAAAACGTCGGGGTGCGCTTTTTCAATCTCGTCAAAAAGTATTACTGAGTAGGGCTTTCTGCGCACAGCCTCAGTAAGCTGACCGCCCTCGTCATAGCCCACATATCCGGGAGGCGCGCCTATAAGGCGGGAAACAGAAAATTTTTCCATATATTCGCTCATATCAATGCGCACCATATTGCGCTCATCATCAAACAAGCACTCTGCAAGCGCTTTGGCAAGCTCAGTTTTACCAACACCCGTGGGACCTAAGAACAGAAAGCTTCCTATCGGCTTATCTGGGTCGGCAATACCCGCGCGCGAACGCAATATTGCGTCAGCAACTCGGCTGACAGCCTCATTTTGTCCTATGACTCTTTTGTGTATTTCCTCATCAAGCTTTAACAGCTTTTCCCGCTCGCTCTCAACAAGCTTTGCAACGGGAATACCCGTCCACTTCGCAACAATACCGGCAATTTCTTCATCTGTAACAGTATCGCGCACCATCACAGAGCAGCTTGCATTTTTACTGCGCTGCTGCGCTTGCTCTAACTGTTTTTGCAGATTGGGTAAGTCGGAATATCGCAAGCGCGCCGCCTTTTCATAGTCATAGGAAAGCTGTGCAGTTTCAATTTCGCCGTTAACCCTCTCAATTTCCTGTTTTATTCTGCCAACCTCGTCGGCCTGTTTTTTTTCATTTTCCCAGAGAGATTTTTTCTCATTAAATTCGTCCTTGAGGTTTGCAAGCTCCTCGCTTATTTTTGCGTGACGGTCAACCGATAAAAGATCGGTTTCCTTTTTAAGTGCCGTCTCCTCAATTTCAAGCTGCATTATGCGGCGGCGCATATCATCAAGCTCAGCGGGCATTGAGTCCATCTCGGTGCGTATAAGCGCACAGGCTTCGTCCACAAGGTCAATAGCCTTATCGGGCAAAAAGCGATCAGTAATATATCTGTCTGACAAAACAGCAGCCGTCACAAGTGCAGAATCGTGTATGCGTACCGAATGGAAAACCTCATAACGCTCTTTAAGACCGCGCAGAATCGAAATGGTATCCTCAACATCAGGCTCTTTTACCATTACAGGCTGAAATCTGCGTTCAAGCGCCGCATCCTTTTCAATATATTTGCGGTACTCGTCCAATGTGGTAGCGCCAATACAGTGCAGTTCTCCCCTTGCAAGCATGGGTTTCAGCAAATTGCCCGCATCCATACTGCCGTCGGTTCTGCCCGCGCCGACAATATTATGCAGCTCGTCAATAAAAAGTATTATTTCTCCGTTGGATTTTTTAATTTCTTCAAGCACAGCTTTAAGACGCTCTTCAAACTCTCCGCGGTATTTTGCGCCTGCAATAAGCGCACCCATATCAAGCGAGAACACCTTACGGTCACGAAGTCCGTCGGGCACGTCACCACGCACTATTCTCTGCGCAAGACCCTCTGCTATTGCGGTTTTACCCACACCGGGCTCACCTATAAGCACGGGGTTATTCTTTGTTTTGCGTGAAAGTATACGTATAACGTTTCTGATCTCCGCATCCCTGCCTATAACGGGGTCAAGCTTTTTTGAGCGGGCACGCTCAACCAAGTCGCTGCCGTATTTTGAAAGCGCATCATATGTGCTTTCGGGGTTATCGCTGTTAACAGGCGCAGTTTTAACCTTTTGCAGCTGCTCTGTAAACACTTTTTTGGATATCCCGTGATTATCAAAAATACGTTTTATTGCCGCAGTGGGTGCTTCAAAGATACCCAACATAATATGCTCAACCGACAAATAACTGTCGCCGGATTTTTCGGCGTTTTTGGTTGCCGCACGCAACACCTTGTCAGACTCAGGCGAAAGCGAACGTCTTACATTGCCGCTGACCTTGGGAAAGGCGGATATAATACCGTCAAGCTCGGAGAGTATGGTGCCGCAATCCGCACCCGCCTTCGAAAGCAGCGAGCCAACAAGTCCGTCTTGCTGGTCAATAAGCGCATACAGCAAATGTTCGGGATTTATAAATTGGTTTTCTTTGTCCGCCGCAAGACTTTCTGCCGCTTGCAGCATCTGCATTGTTTTTTGTGTGAAGTTTTCAATATTCATAAAGCCTTTTCTCCTTTACAGCCTTATATCAGTATTTGCAAGCCAGGACGTATACATACGCTGAAGCTCTGACGCATTTAAATTATCTGCAAGATATTTTTTAATTGCGCTGTCCAGCATTGTTACATAGCTGTGTATTACACTTGCAAGCTCATGCGATGTGCAGGAACGGTCAGGTGCCGACAATGCCCGCACAAACTTTAAATCATTCATCGCACATTTTATGTGTCTGCCGAGATAACGCTCCTCTACCGCCTTCCACGCGGCAAAAAATTCCGCCAGCTGTGAAATAAGCACCGCCGACTGTGTGCGCAGCTTGACCGTAAGCTGTCCCAACAGCTCCTCGCTTGCGCGGTAAATCTCCACCTCATACTTTAATGTAGGTCTATAGCGGTACTGCAACGAGCTTTTGAGCGACATAGTCATTGCGTTTTGTGCAATATTCGGCACCAGCTCACACTGCGCGTCAAGCAGCTGTACAATAGAATTAAATATATCATTGACCCTGCTCTCAGGCGTTACAAGATCAACGTGCTCTGCTAATATACGGTTGACCATTGCAGAACGATTTGTTCCCGCCTTATGTGCAAGGATATCTATCCGATTTATTACGTCCTCGTCAAGCATCATACTGTATAATACTTTTTTTATATTTATCACCTTGAGAAAATTTTACACCTGTATATATAATTTGTCAATAATTTTATATAAAAATATTTGCAAATTTTTTATTAACAAAAAGGGTGAGGATGCTATCCTCACCTATAAACAACAATTTATACGGTCGGCGGCGCAGCTGCACCAAAATTCTGCACTCTGCATTCTGCATTTAAAAAAGAGAGGTTGCAAAACCTCTCTTTTTTAAAAAAATGACAGCTGTCCTGTTTCGGGCAGATCTCCGAAAGCGCCTATATCGCTTAAATTCTGTATTACAGTCTTGGAAACGCCCGACTCGATCTGGAAATCAATTTTAGAAACAAAGTCGCCTTTTTGGGCTGTTTCGTAAATTGCAATTGCAGCCTTTTCGCCTACGCCGCCCATTGCAACAAAGGGCAAACGCATTTTGCCGTCCTCAACCAAAAATTTGGTCGCGTGTGATCTGCCGACGCTTATAGGCAATATTTCAAGACCGCGCTCCATCATTTCATTGAATATAAGCAGGTTATTATAAATATCAAGCTCTTTTTTAGAGGCCTCCCTGCCCTTTGACTTGGTTTCACGCAGTACCTGCTTTACAGCCTCTTTACCCTTAATGATATTAACCACATCAATATCTTCGGGGCGGGCGGTAAAGTATGCGCAATAAAACTCAATAGGCTTATATACCTTATACCAGGCAAGACGAAGCGCCGATATAACATAAGCAGCAGCGTGAGCCTTGGGAAACATATACTTGATTTTGCCGCAGCTTTCAATATACCATTCAGGCACGCCTACAGCGCGCATCTGGCCGCACATACCGTTCCAGTCTTCTTCAGAAACCTTGCCCTTTGCAACAAGACCTTTACGAACAGTTTCGGTAATTTTAAATGCAAGGCCTTCCTCCATACCCATATGTATCAGGTACACCATTATATTATCACGCGTACCAATCACCTCGGATATGGTACAAGTGCCATTATCAATCAGCTCTTTTGCATTGCCGAGCCACACATCAGTACCATGTGAAAGTCCCGAAATCTGCAATAAGTCTGAAAAGTTTTTGGGTTTGCAGTCTTCAAGCATTTCTCTTGTAAACTTGGTGTTAAACTCAGGCAGAGCGTATGTGCCTATCTTTGAATCAATTGCCTCATGGGTTACACCCAAAGCATCGGTAGAAAGGAAAAGGCTGTAAACCTTTTCGTCACACATTGAAACCTCACTTACCGGTATGCCTGTATTTTCTTCAAGATATTTATAGGTAGTGGGCACAACATGACCAAGCTCATCCAGTTTTAAAATTGTATCGTGAATAGAATGGAAATCAAAGTGGGTTGTAACAATGTCTGACTCTGTATCGTCAGCGGGATGCTGTACGGGGCAAAAATCATAAATTGTTTTGTTGCGGGGCACAACAATCATACCCGCGGGATGCTGTCCTGTGGTTGTTTTAACCTCAGCCTGCTGAACCATTTTGGCAAGACGGTTAAGCTCGGCATTGTTTAATACAACACCTTTTTTCTCTGCATACGCTTTAGCAAAGCCAAAAGCGGTTTTTTCTGCTATTGTAGATATCGTACCCGCCTTGAAAACATTCTCGCTGCCGAACAGAGTCTCAGTATATTTTTGCACGTTTGTCTGGAAAGCATCGGAGAAGTTAAGGTCAATATCAGGTACCTTGTCGCCCTTAAAGCCCAAAAAGGTCTCAAAGGGAATATCATGTCCGTCGCGGTTATATGGTGTACCGCAGACTGGGCAGTTTTTGGGCGGCAGGTCAAAGCCCGAGCCGACCTCGCCCTTTAAGAAGAACTCATTATTTCTGCATTTGGGACAAACATAATGCGGCGGCAGCGGATTGACCTCTGATATGCCCGCCATTGTTGCCGCAAAGGAAGAACCGACCGAGCCACGCGAGCCAACAAGATAACCGTTTTCCTCACTGTAGGCAACAAGCTTTTGTGCCGTTACATACATAATGGAATAGCCGTTCTCGATAATACCCGTAAGTTCTCTGTCCAGACGCTTCGATACTACCTCAGGCAGCTCATCACCGTAAATTCTGTGTGCGTTGTTCCAGCAAATATCACGCAGCATTTCGTCAGAACCTTCAATAACAGGCGGATAACTGCCCTTTGGAACAGGCAAAACATCGCCGTCAACCATATCGGCAATTTTGTTGGGGTTTTCCACAACAAACTCAAAACGGCGGTCGCCCAGATAATCGAAATCCGCCAGCATTTCGTCAGTGGTTTTTAAATACAGAGGCGCCTGATTGTCAAAATCATCATAGCCTTGTCCCGCCATAATGATTTTGCGGATAATATCGTCCTCTTTTTTCAAAAAATGAACGTCACCCGTCGCAACAACAAGTTTTTCAAGTTTATCGCCAAGCGCTACAACCTTACGGTTAAAGTCCTTTATAACATCAAGATTTGTAACGTGTTTAAAACGGTTACGCTTAACTGCGCCCGTCTTTTTATCAATTCTTTCTACGCTTGACTCACGCACCATAAATTCATTGTTGCCCAAGGGCTGAATTTCAAGGTAGTCATAATAGCCTGCAATTTTTTCAAGTTCTTCATCGGAGGCGCCGTCAATAATATGGCTGTACAGCTCTCCTTTCTCACAGGCGCTGCCTATAATAAGGTCATCGCGGAACTTATCTAAGTCGCTTTTAAAAATAACGGGGCGCTTATAAAAGTTTTCAAGGTGGGATTTGGATATAAGCTGATAAAGTTTTTTCATTCCCGCCTGATTTTTTACAAGGATTATCTGGTGGTATACCTTACCCTGCTTATAAAGCTCTGCAATATTATTTCCGTCACGCTCGTCATTTACAAAATAGCCCTCAACGCCGTATATAACCTTAAAGTCACCGCCGCCTTTGCGAATTTTACTTAAAGCCTCAGCCGTCTGGGGATATGCCTGAACAACACCGTGGTCCGTTATGGCAATGGCTTTATGACCCCACCGGTATGCGGTATTTATAAGGTCACCCGCATGGCAAGTGCCGTCCTTAGCCGACATATTTGTGTGGGCGTGAAGCTCTACACGCTTATGCTCAGCATTATCGGCGGGCTTGTACTCGTCTAATGTGGCAATGCCTTTAATATTTACAATATAGTCGCGCTCCCAGGAATCATAAAAATAATCGCCGTTCACAAGAACATTTGCGCCCTCGCTCAAACCGGCTATACCTTTAAGCTCTGACTGTTCTAAAAGCGCTTTGCCTATAAGCGAGTTTGTGCCGTCTGAAAAGGCAATTTTAAGCCTTGATTTGTTGCCAAACTTTGTCGGCATAGTTTCCATTGAGAATATTTTACCCCATACCTCAACGGCAGAAAACTCAGGCGTTACATCTATCATTTTGACAATGTTTTTTGAGGAGCATTTTTTGCCAAAAACTATTTTTGCGCTGTCAAGATACACCGGCAAGCCGTCTAACGGCGGCTTTGTTAAATCCACCGTCTTTTTGACGGTTTTTTTCTGAACGGGAGCTCTTTGCACATATTCCATAGGGGCTGTATATGCCGTCTGCTCGCCGTTATCCTCAATTATTATTTCAACATCTCTGTCAAAAAGCTGTTTGATATCATTTTTTAAGGTTGCCGCAAAACTGCATTTTTCGGCAACCTGTTTGCCCTGCGGCGAAATTTTTATTATAAACTTACCCGCCTCGCAGGAAAACTGTGCACCTTCAATAAAACGCGAAAACTCGCCATTTGCGCAAAACTTTGCTTGGGCAGTTGCCGATTTTAAAGTAAGGCTTTCTTTAGGAAACTTTGCAATAATTTCGGCAGAGTTTAATTGCAGTCCCGCTTTTATACTGTCGCAGGCCGCTTTTATAACAAAGCTATCAACATATTCTTCAAAGGCAACGGTGGCTGTAATTATACGCGATTGCCTGTCAAGATTACAGTTTAAAACTATGCCGTCACAAATACCGTCATCGGTAAGTCCGGCAAAAAGCTCTTTAAATTTTGTGTTTTCCATTCAATATGTACTTCCCTGAAATTACATTTTTTCGATTTCTTTAACAAGCTCGTCAAGCAAGTTTTCTTCCTTGACCTTGCGGTGCTTTTCACCCTTTTTGAAGATAAGGCCGCAGCCCTCTCCTCCCGCAATGCCGATATCTGCCCGCGAAGCTTCGCCGGGACCGTTTACAACACAGCCCATAATAGCAACCGTTAAGTCCTTTTTAACATCGCAGAGCCGTTCACGTGCGGCATTTGCAAGACCTATAAGGTCAATTTTTGTTCTGCCGCAGGTGGGGCAGGATATAAACTTTATACCGTCGTTACGCAAGCCTACTGCTTTTAATATTTCAATACCTGCCTGCACCTCTTTTACCGGGTCGTCGGTAAGTGAAACCCTTATGGTGTCACCTATACCGACCAGCAGTAAGCCGCCTATGCCGCAAGCAGAGCGCACAAGGCCTATGCGCTCAACACCCGCCTCAGTTATACCTAAATGCAGCGGGTATGGGCATTTTTGTGATGCAAGCGTATATGCTTTATACGCCTCATTAACATCGGAAGATTTTAGCGATAACACAATATCATCAAAATCATATTTTTCAAGCAGTGATATATGGTATAAACCGCTCTCGACAATAGCCTCGGGGGTTACCGCACCGTATCGCGCCAGAATATCCCGCTCAAGCGAGCCTGAGTTTACGCCGATACGTATGGGTACTTTGGCAGCTTTGCAGCAATCTGCAACCTGCTTTACTTTTGAACCGCCACCGATATTACCGGGGTTTATTCTAACCTTATCAACACCCGCAGCAACGCTTTCAATTGCCAGCCGGTAGTCAAAATGTATGTCTGCAACAATCGGTACCGGCACTGCTTGCTTTAGCAGCGGTATAAGCGGTACAGTTTCCTTGTCGGGCACCGAAACGCGTATAATCTCACAGCCCGCCTCAAACAGACGCTTTGCCTGAGCAACATTTCCCTCAAAATTGTGCGCAGGCACGCTTAACATCGACTGCACCGTTACCGGCGCGCCGTTACCCATTAAAACATTACCGATTTTTACCTGTTTTTTACTTGCCATAGCTTTTTAACCTGCAATCCACATCCAAATATCCTTTGCCGTTACAAGCAGCATAATGCCAAGCAGCAAGGCAAAGCCTGCCGCGTGCACCCAGCCCTCAAATTTGGCGGGTACTTTGCGGCGGAAAATCATTTCAAACAAAATAAACAACAGCCTGCCGCCGTCCAAAGCAGGCAAGGGCAGTAAATTAAACACACCTAAGTTAATAGTAATGAGCGTCATTATAGGCAGCAAATCCATCAAGCCGCTTTGTGCCGATTCACTCAGCACCTGTGTTAATCCTACAGGACCTGAAACGGCGCTAAGCCCGTACTTGCCTGTTATTAAATCTATCAGCGACATCCAAACGACCCTTGCGTACGAAAGGGTTGTTTTAGCGGACTGGCTTATCATATTAAAAAAAGTTTTTTCCCGCCCCAGCACAAAGAAATCCACCTGCAGATAGTTAATGCCGTCATGCTCAGCGGTATTAAAGGTTACATCTTCAAGTAAAACCTTTTTACCGTCACGCTTTACAGTAATATCAACGGTGTCGCCTTTTACATTTGTAAGGGTATAGCTTAAATCGTAAACCGTAAATACCCTGCGAGAGTCAACCGCTACAATTTTGTCACCAACCGCAAGACCGCTTTGCTCACTTTTTGCGTTATCAACAAACTTTGCAATTGTGGTGGTTGAAATCAGACTTTGGGAAGCAAGTATTATTGCGCTGAGAACAAGACCAAGCAACAGATTGCACAACGCACCCGATATTACAATAATAAAACGCTTCCACGCCTTTGCGTTACAAAAAGCGCGCGGCTCACTGCTTTGTTCGTCCTCACCCTCCATAGCGCAATAGCCTCCAAGGGGTATTATGTTAAAGCGATAATAGGTTTCACCTATCTTTTTGCTGAAAATTTTCGGTCCGAAGCCTACTGCAAATTCATTAACCTTAACACCGCAAGACTTTGCAGCCAAAAAGTGCCCAAGCTCATGAATAACAATAAGCAAAATAAAAACCAATACCGCTACCGCATATGGCCATATTGCATTCAAAACCGATATAATAATTATCACTCCAAAAATTAAATGTGAGAAAGAACAAACTCTCTTGCGGCAGCATCCGCATCAAACACCGATTGCTCGGTAACCTCGCCGACCTTTTGATTATCAGTTGCGGCGCGTACAAGACGCGCAATATCGCCGAATTTAATCTTTTCATCAAGATACAAAGCAACCGCTTGCTCATTAGCACCGTTTGCGGCGCAAGGTTTAAGTCCGCCGGCGTTTATTGCATCAATGCAGACCTTTAAACATCCAAAGGTTTCCATATCAGGTCTGTCAAAGGTTAATGTTCCGATATTGCTCAAAGACAGGTGCTTTGTGCAAAACCCTGCTCTTTGCGGAAAGGTGAGCGCGTACTGTATGGGCAGCTTCATATCGGGCAGACCTAACTGCGCAATAACACTTCCGTCCGAAAGCTCAACCGCCGAATGTATTATACTCTGGCGGTGAACTACCACCTCGATACAATCGGGCGATACGTCAAACAAGTGAACAGCCTCAATAACCTCAAGGCCTTTGTTCATAAGGGTTGCTGAATCAATGGTTATTTTTGCGCCCATTTCCCAGTTAGGATGCTTTAATGCTGCTGATACAGGAACATTTTCAAGCTCTTCTTTAGTTTTGCCAAAAAAGGGACCGCCCGATGCAGTAAGAATAATTTTTTCAAGACTGCCCTGCGGCGCACCCTGCAGGCATTGAAAAATTGCCGAATGTTCACTGTCTACAGGCAGAATTTCAAGATTTTTATCCCGCGCCAATTGCATTACCATTTTGCCGCCCGTAACAAGCGTTTCCTTGTTGGCAAGGGCAATATTTTTGCCGTTTTCTAGCGCGCGCAAAGTGGGACGCAAACCTGCAATACCTACTATAGAGTTAAGCACGGTGTCACTATTGCCCGACACTGCCACTTCAATAACGCCCTGCATACCAGAAAGCACCTTAACGTCTGTATCGGCAAGACGGTCTTTTAAATCCTTTGCGGCGGCTTCATCTGCCAAGGCAACCATTTTGGACTTGAACTGTCTTGTCTGCTGTTCAACAAGCTTTGCGTTGTGGTTTGCAGTAAGACCGTATATTTCAATATTGTTTGCTCTTGCAACTTTGAGTGCCTGCGTACCTATTGACCCCGTGCTGCCAAGAACCGTCATAATTCTCGTCATACAAGCGCCCCGTTTACTGCAATAAACATCTGTAAAAAGGGTGCAACCATCAGCATACTGTCAAAACGGTCCATAATGCCGCCGTGACCGGGGATAAGCTTGCCGTAATCCTTAATGCCAACAGACCTCTTTATATAAGATGCTGCCAGATCGCCAATCATTCCCAAAATAACAAAAACGGGTGTTACCACAAGCCATTGCCACAACACAAAGTTTGTATTGAACAGGCTGTTGAACACAAGAACAAATATAAGCGAGAACAGTGTTGATGAAATCATACCGCCCACAGCACCCTCCATTGTCTTTTTAGGACTGATAACAGGTGCCATTTTATGCTTGCCGATTGCACTTCCTACAAAATATGCGCCCATATCTGCAATTGAAGCAAAGTTAAACAGGAAAAGAAAATAGAAAATGCCTTTGCCGTCATCCGTTGTAATTATTGATGCAAGACAGCCAAATGCCTTTGAAACAATAATGGGTACACCTATAGCGTAACCAAAAGCATGTGCCGAAATTGACTCATGCCTTATTAATGCTATTATTATCATTACTGCAACATATATTGCAGTTATAAAATAAAACCAAGGCAAATCAGAAGATAAATATCCTGAAATTGCAGAAAGCGCCATATAAACAATAGCTGCGGCTACTGCGGGGCGCAACTTTAATATTGCCGTGTTCCACAAAAGCTCAAAAGCGGCAATGCCCGCGCATATACCAATGCCTATAAAAATAGCCAAAGGCGAAACAAAAGAAAGCGCCAATGCAGCGACAGCAATTACGCCCATCACCACTCCTGAAATTATCCGTGTTTTCATATTTACGCACTCCTTTTTCAAATACCGCCAAAGCGTCTGTTACGGTTATTAAAATCATCAATTGCCTGCTCTAAATGACGGGGCTTGAAATCAGGCCATAAAACGTCAGAAAACCAATATTCCGCATAAGCGGACTGCCATATAAGATAATTTGAAAGTCTGTATTCACCGCTGGGTCTTATAATAAAATCAGGGTCGGGCTGGTTTGCGGTATACATTCTGCTTGAAACGATATCCTCGGCTATGTCCTCTGCCGCGATACCCTCCTGAATAATTTTTTTAACAGCGCTTACAATCTCATCCCTGCCGCCGTAATTTACCGCAATATTAAGATGTAATCCTGTGGCATTTGCAGAGTCGGCCTCTGCCTTTGCCATCATTTCCTGAATGTCCTGTGCCAGCTCGTCACGCCTGCCTATAAACTGAAGTCGTATGTTCTCATCTTTAAAGTTTTCGGTATCGCGCAAGTAATCACGAAGCAGGTCCATTATTGCTTCAACCTCTGCGGGCGGTCTTTTCCAGTTTTCAGTTGAAAAGGCATAAACCGTTAAATATTTAAGCCCGATTTTATTGCAGTAACGGGTAATATCCTTAAAAACCTTTGCCCCCGCAGAATGGCCTGCCGAACGCGGCAAAGAACGCTTTTTCGCCCATCTGCCGTTACCGTCCATAATTATCGCAATATGCTCCGGTAAAACACGCGGTTTATCGGTTTGTTTCTTTTTAAACATCATTTTCACCCTAATAATGACATAGAAGGCAAAATAAAGCCATCGCTTTATATATGCCTTCTATTGTTATGAGACATATAATTAACTTATATATCCATTATTTCTTTTTCTTTTGCAGAAACAAGAGTGTCGACCTCTTTTGTGAACTTATCAGTAACATCCTGTATTTTCTTTTCGCAGATAGCCACATCGTCCTCCGTAAAATCACCGTCTTTTTTCTTCTGCTTTGATTTTTCAATATAATCTCTGCGGATTGAGCGCAAAGAAACCTTTGCGGTTTCTGCCATTCCTCTTACCTCTTTAACAAGGTCTTTACGGCGTTCTTCGGTAAGAGGCGGGAAGGTAAGGCGGATAACCTTACCGTCGTTCTGAGGGTTAATACCAATATCAGATGCTAAAATTGCACGCTCAATTTCTTTTAAAGAGTTTGCATCCCAGGGCTGAATAACAAGAATTCTTGCTTCTGCTACAGAAACAGCCACCATCTGCTGAACTGGTGTGGGTGTGCCCCAATAATCAACAGAAATTTTATCAAGTACCGCAGGATTTGCTCTTCCTGCGCGTACTGCGCCGAGGTCTCGGTTTAAAGCCTCCATTGTTTTTTCCATATTGGCTTCCATTTTTGCAATTAATTCTTTCATAAACTTTTCTCCTATGCTGTAATTACTTAATTGTTGTGCCTATAACTTCGCCGAAAATTGCCCTTACCATATTTTCAGGTTCGCTAAGGCTGAAAACTAACAATGGAATTTCGTTTTCCATGCAAATTGATGCCGCTTGTGAATCTATAACACCAAGTTCTTTTTCCAGTACATCGTGAAAAGAGAGAGTGTCGTATTTTTTTGCATCGGGGTTTTTGCGGGGGTCGCTGTCATAAACACCGTCAACATTTGTTGCTTTAAAGACAATATCAGCACCTATTTCTGCCGCACGCAAAGCAGCTGCCGTATCGGTTGAGCAATAGGGATTACCTGTGCCGCAGCCAAAAATTACAACCCTGCCCTTTTCCAAATGGCGAATGGCTTTATTACGGATAAAAGGCTCTGCTATAGAGTTCATGGCAATGGCTGTCTGCACGCGTACGGGAACATCTAACTGCTCAAGTGCATCAGCAAGAGCCAAAGAATTAATTACGGTTGCAAGCATACCCATATGGTCTGCCCTTACCCTGTCCATTTTACCGCTTGAACGGCCGCGCCAGAAGTTGCCGCCGCCGATTACAATCGCTACCTCTACACCAAAATCAACACAATGTTTTACACCCGTGCAGATTTTTAAAACTGTGTCAAAATCAAGCCCTGTTTTTTGACTGCCCGCCAGAGCCTCACCGCTCAATTTTATCAACACACGATTATATGCCGGCTTCATTTTGTCCTATACCCCCACTATTAAATCTTGTTTATATTATTGTACAATATTCAGCTTATAAAGTCAATTAGATTTAAAAGGCAACCTGCTTTGCAAATATAAAAATAAAAAAGCAAGCTTTGAAAAAAGCTTGCTTTTTAAAAAACCGATTGTTTAATTATTTCATCATGCTGGCAACTTCATCAGCAAAGTTGTCTTCACGTTTTTCAATGCCTTCGCCCTTTTCAAAGCGAACAAACTCAGTAACGGCAATGCTGCCGCCGAGCTCTTTAGCAACGCTTGCAACGTACTTGCCAACGGTAAAGTCACCGTCGATAACATACTGCTGCTCAAGCAAGCAGTTCTCTTTATAGTATTTTCCGATTTTGCCCTCAACAATTTTTGCAAGAACAGCGTCGGGCTTGCCTGTCATTTTGGGATCCTCTTTCATCTGAGCTACCATGATATCCTTTTCTTTTGCAAGAACATCAGCAGGAACAGACTCGGGATTCAAGAACAATGGGTTCATAGCAGCAATCTGCATTGCTACGTTTTTGCCCATTTCCGCAAAGCCGTCTTTATCTGCAACATCGGTATCAAACTTAACCATAACACCGATTTTGCCGCCTGCGTGAATATAAGTTGCAACTGCGCCTTCCATACGGATAAAGCGGCGGATTTTAATGTTCTCACGGAACTTAAGGAATATATCCTGAACCATTTCCTCAACAGTTTTGCCCTCTGCGTTTTTGCAAGCCATTAATGCTTCAACATCTGCAGGATTTGTGTCAGCAATAACCTTTGCAATTGCTGCTGCAAAATCCTTGAACTCTGCGTTGCCTGCAACGAAGTCAGTTTCGGTGTTAACCTCAACAACAACGCCTACATTGCCGAAAGCTGCAGAAACAACAGTACCTTCCGCTGCAATTCTTGAAGTTTTCTTCTGCTGAGAAGCAAGGCCTTTTTCTCTGAGGTAGTCAATTGCTTTATCAAAGTCACCGTCAGACTCTACCAAAGCCCTTTTGCAGTCCATAATGCCGCAGCCGGTCTTTTCACGTAAAGACTGAACATCTTTAGCGGTAAAATTCATATTAAATCACCATTTCCTATTATATTAATATTATTCAGCGTCTTTTGCGGCTTCTTCAGCTTCAGCCTTTTTAGCTGTTGTCTTTTTTGCGGCGGGCTTTCTTGCAGGTTTCTTAGCGGGAGCTTCTTCAGCCTTTACTTCTGCTTTTTCTTCCTTTTTCATAGCGTCCATCTCTTCAGCGGTAATAGCGGCAATACCGTCATCCTCACCCTCGGGAGATGCGCTGTATTCCTGGCTGCCCTGACGGCCTTCGATAACAGCTGCTGCGATAGTCTGAGCAATGAGCTTAACTGCGCGGATAGCGTCATCGTTTGCGGGGATAACTGCGTCAACCTCGTCAGGATCGCAGTTGGTGTCAACTATAGCAACGATCGGAATGCCAAGCTTCTTGGCTTCTGCAACGGCATTTCTTTCCTTGCGGGTGTCTACAATAAACATTGCACCGGGCAGTTTGGTCATATTTTCAATACCGCCCAAATATTTTTCAAGCTTTTCCATATCAAGACGGTGTTTGATAACTTCCTTTTTGGGAAGAAGGTCAAATGTGCCGTCTGCTTCCATAGCGCGAAGCTGTTCAAGACGTTTAATTCTGCGGCGGATGGTTGTGAAGTTGGTAAGCATACCGCCCAGCCAGCGAGCGTCAACATAAGGCATTGAGCAGTTGAGAGCCTCTTCCTTAATAGACTCCTGAGCCTGCTTTTTGGTACCTACGAACAGAATATCCTGTCCCTGTGCTGCAATGTCACGTACAAAAAGATATGCTTCGTTGAGCTTTTTAACGGTCTTCTGCAAGTCGATAATATAAATGCCGTTACGCTCCGTGAAGATATACTCTGACATTTTGGGGTTCCAGCGTCTGGTCTGGTGGCCGAAATGTACGCCTGCTTCTAAAAGCTGTTTCATTGATACTACTGATGACATAAATTTTTCCTCCTGAGGTTTTTACCTCCACCCCGCTTTTATCTGGCGGCACCACCTTGCAAACCTTTTTGTAAGGCACCTGACCGCATTGGCGGAATGTGTGTTTTTTATTTGCTACGGTTTTGTAATTTTCCCGTTAGCCGCAATATTATATCACAGACATCTGCAATAATCAAGTACTTTTTTATTTGGCATACTGAGATGTTAAATTAAAATACTCTTCAAGGCAAAGTCCGCTGTCGTAAACCTTTTTAGCAAGGTCTTTACCTAAGTATCTTACGTGCCACGGCTCATACTTGAAGCCCGTATATTGTTCCTTGTCTTCGCCGTAACGGACAATAAAGCCGTACTTGTAGCAATTTTCTGCAATCCATTTTGCTTCCTTTGTGCCCACAAAACTGCTTGATGCATTATTTAAGTCAAGTGCAAGTCCTGTCTGATGCTCAGAATGTCCGGGGCGGGCAGAAAAGCGGTCTGCCTGTTCTTTTCCGCTTGCATTGCAGTAGTTTGTATATAAGGTCTGCTGTCTTTGGTAAGAGCGAAAGCCCGAAACTATCCAAAGCGATATGCCGTCCTGCTTTGCGGCGGCTTTCATTTCCTCAAAGGCTGCCTGAGTTTCGGCCGTCACACCGTCACCGAAATCCTGAGGAATGGCATAGGTTTTATTTACAATAAGTACGCCGTCAACATAATACGGTTGTACGGGCTGTGTGTTTGCCGTAACGGTTGACGAAGCCTCACTGCTCGAAGAAGCTGCCGACGATACGGGCTTTTGTGAAGAAGAAAGCGCACTGCTTACTTCTGACGAAGCCTCACTGCTCGAAGAAGCTGCCGATGATACAGGCTTTTGCGAAGAAGAAAGAGCACTGCTTACATCTGACGACGCCTGCTCGTCATCCTTACCGCCTAAAAACAAGGCTATCCCCAAAACCGCAGCAAATACAGCAGCAATAATCGATATAAGTAAAGATTTTACAAAAATATTTTTATTCATTATTATCACTCATCCAATTTTAATACTGCCATAAAGGCTTCCTGCGGTACTTCTACGCTGCCAAGCGAGCGCATACGCTTTTTCCCCTCTTTTTGCTTTTCAAGCAATTTTTTCTTACGGGTGATATCGCCGCCATAACATTTTGCAAGAACGTCTTTACGCATAGCCTTAACGGTTTCGCGCGCTATAACCTTGCCGCCGACAGCCACCTGAACAGGCACCTCAAACAGCTGGCGGGGAATGTAATCTCTTAATTTTTCGGCTATTCTGCGGGCGCGGTTATAAGAGTTATCCGCATGCACTATAAATGAAAGGGCGTCAACCATATCGCCCGCAAGCAGAACGTCAAGCTTAACAAGCTTTGAGGGCTGATAACCCTTTGGCTCATAGTCATAGCTTGCGTAGCCGCGAGTACGGGACTTAAGCGCATCAAAAAAGTCATATATAATTTCTGCTAAAGGCATTACATAATGTATATCTACCCTGTCGCCAAGGTATTTTAAATCCTTATAATCACCCCTGCGCTGTTGGCAAAGCTCCATAATTGTGCCGACAAACTCGCTGGGGCTGAAAATGTGAACATCAGCCATAGGCTCATAAGACGCGGTTATAGTTGCGGGGTCAGGGTAGTTTGTGGGGTTGTCCACGTCAACCGTCTCACCCGTATTAAGCTCAAACTTATAAATAACGCTGGGTGCGGTTGTAACAAGGTCTAAATCATACTCACGCTCAAGACGCTCTTGTATAATTTCCATATGCAGCAATCCCAAAAAACCGCAGCGGAAACCAAAGCCCAGCGCCTGCGAGGTCTCGGCTTCAAAAAGCAGCGCCGCATCGTTAAGCTGTAATTTTTCAAGCGCCTCACGCAAATCGGTATAGCGGGCGCCGTCAGCGGGATAAATTCCGCAGAAAACAACGGGGTTTACCTTTTTGTAGCCGGGCAAGGCTTCGTCAGCGGAGTTATTTGCAAGGGTTATTGTATCACCCACGCGAGCATCCACAACAGATTTTATAGAAGCCGCAAGGTAGCCTACCTCACCCGCTTCAAGCACATCGCAGGGTTGCAGAGCGATTGCGCCCTTTCTGCCTATTTCCACCGTTGAGAACTCGGCGCCTGTTGCCATCATTTTAATAACGTCACCCGTTTTAATTCTCCCGCTTACAACACGGAAATATACAATTACACCCTTATACGCATCATAGTAAGAATCAAATATAAGTGCCTGCAGAGGTTTCTCTCTATCGCCTTTTGGCGCAGGTATATTATTTACAATTCCCTCAAGCACGCTTTCAATGTTAATCCCGTTTTTGGCTGATATTGCGGGCGCTTCGTCTGCGGGAATGCCTATAACATCCTCAATTTCACTGCGGGTGCGCTCAACATCTGCGCCGGGCAGGTCAATTTTATTGATTACGGGAATAATCTCTAAATCGTGGTCGTATGCAAGATATGCGTTTGCAAGAGTCTGCGCTTCAACACCCTGTGAAGCATCAACAAGCAAAAGCGCTCCCTCGCAAGCCGCAAGCGACCTTGAAACCTCATAGTTAAAGTCAACATGACCGGGGGTGTCTATTAAGTTAAGCTCATATTCCTGACCGTCGGCTGCCTTATAGTTAAGAGTAACAGCGTGCGCCTTTATGGTAATGCCGCGCTCTCTTTCAAGGTCCATACTGTCAAGAAGCTGTTCTTCCATCTGTCTTGAGTCAACCGACTGTGTAAACTCCAACAGACGGTCGGCAAGGGTGGACTTGCCGTGGTCAATATGGGCAATAATGCAAAAATTTCTGATGTTTTCAAGCGGTGTTGACACTTTATTAATTCATCCTTTTCTTGATAATTAATTATTTAACTCCTCGGTAGTAGAGACCCCTTGTAAACTCGGCGGGTGGGGTGGCGCCCGCTAAAAAGTCATTTACTGTCTTACGGACGGCATCTTTATCTTCATTTGTGCAGTAAAGCACCAAAAAATCAAAATCTTTAATTTCGCATTTGCGGTCTGCCATATAAAGCGGACATGAATTAAGCAACTCCCTTGCCCCGTCGGCACACAAAACAGGAAATCTGGCACCTGTACGGTCGGTCAATGTCATATTGCAGCCTTTTTGCGCACAACCGTTAAAATTGCCGTCCTTTGCGCAGGTGGTGTTAAGCATGAGCGGCAGTCTGCCGTATGCAATAATGCCGCGCGGGATATTGCCTTTTACCGCCTTTGCCTGCTCCAAGGTAAGCTCAAAGGAAAGCATAGCACCGCTTGCGCCGTTTTGCTCAGCCGCCGCAAGCGAGCGCGAATTAAACACATTCATAAACCAGCCGTATATTACCGAAAAGCCCATATCCTTTGCAATCTGCACAGAGCGTATGTTATTGCACACAGCATAAGTTATGCCCTGCTTTGCAGAAATTTCAAGGCGGCGGACAATCTCCTGTCCATCGATAAGGCGGCGCGGTATTTCTGCTATAACCTCACCCGAAAAATCGTATTGCTCACCCGCTGGAATTATAACCGCGTCAACATTAATGCTATCGGGCAGCATATTGCTATGCTCCAGCCTCAAAACAATTTTTTGTTTTGTTGTCTGCTCCTGCGCGGACTTTAAGGGAGCAAGAGCGTTTACTTTTACTTCACGCATTTGTGCGCGGGCCTGCTCCATTTTTTGCAAGGCTGTACGGCGTACATCACCAAGAGCTGAAGCCGACAGGGTAAGCCCGTTTTCCATATCACATTCAATATTGTTTATTACAAAAGGGGTTTGTCCCGTTTTTGAGAGCTTTGCCGCCGCAAAGCTCTCATCCAATGGTTTATTTATTGCTTTTTGGGGAACATCACCCTGTGCTGTTACGGTGTTTTTACCATCACAAAGAGTAAGCGTTACGGGCATATCCTTTTTTACCGTAAAGCTGCCCGAAAGGGCAACGCTTGCGCGCTCTGTACGGTAAAGCGCGTGTATTCCCGCCTTTGCATACTTTGATGCTTTAGTATCGGCGGCGGTGCGCACACCCTTCATTGTATCGCCTATACCCGAATAATATTTATGCGTAAAGCCGCTGCGCGAAAAAATATCAGACAATTGCTGCTTCAACAAATTATCCGGCGTTGTGCCGTCAATTGCCGCCCTGCAAACAGCGGTTGCCGCGGCAACATATTCGGCATCCTTCATTCTGCCCTCAATTTTAAGGGAAGCAACACCCATTTGCAACATTTCGTCAATATAATCAACAAGGCTTAAATCCTTAAGGCTTAAAGCGTATTCTTTGGGGCTGTTTATACCGAAAGGCAGTCTGCAGGAGCCTGCGCACATACCTCTGTTTGCGCTGCGTCCGCCTATTGCGGCGCTGAGATAACACTGACCGGAAAGGCACACGCAAAGCGCGCCGTGAACAAAATGCTCAATTTCTATATTATGTTTTTTGCCCTCAACGCACATTTGCTTTAGCTGCTCGCGCGATAATTCCCTTGCTGTGACAACCCGCTCAAAACCAAGTTCTTTTAAATAAGGCAATGCCTCGGGCGAGGAAGCCGCCATCTGCGTTGACGCGTGCAACGGTATATCGGGCAATATTTGCTTTAAGGCTGCGGCAAGACCTATATCCTGTACAATAAAGCCGTCAGCACCCGAGCGTGCCGCACTTATTGCAATATCCAGCGCCGCATTCATTTCATCGTCCCGCACAAGCGTGTTAAGAGCAAGATAAGCCTTGACGCCGCGCACCCTTAAATAGCGTGCGGCATCATCAAAATCCTGCGTTGTAAAATTGTGCGCATTGCGGCGGGCATTAAAACCTCCAATGCCTAAATAAACAGCATCAGCGCCTGTACGTACCGCCGCTATAAGCGAGTCCATATCACCTGCCGGTGAAAGCAATTCAATCTTCTTCAATTCCTAATTCTTCCGCATACAGTTTTGCTTTTTCATTCGCCCTGTCGGCATCAAGCTTTGCAAGGGTTTTCTCCTCCTGCGCGCTTGAGTTCAAGGCGCAGACGGTCAATTTCAGCAGATTTCTTTTTGCTTTCATCATAAGCTTCAAGTGCTGCCGTCACCGCAACCATTGTTGTGGATAAAAAGGGACTCTTTTTCGCAAGGTAATCCATGCGCGCTTCAAGCTGATTTCCCAAGGCTTTTACATAAGCCTCGTCATCGTCTGAAATAATGGAATATTCCATACCGCCGACCTTAATTCTTATTTTCTCTGCCATACTGACCGCCTCCCTGTATATTAATTCATACTAATAATACTGCATAATTGCAAAATTATAAAGAATTTTTTTATTTTTAGTGAAATTTTTTTAATCTTATAGTATAATAGACACAAACAATCATTTATAAGGGTGATATTTTTGAAATACTTAATTCTTCTTTGCGACGGTATGGCTGACCGTCCCTTTGCCGATTTGGACGGCAAAACACCTATGGAGCTTGCCAAAAAACCCAATATGGATATGCTGGCAAAAGGCGCCGAGCTTGGTTTGTGTGTAACAGTACCCGATTCATTAAAGCCGGGCAGCGATGTTGCCAACCTTTCTGTTATGGGCTACAACCCGCTTGAGTGTTACACAGGTCGTTCCCCCTTGGAAGCGGCTTCCATCGGTGTGGACCTTGAGCCTACCGACGTTTCTTTGCGATGCAATCTTGTCACCCTTTCCGACCACGAAGATTACAAAGACAAAGTAATGCTTGATTACAGCGGCGGCGATATTTCTACCGCCGAAGCAAAAGATCTTATTGCCGCTATACAGCAAGCCTTTGGTAATGAAAAATATGCTTTTTATGCAGGCGTTGCCTACCGCCACTGCCTTGTGGTTAAAAACGGCAGTATGGAATTAGGCAATATGACCCCGCCCCACGATATAAGCGGCAGGGTTATAGGCGAATATTTAAGCCGCCACGAAAATGCCGCCCCGCTTATTGAAATGATGAAAAAAAGCTACAACATACTAAAAGGCCATCCCGTAAATCTTGAGCGTGTAAAAAAAGGCTTGGCTCCTGCAAATGCAATCTGGCTCTGGGGCGAAGGCCGAAAACCCGCTTTAGAAGATTTTAAGGGAAAATACGGCATTAACGGCGGTGTTATCTCTGCTGTTGACCTGCTCAAAGGCATTGCCGCTTGTGCCAATATGAAATCTATTGATGTTGAGGGAGCTACAGGTTACATTGACACAAACTTTGAGGGCAAAGCAAAAGCCGCTGTTGAATTGTGGGAAAGCGGCTGCGACTTGGTTTATTTACACATTGAAGCACCTGACGAGTGCGGCCACCGCGGCCAAGCGGAATTAAAGGTAAAATCAATAGAAATGATTGACAGTCTTGTGTTATCGCCGCTTCTTGATTACCTTAACACACAAGGCGAGTACCGCATACTAATAATGCCCGACCACCCCACACCGCTTGAAATAAAAACCCACTCACGCGAGGCAGTTCCCTACCTATTTTATTGCTCTGACAAAAAGGCGGATGGTGCCGATTGCTTTACAGAAATAGCGGCAGCCGCCACAGGCAACAGGGTTGACCGCGGATATGAAATGATGAAAAAGGTTTTGGCCAATTAAGCCAAAACCTTTTTTAATAAAACACCCACAGCGCATAATTATACTTGTATATAAAAAGCCGAAAAAATCGTTCAGCTGTCTTCCGCATTCAAGAAAAATTATGCGCACGGTATTGCCCTCAGCGTTACTGTTGAAACGATAAGTTTTTATAAATCCCTTTTTCTTGCCTCTATTTGCCGCCGCAAGCGCATATTGCACGGCGGTTTCTTTATCTACCGATGCAATTTTGCCGTTTTCGGTTTGTATTGCATTGCTGCTTTGGTCCAGCACTACCGAAAAATATCTTGACTCGTTCGGTGTTTCCTGTGTTATATGAGGCGAAATACGCCCGCCCTTATCGCCAAAAGTTTCCGGAAATGCACCTTTGTTTTGCGACAAAACCGACAGCACCGTATCAGCTTGTCTTACAACTGAACTGTAATTTATTACATTTATACCCGTTATTATAAACAAAAGCAAGACAAACAGCGATGACATTGCCAAAGCCACAAACTTAATTTTTAATCTTTTTATCATTTGTTTTCTCCAACGAATAACCTATATTCCGTGACGCTTTTATTGTTACATCTGCCCCTAAAGCAGAAAGCTTTTTTCTTAAATAAGACACATAAACCCATACAACATTAATTTCGGTATCGCTGTCAAATCCCCATATTCTTTCCATAAACCGCTCGGTATAAATTATATTATGCGGGTTTGCAAGCAACATTTCCATCATCTGAAATTCCTTATTTGCAAGGTGAAAGCTGCCATGCTGCGAGTAAAGCTCAAAGGTGGCGCGGTCAAGAGTTATGTTGCCGTAGGCTATTTTTGTGTCGGGCGTCTGTGCAGCAGTACGCGTTATTGCCCTCAAAGCAGCCAGCAATTCCTTTGTATCAAAGGGTTTTGTGAGATAATAATCCGCGCCGCTGTCAAGGCCTAAAACCTTATCATCAATTTCTGCCTTAGCCGTAAGCATAAGCACAGGAATACGACTGCCGCCTGCACGTATTTTTTTAAGCGCCGTAATACCGTCCATTACAGGCATCATAACATCCATAATAACAGCATCATAATTATCTGCACGCAAATACTCAACCGCTTCTTTTCCGTTATATACGCAGTCAATCGAATGATTGTTTTTTCCCAATATTATTTTTAACGCTTTACAAAGAGATACCTCATCCTCACAAAGAAGAAGCCTCACAGTTTGTCACCCCTTTTACATACTTATACCATAGTCATGGTAACCGCTCAACAGTAAACCAAACTTAAACCGTTTTTTAAATTTGGTTTAAGTTTTGGGTTATAAAATTGCCGGTGTAAAGGAGGGGTACTTTTTGTCTTTGAAAACCAGTTTTTCGCGGTATGAAATCAAATATATGCTGACCAATCAACAGCACAGCCGTATTATGCGGCTGATTTCTGACCGTTTTATCCCCGACAAATACGGAGCTTCCACCATACGCAACATATATTTTGACACCGAAAACTTTCGCCTTGTATGCTTCCGCTCGGCACCGGGTACCGCCAAGGAAATATGTATGATTTTCCTTGCAATGAGCACAGGGCTTATTGCAGGTATGGGGTATATTGGCTTCTCTTTACTATTTACGGTTATAACCTGCGCAATATATATGCTGTACAATAGTTTAAGCCTTTACGCCGAAAAAAGAACTTCCATCTACAAAAGTTTTAGAATCACCGTGCCCGAAGGCCTTGATTACACCGGTGTTTTTGAAGAAATATTTGACGAATATGCAAAAAGCTATGAGCTTTGCGAAGTAAAATCAACAAATATGGGCAGCCTTTTCAGGCTAACCTATAATATTGTTTTAAAGGATGCCGCCAAAGAAAAGGAGCTTATTGATAAAATACGCTGCCGCAACGGCAATCTTGAAATATATATTACAAAGCAGCCAACAATTAATACAGAGCTTTAAATAAAGAAAGGATCTTTATGTTAAAATACAGAACATTATTGGTTTTTTGTCTAACCTTTACGCTTTTCTTTTGCGGTTGCAGCAAAAGAACGGAGCCGTCTCAAAGCTACAACCCTGAAAGCACCGATACACAGAACACAAGTTCTGCGCAGGCGATAAGTGCCAATTTTGCAAAGGATAGCAGTGAAATGTTCTCCGACCGTGACAGCAAAACAGATTATGACAAAAGTTTCGGTGCAACAATAACCTTAAACGGCAGCAGTGCCACCGCCGATACAGATGCCGTGAAAATAAGCGGCAATAAAATCACCATAACTGACCAAGGCACATACATCATAAGCGGTACGCTAACTGACGGTATGATAATAGTTGATGCCGATGAAAGCGATCAGCTGCAGCTCGTTTTCGATGGTGTCACGATAACATCCAAGACAAGCGCCGCTTTATATTTTTTAAATGCCGATAAGGTTTTTGTTACTTTAAACAGCGGAACAAAAAACGCCCTTTCAAACGGCGGAAGCTTTACACAAATTGATGGCAATAATATTGATGCCGCCGTTTTTTCAAAGCAGGATTTAACCTTTAACGGCAACGGCAGTCTTACGGTAAGTTCTCCCTCAGGTCACGGTATAACCTGCAAGGACGACCTTGTTATATACGGCGGCACATATACAATAAACTGCTCGGCACACGGACTTGATGTTAACGACAGCATACGCTGTGACAAGGCAAATATAGCCATAGCCTCAGGCAAAGACGGTTTTCACGCCGAAAACGATGAAAATGCCGAGCTTGGATATATTTATATAGCAAATGGCACTTTTAATATTGAATCTGAAGGTGATGGAATAAGCGCCGCATATTATATGCAGATAGAAAACGGAGCCTTCAACGTTATTACAGGCGACGGCGCAAGTCAGGGCACAAAACAAACCTCTGACGGCTGGGGCGGTTTTATGGGCAAACCCGGCACAAATTATCAAAGCGTTTCTCAAGAGGACAGCACAAGCATTAAAGGAATTAAAGCTGCAAGCAGTATTTTGATAAATCAAGGAAGTTTTACTCTCAATTGCGCAGATGACGGCATACACTCCAACGATTCAATCACCGTAAACGGAGGCAGCTTTAATATAGCAACCGGTGACGACGGCGTTCACGCCGACCGGACACTCACCGTTACCGGAGGAGCTATTGATATTACTGAAAGCTATGAGGGGCTGGAAGCGCTTGATATAAAATTGCGCGGCGGTCAAATTACCTTAACTGCCGACGATGACGGTCTTAACGCCGCAGGCGGCAATGATTCAAGCGGTATGGGCGGAACGGGCAGTATGAGCTCAAACTCCAATGGCAGTATAGTTATCAGCGGCGGTAAGCTTTATATAAACGCATCAGGCGATGGCATTGATGCAAACGGCACCCTTGAAATAAGCGGAGGCTACACTGTAGTTTGCGGTCCCACACGCGGAGATACCGCCACATTAGACTATGATTCAAGCGGCGTTATTTGCGGCGGCACATTTATAGGCACAGGAGCTTCCGGAATGGCTCAGTCCTTCAGCGACAGCCAAAACCAAGGCGTTATAGCCAAAAATGTGGGAAGCCAAAACGCAGGAGCAAATATTAAGCTTACCGATAAAAGCGGTAATGAAATAATAAACTACTCACCCGCGCTTGACTTTGAGGTCGTAATATTAAGCAGTCCCGATATTAGAAAGGGGGAGAGCTATAATATTGCAATAGGCAGCCGGATCTCAACTGTAAAAGCAGAATAAATATAATAAAAAACAGCAGGAATTTAACCTGCTGTTTTTTATTGTTTTACATAGTAAATATCAAGTAATAAATCATAAAGTGAATCGGTATCAATATGGAACTCCGCATATTCACCCTGTACCACCTGTCCTTGAACGGTGTGAAAAGCAATTGATGTGTTCGCACTGATATATTTTGAAGCAAGATATGTAATTTTTGATGCGTTAATATTGGTAACAGCATAATCTGCAACCACATTATAAAGCTGTACAGGAACCATAAAGTCCTGCTTTGTTTGTTCGGTCGCCTTTGCAGCAAAAGCCTTTAAAAACTCCTGCTGATTGCTCATACGGCTGACGTTTGAATCTAAAACTGCGTTGTCGCGCGTCCGTACATACTCCATAGCGTTCTTGCTGTTTATATACTTTGTACCGACCACATTATTATTTTCGTCATATTCATTTACAGTAAAGCCGCCTATTGCCTTTACAAGCGGATTAATGCCCGACAAATCAATTGCAAAATATGTATTTATGGGAATGCCGTAAAACATTCTCGAAACCGACTGCACGACATTCTGACAGCTTGAATGTCTGCGGTCGCCGTAAGCATAAGCAAGACAAAGCTGCATCTTCTCTGTCCCTATATATCTGCCCTCTTTAGAGTAAAGTGAAATATCTGCCATCGAATCGCGTGATATTCCAATAACATCGGTTTTGCCCGTTGATGTGTCTATTGCCATAAGATACACGGCGTCTGCCTGTCCGTTTGTGCCGTAATCATCGCTTTCGGTTTTAATACTCTTTTTATCAACGCCCATAAATAAAATTGATGTAATATTCTCATTATATTTATATATGGTGCCGTTGTGCTCCACTACGGTATCGTCAAACTCCTCAAAATTTGACGTATCGGTCTGCCGATTGGTTTCGAGCAACTGTTTTTTGCCTATATTATACATTACAGCATATGCCGAAAGCGCTGCAATTAATAGACAAAGCAGAACTATTGCAATTATTATAAGCGCTTTTTTAAGTTTAGGCTTATTCTGCTTTGTGACGACAGTCTCAGCACTATCATTTTGTAAGCTCATCTTTAATTAATACTCCCTGAACCAGATATCTGTTTTTGCCGTAATCCATACAGGTGCTCAAGGTTAAAATACGGTCGTCGGTTGTAAGAGATATGCCTTCCCTGACATTTTTAACCATACTGTCGGGATTTTGTGCATATTCAAGATACTCCATATAAACAGTTTTATCATTAAAATCAAAAGAATTGAGTATATGGCGGTCATCATATCTGTAAGCCGCAAAAATACGGTAGGTTAAAATATGGCCGGGATAATAAACGTACATAAATTCATTCTGATCAAAAAACTCTTTATCCCTGAACTTACGCAAATCCCTGAACATTGTGCCGTTTTTCATATTGTGCCCGTAAAGTATGGTATTGGGGTCGCTGAAATTTTTTGCATTCAGTCTTTGCGAATAAATTGAACCCGCCCTGGCAGACTGCTTATTTATATCGTGGTCTATATAAAAATTATCATCCTCAACCGAGCTTTGCAGTATAGGATAATCTACATTTGTGCCGGGTATTTGTATCCAGGCATATACATCGGTATTCTGCATCTGCAATGCGGAAAAATCAATAGGATTATCAGGAAGATTTTGGCCATCGTCTGTATTGCTGCTGTTTTTGTATTTTTCAGTATTCAGACGGCCGTCAAGATAATAATTAACTAAATAAACTCCTGATACAAGCATTATAATAACAAGTATGCAAATTATTATAATTTTTGCGATTTTATTCTTTTTCAAAAAAATACCCCTTTATACAGGCTGACGAGAGTTGAGGACATCACACCTGCCAATTATTAATTTTTAGTCTGTACTTGTCTTATTGACAGCTTTACAAAAATAAGCGCAAGCAATGTAAAAAAGGCAGCAAGCAAAACCGTAACGGATTTGACTCTCGCCAACCTAAATAAAAGCAAAAACGCCCGCGTACCTAAAGGGCACACGGGCGATGCGTGCTAGACAAAACTCACCTAAAACATTAGTTAAAAGCGCGCTTTTTTAAAATAACAGCACAAACAGCAGCTGCTGCAAATGCTACTATTGCACCCGCAAAACCAACATCGTTGGTTTCAGGAGCAGTGGAGCTATTATCACCTTCGGATGCCTGTGTTTTTGTAAATGATGCTGTAAGCTCAACATCACTTTCAGGACGGATAACAATTTCTTTTGAAGAAACCGTGCCTGAAATGATTGTATACTTGTCACCCTTAATTGTCCAACCGTAGAACTGTTCGTTTGCTTCAGGAGTAGCGATAGCCTTAATATCACCGTTAGCAAGAACCTCTTTTTCTACCTTACCTTTGGTAGCATCGTCAGCCTTAACTGTAACATTATGCTTTACCTGACCCTCAGGGCTCAGTTCAGCAGAAACGGTAAAAACAGGAACACACAAAGCAAATAATAATGTAACAGCACAAATAACAGAAATAACTTTTTTCACAACAATAAACCTCCTCGGTTATTAAAATATATAGTCATTATATCACCTGTTTATTCTTTTTTCAAGAGTTAATTTTATTTAGCAGTTTTATTTGTTGACCGTTTAATTTATTTTTGTTAAAATACTGACATAAAACTGCCAAAACAGAGGAGTTTTTACTTTTATGAAAATTGTTCTTTGTTCAAAATCACCCCGAAGAAAAGAAATTTTAAACAATTTAGGGTTGGATTTCAGTATTTGCTCACCCGATTGCGATGAAAACTCAAATATTGCTTCGCCAAAAAGATTGGTTTGCGCACTTTCACACAAAAAAGCCCAAGCCGTAGTTAAGCAATATAAAGAAGACACAAAAGATGTTCTTTTTATAGCCGCCGACACGGTTGTATGTATCAAAAACGAAATTTTAGGAAAACCTAAAGACAAAGAAGATGCCGCAAAAATGATAAAAGCCTTGAGCGGAAAATGTCATAAAGTTATCACAGGCATAACTCTTATATACAACAGCAAAACCGAAAGCTGTTTTGAAAGCACAAGCGTATATTTCAGAAAAATAAGCGACCGTGAAATTGACGAATATATTGAAACCCCTGAAGCATACGACAAGGCGGGCGGTTACGCAATTCAAGGCACCGCTTCACGTTGGATTTCAAGAATAAAAGGCGACTATTTTAATGTTGTAGGCTTGCCGGTTTACCGTCTTTGCGAGCTTGCAAAAAAACTCAATATAACACTTTAGGATTAATATATTTATGACAGTTTTTGATAGAATTTATGATGTTGTACGCCAGATACCAAAGGGGACTGTTGCAACCTACGGGCAGGTAGCGGCTTATGCGGGCAATCCCCGTTGGGCACGGGTGGTAGGTTACGCGCTGCACGTAAACCCCAATCCCTTTGTTATCCCATGCCACAGGGTTGTTAACCGCAAAGGCGGTCTTGCACCCTCCTTTGCCTTTGGCGGAGAGGGCGCACAGCGCTCGCTTTTAGAGCAGGAAGGTATCGTGTTTGAACCCGACGGCACAGTCGATTTGGAAAAATATTTATGGAACAAGAAACAGGTGTAAAAAATTACACCTGTCAGTCTGTCGAAAAACCTCTATTTGCAATAGTCGGCGGCAGTCAGCCGCATTTTGTTTTTCCGGCGACAGGTGCGTCGGAAAAACCCCTTGTGAGCGAAAACCGATTACAAGGCGGTTTTCAAGGGTGCGTGGGTGGTATTGGCGGGAGTAGAGTGCAGTCCGAAAATCCTTTAGATTTTCGGCGAGCGGCATTCCCGCCAAGAGAGTGGCTACTTTGTCGACGCTCTCAAACAGGTGTAAAAAATTACACCTGTTTTTTTGCGTTAATCATAAGAATTGCAATCTGGGTTTTCGCGTCCTTTATTTCGTTTGAAATGACCATCTGCAGCGCTTGCTCAAACGGCATTTTGATAACCTCAACAAATTCATCCTCGTCGGGATGTGCGTCCAAAAAAGAAACATCCTTTGCAAAGTACATATAAATTATTTCATTTGTATATCCCGGTGTAGGATAAATCTGTCCTAAAAACTCCAAATTTTTACACACGGCACCTGTTTCCTCTTCAAGCTCACGCATGCCGCAGCAAACAGGGTCCTCATTTTCTTCGCGTTTGCCTGCAGGAATTTCTAAAATTTCCTTTGAGTATGGGTAACGGAACTGCTTTACAAGCAAAAGCTCCTTCTCTTTTGTAAGCGCCGCAACACAGACTCCGCCGGGATGTTCCACCACTTCGCGCTTTGCATTTTTACCGTTTGGTAAAAGCGCATCATCCACGCGAAGATTAATAATTTTACCATTATAAATATAATTTTTATTTAAGGTTTTTTCTTCTGTTTCCATAGTGCATTTTGTCCTTTTTGTGTATTTTATTTGTCCCAACTCGCATATACTTATGCAGAAAGGATGATAATTTTGGAAAACATAGTAACGTGCTCAGATTATTCATATAACGAATATAAAAAAATTATTGAACAGTTAAATGAAAAATATAAATTCTTATCCTGTCATATTATCGGCACAAGCTGCGCAGGCAGAAACATATACGCATTAAAGCTGGGCCGGACCAACGACTGTGCGCTTTACGCAGGCGCTTTTCACGGAAGTGAGCGCATAACCTGCACTTTATTGCTTATGTTTATTGAGCAGTTTTGCAACGCGCTGGAAAAAGGGGTGCAAATTGCGGGCATTGATGCACGGCGTGCAATATATGAGAAAGGCATTATAATTGTACCGCTTGTAAACCCCGACGGCTGTGAGATTGCCCTTTCAGGCAAGACCGCCTGCGGTGCCTATGCATCAAAGATAGAAGAACTGTGCAAGGGCGATTTCAGTCATTGGAACGCAAACCTGCGCGGTGTGGATATAAACCACAATTTTAATGCCGAATGGGAAACCTTGAGAAAACTTGAACAAAAAGCAGGAATTGACGGTCCCGCTCCGACAAGGTTTGGCGGATACCGTCCGGAAAGCGAGCCTGAAACAATCGCCCTTACAAGACTATGCAGACAAATACATTTTCGCCACGCTCTTGCCTTTCATTCGCAAGGCGAAGTGATATACCACAGTTTTGGCAACAAGGTTATCCCCCGCGCCGAAAAAATGGCAAAAATATTATCAGCATCCAGCGGTTACAGCCTTGCCGTCGCAGGTGGGCTTGCCGAAGGCGGCGGCTTCAAAGACTGGTTTATCACCGAGTTTGAACGTCCCGCTTTTACCGTTGAAGTAGGCCTTGGAACAAACCCATTGCCGCCCGGCGATCTTTTAGATATATTCAACCGGCTTAAAGAATTCCTTGTGCTTGGAATTGTAATGTAAGTTTATTATATCTAAAACATTTTTATATTTCAACCGCCCGATACAACTGTATCAGGCGGTTTTTAGTCTGCTTGACATCTATTAATTAATAGATTAAAATAAATATAATTATATCATTGTATTGGAGCTTTAATATGATTGATTTCAATGTTCCGCCTTTTGTCGGTAACGAAACAGAATATATTAATCAAGCCATTGCAAGTCGTAAAATATGCGGCGACGGTCAGTTTACCAAAAAATGTAATGTCTGGCTTGAAGAAAAAACCGGCACTTCAAAAGCATTGCTTACCACCTCATGCACTCACGCTTTGGAAATGGCGGCTATTTTATGCGACATACAACCGGGCGATGAGGTTATTATGCCCTCGTACACCTTTGTTTCTACCGCAGACGCTTTTGTAATGCGAGGCGCAAAAGTTGTTTTTGTTGATATTCGTCCCGACACAATGAACATTGACGAAAATTTGATTGAAGCAGCCATCACTCCTAAAACAAAAGCCATTGTTCCCGTCCATTATGCAGGTGTTGCCTGCGAAATGGATAAAATTGTGGATATCGCAAAAAAACATAATATATATGTGGTTGAAGACGATGCACAGGGTATACTGTCAACATATAAGGGACAACCCTTGGGAACCTTTGGCGATTTTGGCTGTTTAAGCTTTCATGAAACCAAAAACTTTTCAATGGGAGAGGGCGGCGCATTGCTTATCCGCAATGCCGATATGACAGATCGTGCCGAAATCATCCGCGAAAAAGGTACCAACCGCAGTAAGTTTTTCCGCGGACAGATTGATAAATATACCTGGGTCGATTTAGGCTCTTCTTATCTGCCCAGTGAGCTTAACGCCGCATATCTTTATGCACAGCTTGAATCAGCACAGCAGATATTTGAAAGTAGAATGCATGTGTGGGACAGTTATTATGCCGCTTTTAAAGGATTAGAACAAAAAGGATATATTGAGTTGCCCGTAATTCCTGAGCATTGTACACATAACGCTCATATGTTCTATTTGAAAACTGAAAATTTGGATTCACGTACACATTTTATCAATTATTTAAAAGAAAACGGTGTTTTGGCGGTATTCCATTACATACCGCTTCACTCCGCTCCTGCAGGTCTGCAGTTCGGCACCTTCAGCGGTGAAGACGTTTACACAACAAAAGAAAGCGAACGTCTTGTCCGTCTGCCGTTGTATTACAATATGAAAGAGGAAGACCTGCAAAAAGTTGTTGAATTGGTGTGTAACTATTTTAAGGGGATTAAATAATGAGAAAAAAAATATCCGTAGTAATTCCGGTTTATGGGTGTAGACCTGCATTAATGCCGCTTTATGAACGCTTGGTTGACGTTTTCAACAAAATGGATGTTGATTATGAAATAATTCTGGTTAACGACAACTGCCCTCAGAACTCCTGGGAAGTAATTGAAGAAATTTGCCAAAAAGACCAAAAGGTAATCGGACTTAACCTTTCCAGAAACTTTGGACAAATCCAAGCAATCACCGCCGGTCTTGATATATGCAGCGGAGATTATGTTGTTGTTATGGATTGCGATTTGCAGGACCGTCCCGAAGGCATTATAGATTTGTTTGCAGAACTAAACAAAGGCTATGATATTGTTTTTGCGCGTCGCTTTGAACGTCAGGATTCTTTTATTACAAGATTTTTATCTAAAAGTTTTTATAAAGTATATAATTATTTTTCAGACGGAAATTACGACGCTTCAATTTGCAACTTTAATATTTCGAAAAAAATCGTTATTGATAATTATTGCAGAATGCGAGAACAAAATCGAGGTTTTACAATATTCTTAAAATGGTTAGGTTTTAAGGCTTCTACCATTGATGTTCCCCACGAAAAACGTGCTGCCGGTAAATCCTCTTATAATTTCAAAAAGAAATTAAAAATGGCCGAATCGTTTATTACCGCACAGTCAAATAAACCTTTGCATTTTTCAATTTACGCAGGTTTTTTGATGGCGATTTTGTCTTTTGGTCTTATCGGTTATTCATTGATAAATTTCTTTGTTTCCGGCAATCTGCCAACCGGTTGGACAAGCCTTTTCATCTCTATTTATCTTATAGGCGGCTGTATTTTAATAGCACTTGGTATTTTAGGTCTTTACATCGGCAATATTTTTGACAATGTAAAACAGCGACCTTTATATGTAATCCAAAAAGCCTTAAACTATAAAGAAAAGGATGGTAAATAAATATGATTTTAGTAGTTGGCGCAACTGGATATATCGGAAGATATTTATGCCCTTATCTCAAAGACAAAGGCTATGATGTTTTAGCCCTTGGCAGAAGTGAAAAATCCCGCATTTTTTTAGAAGAACGCGGTGTCAGATTTCAATATCTTGATTTGAATGACCCCGCTTGCTATGATTCTCTTCCCACGGAAAATGTTGAAGCAATTGTTGACCTTTCTGCTTGTCTTGCTGAACTTGAAACTCCTGTAGAGCGTTTCTTTGAGGTTAATACATTAGGCGTTTACCGTCTTCTTGATTTCGCTTATAAAAACGGCATTAAAAAAGTTGTTGTTACTTCTTCTCATAAAGTATATAACGATATTCCAAAGCGTGTAATTTCAGAAGATGACGGCATTTCTTTTTGCGGAGACCACTCTCCTTATATCATTTCAAAAATTGCTGCAGAAAACTTTATAACCTATTATAATAAAGATTTTGATATGCAGGCCATCGCCCTTCGTCTTACCGGTGTTCATGGCTATGGTGAAATTCTCGGCCACTTAAATGCAGACGGTTCTTATAAAAAAAGCACTTTTGAAATTTTCTTTGAAAAAGCTCTGCGCGGCGAAGACATTGAAGTTTGGGGAGATCAGTCAATCAAGCGCGACCACATATATATCAAAGATGTGCTTTCTGCTATTGAAGCTGCAATCAAAGTTAAGGATCAAAAAGGCATCTTCACCATTGCAAGCGGCAAAGGCTATTCTCAGTATGAAGAAGCGCTTGTTTTGGCAAAAATATTTAATAACGGTAAAATTTCAAAGGTTACACAGGCTCCCGAAAAACCCGGTATGACCCGAGGATATATCTATGATATTTCAAAAGCCAAAGCCGCTCTTAACTGGGAGCCGAAATACACCACTCTTGAAGCTATGTACGAAGATTATAGAAAAGAATGGTTAACCAAAGAATACCATAATTATCACGTAATCAACGAAGAAGACCGTCCCGAGACAATGTGATGGAAATCAATTTACTTTCTGTTAAAAAACAATATTTATTGGTCGGGCGCGGAGCAACTGCCATTTGGTTAGCGCTTAAATCAAGAAGCTATACCAATAAGGGAGTTGTCGTTCCCGCCAATGTTTGTTATGCCGCAGTCTATCCCATATTGCTTTCGGGTAATTATCCCGTCTTTTGCGATGTTGATGTAAAAAGCGGAAACATTGCCCTGCAAAATGTAAAAAGCGTATGGGCTGATGAAGTTTCTGCCATAATTATCCCGCATATGTTTGGCAACCCTGTTGCCGATATTGTTTCGATATGTGATTTTGCTCATAAAAACAACGCATTAGTAATCGAAGACTGTGCGTCATCTATGGGAGCCTTTACTCCTGACGGTATGACCGGTTCATTCGGAGACTTTGTTGTTTATAGCACAGGTCATTCAAAGACCATAGATATTGGCAACGGCGGTATTTTATGCGCCGATGAAATCGGCAGCAAAATTATTGAACTTTACAATAATCTGCCTGTTTTTAACGAAGGCATCAGCAAGGATGGCGCTTTCTTTTCAAAATTATATCGTCTTATCCGAAATCAGCCTGATACCTCTTGGACACCGCACATATACAAAGCTCTTTCCGCTCTGTCCGAAAAACTGTTTTTATACCGTGCAACCGAAAGTTTGGAAAAACAGATACTCCAATCATTAAACGCTCTTGACGAAATTGTCGAACAAAGAAAAGCCGAGCTTGCATTATATGATGAATTAATTTCACCCAATGAAAAGATAGAAAAATATCAATATTCAGACGGCGCTTCTCCCTGGAGATATAACATTTTTGTTTCTCCCGATATAATAAAAGATTTCATAGGTTTTCTCCTTTCCAACGGTATTCCTGTCAGTGATTGGTATCCAAACGTAACACCTTTGTTTTTTGAAAATAAACCGTTCAGAAATGCCTCGCTTTTAGAACAACGGATTTTAAATTTCCCGTTACTTATAGGAAAAGAAAAAATTCAAGACTTTTGTAAAGTAATTAATTCTTTTTTCAGGTGAATTGTATGAAAAAAATTGTTATCATTGGCGCCAATGATTTTCAAAATCCTTTAATAATAAAAGCAAAAGAAATGGGTTATGAAACTCATGTTTTTGCCTGGCGCGATGGTTCAATAGGAGAAAAAACTGCCGACTTTTTTTATCCAATAAGCATTGTAGAAAAAGAACAAATTTCAGAGCAATGCCGTAAAATAAAACCCGATGCCATAGCTACAATTGCATCGGACCTGGCAAACATTACCGTTCAATATGCCGCCAGCCGTTTGGGTTTGCCCACTAACAGCGACCAATGTATAAAAATAACCACAAATAAATTTTTGATGCGAAAAGCTCTAAAAGCAGGCGGCGTCAAGACCCCGCTTTTTACAGCAGCTTCAGATGTGAGCGAAATAAAAAATCTGTCTGATTTTACATTCCCTGTCATTGTAAAACCTACAGACCGTTCCGGCAGCAGAGGAATCACCAAAGTGGAATCTCCCGAACAGTTACAGGCCGCCATCGAACAGGCTAAATCACATTCTTTCGAAAAGCTTGCTATTGTTGAAGAATGTATAAACGGACCCGAATACAGTTGCGAATGTATATCATATAACGGCATACACACAATGCTTGCCATAACCAAAAAATACACAACCGGATCACCTCATTACATCGAAACCGGACATTTAGAACCTGCACCTTTAACCAACAAGCAATATAAAGAAGTGCAAAAAACTGTTTTTGCTGCTCTTGATGCATTACAGATTAAACAGGGTGCCTCTCACACAGAGTTTAGAATTTCTCCTGAAGGTGAAATAGGCATAATTGAGGCGGGCTCACGTATGGGCGGAGACTGCATAGGTTCTCATCTGGTGCATCTGTCTACCGGTATGGATTTTGTTAAAATGGTTATAGAAGTAGCTTCAGGTCTTGAGCCCACTTTAACGCCTGAAAGCCCACCGCAATCGGCTGCAATACGCTTTATTTTCACACAACAGGATATTGATGTTTTGGAGAATATACGTTCTGTTGCTCCTGAAGCCTTGCATTTTGTTAGTGATATTCAACCCTTAGACAGCCACGAAATTGTTGACAGCGGAAGCCGTCTTGGCTTTTATATTATAAAATCGCAAAACACCCGTGACTCGCTTGAGCTTTTAAAATTATAACGATTAAGGAAAATGTGAACTGTGGCGAAGACTAAAACAAAATTATCTGACCTTTTATTTTTACACGCTATTATACTATTGTACTCCTGCAGCTCGATAGCAATAAAGTATGCCCACAATTTCGGTTTTACCGACATCCGCGGGCTGTTGCTTTACGGATTTTCACTCTTTTTGCTTTTTGTTTATGCTTTACTCTGGCAGCAAGTATTAAAGCGTATGCCCGTTTCAACCGCAATGTGCAACAAATCAGTTACTATTATATGGGGAATGGTTTGGGGAGCGCTTTTGTTCAGCGAAACTATAAGTATTACTATGATAATAGGCGCGTTTATAATTTTTGCAGGCGTATATTTAGTGGTGACTGCCGATGAATAAACAACTAATTTTTTCGATTATTATGCTGGGCTCGGTTTTTATTTCTGCCTGCTCACAAATACTTCTTAAAAAAGCAGCAAACAAAACCTATAGCAGTAAAATACGGGAGTATCTTAACTTTCCGGTTATAACCGCTTACGGCATTTTCTTCCTTTCCTGGATGATAAGTGCATATTGCTTAAAATATGTTCCGCTGTCTATATCACCCATTCTTGAAGCCACCAGCTTTGTTTTTGTTTCGGCTTTAAGCTGGATGATGCTGGGCGAAAAATTTAAAAAGAAGAAAATAATCGGTCTTATATTACTTACAATCGGTGTTATAATCGCCTCAATGTAAACAAAAAGGCAAGTTCATTAAATGAACTTGCCTTTTTGTTATTACAGCAGCATTAATTCAACTGTTTTCTTATCCATTTTTGATGAATCGGTTATTTCGTAACGGTTATCATTGATATCTTTGATAAGTACGCGTCCGTCTGCAAGGCGTTTAATGTTCAGCGGGCGGCTTCTTACTTTAAAGGTACACTCTCCGTAATCGGTTACCGCAATAACCGTTAAGGTTCCGTGCTTCCAGTTAATATAATTCACCTTGCTGATTTTAGGAAGAACGTAATAATCATTCAAGCTCCGGTCTAATGCATTACGGCTTTGATCATCCAGCTTTGTTGCATCGGTTATTATTGCAATTTCTTTACGGTCCTCATCTAAAAGGGAAATGTACTGTTGCTTTGCCGAAATAGGAAAGAGACGTTTAGGCTGCAGATTTCCATACTTTTCACCTGATTTAAGACAGATATCAATATGATTATCCTCTCCCAAGGTAATAGCAACATCGTCACCTTTTAAAAACAACTTCTGGCTCATTTGTGCTCACCCTGCCTTTCGTCAGATTCCTTACGTCGTATTTCCTCCGACAAGTTCTGTATTTCCACAAGCTTATAATATTTGCCTTTTTTAGCAAGCAGCTCTTCGTGCGAACCAAATTCTATTATCTTGCCCTTTTCCACAACAACAATTTTATTTGCGCGGCGCAAAGTAGAAAGACGGTGGGCTATCATAATAGTAGTTCTGCCCGATATAAGACGCTCAATAGCCTCCTGAATCAAATGCTCGGTTTCGCTGTCAACCGAAGCGGTTGCTTCGTCGAATATAAGAATTGACGGGTTTTTCATTACTGCACGGGCAATTGAAAGACGCTGACGTTCACCGCCCGAAAGACCCACACCGCGCTCACCCAGAATTGTATCGTAGCCGTCTGGCAGATGAGTAATAAATCCGTGCGCGTTTGCAACCTCCGCCGCGTTGATAACATCCTCAACTCTTGCTTTGGAGTTGGAAAGGGCAATATTCTTGAATATTGACTGGCGGAACATTATAGGCTCCTGCTGAACAAAACCAATCTGTGTGCGGTAGCTTTTAAGGTCAATATCCTTAATATTTTTACCGTCGATTAAAATCTGGCCCTCATACTTATTGTAATACCTTAAAATAAGATTAATAAGCGTAGACTTACCCGCACCCGTAGTACCAACTATACCAACAACATCACCGGGTTCAATAACAAGGTTTATGTTATCAAGAGTTTTAACTGTCTTATCAAAGGAAAAGCTTACATTTTTGAACTCTATTCTTCCCTCAAAGCCGTCAACCGTATTGCCCTTGCCACGGTCCTCCTCAGGCTCGGCGTCCAGGATATCCATAAGTCTTTCAGCGGAGGTAAGAGCGTTACTGTAGCTGTCCGAAAGGTTGGCAAAAAAGTTTACGGGATTATAGAACATTGACGCGTAGGAAATAAAAGATACCAGCAAGCCTACTGACATAACAGTTGGGTTGTTTATTGCCCAGCCGCCGCCAACACCCCATATAACAAGCGAGCCGCAGGTTATAAAAAATGTAACGGCATGAGGATATATGCTGCCTAATGTTGCGGCTTTTAGACTGACATTGTACCAGGCATTTGTGTATTTTTTAAAATTTTCAACCGAATCTTCTTCGCCCGTAAAGGCTTTTGTTACCCTGATGCCCGGCAGTGCATCGGAAACCACGTCGCAAACGGCAGACCAGCGTATCCATAGCCTATGGTAAAGCGGGCCGATTTTATTTCTGAAAATTTTTGCTCCCGCAGCAACAACAGGTACAGGCAGCAGCGATAAAAGCGCCAATTTCCAGTTTAGCGCAAACATTATAATTATAATGCCTACCATTGTAAAGAATTGAACTACCGCCTCCTGCGATATGCGAAGCAGAAACATATTAAGGGTTGATGTGTCTCCGCTTATGCGGGAATATATTGAACCTGAGCCAATTTTATCATAAAAATCAACCGTTAAATACTGCGCTTTTTCAAAAACATCATTGCGCAGGTTTGTTACAATTGTATCACTTGCACGGCGCATTATTTTAAGGCGTATTGTGCCGACAACCGCTTGAAAAAGATGTACAGCAAGCAAAATAATAACAAGCGCATATAACAGTTTTAAATCACTGTTGGGAATAACGTCGTCGACCAGCATTTTGGTAATGTAAGGCGGTACAAGTGCCATTGCAGTTGTAAATACCGAAAGAAAAATACAGAAAACCAAACGCCAACACTGAGGTTTTATGTAATACCAAAGGCGTTTATACATTTTACCCTTACCATGACAGTGAACGCAGTCTGCACCGGGGAAAAGCAGCGCCCTGCCGCATTTGGGGCAAAAACGTTTCTGCTTTTCAAGAACCGTTTTAACAATATCAAGAGCATTATCTGCATCGTCACCGTTGTTTATATGCTGTATATACTCTGCCGCTGCTTCCATTGCGGCAATTGAAGCAAAGCTGAAGCGTATTTGCTTTTTGCCGTTTATATAAAGCGCCGCGTTGCCGTACATACGGCATACATTAATTTTTTCAATGTCCTTTATGGGAACAAAAAAGCCTTCGCTGTCCGCTGAATTTTCAACGCACAACAAAAGGCTGTCAGTTACCACTAAAGCCGACTCCCCATAAGTTGCATCTAAATTGAAATCTGCCGATACCGCAAACAAAACCTTTTCTTCAAATGGCAACAGGTTTTCAATCTTTCTCCACAAGGCGTCTGATAATTGATTATTGCAACTACAGTTCTCTTTAATCATTTTTGCAACACTCCCAAAGGCAAAAGGCGGTTTTTACTTTATTGTAGACTTTTATAACATACCTATTTTAAAAAATCAATAGTTTTGGGCAACATTTTTAAAACTTTTTATATTGAAAAAAAACGCATCTTGCTTTACAATTAATATATATAAAATTAAAGGGGGTTTTTATGGTTAAGCTTGACAACGATTGGGATAATATTCTTGCTGACGAATTTGAAAAACCTTACTACCTTGAGCTAAGGCAGTTTCTTAAAGCAGAATACTCCTCAAGAACCGTATATCCCCATATGAACAATATATTTAATGCACTCAAAGAAACATCTTTTGCCGATACAAAAGTGGTTATTATAGGACAAGACCCTTACCACGGTCCAAACCAGGCGCACGGCCTTTGTTTTTCGGTTTTGCCGGGACAAGCTCCACCGCCCTCTTTAGTAAATATTTTTAAAGAACTTAAAGCCGATTTGGGATTTGACACACCTGCAGATAACGGATATCTGATTAACTGGGCAAAACAGGGTGTTTTAATGCTTAATACAGTGCTTACGGTACGCGCAGGCAGTCCAAACAGCCATAAAGGCAAGGGTTGGGAGCTTTTTACTGACCGGATTATTGCAGAACTTAACAAAAAAAGCTCTACTGTTGTATTTTTATTATGGGGTAAGAATGCCCGCGACAAAGCGGCCGCAATAAACAATCCCTTACACGTCAAGCTATGCGCACCGCACCCAAGTCCCCTTTCAGCTTATAACGGATTTTTCGGCTGTAAGTGCTTCTCAAAAGCAAACAGTATTTTACAGCAGTCGGGCCAAGCGCCAATTGATTGGCATATATAAAAAACTGCCCATATGGGCAGTCTCCTTACAGCTTTATAAAGTTTGTGTAAACGCTTGTGTGTTTTGGGGTAACCCTGCGGTCCTCATGCATTGAGCCAAAATACCAATGCTTATACGTACATTCGCGGTCAAGGCTGTCAAAAAATCCGTTAAGACGGTTAACCCTGTCAAGACTGCCGTTACGCAAAAGCATTGCACTTTTAACGCTTGATGGCGGCTCGTGCGTCAGTATGTAATCTGACTGACCATTATATTCTTCCATGACGTTAACGGCTTCCGCCATTTCCCGCGGAGAGGGCAGTTCTTCTTTCCACCACTTGCCTTGGTCAATGTGCATATCTTTATCAGGGCTCTCGCCGCCGCCCATTACAAAAAACCTTTTATCATCTATTGTGAACATCTGCCCGCGCATAAGATGCAGAAGGTTTCCTTTAATACGGTGTACACATCCGCCTTTCCAGCAGGTTACGCGACACCGGTTTATCAAATCAAAATTTTCGTGGGTGCCATCCAAAAAAGCTACGGTATATTTGCGGGAGCCCAAATAATCAATAACATCCTTTTCTTTTGATGAGCCGTCCCACAGAAAGCCAAAATCGCCGCAAATAATAAGCACATCCCCTGCCTTTAATTTGCGCCAATTACGGTCAAACAAGCGGTTTTCATCACCGTGCATATCGCCTGTTATGTATATCAAGATGTGCCACCTCTCTTTGCTTTTTTACATTATACTATATTATTCGGGAGATTTCCATATGATTAAGAAAATAATTTCGTTAATTTGTACCGTTTCTGCCATATTTTGTCTTTGCGTGCCCGCAAACGCCTATCAAATATCGGGTTTTGAACTTAATGCGCAGAACGCATTGCTTGTAAGCCTTGACAACGGTATGGTGGTATATGAGAAAAACGCAAATGACAGAGTGTATCCCGCTTCTATCACCAAAATTATGACCGCCATTGTAATAATGGATAATGTTAAGGATTACGATAACGAGAAAATTCCCACCTCTTATTACGCTATTCACGCAATGGACGGCACAGGCTCTACAATGCTCAACTTAAAGGTTGGTGAAGAGCTGACTCCTCGGCAATCACTTTACGCGTTGCTTATGTGCTCTGCTGCCGACTGCGGTATGGCAGCCGCCGAATATTACGGCGGAAGTGTTGAAAACTTTGTTAAAATGATGAATGACAAAGCAAAAGAGCTTGGTATGAATGATACCAACTTTATGAACATTCACGGTCTGCACGACGATAATCATTACACCACTGTAAATGATATTTATAAAATGACAAAAGCGGCTATGACGTATGATATTTTTATGGAAATTGTATCGTCATCACGCTACAACATGGCTGCAACAAACATGAGCGGCGAACGCACCCTTGTTACCACAAACTATTTACAGGACGCCAACACCGCCTATTATTACAAATATGCAAAAGGTGTAAAAACTGGCTATACCGATAAAGCGGGACGTTGCCTTGTCACCACCGCTACCAAAAACGGATACTCTTACCTTTGTATTGTAATGAACTGCCCGCCGAGAAATGAAGCAGGGCAATTACAGCGCAAAGAGTTTACCGATTCAAAAAATCTATACGAATGGGTATTTAACAATTATAACTACAAGCTGATTTGTGATACATCTACCCCCATAGGTGAAGCGCCTGTGGAGCTGTGCCGCGACGCCGATCATGTTTCGCTGGTACTTGAGGAGGACTTTTCCGCCATACTGCCAAAGCTGGCAGACGATTCGACCGTCACCTATGATTTACATCTTAAATCTGAAACCATTGATGCCCCGATTAAAGCAGGTGAGGTTTTAGGTACCGTTGATATCAAATACGCAAACGAAGTGCTGGACACCGTAAATGTTGTATCGGGACAAACGCTTGAGCGCAGCAGTGTACTTGCGTTTATAAGAGGTATCAAAAACATATTTACCTCAAAGGTGTTTATTTTCCTTGTAGCCGTTATTCTGGCAGGCTGCGCCGCCTTTGTTGTTTCAAGCATTATTATGACAAAGCGCGCACGCGCACGCAGACGTAAAGTTAAATATAAAAGGTTCTAAAATAAAATAAAAGACGGTCAGCCGTCTTTTATTTTATTTTTTCCAACGTACAGTCTTTATAGTACCATGCCAAAATTTCCATAAAGCTGTTGCCCTGCAGTGCCATATAGTTTGCACCGTACTGGCTCATTCCAACACCGTGGCCGTAGCCGCGCACAGTAAATTTAAAGGTTCCGTTTTCATAAACCACATCAAAGTTTGCTGAACGCAAAGAAAAAGCCGAGCGCATCTGTTTGCCTGTAACGCTTGTACCTCCAAGTAAGCAGGACAGCACCGTGCCCGAATTACTGCGTGTTATTTCGCCCACCCACGCAGACGGGTCACCCGAAAGGCTGCAAAGCTCCTTTGCGGCGCCAGCAAACTCGTCCGCTGTTAAGGATACCTCGCTGAGATATGTTGAGCAAAGTAAATCACCCACGCTGTCAACAGGCTGTAAATATGGGTAATCTGTACCCCATACGTTATTGGCGCTTTCGGTCTTTCCGCCCGATATTGCGTGGTAGGCGGCAAAAATGGGCTGATTTTCATAGGTGAGAACATAGCCTAACACCTCATCTACTGCATCGGTAATCTTTTTAGTATAGCTTTCGGTATTTTCGCCCCATTTTTCTGAAAGCTTGTCTTGCGATATGAAACCCTGGTCGGTGCTCGAATCTGCCGAAAGGTCATATTCCCCGCCGCTGTTAATTCTGCTGTTACGTTTATAGCAGGCGTATGTATATGCCACTATCGCCTGTGCTTTAAGTGCTTCAGGCTGATATGTTGCAGGCATCTCTGCCGCCACAACGCCAAGAATATAATCCCGCTCTGACAGTTGGGTTATTTTTTCGGTTGCGGGGTCATATATTAAAAAGCCTTCCCCCTCAGACGGCTGTTGAAGGTCAATAATATCTGTACCGTTTGGTCCTTTTGGTTGCCCTGTTGCCGTCAGCGGTATAAGCATCATGCCTAAAACCAAAATAATAATAATAACAAAATATAAATTTTTCATTTTTATACTCCTTTTGTTTGACAATTGCTATATTTGGCTATAAAATATAATTTGTACCTTGTCCATTAATATGATTTTTGGCGGGCAAAAATTACTTATTTTGGATGTGTTTTTTTGAAAAACAAACAAATAGTTAAAAAATTTATATGGTGTACTGTTACAGCAGTTATATTACGTTGTTTCCAATTATTAGTTTTAACGATGGAAAACACAGGCTTTTTTATAAGAGAATACAGCGTTTTAGGCAAACTGTCTTCTTTTTTAATTTTGATCTTGTGCGTTTTTCCTTTTATTCTCAGCTTAAATGGCAAGCGTCAGCCGTCACACCCGCCCGCATATCACAAGCCGCTGTGTTTTGCCGCTTATATTGTTGCTGCAGCAGTTCTTATTGAAGTTTTAACAAATGGCTTTGCCGGTACAGTCCCTTTATTCCTTGTTGCCCTTTACAGGCTTTCGGGCATACTTGCCGCCGCAGTTTTTGTGGCATACGGATGTCTGGGCTTTGTAAAAAAACTTAATTTTTTACGCGGCGCTCTTATATTAACAGTAATATTTATGTTTATGCGTTTAGTTATATCCTTTAGCAGTTACTCTTCCCTGGCCGGCATAACGGATTCCTATTTTGATATTTTTATGCTTTGCTCATATCTTTGCTTCTTTTTGTTTTTTGCAAAAACAGTATGTTTTGTTTCGATCAAAAAATCCTGCTTTAATATTCTGCCCTCTGCTTTTCTTTCAATTTTCTTTACTGCAGTTAACACAATCCCCCGGCTTTTAATGTATATGTTCAAAAAATCCGCCCTTGTTCATCCCACTCCCACTTATCTTTTTACTAACATTGCAATCGGCGTATTTATTGGATTGTTCGCTTTTTATTTGTTCAGCAAAAGCAATTTTCGGGTAAAACGTCACACAACCGTAGTTTTGCCTGAAAATCACTCAGACATATCGAATGATCGTTCATAGTTTAAAATAATAAAAACCGGGGAAAACTTGCGGCACCTTCCTTAAGGAGGGTGCCGCAAGTTTTCCCCGGTTTTTTATTTGCCTGCTTTAAGTTTATTAATTGCCTTTATTTGTCTTATGTCCGAGCCGAAAAATTGCTTCATTGTATAATAACCGATTATGCGCGACATAACACGGGGTGAATATATTTTTTCAAGCTCACTCAGTGAATAGTTGCTGCTTATAACACAGGGCTTTCCCTTTAAAATACGGGTATTTATTATATTATATACACAGGATAGGGTAAACTGTGTTGAAAACTCTGTTCCCAAATCATCAATTATAAGCAAATCACAATCAATTGCCTCTTGCATAAGACGGTCGGTATCATCGCCGTAAGAAAAATGCTCGCGGTTCATCTGGTTAAAAAGATTTTGCGCTGTGCCGTAAATTACGGCATAGCCCTTTTTTATTACCTCACCCGCAACAGCAAGAGATAAATGTGTTTTGCCAAGACCTGTGCCTCCAAGCAGCAAAATACTGTCTGCGCCTGCAGTAAAGTTTGCCGCATAGTTTTTGCAATAATCATATATTGCCGACATACGCGCTTTATCAGACATACCGTTTTCAGAATTGTCAGAATAATACTCAAGGCTGAAATTATCAAAACTGCTTTGGGCAAGCGGCGCATCCTTTGCCAAGTCTGCATAAGCAATTTCCTTTGCTATAGCCTCAACGCATTTGCAGATGCGTCCCTTGACATAGCCTGTATCGTTACATAGCGTGCAGTCTGCTTCGGGCTCGCAAACGCCTATTTCCTGCTCTATGTGCTGTTTTCTGCTTGTAAGTTCAAGGCTCTGTTTTATAATTTTATCTGCGCCCACAGTATCTCCCGCAAGATAACACTTTGCAACTTCGGCACCGTTCTTTTTAAGCTTAAGGCTTATCTGCTCAAGCTCTGCACAGCATCTTTGCGCTTCGCCTAAAGCGTTTATGTAAGCTTGCTTTTTTATTTTTGCTGCGCGCTCCTTTTTTTCAAGCGCACGCGCATATACACTATGGCCGTACATTAAATTTCTCCTTTAAGGATTCTTTCGGCTAAAGAAAGGTCGTAGGTATCGTAGCCGTTCGTTTTTGTTTGGGGCTTTTGGATTTTTTCAATATCGCCAAGAGTTTTTACGCCCTGCTTATGCCAGCCGGTTACAATTTTATCTATGTAAGGCAGGGACATTTTTGAGGTAGTGTCAACACAAAGGTCGTAAGCTGTTTTAAGCATTTGCTTATCATAGCCCCACTCATTAACCCATTTATGAGCATTTTCCTGCTCCTTTTTGGAAGGGGCGCGGTCAATGTGAAACGCACTGCACACAATACCCCAGGCGGTTTTGCACAAAGCAAACTCCTTAACCTTTTGCTCTGCCGATTTTAAATCGGTAACTCCGCTGTTTATCCAGTCAAGCGCGGTACGCTCAATAAAGCCTATATTGCAGCGATTTTCTGACATTGCGTACTGTATAAGCATAAGCAATACCGCAACCCCCATACCCTGATCGTCATACAGCCATACAAGAGTTGATGCTTCACTCTGTCGCAGATTTCTACCGAATATCTGCTGTGCCTGCTGTAACAAAAATGCAATTTCAGGACATTCAAGACCGCGTTTTGCAACCTCAGCCCTATCGGGCTTGGTAACCTGTGCGGCAACTGTCTTTGGTTTGTCCGCAGTTTTTGCAGGCTCTGTCTTTTGTTCTTCAAGCGGGTATAAAATACCGGCATCGCACCAATAACGCAAAGCGTCATTTATATCAGCCACAGGCACGCCAAGCGCCGACGAGATATTTTGGGCGTCAGGCATTGCGGCAATGTTTCTGAATATATAAAGCAGCACCTTTAACTGTACTGCGCCGGCAAGCTTTAAATGCTCATCTGCTACCTTTTGCGGCAAAACAAATGTGTTTGCAAGATGTGCTGTATCAATAATATATTTCACCGCAAAACACTCCTTTTTATCAAATTAAATATAATTAAACCATAAATTTGTTATGCAAAGCATAACTGCAACAAAGTTGCTGCGGCAAAGCCGAAATTTAGCCGTTCAATATTTTGTGAGGTTATTATACCAAAAAATTTTTGCCTTGTAAACGGCAGAATTTTACCCAAAAATTCCCCGCCACAACCTATGGCTATCCCCATATAAAAATAACGCAAAAAAACACAAAATACGCTAAAAAATTTTTAGTAAAGTTAATATCATTATCAAACGGCCGTCTACATATAATGTACAAAGGTACAAGAATAAAAACTTAAAGGATGATACCGTTATGACAAACTGCTTTTCCCCCGAGGGTCAGCGCGAAAACAGCGCTGAAAACATAAGATTTCTTTCCGGTGCTTCTGCACTTGCAGAAGCGGCAGCCGCTAAAAAAATATTGGAAGCCAGAGTGCTTTCATGTGACGCACAGCATAATTTGCATATTGATTTAGGCGCTATGCGGGGCATTATCCCGCGCGAGCAGGGAGCTTTAGGCATTAAAAACGGCAAAGTGCGCGACATTGCGCTTATATCCCGCGTCGGTAAGCCTGTATGCTTTACGGTTACTGACTTAAAATATGACCACAGCGGCAGACCCTATGCCTTGCTGTCACGCAGCGAAGCGCAGCAACTTTGTATGAATAACTACATATATAATCTGTTACCGGGCGACATAATTGATGCCACTATAACCCATCTTGACAGCTTTGGCGTATTTTGCGATATCGGCTGTGGTATTATTGCGTTACTGCCTATTGATGCAATTTCGGTCTCCCGCATTTCTCATCCCAAAGACCGTTTTTTTACGGGGCAAAAAATAAAAGCCGCCGTTAAAAGCATTACATCCGACAACCGCATAACCTTAACCCATAAAGAGCTGCTCGGCACCTGGGAAGAAAATGTTTCCCAGCTTTCTTCAGGTCAGACTGTATCGGGCATTGTGCGCTCTGTTGAGGATTACGGAGTTTTTATTGAGTTGTCCCCCAATCTTGCCGGCCTTGCCGAGCCAAAGGAAAATGTTTTTGCAGGGCAAACGGCAGGGGTATACATTAAAAGCATTATACCCGAAAAAATGAAAATAAAGCTGATTATAATTGACAGCTTTGATTCCTACACATCACAAAAAATCAATTATTATATTCAAAGCGGCCATATCGACCGCTGGCAATATTCACCCGATGTGTGCACAAAAATTATTAAAACAGATTTTACAATTACATAAGAGTATTTTAAAAATCAGCCGAATTTTCGGCTGATTTTTAAATTTGACAGAACGCCGGTGGACAGAGTTCCTTTCATATTATATTTGCATTTTATTCATCAAACGCGAGAAATGCTTTATATGCCATATAAACGTCAAACTTTGCTACAATTTCAAAGGGGGAGTGCATTGAAAGCACAGGCACACCGATATCCACAGTATCAACACCTAAGTTTGCAACATAGTTTGCAACTGTACCGCCACCGCCTGCGTCCACCTTGCCGAGCTCTGACGACTGCCATACAACGCCTGCGTTATCCAGCATTGCGCGCACAAATCCCATATACTCAGCTGATGCATCTGACGAACCTGATTTACCGCGAGCACCGTTATACTTTACAATGCCTACACCGTGGTTAAGATAAGCGGCATTGCGTCTTTCGGAAACGTCCTGGAAGGACGGGTCAACCGCAGCGCTTACATCTGCTGACAGGCATTTTGAATTTGCAAGCGCTGTATTACCGCAGCCGCCTTGCATAGCAGCAAGACTGCCTATAAGGTTACGCAAAAATGCCGATTTCATACCGGTAACGCCGTCTGAGCCTGTTTCTTCCTTATCGGCAAGCACACATACCATGGTGTTGTCGGGAGTTTGTGCATCAAGAATTGCCTTAAAGGCGGTATATGCGCAAACCCTGTCGTCGTGACCGTAGGCACCAACGATAGATTTATCAAAGCCGACATCGCGTGCGCGGAATGCGGGTACACATTCAAGCTCTGCCGAAAGAAAATCTTCTTCGGTAATGCCGTATTTTTCAAAAAGAATAGAAAGTATATTTAACTTTACAAGCTCACTTTCATTATCATCCTTAAAGGGACGGCTGCCTACAAGCACGTTAAGCTCTTCACCGCGGATGCCGTCTGCAAGGGTGCGCTTTGACTGCTCTGCGGCCAAATGCGGAAGCAAATCGTTAACCACAAAGCATGGATCATTTTCATCCTCACCTATGCAAACCTCTGCGGTTGTGCCGTCTTTTTTGCAGAAAACGCCGTGGATTGCAAGGGGTGTTACCGCCCACTGATATTTACGGAGACCGCCGTAATAATGAGTTTTGAAAAGAGCAAGCTCTATATCCTCATAAAGCGGGTTGGGCTTTAAATCAAGACGGGGTGAGTCAATATGGGCAACTGTAATACGTGTACCCTGCTGAACAGGTTTTTTGCCTATAACAATTGCCGCAAATGCTTTGCCGCGATTGTTTATATAAAGCTTCGAGCCTGCTTTATACTCTTTGCACTCAACATACTCTTCAAAGCCGCATTCTTTTGCCATAGCAACGCAAGTTTTTACAGCTTCACGCTCTGTTTTGGCGGCATCTAAAAAGCTTTTATAGCCCTCACAAAAGGCGTCTGCTTCTTTAATAATTTGCTCACTTGCGGAAATCAATCCGTTTTTGTTTTTATAAAAAAGCTTTTCCTTTAGTTCTTTGGCGTTGTTTTCCATTATCACTTACCTCCGATTATTTTGCCGAACATTTCTGCCGCGGCAGCATTTAAATCTTGCAAATTACCGTTATTTATTATTATTTTATCGGTTTTATCGGTATAAAATTCATCGGGTTTTGCGGCTTTGTGTCGGTCAGCAAGCTGGCTTTCGGTTAAATTATCACGTGAATATATGCGTCTTGTTCTCAATTCTTTTGATGCAAGCACCGCAACAATTGCATCACACCTGCTGTCAAGCCCGCTTTCAAAAAGGGTTGGCGCATCTAAAATAACATTTTTATATTTTTTAATATCCCGCTCAACCAGCGCGGTTATGTAAGGATGGGTAATGCGGTTTAAACTTTTAATACCTTCCCGCGAATTAAAAGCAGCTGCGGCAAGTGCACGGCGGTTTAAGGTTTTGTCGTCATTTAAAATGACACTGCCAAAACAATCCGCAAGCTCAGCTATCATTTGGCCGCAAACAGCTTTGCGTGCATACTCATCGCAGTCGATTGCTTTATAGCCAAAGCTTTCCGCAATATACTGACAAACTATGCTTTTACCCGCACCGGACGGACCTGTAACACCTATAATCATAGCTTTATCTCCCGAAACTCACAAGCACGCTGCAAGCGGTTATAAACCGCAAGCCCCATACCGCTTGATACGGGCGCGTGAACATAGGCTTTTTTTACACGCATACGGTCAAGCTCACGCAGACTTTCAAATAAACGCCGTGCCGTAAGCTCAGGTTTTTGCTGGCTGCCGTAAACAAGCTTGTCCTTAACTGTTATAAGGCCTGCTTCCTCTTCAAAGCAGAGTACAGCCGCATCGTTTTTGCTGTTAACATAACCGGCAAAAGCCGTATTATCTGCGTTTATCATATAAAGTTCACACTTGGGTGCGTAATGCTTATATTTCATACCGGGTGACGATGCTTTGCCTGATACAAATTTGCCTGCTACCGCCTCATCAATTTCCAAATCGGGCAAAACAGCGGTTAACTGCTCAACCGTTACAGCGCCGGGTCTTAAAAGACGGGGACGCCCGCCGGCTAACGACACAACGGTTGACTCAACGCCGACAGCACAGGGCTCATCCTTAATAATTGCATCAATTTTGCCGTCAAGATCTGCACTTACGTGCTGCCATGTTGTAGGGCTGGGACTGCCCGAGAGGTTTGCAGAGGGCGCCGCCAAGGGTACACCCGTCGCCGTTATTACAGCACGCGCCGTAGGCTGTGACGGGCAGCGTACCGCCGCGGTATCAAGCCCGCCGCACACGCTTGCGGGAATTGTACTTTTGCGGGGCAGTACCATCGTAAAGGGTCCCGGCCAGAATGCGTTCGCGCACATTATGGCTTTATCGGATAGCTCGCTTACAACTATATTAAGCATTTCAACACTGTCAACGTGTAAAATAAGAGGATTGTCCTGCGGGCGTCCTTTGGCCTCAAACACCTTTTTTACCGCCGTTTCATCAAGACAGGAAGCCGCCAGACCATAAACCGTTTCGGTAGGAATGGCAACCACACCGCCCGATTTTAAAATATCGGCAGCATTCTTTATATCCTCTTTATTTTTCGCGTCAAATATCTTTGTTTTCATCTTCGCTCTTTAACATTTGTGTGCGGTAGTGGGTTATAAGTGCATCCACTATTTCATCAATATCTCCGTTAAGTATTTGTTCTAATCTATACAGGGTAAGACCTATACGGTGGTCGGTCATTCTGCCCTGCGGGTAGTTATAGGTGCGTATTCTCTCTGAACGGTCGCCCGTACCAACCTGCGCTTTACGGTCAGAAGCAATTTCCTGCTGCTGACGGTTGAGCTCCTGCTCATAAAGGCGGCTTCTGAGCACTTTCATAGCTTTGTCACGGTTTTTATGCTGACTGCGCTCGTCCTGACATTCAACCACAAGCCCTGTGGGAATATGAGTAATACGGATAGCAGACTCGGTCTTGTTAACGTGCTGACCGCCCGCACCGCCTGAGCGATAGGTATCAATCTGCAAATCGGCAGGGTTAATATCAACCTCAACGTCCTCAACCTGAGGCAATACTGCAACTGTTACGGTAGAGGTGTGTATTCTTCCTGATGCTTCGGTTTCGGGTACGCGCTGCACGCGGTGAACACCGCTTTCGTACTTAAAGCGTGAGTATGCGCCCTCACCCTCAATCATAAAGCTCACTTCTTTATAACCGCCAAGCTCGGTTTCGTTGGCGTTTATCATTTCAATTTTCCAGCGTTTTGTTTCTGCATACATACTGTACATTCTTGTAAGCACGCCTGCAAAAAGAGCTGCCTCTTCGCCGCCTGCGCCGCTGCGGATTTCAACAATAACGTTTTTATGGTCATTGGGGTCTTGAGGCAAGAGCAAAATTTTAAGCTCTTCTGCGCAGGATTCAACACGGCTTTGCGCATCGTCCAACTGCTCCTGCGCAAGCTCTTTTAATTCCTTATCCGCACTGCTTGCAAGAATATCCCGAGCTTCCTGCTCGTCTGTTACTGCGGCTGCATATTCGCGGTATTTTTCTACAATGGGAGTTAGCTTTTTATGCTCACGCATAAGCTGAGTAAAACGTACCTGGTCTCTGACAGTATCGGGATTTTCAAGCTCTTTTGAAATATCTTCATACTTTTGCTCAACTGATTTTATTTTATCGAACATTATATTGCCGTCCTATTCACGTATTATTTTTTTAATGCTTTTTTCAATTTTTGAACGGTGTGCCATTACCTCTCTGCCGCAGCCTTCGCATTTAATTTTAAAGTCCATACCGACCCTTAAAACCAAAAAGGTATCTGCCCCGCAGGGATGCGCTTTTTTCATTTTTAATTTATCATTAACCTGTACATCCAAGCAAAACCGCCCCTTATAACGATTATCAAATGTCGAAACGCCCATGGTGTTTCGCAAAGCCGTTTATACGGCTTATAGAAAAATGAAAATTCATTTTGCTCGATATTCATTACAATGGATATCGTCTGATTATTTAAAATCAGATATCAAATCAAAAATTTGGTATCGAAATAATGGTAAAAGACCATTATTTCGGCTTACGATAGTCATTATAATAATTCATTATATATCAAACAGTATTTAAAGGCAATATTTTCTTGTAAAGCACATTACTTAATGTTAATATATAATTATAAAACTCGGCTTGGGGGCATAGCTTTGAGCGTTAAAATTATTCATACTGCCGATTTGCATTTGGGGCGTGCATTGCCTTATTTGAATGCGCGCGCTGCGGCACGTCGCAGTGAAATTGCTTTAACCTTACAAAAAATCACCGACATCTGCAAGACAGAAAACGCAGATGCACTTGTAATTGCGGGCGATTTGTTTGAGTCACCCTGTCCCGAAGACGACATTGCCGCGCAGGTTTTTTCCATTTTGGGCAATGCCGGATTGCCCGTTATTATCTGTGCAGGAAATCACGACTGTTTGCTTTGTGACTCACCTTATTTTACAAAAAAGCTACCCGATAATGTTACAGTGCTTACAAAAGATGTGCCTTTTGTAAAAATTAAAGAAGACGCTGCTGTTTACGGTGCTTCCTTTTATGATTACGAAATGCTTATGTCTGCTCCCCCTGCCCTGCCTGATAATAATAGCATAAATATACTTGCGCTTCATGCCGATATTGCTACAGCCAGCCGTTACAATCCCATTAATGCAGACTTTTTGGCACAAAGCGGCGCGGATTATGCAGCATTAGGCCACATACACAATCGCAGCGAATTAAAATGCGCCGGAAGCACATATTACGCTTACTGCGGCTGTCCCGAGGGACAAGGTTTTGACGAACTTTCGGTTTGCGGTATTTACAGTGTTACCGTTGGTAAAGGCAGCTGTACTGCCGAATTTATTCCCACCTGCCGCAGAATACACGCTTTTGAGCGCATTGATATTTCCGACTGCGAGGACAACATTCAAATCTGCAATACTGTAGCCGAACAGTTAAAGGCAAAATACGGCGAAGATTACAGTGATAATCTTTATAAAATACATCTTACGGGCTGCCAGAGCTTTAAGCCTGATACAACCTTTATTGCCGAGCATCTTTCTCAAAGTGTTTACTATATTAAGGTTCGCAACAAGGCGCAAGCTAATATTAACCTTGAGCTTCTGGCAAAAGAGCCTACCCTTAAAGGTATTTTTGTGCGGCGTATGTTGGAAAAACTAAGCACTTGCGCCGACAGCGAGCGCGGGCTTGTCAACCAGGCATTAACGCTTGGTCTTGCAGCATTTGACGGGGAGGTAGGCTTTGATGAAGATTAATAAAATTCAGATAACCGCCTTTGGCAAGCTGAAAAATTTTGAGCTTGTCGTAAGTGATAATTTAAACCTTGTTTACGGTGATAATGAGGCGGGTAAATCTACCGTTATGGCGTTTGTTAAAATGGCACTTTACGGTTCAACGGTGCGCGGCAACGGGCTTGACAATCCCCGCGTTAAATATCTTCCCTTTGACGGCACTGCTATGGGTGGAGTTTTATACTTTTCGCAGGACCGCATAAACTACCGTCTTGAATGTAAATTCGGCGGCACACCTGCCAAAGATAAAATAAGCCTTTTTAATGACGACACGGGTGAGGCTCTGAATTTAGGCACAGGGCGGACTGTCGGCGAACACTTTTTTGATTTGAGCGGCGCAACCTTTGAATCTACCGCTTTTATACAAAGTATCGTTCCAAAGGGCGGCGCAGACGAAATTGTAAAGCATCTTAGTGCCGCAGGCAATGCCGATGACGGCGCATCTCCGGAGCTTGTTAAAAAAAGGCTTGCCGCCGCAAAGGACAGCCAGTTTACAAAAAGGCATGTAGGCGCGGGCGATAAGCTTGCCGATAGAATTGACCGACTAAAGAGCGATTTGATTGCCGAAAAGGAGCGCGCAAGAATCCTTGAAAACCTTAAAGCAACCATACGAGAAAATGAGGACGAGATCGAACGCCAAAGTCAAAGAAAGCAGCAGCTTGCCGCTATTGCAAATATGGCATCCAATCTCCGCCGGCGCGACCAGCTTAAAGAGTTTATAGAAATTTGCAAAATAAAAAATGAGCTTAAAGCTCAATGCCGCGGAATTGATAAAGAATTTATAAACTCCTGCAATAAAAAGCTTTGGGACTGCGAAAAGCTTGAAAGCAATGCAAAAAATGCTGCCGTTAATGCCGATATCGCTATGGCAAAAGCGGGTGTTGAGTCACGCGAGCAAGCAGATTTGCTTTTGAAAAAAATTCAAAACGACCTGCACCGACTTGACGTTACTGTTGCGGCGCCGAAAAAACACAGTCGCTACGGCTTGCTTACAGTTGGTCTTATAATAATTGTGCTTAGTATTGCTTTTGGCATTTTGCTGTCGCCATACGCATTTCCATTAAGTGCTGTCGGTTTAATTATTGCCGCTTTGAGTTTAATTAATAACAAAAAGTCTGCACAACACAACATTAATAGCCAACAAGATAAAGCAAATTTACAGCTTGTTTTGCAAAAAGCACAAACGGCTTTAACCTCAATGGACCTTCGTGACGCGGCACAAAAAGAATACGATGACGTAGCTGAAAACTTTTTGTGTGATATTAAAAAACTTGATGAAAACGCAACCGTTTCAACCGCAAAGCAAACACTTGACCGCTTTGACAAACTGCTTACAGCTTTGCAGGATAAAACAAGCAGTTTTTCCGCTTTATCTCAGGCGTTGGACGTTTCTTATCAGCAAGCGGTTACCGAGCTTTCAGCTATGCCCGAAAGCGAAGTGACCGAAGAGCAAATTTTGTACGCAAAAACCGAGCTTTCTACTATTGATCACACCTTGACCGAGCTTATAAAGTCAATTGCTGCGCTTAATGAAAAGCTTAATTCAAGCGGCCCGCACAGAGGCGCTGCCGAAATTGAGCGCGAAATTGCCGATATGGAAAAGAAGCTGTCGGCACGCAAGCTTTTTGCCGATGCTGCGGACCTTGCAAACGAGATCCTGGCTGATGCGTATTCCGAGCTGCGCCAGAGCTTCGGCCCGCAGTTAAACCAAAAAACCGCCGAGCTTTTCTGTAAACTTACAGGCGGCAAATATAATCAGGTTAAGGTTGCGCACGGTCTTACCTTAACAGCGGGCGAGCAGGGCAGCTTTAATTTAATTGATACCGATTATTTAAGCGCAGGAACGGCAGACCAGGCATATATAGCACTCCGCCTTGCCTTTGCAAGCTTGATTGCAGGCGGCTCTCTTCCCGTACTTTTGGACGATGCGTTTTTGCAGTTTGATGCCAAGCGCGAAGCAGAGGCGTTTGCTTTGCTGAGCGAGCTTTCAGGCAGTCAGCAATTTATCTTCTTTACCTGCCGCGGCGAGACCGCCGAGCTTGCAAAGCAGGTTAATGCAAATATAATTAATATATAAAACGATTTCTCGGTTTTTAAAATCAAAATATCCTTTACACAAGGGGTATAAAAAAAACAGGGACAGAAGAATGATATGCACCCCAAAAGTGTCTAACTTTTGGGGTGCATATCAGATAATTCTTCTGTCCTGTTTTTATTAAATTCGTTGCCGCAAAGCCGCATTTAATCCTTATCTTTTCCGCAGCAGCGTTTATATTTTTTGCCGCTTCCGCAGGGGCAAAGCGCATTTTTACTTACTACACCCTTGCCGCGTACCGTACGGGACTCTTCCCCGCCCGCAGAGGTCTCTTCTGCAACCTTTTCGCGCTTTATGGTTTCATTTTTGCGCAGCTGTACCGTAAGCAAGCGTTTTGCAGTCTGCTCTTTGATCGCTTCGGTCATAGCGTTGAACATATCATAGCTTTCGTTGCGGTACTCAACCTTGGGGTCGTGATTGCCGTAGGCGCGCAGATGTATGCCCTGCTTTAATTCGTCCATAGCGTCAATATGGTCCATCCAGTGCGAGTCAACACTGCGAAGCAGTACCACACGCTCAACCTCGCGCATAAGCTCTGATCCAAACTCCTCTTCCTTGCGAGCAAGAACGGCATCGGCTTTTTCTTTAATTTCCTTTGCAATATCTTCGGCTTCCATATTAACAAGCTTTTTAGCATCGTAATGGAAATCTGCTCCTGTTGTAAGCCAGCCGTAGAAATAACTGCGAAGACCGTCTAAGTTCCAGCTTTCGTTATCGTCACTGTCGGGCAAGAACAGCTCTACTGCGCTGTCAATGGTGTCATAAACCATTTTGTGGACTGATGCCGAAACGTCTTCACCGTCAAGTACCTTGTTGCGCTGTGCGTAAATAAGTTCTCTTTGCTTGTTCATAACGTCGTCATACTCTAAAACACTCTTACGGGAAGCAAAGTTTCTGCCCTCCATCTTCTTTTGTGCCGATTCAATAGAGCGTGACAGCATACCCATCTGCAAAGGCATATTGTCCTCAACATTAAGGGTTTCCATCATTGCGTATATTCTTTCACCGCCGAACAGACGCATAAGATCATCCTCAAGTGAGATATAAAAGCGGGTGCAACCCGGGTCGCCCTGTCTGCCCGAACGTCCGCGCAGCTGGTTATCAATACGGCGTGACTCGTGACGCTCGGTGCCTATTACGAAAAGACCGCCCGCATCGCGCACGCGCTGTGCTTCGTCTGCAATTTCTTCCTTATATTTTTCATTAAGCTTGGCAAACTGCTTTCTTACCGAAATAATTTCAGCATCGTCGGTTTCTCCAAAGCCTGTTGCCTCAAAAATAAGTTCCTCGCTCACGCCCTGACGGCGCAGCTCTGATTTTGCGAGATACTCTGCATTACCGCCCAGCATAATATCGGTACCGCGGCCCGCCATATTTGTGGCAATTGTAACGGCGCCCTCTTTACCCGCCTGAGCAATAATTTCCGCCTCTTTTTCGTGATGCTTTGCGTTAAGCACATTATGCTTTATACCGTTGCGCTTAAGCATTGAGCTTAATTTTTCAGACTTTTCAATTGTAACGGTACCAACCAGCACAGGCTGGCCTTTTTTATGGCATTCAACAATATTTTCAATTACCGCGTTAAACTTTGCATTTTCGGTTTTATAGACAACGTCATCCATATCCACGCGGGCGAGCGGCTTGTTTGTGGGGATATTTACAACATCAAGGTTGTAAATTTCTCTGAACTCAGCCTCTTCGGTCATAGCAGTACCCGTCATACCCGAAAGCTTGTTATAAAGCCTGAAGTAATTTTGGAAGGTTATTGTTGCAAGAGTTTTAGACTCGTGCGCAACCTTTACTCCCTCTTTTGCCTCAATTGCCTGATGCAAGCCCTCATTATAGCGTCTGCCGTACATAAGGCGGCCTGTAAATTCATCAACAATTATAATTTCTCCGTCTTTTATAACATAATCAACGTCGCGCTTCATAATACCGTGAGCGCGTATTGCCTGATTTATATGGTGGGAAATTGTTATATTTTCAGCATCGTTTAAGTTTTCTAACTTAAAGTATTCCTCCGCCTTTTTAACGCCCGACGGGGTTAAAACGCAGGAGCGTGCCTTTTCATCAACAACATAGTCACCGTCAAAGTTCTGATCCTCATCGGACACTTTGCTGTCAGTTTCGCGCACCTTTACCATTTTAAGCGATTTTGCAAAACGGTTTGCCTGCACATACAAATCGGTAGATTTATCACCCTGCCCTGAAATAATAAGCGGTGTTCTTGCCTCGTCAATAAGAATCGAGTCAACCTCGTCAACGATGGCAAAGTTATGACCGCGCTGAACCCTGTGCTCTCGCTCAATAACCATATTATCACGCAGGTAGTCGAATCCCAACTCATTATTTGTGCAATAGGTAATATCGGCATTATAGGCGCACTTTTTCTCCTCGTTATCCATACCGTGCACTATAAGACCTACAGTAAGACCTAAAAATTTATAAACCTTGCCCATCCACTCAGAGTCACGCCGGGCAAGATAATCATTAACCGTTACAATATGCACGCCTTTATTTGACAACGCATTAAGGTATGCAGGCAGGGTTGCAACAAGGGTTTTTCCCTCACCTGTGCTCATTTCACTTATTCTGCCCTGATGGAGCACAATACCGCCGAGAATCTGCACAGGGAAATGCTTCATGCCAAGCACGCGCCAAGCAGCCTCACGGCAAACAGCAAAAGCTTCGGGCAGAATATCGTCAAGCGTTTCTCCCTTATTTAAACGGTCTTTAAATTCTGCCGTTTTGGTGCATAGCTGTGCATCGCTCAAAGCGGCGTAGCTTTCCTCATAAGAAAGGGTTTTTTCTTTAAGATGATTTATTCTTTTAATCTCTTTAGTGCTGTAATCACCAAACAGAGTTTGCAGTAATCCCATACCGTCAGTCCTTATAATAAAATAATTTATATAACATTGTATCATAAATCTAAAGGCGTCTGCCTTTGAAACGGCAAAGCCGTCGCCGCACCGCAGTGCGACAGATTTACTGATTCAATGTTTTTAAACGAAAACGCAAGTTTTCAAATGCCTGTGGCATTTCGGCGGCGTTCCACCGTCGTCGGTTTAAAGTTATTATATCATAAATCTAAAGGCGACAGCCTTTGAAACGGCAAAGCCGTCGCCGCACCGCAGTGCGACAGATTTAATGATTCAATGTTTTTAAACGAAAACGCAAGTTTTCAAATGCCTGCGGCATT
>CAKSST010000001.1 GCA_934489895.1 uncultured Eubacteriales bacterium | reverse complement strand
ATTTTGTCGCTCATTCCTTTATTCTAGGTAAAAAAGCATCCGAGACTCACAACTTTTGGTGAATCTCGGATTTTTTAAGCTGCTTTTTTACAGCCCCTTTATAGGTCATTTTTAATCAAATCTTCATAGCTTTCACGCCTTACAACCACACGGGAGCTATCCCCTTTTACCATAACAACGGCGGGGCGCGGTATACGGTTATAATTGCTTGCCATTGAGTAGTTATAAGCTCCAGTTGCAAGCACCGCCAGAATATCGTCTGATTCAGGTTTTTGTATCATTACGTTTTCAGCAAGTAAATCTCCGCTCTCACAGCACTTGCCCGCAATGGTAGCTTTAAAGTCACGCGGTTTGTCCGCCTTATTTGCAACAACAACCTCATATTCAGCACCGTAAAGAATGTAACGCGGGTTGTCAGGCATTCCGCCGTCAACCGCAACATATGTACGCACATCGGGAATAGTTTTTACAGAACCAACCGTATACAGCGTCATTGAACCGGGGGCGGCTATTCCCCTACCCGGCTCAACATAAATACGCGGAACACTGTAATTGTTTTCCGTGCAGAAGTTCTTTATAATTTTTGAAACACCCACCATATACTCGCGGTATGTAACAGGGGTATCATCTTCCTTGTATCTTATACCGAAACCGCCGCCAAGATTAAGCTCAGTCATTTCTACATTGAATTTACCCTTAATTTCAAGCAAAAAGCCCATCATAACATTAGCGGCCTCGTGGAAAGGTGCGGTATCAAAAATCTGCGAACCTATGTGACAATGCATACCGCAAAGCTCGATATTTTTAAAGCCCAAAGCAGCCCTTACGGCTTCAATAGCCTCGTTAGTTTCAATAGCAAAACCAAACTTAGAGTCAATTTGTCCCGTCTTGATAAAATCATGTGTGTGGGCATCTACACCGGGTTTTATGCGCAGCAAAATCTTTGCAGTTTGTCCATACTTTGCGGCGGCACTGTCAAGCATTGAAAGCTCGCGCATATTATCCACAACAACTCGGCCCACATTGCTTTTCATTGCAAAATCAAGCTCATCAGCCGTTTTGTTGTTACCGTGAAAAAATATCTTGCTTGCAGGAAAACCCGCGTTTAAAGCCGTATAAAGCTCACCGCCCGATACAACATCGGCGCCCAGCCCCTCTTCATTTATAATGCGGTACATTTCCTTGCAGGAGAAAGCCTTGCTGGCATAAAGCGGCAAGCCGTTGCCGTCATAGCACTCCTCAATGGCATCCTTAAAACGGCGGCAATGTTTTCTTATATCATCTTCATTTAAAACATACAGCGGTGTGCCGTACTGCTTTGCAAGATCAACAACGTCAACCTCGCCCGCAGTAAAATGTCCTTTTTCATTTACGCCATAGCTTACTGTCAGTTTCATTTATTGCCACCAACCTTTTTTACAATCTCCCTTATGCGTTCAACACCCTCACCGTTAATCGATGAGAAAGGTATTATTTCATTATCAGGGAACAATTTTTCATACTCTGTCATTATTTTTGTGCGCTCGGTTTTATTAAGTTTATCGCTCTTTGTAAGCACAAGATAAAATTTATACCCAAACTGCTGCAGGCAGTCAATCATCTGAATATCATGCTCGGCAGGCAGTCTGCGCATATCAATCAGCTGAAAGGCCGCACCTATATCACGCCCTGTTGAAAAATATCCGTCACAAAGCGATGCCCAACGCTCCTTTTCCGCATCGGACACCTTTGCAAAGCCGTAACCGGGCATATCAACAAAACGCATACCGTCAACCTTGTAGAAGTTAACAGTGACGGTCTTGCCGGGCTTTGAGCCTGTATAAGCCAAATTTTTTCTGCCAAGCACTTTGTTAATAAGTGATGACTTTCCCACATTTGAGCGTCCTAAAAAGCAAACCTCTGCCATATTACATTCTGGCAGCTGCTGCACAAGACCTGCAGAAAGCTCAAAAACTGCATTTGAAAAATTCATAAATTACTGACTAATCGCAACTGTTGTATTTGTTTTGCTTGAAACCGCCGTAAATTCAGGCTTTTGGGTTACACAGTCACACAGTGCGCCTTTCACTATATCATCATAATATTCAGCCGTTTTAATCTTTAAAGCCGATAAAACGGTCTTGTCAATCTCATCTATATCACGCAAATTATCTTTGGGTATATAAACAGTTTTAATACCTGCACGGTAGGCAGCCATTGTCTTTTCCTTAAGACCGCCAATTGCTAATACTCTTCCGCGTATACTGATTTCACCCGTCATTGCAACATCACGTTTTACGGCGCGTCCTGTCAAAGCAGAAATAATCGCAGTCACAATAGTTACACCCGCAGACGGTCCATCTTTTGGAACTGCCGCTTGCAATGCGTGAATATGGATATCACATTTTTTATAGAAATCGGGGTCAATACCGTAATTGTCAGCGCAGCTTCGCACATAGGTAACCGCCGCGCGTGCAGACTCCTGCATTACATCGCCTAAAGAACCGGTAAGCTCAAGCTTTCCGCTTCCCGGAACAACGCTTACCTCAAGCTGCATTAATTCACCGCCAACCTGTGTCCATGCAAGACCGTTAACAATACCGACCTCATCATTTTCAAGCAATTCATCTGTGCGATATTTACCGTGACCGATAAGTGCATCAAGATTTTGCGCCGTAACATTTACGCGCGCCTTTTCACCTAATACAATAAGCTTTGCGGCTTTGCGGCAGATTTCACCTATACGGCGTTCCAGCTTACGCACACCCGCCTCACGTGTATAGTAATCAATAATGCTGTAAAGTGCATCATCGGCAATACGCAGCTTTGTGCCGTTAAGGCCGTGCGCTTTAAGCTGTTTTTTTACAAGATGCTCTTTGGCAATATTAAACTTTTCTTCCCTTGTATAGCTTGAAAGCTCAATAATCTCAAGTCTGTCAAGCAAAGCGGCTGGTATTGTTTCCATTGTGTTGGCAGTGGTGATAAACAGCGCCTTACTCAAATCAAAGGGCATATCAACATAGTGGTCGGTAAAGGTATTGTTCTGTTCTCCGTCCAAAACCTCTAATAAGGCTGCCGCAGGGTCACCGCGGAAATCATTACCCAGTTTGTCAATCTCGTCAAGCAAAATCAAAGGATTCTGACTTCCCGCCTGCTTGAATGCGTTGATAATTTTACCTGGCATAGCTCCTATGTAGGTTTTTCTGTGGCCTCTTATTTCTGCCTCATCGTGCACGCCGCCTAAAGCGATGCGTGCATATTTTCTTCCGGTACATTCGGCAATTGTCTTAGCAATCGAGGTTTTACCCACACCGGGAGGACCCACAAGACAAATAATCTGTCCCGAAATATCCGGCGCCAGCGCGTATACAGAAAGTGACTCTAAAATTCGCTCCTTAACCTTTTCCATACCGTAAAAATCACGGTCAAGAATTTTTGTTGAACGTTTGAGATCAGAAGCAATTTCGGTATAAATGCCAAAAGGCAGTTCAAGGCAGGTATCAAGATAGCCTCTTATTACACTGCCCTCGTGTGAGCCTTGCGGCATCTTTGCAAGCTTGTTAACCTCGCTGTGAAGCTTATCCTTAACTTCTTCAGAAGCGTTAAGCATCGCTATTTTTTGGTTATAATTTTCAATTTCCTGCTCGCCCTCTTCACCATAAAGCTCACCTGAAATTGCTTTAAGCTGTTCTTTTAAATAATATTCACGCTGATTTTCGTCAATCTGGCTTTTCACCTTTTCGCTTATCTCAGCATCAATGTTGAGTATCTCCTGCTCTCGCTCCAACAGTTTTGCAACAAGCTGCAATCTCTTTATGGGATTAATCTGTTCTAAAATAAACTGTTTGTCGTCAGCAGGAACAGGCATATTGAATGCTATGTAGTCAGATAAAAAATCAGGGTTGTCGTTTGACATTACCGTCAGAATAATATCGGGTGCCTGACGCGGCGCAACGGCAGAATAATTGTCAAACAAATCTCTCACCTTGCGTATGAGCGCTTCGCGGTACAGAACGGTCGTGCGTGAGTTTTTAGGCAGACATTCTTCCGTAGTAACAGAGTAATATGGTTCTGATTTTTTTATATCAACAAGACGCGCTCTGTACAAGCCCTCAATAAGTATTCTTACATTACCGTCTGTAAGTTTTAATACCTGACGTATTTTAGCAACACAGCCTATTTCGTATAAATCGTTTACAGCAGGTTCCTCTGCGGTAATATCACTTTGTGCAACAACAAATATTTCACGCCCGTGCTCCATGGCCTCATTGACAGCGGCTACACTTTTATTACGTCCCACGTCAAAATGCAGCAGCATTGACGGAAACACCACAAGGCCGCGCAGAGGCAGCATAGGCATTTCGCGTATTACGGACTCTTTAACAATCATCAAATTCCTCCAAAATAACGGTAAAGCAAATAATCTAAAAACTTTAGCCTCAAAGCACCAAAGTATACCACTTTAATGCGGTATTTGTATAGTACGCTCTACCCTAAGGTATTTTACAATAATTTATATACTTATGCAACAGGTATTTTATTTCTATTTTATTAACAATTATTGCTTAAAATCAAAAAAAGCACGGTTGTACCATCAGCAAATTACGCTTTCATACCACCGTGCATTTTGTTGAAAATTTACTGTTTTAATCAATCCAATAACGTGTATCGGTAAGCTTGGTTGCAGCAAGAAAATAATCGATAAAATAAAATTCCAGTCTGTAATCACCATAGGTATATGAAAGTACCTCACAGCCCTCCGTTGCAGAACGCAAGAAATAAAGTTGGTCTTCGGTTGCGGCATTAAGCTCATAATCTTCACCCAAAACCTCAATTATTTCATTAGACATAGTAATTCCGTTTTCAAATCCAAAGGCATTTGAAAAGTTAACTATAACAGAGATTCCGTTTTGTTCTTTGTTCTTATAATAATGGTAATCAAAATTGTCAATTGACAGTACAACGGTTTCCGTGCCCTCGTGCACAAGAAGCTCCTGCTCGCTATCCTCTGCAGAAAAAGCATTTTTAATAACCGATATTTCAGTACCCAGGGCAAACTCACTCTCTGGCATTTTACCAAGAGATGCCTGCTCTTCAATCTTATTAACGTCAGCATTTTTGCCGCCACAGCCGCAAAAAGCAAACATCATGCTAAGTATTAAAAAAGATACCAAAATTCGTTTCATATAATAAATTCCTCTCAAAACTATTCTTCTATACTGTATTTTTTATTAAGCAGACTGTTCCTTAAATCCCACAAATCCTGAGAAAAGTCAACATAATAGGTATGCGGTTTTTCAAAGCGTTTAACCTCATCCCACAACAACTCAACCTGCTCTTTGCGGAAAGCAGCAATATCACTAACATTGGGGCTGGTATAAATCTGCCTGCCCTTTTCAAATATCTGAACCATTAATTTTTTAGCAGTAAAATTTGTTATAGTCTTACGTTTCCAGATATTATCAGGGTCAAAAATCTCATACGGCTTTGTGTCGTCAATAACTTCATTGTCGAGAGTGATGACATCAGCCAACGCTTTGCCGGTATTATTATCATACAAACGCCAGGGCGCTTTAAATCCGGGCAATGTAATCTTTGCAGTATTTTCGCTTATTTTAATTTTGGGAACGAGCTTGCCGTTTTGTTCAATAGCAGCCAGCTTATATACGCCGCCGAAAACCGCTTCGCTCGATGCGGTAATAAGCCTCTCGCCTACACCAAAACTGTCAACACAAGCGCCTTGCATAAGCATATCGCGTATAAGATACTCGTCAAGCGAGTTAGAAACGCATATTTTGCAATCGCTATATCCTGCCTCATCAAGCATTACACGTATTTTTTTTGTAAGATAGGTAATGTCACCGCTGTCAATACGTATGCCTAACGGACGGTAGCCCATGGGTCTAAGCACTTCGTCAAATACTTTAATCGCATTAGGAATACCGCTTTTTAAAACATTATAGGTATCGACAAGCAGCATACAGCTATCGGGATAACGTAGCGCATACTCTTTAAATGCAGTATATTCATCCTTAAATATCTGCACCCAGCTGTGAGCCATAGTACCTGACGGCTTAACGTTAAATTCCTGTGCGGATTTTACACATGACGTACCTACGCATCCGCCTATAATAGCAGCGCGTGCACCGTAAAAAGCAGCGTCGTAGCCGTGTGCGCGGCGTGCGCCAAACTCTAACACAGCACGGCCCTTTGCAGCTCTTGTTATACGGTTTGCCTTTGTCGCAATAAGTGACTGATGGTTTATCGTAAGCAATACCATAGTTTCAACCATAAAAGCCTGCATAGCAGGTCCTCTTACAGTTACAATTGGTTCACGTGGAAAAATCGGTGTTCCCTCAGGTATTGCCCAAACGTCACAGGTAAATTTAAAATCAGCAAGATATTCAAGATATTGTTCGCTGAAAAGATTCAAAGACCTTAAATAGTCAATATCCTCATTAGAAAAATTAAGACTATTAAAATAATCAATAAGTTGTTCCACCCCCGCCATAATTGCATAACCGCCGTTATCGGGCACTCGGCGGAAAAACATATCAAAATACACAACAGTATCACGGTACTCACTGTGAAGCAGGCCGTTAGCCATTGTCATTTCATATAAATCAACCAGCATTGATAAGTCTTTACGCATTTTCTCATTTCCTTTATAATATAAAATTATGGCAGATTTTCATCTGCCATAATAATACATCTATAAATGCAAAATGTCAAATGTTATAATCAAAAATGCCTTTATTTACAAGGGATAAGCAAGGTAATATCTTCACAAAGCAAATCGCTTTCCAAATTGTTAACGTGTTTAATATGTGACGGCGATGTATTGTACTTGCGCGCAATGCTCCATATGCTCTCGTTGCATTTTGCATAATATATAACAAGCGCGCCCTTTGTACTGCTGTTTTTGCGTTCGTTCTCCAAAATGTTAATATCACTTATTGCGGTCAGTTGTTCAACTGCATATATGTCGGCATTTACACATAATTCAACTCTTGCATCAATGCAATTCTCGGCGGTTATAGTGTAGCTGGAAGCTATTGCTTCAACAATCGGTTCACACCTGAATCCCTGCGGTTCTTTTTCAATATCACAGCAATACTTAAACTCAACTGGCTTTTCACTGTAATGCGTAACACCGTCACAATCAATAAATATTACACATATAATAACGGCGCCGTTCAGCACCAACTGATTATTCTGAATCTGCACATTGTTTGCACTTGCTTCACACCTGAAATCAACTATCTCTTGAACAGTCATGTCGGTAAATTCTAAATTTTTCCGGCACAGAAATTTATCATTTATATTCTGCAGTATCCATTCAACGTTAATATCACTTTTTGAAAGTTCAGTTTCGTAATCGGTTGAAAAGGCATCAACAATTATCGGCACTTCGTTGTTGCACAGGGAGAAAATTGTTATGCAAAGTTTTGCATTAAGATTAAAGCCACTGTCAATTTCCCCTGCATTTTGCAGCCTTAAATCCTGTGACGCAATTTCTATTTTAGCCTTACAGTCACAGCCGTCATTTACTCCGTCAGCCTCAACAATCTGGCTGAAAGGAACCGTTTCGCAAAATCTGCAAAGCTTATCATTAACACTGTAGTATAAAACCTCTAATGTAGCCTCTCCTTTTACTACGGCCTTGTTACCGATAATTTTGCAATCTTTAACCGTAGCAAACAAATCGTGTCGTATTATTCCCACAGCGGCTTCCTTTGAATTATCTAAAGTAAACTCCTCGTCAATGATAAAATGCTTTTCATTACAGCCAAGCTGCATAGTACTGTTAACATTTTTTCTGTCAAACTGCATATGTGACTCATCAATATCAACAATAACATCTGCCGCCTTGGTGCAAATAATTTTAACACATACCGAAATACTGCCGTGTATATCTGTCTTTCGCGGTGTCAGAACTCTGCAATTTATATATTCACTCTTTGCGGTAACAAAAGCATGCATGTCTGTACAATCAATTTTTGTATCAACGCTTTTAGAAAAAGGATAAACATATTCTACGCTTCTTATTTTCCCACCTTCCGTAAGATAAATAAGGTTTGCCACAGCATTGCCTTCAATCATAACACTCTGACCGTTGATGCTTTTAGACGAAATATAAGGTACAACCCTGCACTTTAATACGCTCATTATATCAGGGCAGTAATCGGGCAAAGAAATACTTATATCTAACGGTTGTTCAAACGTTTGAGTAAAAATTATCTCGTTTACAGCAATACTGTGTCGGGTAATCTTTAAATCCATAAGCCAGCTCACCTTTCTGTTATTACTGTTTAAATAATATTCCAACACTGTTAAATTTATGCCTATAAAACAAAAGGAACAGCAAAATGCTGCTCCTTTTATTTTATATAGTTGTATTAACCTTTTTTATTCCGAAAATCAATCTCAAAATTCTGCTCCAAAACTTTGGATTATTAACTACAATCACTTTCATTCAAAAATACCTCCGCCAATTATTTGCAATTAGCAATACCAAGGACAATAACGGTAATGGATAAAACAATTATCAAAAATTTCGGCGGACAAAAACATGCCACCAATAAGCCAAAACCAAAAGAAATAATAAATACCCCTTTTTTGTGGCGTTGTCTTCTCACACCATCACCGTCCTTATGTTATGCTATAAGCCCAAATCAGTATTTTCAAAAAACACCGCTTTGTCTGTTAACATTATACACATCGGTACAGTTTTTGTTACAAATCTTCAGTTTTTAAATTTATTATCTTCCAAAGCTTTAAGTTCATTATATATCATACAGTAACTTTCAAATCTGCTTTTTGCAATCAAACCGTCATTTACCGCTTCTATTATTGAGCATCCGTTTTCTACAGTATGTGAACATCCTATAAAACGACAACCGCCGTTATATTTTTTAAATTCACAAAAACAGTTTTGCAGATTGAATGTGTCCAGTCCCTCGCCCATCTTCAATTCAATAGCAGAAAATCCGGGGGTATCAATAACATATCCCTTTTCACCGTATTCAAACAGCTGAACCTCACGGGTAGTATGCCGGCCCCTACCAAGCTTCTGACTGACATCACCCGTGGCTAAAGACCAACCGTCAAATAAAGCGTTAAGTAAGCTGGATTTACCTACGCCCGAGTTGCCTGTAAATACACAAACGCTCCCATCAAACTCGTCATAAAGTTGGTCTAAACCAAGCTTTTCGGTAGCTGATACTGTATAAACCTTGAAGCTTGCGTTTTTATAGATGCTTTCGTACTCACCAAAATCACCCATATCGCACTTGTTAAAAACAATTATCGGTTCAATGCCCTTACTCAGCGAAATAACAGTCATTAAATCTATCAGATAGGTATTAGGCACAGGTGTTGAAAAAGATGAAACAATAAACATCTTATCAACATTGGCAACCGTAGGCCTTTTGAAAGCGTTTTTCCTCTCCTGAACGGCCTCAATAATACCGTTTTGCGCACCTACTGTTGAAAACTCAACATAATCACCGGGCAGCGGAGAAATACCATGCCGCTTCAATATTCCTCTTGCCTTACATTCATAAACAGTATTGCCGGCTTTAACATAATAAAAACCGGCAATAGCTTTAATTATAATTCCTGTCATGTCAGTTGTATTTGTCCTATGATAAGCTTGATGTATTACTGCTTATAGCAGAGCTTGAAGGTGTATGCTCTTTTACAGCCTTAGGATAGTCAAAAGTCTTTGTTGCGCTGTAAGAGCCCTTTTTGCAGTCGACGGTTAATTCAAGATAATCATCATAATTCTTTTTATCATCACTTAACTTGATAACAACCTTCAAATTAGACTCAGTAGTCTTGAATTTAAATGTATAGTCAGTAGGATTCTTTAAATTAATCTTTGTAGACTCTGCATACATTTCATTACCGTTGTTTATCCATGCAGAAACATAGCCTGTAGTTGCCTTATAATCATCGGGAATTGGAACCTTAACAGAAAATTCGTATTCTACAATACCATTGCTTATTTCAACATTAACCGTCGTGCCCTCACCAACCTGAGCGGTATTGTTGGTTGACGGATTCTGAGAAACAACAACGCCCGCAGGCTTTGAACTGTTTACTTTCGTAACTGTGCCAACCCTAAGACCGGCATCCTCAATTTCTTTTTTGGCAGCAGCCTCATAAAGACCGATAACATTGGGAAGCTCAACATATTTTGTGGCTTCGCCGGTGCTTACATAAATGGTAACATCCGTTCCCGAATATACACTTGTTCCGCGCTCAGGCTCGGTTCTTATAATCATACCGTCGGCAACATTTTCATCGGGCATCTCAACAACTATGGGATTAAAGCCTTCTGCCTTTAATTCTGTAATTGCGAGCGTTTCGGATTTTCCGTAAACATCGGGCACCTTTGCAAGCACCTGTCCCATACTTACATATACCGTAACCTCCGAACCTTTTTTAACCTTACGGTTTGCACCGGGCTGAGTATCGTAAATCTCACCGTATTCGTAATCGGCATTATATTCCCACTCATATGCAAACTTAAACTTTTCATTCAGGTCTGCATTATCCAACAGTTCCTGATATGTCAACGGCTCATATACCGCATTTGCATCGCCCTCTTCACCTGATACAAGAGTGTATTTTGCAAAATCGGGAATAACAACCTCTGTGCCTGTTTTACCGAATAGCTTAGGTATAAATATTAAACACAGTATTATCAGTGCAACAACAAAGGTAACGGCAACGCCTGCAAGTATAGGTATAACAGGTGTTTTTTCAGCAACAGGCTGTTCTTGTTCGTCCTGCGGTTGTTCTTCCGTAGACTCAACCACATCAGCAACATACTTTGTGGGGTCATTGTCAACAAACGTAGAGTATTCAAATGTCATTTGAGGGTCTTTTTCAAACTCTTCCAGATTGCACAGCATTTCTGATGCGGAATGATAACGGCGATTTGCGTCCTTTTGCATAGCGTGCATTGTAATCTGCTCAAGGCCGAGCGGAATTTGCTCATCAATCTCATGTAAAGGCTTGGGCTCACGCTGAAGCTGCATGATAGCAACCGAAACCGCGCTGTCAGCCTGGAAAGGCACCTGTCCCGTCAGCATTTCATAAAGCATTACACCTACGGAATAAATATCTGCCTTGTCAGCCGCAGCGTCACCGCGAGCCTGCTCAGGACTAATGTAATGAACTGATCCGATAGCCTTATCGGTAATAGTACGCTGGCCGCCTCTTGCAAAACGTGCAATACCAAAATCAGTAACCTTGATAGTGCCGTTTGCCAACACCATTACATTCTGCGGTTTAACATCACGGTGAACTATGCCCTTATCGTGAGCGTGTTGTAAGCCTCTGAGTATCTGTACAACAAAATGCACAGCATCCTTCCATTCAAGCTTACCTTGTTGCTCAATATATTCCTTTAATGTAATACCGTCAATATATTCCATAACAATATATTGGAGTAAATCACCAATGCTAACATCAAAAACCTTGACAATGTTAGGGTGAGAGAGCATAGAAACAGCCTTTGACTCATTTTTAAATCTACGTAAAAAATCCTCGTTAGAAGCAAATTCCTCCTTAAGAATTTTTACAGCAACAATTCTATCCATGGTATTGTCATAAGCCTTATATACCATAGCCATTCCGCCAACGCCTATAAGCTCTCTGATTTCATAACGTCCATCTAATCTTTTACCAATAAACTTGTCTTCCATAAAATCCATCCTATCTGCCGCTCGGCGTAGAATTAGTATAAATCCTTACAGTTTATATTTCTATGACAACAGCGGTAATATTATCTCCGCCGCCGCCGTTATTTGCCAAATCAATCAGTGTTTGTGGTATAGAATCAAAACCATCGCTCTTCATTACCTCAAGTATTTTATCAGAGTCAACGTAATTTGTCAGTCCGTCAGAGCAAAGCAACAGTCTGTCTGTCTCATAAACCGTACATTCACCAAGGTCAACACTTATTCTTTCATCAACACCAATTGCCCTTGTAATTACATTCTTACGGGGATGCGTTTTTGCCTCACTTGCTGTTAACTGACCGTTTTCAACCATATACTGAACAATTGAATGGTCACTTGTCAGCTGCTTAAGTTCTCCATTTCTGCAAATATACAGTCGGCTGTCACCAACATGAGCAAAATAAGCCGTCGAATTCAAAACAACTGTTAAAACGGCGGTTGTACCCATACCGGCATAAGCCTCATTTTTCTGTGCCATATCATACAGCATTGCGTTTGCAGTTTCAAGCGAGGATTGCAAGGTAGAGCGTAAATAAGCAGCACCCATATGAGAGCTTAAGGATTGTTCCATAACATCAGTTATCTTTTTTACAGCATTCGCGCTTGCAATACTCCCGGCATTGGCTCCGCCCATACCGTCACAAACAACCGCCCAAACCTTGCCGCCAACCTGGCTTGCGGCAAAAGAGTCCTGATTAACATTGCGTACCGCGCCCTTATCGGTTTTGGTTGCTATTCTCATGTTTCGCTCCCCCTTTTCTTTTGATATGAACTTCTTAGCTGGCCGCAAGAAGCATTAATATCTGCGCCCAGAATTCTTCTTATTGTAGCATTAATACCTTTGCTTGTTAAAATATCCTTAAAATGCTCAATATTTTTTCTGTCAGGCTTTTTGTAGTTATTTTCCTTAACCTCGTTTATGGGGATAAGATTAACGTGACACAAACTGCCTTTAAGTTTGCTTGCAAGCTCCACTGCACAAAATTCCGAGTCATTTACTCCAGCAATCAAAGCGTATTCATAAGAAACCCTTCGCTTTGTGCGCTGTGCATATCCCCTGCAGATTTCAATCAACTTATCAGTTCCCCATTTTTTGTTAACAGGCATTGTCTGATTTCTTATTGTATCATTAGGCGCGTGTAAGGATATTGAAAGCGTAATGGGAAATCCCATTTTTTCAAGCGCTTCAATCTTATCTACCAGACCTGATGTTGAAACCGAAATATGTCGCAGACCTATATTCAAGCCTTGCGGATGGCTTACAAGCTCTAAAAACCTTACGGTGTTATCAAAATTATCAAGCGGCTCGCCCATACCCATAAGCACAACGTTTGAAATGCGCTTGCCGTTATCCTTCTGAGCGTACCATATCTGCGCCAAAATTTCTCCAGCGGTCAGATTCCGCACCAGCCCGTTTTGTCCCGATGCGCAAAATTTACAGCCCATTCTGCAGCCCACCTGCGTAGAAACACATATGCTGCAGCCATGATGATAAATCATAAAAACTGACTCAACGGTATTTCCGTCATAAAGCTCATACAGATATTTAACCGTGCCGTCAATTTCAGATTCAAGACGTTTTATTGCCTTAACGGACGAAATCATATAATTTTCGCTTAAAGTTTTGCGTAATGCTTTAGGTAAAGTGGTAAGCTCGTCAAAGCTGTCCGCTCCGCCCTGTAAGCCGCTAAACAACTGTTTTGCGCGGTAATCAGGCAAATTGTATTGTCTTATAATGGACAATATTTCATCCTCGTTAAAGGAGCGTAAATCAGGCTTCAACAACTATTCACCTCGTTTTTTTACAAAGCACCGCAACAAAAAAACCGTCTGTCCCGTCGATATGCGGAAAAAATGTTTTAGGAGGGACTGCAATTTCAAAATCATTATGTTCGCGCAAAAAGCAATCAACCATATTTTCGTTTTCTGCCTTGCGTAATGTACATGTTGAGTATACAAGTCTTCCGCCCTTTTTAACGTATGCGGCGGCTGTGTTTAAAATTTGTTTTTGGGTTTTTTCAATCTCGGAAAAGTCTTTTGGGTCTTTATATTTAATATCCGGCTTTCTTGCAATAACGCCAAGACCCGAGCAAGGCACATCGCAAAGCACGGCATCAAAAACACCGATGTTTTGTGTATATACGGCATCCATCTGCCTGCACTCAATGCAGGTAATACCCAATCTGTTTGCAGATTTCTTAATAAGCTCCACCCTGTGCTCATGCAAATCGCAGGAAAGAATTTTACCGTCGTTTTTCAAATACTGCGCGGCTGTAAAACTCTTACCGCCGGGCGCGGCACAAAGATCAACAAAGCTTTCTTTTGGCTTTAAGCCGATTTTTGCCACGCAGGTTTGTGATGCAAGGTCCTGAAAATAATAATAACCTTTTTTATAATAGTCTTCATTTTCCGCACCGTTGTAGCCGGTTAAAAGCAAAGCATTGTCAATCGCTGTCTTTTGGGCATTAATACCCTTTTGACCAAGCAAATCTATTAACTCATCTGCATTTGTTTTAATGGTGTTAACCCTAATATAAAGCGGCGGAGTTAAAAGTGAATTTTCTAAAAATTTATCAGCATCTTGCTTGCCGTAATCATTATATAAACTATCAACAAGCCATTGCGGCGCCGAATATTTATACGTTGCATCGTCCGGTAATGGCGGCAAACCCTGCGCAGCTTTTCGCAGTATCGCGTTTACAAAGGATGTTTCGCTGTGGCGTTTAGACGCTTTCATCATCTTTACAGCCTCATTAACTGCGGCGCTGTTTGGAATTTTGTCCATATACAGCATCTGATAAATAGCGCATCGAAGAACCTGTCTTGTAAAACAATGGATTCTTCCGCCTTTACGCGTAAGCAGGCTGCCAATATAGTAGTCAAGTGTCATTTTACGTTCAAGAACACCAAAAAACAATGCACTTGCAAGGCTTCTCTCTCGTTTATCAAGACCGCAATCAGCCAAAACCTCATTTATTGCTAAGTTTGAATAAGCGCCCGACCTTTCGGTCTGTACAAGCGCATCAACGGCTAAAGTTCTTGCATTTTTCATCAAGCTTTATCGTCCTCATCTAAAACAAGACCGCACCAATTGCTATGTCCTGCCAAAAATTCTGCGGCACTCATAGCTCTCGAGCCCTCAGGCTGAATTGTAAGTATTTCAATTGAAACACCGTCACCGCAAGCAATTAAAAACTTACCTTGGCTTTTAACAACTGTTGAAGCGGCAGCGTTACATTTATCACCGATTTTTGCGCTTATAACCTTGTAACGCTTGCCGTTATAAACAAAGTAGGTTGATGGCCAAGGATAAAAGCCTCTTATAAGATTGTGTATTTCTAAAGCAGATTTGCCAAAATCAATTTTGCCCATTTCTTTTTTTATTATAGGAGCATATGTGGCACTGCCTTCGTCCTGTTTGATAGCATTAATTTCGCCTTTTTCCAGCTTATAAAGGGTTGAAACAATCAAATTTGCACCCATAACCGACAGCCTGTCAAAAAGCTGCTCAGCTGTTTCGTTCTCACCAATATCTGTTTTTGCACATTCAAGAATATTGCCTGTATCCATACCCTCAGCCATCTTTTGTGTGCATACACCAGTGGTTTTATCACCCTGCACAATACACCATTGTATAGGCGAAGCGCCGCGCCAGCGCGGCAAAAGTGAAGCGTGTACATTAATGCAACCAAATTTGGGCAACTCTAAAATTTCTTTGGGTAAAAATCTTCCGTAAGCCACAACCACAATAGCGTCAGGCTTAAGCTCGCCTAATATATTAAGTGCTTGGCCGTCCTTAAGGGTTAGCGGCTGATAAACTGTCAAATTTTTATCAAGCGCATACTCCTTAATGGGCGGCGGCGTCAATATCATTTTTCTGCCCTGCGGTTTGTCAGGCTGTGTAAATACTGCTGTCACATTATGTCCCGCGCAAAGCAACGCATCAAGACTTTGTACCGCAAAGTCTGGCGTACCCATAAAAACAATATTCATATTTACTCTGTTTCCTTATTTGCTTTATCAATATAAAGTATTCCGTCAAGGTGGTCAATTTCATGACAAAAAGCTCTGGCTTTTAGTCCCTCGCCCTTAACAGTAAAAATCTTTCCGTTTCTGTCCTGAGCGCGAACAGTAACATTCATAGGACGTGTTACCTCGGCAGACTCGCCCGGTAAAGAAAGACAGCCTTCTGCATCAGTCTGCTCGCCGCTTGCTTCAATAATAACAGGATTAATAAGCTCAATAAGTCCATCGCCCACGTCAACAATGCAATATCTTCGCATAATTCCCACCTGCGGCGCGGCAAGACCAACACCGTCAGCGTCACGCATAGTATCATTCATATCATCAAGGATCTGCGCTAATTTATCATCAAAATTCACAACTGTGCGGCACACTTTTCTTAAAAAGGGGTCGCCCAATTTTACTATGTTGCGAAGTGCCATTTTGTTATATCTCCTTACAAGTTTGCAGGGTTAATATCAATATAAACCGCCGTATTCCTAAAGCCGCGAAGCTTGCTCGTATCGTCAAGTACTTCTCTTATAAGCTGACGAAAACGTGCATTCGCACGGCATTTTACTATCAGTCTGTATCTGTATTTATTATTAATTTTTGGTATTGCAGGCGGTACAGGACCTAAAATAATCAGCTTTATGTCCTTATATTCTTCGCTAACTTTTTCTTTAATCAGTGCAAGCAGTTTATTTGCCGCGCCGGAAGCCTCGCCCTTGTCAGAACAAACAGAGTTTATTGCCGCTATATCGCAATACGGCGGATAAACCATTAATTTTCTTGTAAGTATCTCCTCACAAAAAAAAGCATCATAATCCTGCCGGGACGCAAGCTTAATAATATGGTCGTCGGGATTAAAGGTTTGTATAACAGCAACACCTGGCTGCTCACCCCTGCCCGATCGTCCGACAACCTGAGTCAGCAAGGAAAAAGTACGCTCAAAGCTTCTATAATCATCAATGTATGCAGAACGGTCAGCGCCAAGCACGCCCACAAGGGTTACTTTGGGAAAATCAAGTCCCTTAGCAACCATCTGCGTACCGAGCAGAATATCGTATTCACCTTTTGCAAAGGCTCCAAGCTTTTCGGCATAAGAATTTTTTGTTGTAATACTGTCAGCATCCATACGCAGTATTTTGGCGTTTGGAAACAACAGCTGTAATTCTTCTTCAACACGCTGTGTGCCTATACCAAAAAATCTCAACTTGCCGCCGCATTGTGAGCAATTACCGTCAGTATGTTTTGAATATCCGCAATAATGGCACATCATACGGCCATTTGCGGAATGGTATGTCATTGAAATACTGCAGTTAGGACAGCTTTCTACCTGGCCGCAGGAAGGACAGCTTACATAAGTGTTATGTCCGCGACGGTTAAGCAAAATAACGCATTGATTACCGTCTTTCAAGGTCTGCTCCATACGCTTTGCAAGCTCTGAACTTACAGCGCCGCTGTTACCTGACAATACCTCATTTTTCATATCGACCGTTACAACTTCCGGCAACTGTGCGTTACCGTAACGGCCGTCTAATTTACAAAGCTCATATTTACCCTCTTTGGCTGCGGCATAGCTTTCAACCGCAGGTGTAGCAGAAGCAAGTAATAATAAGCAATTATGCTTTGCTGCTCTGAAACGTGCAACATCTCGGGCGTGGAATCGGGGCGACATTTCTGATTTATAGGTATGCTCCTGCTCCTCGTCCATAATTATTAGGCCTAAATCTTCAAAAGGAGCAAAAACTGCCGAACGCGTACCAATAACAATAAGCGCTTCTTTATTTTTTACGCGCTTATATTCATCCATACGCTGTCCGGGTGCCATTGCGCTGTGAAAAACAGCAATCTTGCCCGTGTATCTGTTGTTAAATAAACTAAGTGTCTGTGGGGTTAGAGCAATTTCGGGCACCATTACAATAACGCCCTTGTTTTGCTCAATCATACGGTCACAAAGCTTTAAATACACCTGTGTTTTGCCGCTGCCCGTAACACCGTAAAGCAAAGCGGTTACAGCCTTATCTCTGTCAAGCATACCGCTCAAAGCGTCATACGTTTTTTGCTGGCTGTCCGACAAAATTATAGGCTTTTTATCACCATTTTTCTCACCGCTGTAAGCAGGTCTTAAAACCTCCTGGTCATAAAGCTCAATAACGCCCTTGCTTTCCAGTGCCTTAATAACTGCAACCGTAACGCCCGTATAATAGCAAATTTCTTTAACCGGCGCCGCACCGATTTCACCCAACAGGTCGCAAGCCGCTTGCTGTTTTTGGGTAAGCTTAACAGTTCCCGCAAGCTCATTGTTCAGCTTTGCCATCTTAACGCTGGCATCACCAATACGCCTTACAGCATTGCTTGTGCTTTGTAAAAAGCCTTGCTTTTCCAAAATGTCGGGCAAATCGCTTTTACTGTTAAGAGCGCAAATTTCCAAAAGCTTGTCACGCTTAACGGCACCGTGCCGTTTAATATATGCGGCAATATTTCGCATATCATCATTAAGCGGTCCTCTAAAGCTGTCACAAAGAATATATTCCTTAACCAGCTTAAAGTCCAGACCAAAGGGCAGCAAGGTTCTAATTGCGTCATAATAGGTACAAAAGGTGCGTTCGCGCAAAAACTCACAAAGCTCAAGCATTTCAGCATTAAGCACAGGCTTTGTATCAATAACCGAGACTATCGCTTTCAGCTTATCTGTATTTTCTGTTGTGTTTTGCGCAATAACAGTTCCCTGCCTAACACTGTTGGCACGTCCAAACGGCACTAAAACACGGCACCCTGCCAAATCAGCAGAACCGTATTCTGCGGGAACGGCATAGTCATAATATTTGTCATATCCCAAAACCGTACCGTCAATAACAACGCGTGCCGTTTTTAAGCTCAACTAAAGCACCTACCCAATTATAAATTTTCTTCAGCTGCCAGCTTGTCAATAGCCAAAGAAACAGGCTTTTCTGTAATAATTTCTTTGTTTGTTTCAGCAATGCTTGCAATTTTTCTTGCGCTTCGTGCTACTGTAAGCACCAGCTTATATCTGTTGTCATAATGTTCAATAAGCTTTCCAATTGCAGGGTCTAACATATTCTATTCATCCTTTCAAACTGTTTTTATTTACTGTTTATTCTATCAACAATCTCACAAAATTGCTCAATAGCTTTATCAAGATTGTCATTAACGATTACATAATCATAATTATCTGAGTGCTTTAATTCTTCAATAGCGGTATTAAGCCGCTTTTCAACCGCCTCGGCACTGTCCGATTTTCTTCCGCACAGTCTTTGCTTTAATGCCTCAATTGAGGGCGGTGCAATAAATATTCTTACACATTCAGGCAACTTTGCCTTAATGCTTGCCGCACCGTTAACATCAACCTCAATAATTATTGAAACGCCTCTGTTAACGCAATCCTCAACAGGACCTCTCGGTGTGCCGTAAAGATTACCGACAAACTCGTTATACTCTAACAGTTGGTCATTTTCAATCATTAGGGTAAATTCTTGCTTTGTAATAAACCTGTATTTTCCGTCAGCCGTTTCACCCGGGCGCATCGGTCTTGTAATACAAGAGCGAGAAAATTCAATTTCGGGGCGTTTGTTTAAAACACCCTCAAGTATGGTATCCTTACCAACACCTGACGGACCCGACACAACAAACACAGTACCCTTACTCGTCATAAAGTTCATCCTCTGCGCTATCGCTGTCAATACGGTTTGCAACCGTTTCGGACTGTAAGTATGTGAGAATTATATGCTCGCTATCGGTAAATATTACCGCGCGGGTACGTCTGCCGTGGGTAGCGTCAATAAGCTTACCCCTTTCTTTTGCTTCCTGAATAATACGTTTTACAGGAGCAGATTCAGGGCTTACAATTGCAATCATACGGTTAGCGCATACCATATTGCCAAAGCCAATGTTAACAAGTTTCATATAGGTATCTCCCTACTCAATGTTCTGTATCTGTTCGCGTATCTTCTCAATTTCAGCCTTGATATCAACAACCGCATTAGCAATCTCAATATCCTGTGCCTTTGAACCAACGGTATTCGTTTCCCTATTCATTTCCTGAACGGTAAAATCAATTTTACGGCCTATAGCCTGATCTGACGCAAGCATTTTAGCAAGCTGTGACATATGGCAGCGAAGTCTTACGGTTTCTTCGTCAACCGCAATCTTGTCAGCAAAAATTGCTGTTTCAGTCAACAGGCGCTGCTCATCAATGCTGCGTTCCTCAAGCAACTCACGCATTTTCTGCTCTAATCTCTCACGGTAGAGCTTTAAAGTTTCGGGTGAGCGCTTTTCAATAAACTCAACCTTTTGCTTTATAAATTCCAAACGGCTGTTCACATCTGCAGCAAGCTTTTCACCCTCAGCTTCACGCATGGCAATAAAGCTGTCAAGCGCCATATCAGCGGCTTGTCTTACAGTCTCCCAGATTTTTTCCTCATCCTGCTCGCTCGCAGTCATTGTAAATACATCGCTGTTGCGGGATACAGTGTTAACAGAAATATCGTCGCGCAGACCGTAAAGCTCTGCAAGCTTTTTAAGAGCTGCTACATACTTGCCCGCAAACTCCTCATTTACCTCAATATCAGACACAGCGCTTTGTGAAGCAACAGTAACATAAACATCTATCTTACCGCGTGATGCGCGCTGCTGTACATAAGCCTTCATTTTATCTTCTATAAAAGAGTAACCTCTGGGGGTGCGTATTGAAAAATCAAAATATCTATGGTTAACAGATTTAATTTCAACCGTAACCTCCAGGTCCTCAGCAACAGCCTGTCCTCTGCCGTATCCCGTCATACTTTTAACCATTATTTTCACCACTTATCAAAAGGTACAAATGTCCATAATATCCATTGTATTTTACCAAACAAACCCATGTTTTGTCAATAAATTCCCCAATCTTGTAACTATTTTTAACAATTGTAAATGATTATATAAAAGCCGAAATCAAAATAAAGCACAAACTATTTATAAAAATGTTAACTATACTTAATACTTATCCTTGTAAACAGCCGCTACAAACCACGTTATGTGCTTTAGGGCACAAAAAGGAACGGGAAAAATACTTTGCTTTTCTTTTATATTTATCTGTCGGCATAGTTTACACATACAAAACTTATTACCTATTTCTTTTTACTTATTACTTTCCAAAAAACTCTGAATGAAATATTTTGAGTTAAGCGGTAAGAAGTAAAAATCCCGCCCACTTGCGTGAACGGGATTTTTGGGACGTTTGAACTTAATGACACGAATAAAAGGGCTCTGAAACCCGGATGTTCTTTATTAAGTATTGTTTTAATTCTTTCTTAAAAGCCATACTTGCATTTCGGTCCTACCACGGTTTGCAAAAGCATAATACGGAATAAGAGTAAGCGGTATTTCCTCATAATCGTCTCCCGCTTCATAGTAAAGACTTTCATTCTCTATGGGACGGTAAGCTGTTGTTTTGAGTACAGGCAAAAATTCGCTTTCTTTAATTTCAAACCCCACATTTATATTAATCGAAACACTCTTTATATCTGCGCCGTTGTCAATACCCTCTGCGCAGTAAACCACAGGACCGCGCATTACAGCTACTCTGCCCACGTCGGAATGGACGTGGCGGTTTGCGGCGATAAGTCTTACCGGCATATCAAACTCGATTTCTATTTCATCATTTCCGTTAAGGGCAACATAAGCGTATCCCTTTTTCATTACATAATCGCGGTTTGCGGTAAAGCTTTTACACCAGCCCGGAATGCGGAAAGCAATAAATTTCTTATCTGCATCGCATTTCAACGTAATTTTCCCGTTTTTCGGGTACTCGGTTTTCTGCTCTATCTTTATTCCGTGCGTATCGGTCTTTGAATCCATATACTGATGAACATAAACCGTATCATCGTCAAATCCATATAAAATTCCCGCTATTGAAGCCACAAAACGCAGTATATTAGGAGGACAGCATGAGCAGCTGAACACTTCAAGTCTCTGTGTAATCGGAAAACGCTCCTTTTGTTTTGTTGATGTATTTACATTATTAAAATCCGGATCGATTTCAAGCGGGTTTTCATAGAAAAAGGATTTACCGTCCATTGAAACGCCCGACATTACGCCGTTATAGATTGCTTTTTCAACAATGTCGGCGTATTTTGAGTCTGCCCCGAACTTAAGCATACGGTTTGCAAACATAGCAAGAGATATTGCCGCACAGGTTTCGGTATATGCGGTTCTGTTGGGTAAATCATAGTCGATTGTAAATGCTTCGCCGAGATATGTAGAGCCTACACTGCCTGTTATATACATACGTTTATTAACAATATTGTCAAAAACACGCTCGCAGGCTTGTTTCAGCTCATCATCGCCGTATTCCGCAGCTACATCAGCCGCTCCGCACATAAGATACAGCGCACGCACACAATGGCCTTCGGCGGTTTTGCGGTCTTTTATCGGAATTTCGTCCTGATTATAATATTCATTTACCCAATCATAATAATTATTATCATCCGTACGTTTTCCGTGCTCATCAATGAAATACTTTGCAAGGTCAGCGTAGCGCTTTTCACCTGTCGCCTTATAAAGCCGCATTAGGGCAAGCTCTATTTCAGGATGTCCCGGAGTAGTAAACGCGGCGCTTTTTTCGCTTTTAAATACCTTTTCGATATAATCGGCAAATTTACACATTGCCTTTAAAAAGCGGTCTTTCCCCGTAATTTCATAATAGGCTACCGCCGCCTCAAAAAGATGACCCGCGCAGTAAAGCTCGTGGCAATCTCTGTGACGAAATCTCTCCCCCTGCTCGGTTACAAGATAATGGCTGTTGAAATATCCGTTTTCATCACTATTTTCAATGATGCATTCAATCGCGTTTTCAATGATTTCCGCTATGGACTCATCGTCTTTGGAATTTAAGATATATGCCGCACCCTCAAGCCACTTTGCAACGTCTGAATCCCAAAAAATATGCGGCATATCGGGTTCTCCGTCTTTCCAATCGCATTTAAGCGCGTCGAACCTGTGGGTTTCACGAAAGCGCTCGTAAACAGATTTTAGCGTAACCTCACTGTTTATATCCTGTCTTGTTTTCCAGTAGCCGCCTGTAATTTCTATATCCGAAAATTCGATATTTTTCATAACTTGGTGCTCCTTTTCAAATAATAATTGATTTATCCGTTTATTCCTATTATAATGATAATATGTTATTGTTTCAATGCCGAAATACAGTGAAAAAGTGAGAAAATCAGATATGATTAAATTTGAAAACGGAAAATACTTCACATATGATATGATAGGCGAATTTCATTCCTCGGGTGAGTGGATTCACCCCAAAAGAAGCATCAAAAGCTTTGAAGTGATACTTGTGCTTGAAGGCACGGTATATATAGCGGAGGAAACTCGGGAATACGTACTTCAAAAAAATCAGTTGCTGTTGCTTGAACCGTTTAAGGAGCATTACGGGTATAAAACCGTATCGGAACCTACCGCTTTTTACTGGTTTCATTTTTTCACAGACCTTAAAATTCCGCTTAAAAGTTATAACGGCACCGACATATATGAAATAAAGTATCTCTTAAAAAAGCTCCTCCATATTTCCAACTCTCCGATTTATTCCTCCGCCGCCACTGATTCGGCGGGATACCTGGTATTTGAAGAACTTATCAGACTATCCTTGGAAGAAAATACATCAAATCAAGCTTTGGCGGCAAAGCTTACGGAATACATCAGAAGCAATATAAAAAACGGCGTCACCGTTTCGGACATTGCAGATCATTTCAGCTATAATGCAGACTATATAGGCAAGTATTTCAAACAAAATCACGGTATCGGTTTAAAGGAATATTTAGCGGTTCAAAGAATGAAACTTGCTAAGGATTTACTTTTCACCACTGATATGAGCGTCAAACAGATATCAAGAGAACTTGGTTACAGCGAAGAAAACCTGTTTATAAAATTCTTCACATACCACGAAAAAATAAGCCCTGCAGCATTTAAGGCAAAATACTGCAATACACATATAAATAATAAATGATAAGTTTTTATTGTACTAATCAGGAGACTTACAATCCAACTCAGATAACACAGGTGACGGTGTGAAACCGCTGAAAAAGGGCGATTTCAGCAATCATCCAAAAGGAAAATAGTGGCAAAATCAGTGTTCAAAATAAATGTTTGGAAATGTTTTTCAATTTTCTTAAAAAAGCGATAACAGGTAGGGTTTCCTTGCCTGTTATTGCGGCAATTCTTTTAAGATTTACCGCAATCGCCGTTAATTTTGCTTGAAAGAGTATGCTTCGCAGTCCCCAGCCTCTGGCTCGGGACAATCCGTGAAAGCGTTTCATTTCGCCTTTTTTTCATTCCTGAGCGGAACGTTTTTTATATTTCTCTAAAAACTCGGGTTTCTTTTGCTCCTGACTTTTTTCATAATGGTTATAGTTAGTCGAAATAGTGATTAAAAACACTATTTCGACACCAAAGCTTTGATTTGTGAGCAAATTTTCAAAGAAAATTTGACTATAACCATTGCAATGAATATCGAGCGAATTCAAACGAACATTCATTTGAATTCGCAAAAACCGATAAAATCGATGTGCTAAACGCAACCTGAAGCTTTCTTGCCTTTGTGCCTGTTATAACCGTTTTTTCTAAAAGTGTGGAAAACTCTTTGCCGTCAACATATTCTCCCGTATGAATATCTATAGCTGTGATTATTCTTTCATCAGCTGTCATTGTGTATTCTGCTTTATATCCGTAAAACTGCTGTGTTTTTGATTTATTTCCTACCCTTGCGTCCTTGTCACTTAGCGAGCGCCAGCCCTTTTGTAAAATGAACTTTTCATCCGACAATACATCCTTTGCCTCTGCGAAGGCTTTTTCGGTCTCTTCTCCGGCATATTCCTCCGCCGAAGTCGAATCTACCGCAATAAAAAAGGCAAAAAAATAGAGAGAAGCGTAAAACTTCTCTCTATTCTCTTGCCCTTCGCAATGCCCAGCATTCCTATAAAATACAACTGTCCTTAGTAACCCTAAGCATACGAGAACGGATTTTCGTTTGGAGCTGCTAACCAGATTCGAACTGGTGACCTCATCCTTACCAAGGATGTGCTCTGCCACCTGAGCCATAGCAGCGTACCACGCAGAAAATATTATAAGATATAAAAATTATAAAGTCAAGTAGATTTTAAAATTTAAATAAGAATTATGTATTTTTTGTCATATAAAAATTTTATTTATTTTACATATACTAAATCTGAAAGGAGTTTTTTATATGAAAGATAACAAAAATACAAAACGCGTTCCTTACGACAACGATTATCCTTGTGAAAACGATTATCCTTATGTATATATGCCCTCAGTATCAAGCGTTCACGAATGTACAGGCCTTATCCCCTCAAACCCAATATCCGCCGCAGAGCTTGAATCCTATAACGATATTTATGGCACTGTGGTTGACGGTGAACCCCAGGAGGAAGACAAGACCTCAAAGAGATATTATTAATTTTTATCGGAAGTGCCGTTATTTTGAATAATATTATATTATTTTACAATAGTAAAGACAGCGCCGCGATCGAGCTTTGTAATTTATTGCTCTTTGACGGATTAAACAGCATCAGCTTCATCGCAACCGAAAACAGAATAAAAGCCAATTACAAAAACGGTATAGCTGTATTCTGCAGTACACCGCCTGATATCATTGACCAAAAGCTACCCTTAGGCACGGTTGCCGTATGCGAGCCGTCTGATAAAACCGCATTACAAATACTTGCAAAAAACAGAATCCCCGCAATAACTGCAGGTATGTCAGGACTGGATACTGTCACACTGTCCAGCGTATCGGATACTTGTGCAACCGTGTGTATATTGCGGCCTATAACTGATCTTAACGGCAAAACAATTGACCCTTGTGAGTTTACCGTTAAATTAAATCGAGCGCTTCCCTGCCGCACCATTTCAATATACTGTGCAGTAATGCTACTTATAGGTAAAACACCACAATGCATATAAGCGCAGTGTTTTAAATTATTGCGCATCAAAATAAATCTCTGACAGGATTTGTGGCATATGACTTTGACATTATAAAACAGACTCAAGTGTTTTCCCAAAACGAGCCTGTCTTTATTATCTTTGTATCCTGTGCGTCGCATCTGTACCGGCAAGTTTTTAAAAAAATAAGGTTATGTACTAAAAAACATTCAATACTCAACAAATGACAATTATTGATAAAATTACCTTTTATATTCCGTCATATACTGCAAAAGATATATTCGCAGACGCAAACTAAATTTTGCAGTAAGGAGTGAATTGATATTATGTCTAATAAGAACGTAGTTCCTGAGGCTCGTGAAGCTCTCAACCGTTTTAAGATGGAAGCTGCTTCTGAGGTTGGCGTAAATCTTAAAAATGGTTACAACGGCGACTTAACATCTAAACAGGCTGGTTCTATCGGCGGTCAGATGGTTAAAAAGATGATCGAATCTTACGAACACAGCATGAAATAAGACTTTTGGTCAATAAAGAGGGCCCAATTTAGGGCCCTCTTTTTTAATATATGAAATCTTCTTTTTTCTACCGCTTTTAGCAATACACATATCAAATCAATCCGTTTAGTTTGCGCAGGACTTCATTTGCAAGTACTTTGTAGCCTGTTTCGGTAAAATGCACTCCGTCCACAGATAGGAAATTTTTGTTTTTCTCGGAAATAGTATATAAATCTATTACCGGAAGCTTTTTTGAAGCCGCCAATTTCTTTACGATATTATTTCGCTTTATAACACGGTCGTTATGGTAGTCTTTATTTGTAACAAATGTTGTCAAAATCGGTATTATCAAAGTATCCGAAAACTCATTTATAAGCTTATCAAGAAATTCATTATATAGCTTTGAATAATCTTCTTCGTTTAGATGCCAGCCATGCAATCCGTTATTGAATATAACAGCGTTTCTTGAGCTTTCCTGCCTTGCAAACAGAGAAAGACTAGGGAAATAGTAAGGATTATCAATTGCCTTTGACGTGCCGAAGCCATCAAAAAGAATCTCGCCTCTCGATATTGCATTTAGCGCCTCTCTCGTTTTGCAGGATATGGAATCCCCTATATACAAAACCCTTTTTGCATTTATTTCATTCGATTTTTCTATCCAAGTATTGTCCCATTCATAAGTTTCAAAAGTAATCATAACATTTTGGCTCCTTTTGTTTTTGTTATTTATAATTAAAAACATTTGACATGTTGCACCGATTTTGCATATGTAAGTCTAATTTCTCAGTCCTTTAGGATAATGGTTTTTGGCTATACCCGAAACCACCTTCACGCCGCCCAGAGCACAACCGTCAACCATAACAACAGCCCATCCGTTATCACAATCTACACAAATTTCCTCACCGTGCAGAAACCTCTTTATTTCTTCACTTTCAGCAGAAAGCTCTATCTTTCTTTTGAAGTTTTTACCCAACCCCATAAAAAACTGATGATGAGGCTGAATGTAATTCTTGCGTATTTCCCCGATAGTTATGCCGCAGGAGAAAGCTGCACCGTTTGGTATTTCAAAATCGGGTATAATATATACAGGATTTCCATTGTACATTCTAACGTTTTCTTTTTTATAGTCAATCAAAACATCGTCAAGGAAAACAAAAACCGATTTATCCATCACTTTTGAACTGCATCGGGGCTTTTCAGATATATAGGATTCTTCATTTTTGTTGTGAAGAACCGCCATAAACTGGCCCTCACCTTTTGACTTATGAGGATAAAACCTTCTGGCAAAATGTATGTTTTCGCATCTACAACCATCAAAACGAATACCATCAACTGTATTTTTAATCACCTCATCCTTGACAGGAACAATTTCAAACTCAGGATGAGAGTGTAAAAAGCGGTCGACCGTCATTTCGTTTTCCTCTACAGAAAATGTGCAGGTGGAATAAATTATGTAACCGCCGCTTTTAAGTGCCTTAACAGCATTTTCTAATATTTCGCCCTGCCTTTTTGCACATTTTTCAATGTTCTCCATGCTCCACTCAGCTATGGCATTCTCATCTTTTCTGAACATCCCTTCTCCGGAGCAAGGAGCGTCTACCATTATCATATCAAATTTTTGCAAAAAGAGCTTTGCAAGCTTTGCCGTGTCCATACAAGTAGTAATAGTGTTATGCAAGCCTAACCTCTCAATATTCCCCATAAGAATTTTACAGCGTGAAGGAATTATCTCGTTTGAAACTAATACTCCTTTGTCACCTAACTTGTTTTTTAGCTGGGTACTCTTTCCGCCCGGAGCAGCACACATATCTAATATTCGCCAGTCAGGGGCAATATCAATGCACTCCGCAGGCGCCATTGCTGCAGGTTCTTGAACATAAATTAATCCTGCGTGGTGATATGGATGACTGCCAATTTTTATATAGTCAAGATAATAGCCGTTTTCAACATAAGGTATCTTTTGGTCACCAAAAATATTAAGCTTTTCAAAATCATCAATAGATATTTTGTCGGTATTAACCCTAAACGCTTTTACGGGTGTATCCTCGATGGCTATTTCATAGGCTTGGTACTCATCACCTAAAATATCTTTCATCCTTTTTACATACTGTAAGGGCAGCTTTTTCATATGTTTTTTTCCGTCGTATAATTTCAATATTCAGCACCCATATCGCTAAAGATATTTTATCGGCAGTTTCTGTACGCAAAATTTTTCTGTCTAAGAAGGATATTGACCTTGCGCCATTATTCTTTGCTGATTCTGCTTTAGTTAACTAAAAATCTCCTTGAGGACCTATACATATACCCACAGACTTTATGTGATTATAGTACGAACCCGTTATTATACAATTCGGCACGCCTATTGGCACCATCAACAAAAGAGTTTTACATTTGCCAAAGCATTACCGTCATATATAAATTTAATTTTTATTTTATATTTAGATTTTTTGCTTGTCAACCTTTTTTGTAAAATAAACATTATAAAAAAGAGAGCCTTAACAACGCATTTGCGTGTTAAGGCTCTCAACTGTCAAAAAATAATAAAAAGAATACCGTCGCAATTTTCGTAAACGATATTTTTCGCCCCGTTCCCGACAAGGACAAGTTCAATAAAAATATAGTTATATTTTCAAACTAAAACTATATAATCTCGGATAATACTCTTCTTTTCTTTCAAATGGAGTATAATTCCTGCCGCCTGTCACGAAATACAGGTATGCTGCTACGGATTTCGGCAAGCATATCCATATTACACTCTGCGGATATTATTTCTTCCGTTTCTCCGGCAAGCATCAGCGTTTCTCCCAAAGGATCGATTATGGCAGAGTTTCCGCCAAAAACGGTATTATCCGACCTGCCGCATGAATTGCAGCACACAACAAATATCTGATTTTCAATCGCTCGGGCAGTTGTAAGCGTACGCAGATGGAATGTGCGTACCTTCGGCCATTGGGATACTACAAACAACATATCAAGTCCCTGCAAGGCAAGCGTGCGGGTAAGTTCGGGAAAGCGCACATCATAGCAGATGATGATACCGCATTGAATACCGTCTATGTTAAAGCGGCATAAGCTGTCACCGGCGGTATAATACTTATCTTCACTCATAGGAGTGAAAAGATGAGTTTTATCGTATTGAGCAATACACCTGCCTTCACGGTTAAATACCATAGCGGTATTATATACACGGTTTCCTCTTACATTTGAAACGGAACCTGCCACAATATTAACACCATATTCCCTTGCAAGACCGCCTATACAGCTTTTAACTTCGGCGCCTTCTTTGCAAGACAATTCAGAAAGTCTTTCTTGCGGAAAGAATCCGGTATTCCATGTTTCGGGCAGCACCAGTACATCAGGTTTTTCCTTCATTGCCTCGCAAATAATCTGTTTTACATGGGCAAAGTTTTTGACATGATTACCAAATTCCATATTCATCTGCAAACAGGAAACCTTCATATAATTACTCCTTTTTCAACAATTTGCAAAGACGGTTGGCTGCTTCTTTGGTTTCTTCCGGATTTCCGAATGTAGAAAATCTGAAATATCCTTTACCGCACGCTCCGAAACCTTCGCCGGGAATACCAACTACCTGAATCTCACTGAGCAAGTAATCAAAAAACTCCCAGCCGCTCATGCCGTCAGGACATTTCATCCAGATATACGGTGAGTTTTTGCCGCCGCAATACCAAATACCGGCCGCATCCAGCGCATCCATAAAGTAAGATGCATTTTCTTTATAAACACTCAGGTTGTCATGAATTTGCTTCTGTCCTTCGGGAGTAAATACCGCCAAAGCGCCCTTTTGGAGAATATACGAAACGCCGTTTGTTCGGGTTTCGCGGTTGCGTGACCACATTTCATTTAGATTTGCCCCGCCTCTCACAAGTTTATAGGGTACAACGGTATAACCAAGCCGTGTACCTGTAAACCCTGCAGTTTTTGAAAGTGAGCAAATTTCAATTGCACATCTATCTGCACCGTCAAGCTCGTATATACTGTGCGGAATCTTCTTATCTTCTATAAATATTTCATAAGCTGCATCGAACAAAATCACAGCACCGATTTCGTTTGCAAAATCCACCCAAGCCTGCAATCCTTTACGGCTGAATGCTGCGCCTGTGGGATTGTTGGGCGAACATATATATATGATATCCGCTTTTGCATTTTCGCAAGGTTCCGGCAAAAATCCGTTTTCTTCTCCGGAAGTCAAGTAAACTACTTTTCTGCCCGCAAGAATATTGGTATCTACATACTCTGGGTAAGCAGGCTCGATAACCATAACGGTATTATCCTGATCAAACAGTTCAAGAATATCACCGAGATCATCACAGGCACCGCTGGAAATAAAGATTTCATTTTCGCTTACATTAGCGCCCATATTTTCGTAATATCCTGCAATTGCTTTTCGAAGCTCACAAGCGCCGACCTCCGGCATATAGCCGTGGAATGTATCGGCGGCAGCTTGGTCGTCAACAGCACTGTGCAGTGCCTGAATAACAGCCTTACAAAGCGGCAGAGATACGTCGCCCACACCCATTCGGTAAACCTTTTTATCGGGATTCGCCTCAAGATATTCGTTTGTCTTTCGATAAATGGTATTAAACAAATAGGAATCTTTTAAATCTCCATATCTTGTATTTGGTTTTAGCATATCTCTGTTTCTCCTTCATATACGGTCTCTGCAGGACCGGTCATCGTCACGTTATTATCGTAATCCACCTGAATTTTCAGGGTTCCTCCGTCAAGATGAACAGAAATGGTCTTTTCTCTTTCGCAAATATTTTTGCTGACCGCCGCTGCAACTGAGGCACAAGCACCCGTACCGCAGGCCATCGTAACACCGCTGCCGCGCTCCCACACTCGCATCCTCATTTCTTTCTCGGATATAACCTGTACAAACTCAACATTAACACCGTCCGGAAAGTCCTTATGATGCTCCAACGCAGGACCGATTTCTAAAACAGGAGCCTTCTCGATATCATTAACAAAAATGACAGCGTGGGGATTTCCAACCGATACAGGAATGCAGTTAATCTTCTTACCGCAAACGGTAAGCGTTTTTTCTTTTTCGGGGATTGCTGCGCCCATATTAACGGTAACATACTTTACCTTTCCGCAGCTAAGCTGTAAATTTAGATATTTAATTCCCGAAAGAGTTTCAATTTTCAAGCGCGTTTTATCGGTATAACCTTTATCGTAAACATATTTGCCGACGCAGCGGATGCCGTTGCCGCACATTTTTGCCTCGCTTCCGTCTGCGTTAAAAATACGCATTTTGAAGTCAGCAATATCAGAAGGTGAAATGTAGATTATTCCATCTGAGCCTGCGCCAAAGTGACGCTCAGATAATTTTGCAGAGAGTTCCGCAATATTTTTCGGCACCTCCCCGTAAACATATAAATAGTCATTTCCAAGACCGTGCATTTTTGTAAAGTGCATATTTTTACCTCCCGTCTATGGTGGAAATACCAAAAGTAACCTCTTCCAAAACATCAAGAAGCATTCTTACCGTATCAAGACTTGTCAGCATAGCTATGTTGTTCTGTGCCGTGCATTGACGTATGGCAATGCCGTCGCCGTAATGTTTGCCCGACAAAATTGCGCGTGTATTAATTACATAGCTGACATAACCCGCACGAATGGAATCTAAAATTTCTTGGCTTCCTTCACTTGGCTTATGGCGAATACGGGTACGGATACCGTTTGCCTTTAAGAATTCACCCGTAACGGTTGTTGCCTCAATATTGAAACCCATATTGTAAAAACGGCGAACAAGAGGCAGAGTTTCTTCCTTATCCTCATCTGCAACGCTGACAACTACTGTTCCGTAATTGCGAAGCTTAAGACCGGAGGCTACCATCGCATTATAAACAGCACGGTGCAGCTTTTTATCATAACCGATGGCTTCGCCGGTGGACTTCATTTCTGGAGAAAGATAAGCATCCATACCGCTAAGCTTCGAGAAAGAAAAAGCAGGTACTTTTACGTAATAGCGGTTTTTTTCTCTAGGAAAGATATTAAAAATACCTTGTTCCGGCAAGGATATACCGAGGCTGCAACGGGTGGCAATATCCGCAAGACTGTAACCGGTGGCTTTTGAGAGAAACGGCACCGTTCTGGAAGAACGGGGGTTGACCTCAATTATATAGACATCATCGTGTTCATCTACGATAAACTGAATATTGAAAAGACCGATAATACCAATACCAAGACCCAATTTTTTGGTATAGTCAAGTATAGTATTTTTTACCTTATCCGAAAGGCTGAAGGCAGGATATACGCTGATAGAGTCACCGGAATGCACACCTGTTCTTTCCACAAGTTCCATGATACCGGGTACAAACACATGAACACCGTCACAGACAGCATCCACCTCAACTTCTTTGCCACGGATATATTTATCAACAAGTACGGGCTTATCCTTACCGATTGCTACGGCAGTTTTCAGATAATTACAGAGTGCTTCTCGGTTAGCGACAATCTGCATGGCTCTGCCGCCAAGCACAAAGCTGGGACGGACAAGAACAGGATAACCGATTTCTTCTGCGGCTTTAATACCTGCTTCAATGCTTGTTACTGCCTGACCCTTTGGCTGCGGAATACATAAAGAGGATAACAACTTCTCAAAGGCATCACGGTTTTCAGCACGCTCAATAGCATCACAATCGGTGCCGATAATTTTAACACCGCGAGCTTTCAGCGGTTCTGCAAGATTAATAGCGGTCTGACCGCCGAGCGTTGCGATAACACCTTCAGGCTTCTCCATATCAATGATATTCATAACATCTTCCACACACAGCGGCTCAAAATAAAGTTTGTCAGAGCAGGTGTAGTCGGTGGAAACGGTTTCGGGGTTGTTATTAATAATGATAGCTTCATATCCCGATGCCTTGATGGTCTGAACGGCATGAACAGTGGAATAATCAAATTCTACACCCTGACCTATACGGATAGGACCGGAACCGAGTACGATAACTTTCTTTTTTTCTGAAATTACCGATTCATTTTCATCCTCATAGGTAGAATAAAAATACGGAATATAGCTGTCAAATTCCGAAGCACAGGTGTCAATCATTTTATAAACAGGAAGGATTCCGTTTTCCTTTCGAAGATCAAAAATTTCTGCTTCATTCATATTCCAAAACTCAGCGATTGCTTTGTCCGAAAATCCCATCTTCTTTGCTGTCTTTAAAACCTGCATATCACCGATACTTGACTTAATTTCTTTTTCTTCCGCTACAATATTACGCAGTTTTCGAATAAAGAAGCGGTCAATAGCTGTTGCTTCAGTAATGCTGTCAATACTTGAGCCAAGACGCAAAAGCTGAGCAATGGCGTAAATACGGTCATCGGTGCCAATTTTTATATATTCCATCAGTTCCTCACGGGTCATTCCGTCAAACTTTCTGTGATGCAGATGGTAAAGGCCGACTTCAAGAGAACGAATAGCTTTCAGCAGGCTTTCTTCTACTGTTCTGCCGATGCTCATGACTTCACCCGTCGCTTTCATTTGCGTAGAGAGCGAGTTATCGGTATCTGCAAATTTATCAAACGGAAAACGCGGCATTTTGGTAACCACATAGTCAAGTGTCGGTTCAAAGGCGGCCGGCGTGTTAGCAATACGGATTTCATCCAGCGTCATACCTACACCTATTTTTGCAGAAACACGGGCAATCGGATATCCGCTTGCTTTTGAGGCTAATGCCGAAGAACGGGATACACGCGGATTTACTTCAATAAGATAATACTGAAACGAGTTTGGATCGAGTGCAAACTGCACGTTGCATCCGCCTTCAATTTTGAGCGCACGGATAATTTTCAGTGCGCTGTCACGAAGCATATTATATTCTTTGTTGGTAAGTGTCTGCGAAGGGCACACCACGATAGAGTCACCGGTATGAATTCCGACAGGATCGAGGTTTTCCATATTACAAATTGTGATTGCTGTATCGTTTGAATCACATATAACTTCATATTCGATTTCTTTATAGCCCTTGATGCTCTTCTCGATAAGCACCTGACTTACAGGAGAGAGAGAAAGGGCGTTTTTCATAAGTTGCAGACATTCAGCCTCATTGTTAGCAAAACCGCCGCCGGTTCCGCCTAAGGTAAATGCAGGGCGAAGAACAACAGGATAACCGATTTTCTGTGCTGCTGCCAAGCCTTCCTCTATCGAGCTTGCAATATCGGAAGGAAGTACAGGCTCTCCGAGACTCTTGCAGAGCTCCTTGAACATCTCACGGTCTTCCGCTCGCTCTATACTGCTGCTCTTTGTACCGAGAAGCTCAACATGGCACTCAGCAAGAATACCTTTTCTTTCAAGCTGCATCGCAAGATTGAGTCCTGTCTGTCCGCCGATACCGGGAAGAATGGCATCGGGACGCTCATAGCGGATAATTTTTGCAATATATTCCAAGGTCAGCGGTTCCATATACACTTTATCTGCAATGGAGGTATCAGTCATAATGGTAGCAGGGTTGGAATTACAAAGAATTACCTCATAGCCTTCTTCTTTTAATGCCAGGCAAGCCTGTGTTCCGGCATAATCAAATTCCGCAGCCTGACCGATAACGATGGGACCGGAACCGATGACAAGCACTCTTTTAATATCTGTTCTCTTAGGCATTTTTTTGTTCCTCTTCCATCATAGAAATAAATCGGTCGAAAAGATAGGCACTGTCCTGCGGGCCGGGCGCACTTTCGGGATGATACTGCACACTGAACACTTTATCTTTATCGCATTTCACGCCTTCAACGGTGTTATCCAGCAGATTAATGTGGGTAACGGTTAAATCCGTTCCTTCGATGCTGCCTATATCCACTGCATAGGAATGATTCTGCGAAGTAATTTCAATTTTATTTGTTTCTAAGTTTCGTACCGGATGGTTCCCGCCGCGGTGTCCGAATTTCATCTTATAAGTTTTCGCTCCTTTTGCGAGCGAGATGATCTGATGACCGAGGCATATACCGAATATCGGACTTTTCCCGATGAGTTTCTTTATAGTATCAATGGTTTCAGAAACATCGGCGGGATCGCCGGGGCCATTGGAAATAAAGATACCGTCAGGAGCCAAATCCATAATTTTTTCTGCAGGCGTATTCCACGGCACAACAGTAACCTTGCAGCCTCTTTTATTCAGGGAGCGTACAATGTTCATTTTCATACCGCAGTCGATAGCTACCACATGATACTTTTGTTTTTCTGGATAAGAAATCATAATCTTATCGCAGCTTACACGAGATACCGCATCTTTAGGAATAGCGGTTTTATCCAGAATCTCAAGCACTTTTTCAAGCGAAATATCCGCATCGGTTATTAAAACCTTACGGGAACCTAAGTTGCGGATAGATCTGCTCAGTTTTCTTGTGTCAATACCGTAAATACCCGGAATATTGAACTTTTTCATAACCGCATCAAGTGTTGCGGCACTTCTGAAATTTGAAGGCTCGTCATTGTATTCACGGACAATCATTGCACCGATTGTAGGTGTATCACGTTCAAAATCATCGTCTGCCATGCCGTAATTACCAATCAACGGATAAGTCATCACCACCGCCTGATAGGTATATGACGGGTCGGACAATATTTCCTGATACCCAACCATTGAGGTATTAAAAACAATCTCCAAAACAGAGGATTTGTCGGCGCCGAAACCATAACCGTAATATTCTTGTCCATCCTCTAAAATAATTTTTTTATTGAAATCCATTGCCATTTTCGGCACCTTACTTCTTTTTATCTGATAATCGCTGTTCAAATCTGTTTTTTCGTGTATCTGTCGGGATTTTTGTCGGATATTTACCGGCGAAACACGCGTCGCAAAACTCACAGTTTCCTGTTAGTTTCCGCAAACTTTCCACCGGCAGATATCCTAAGGAATCTGCACCGATTATATAGGCAATTTCAGGGATTGTGTGTTTGCAGGCAATTAAGTGTTCTTCCGAGTCAATATCCGTACCGTAATAGCAGGGATGCAAAAACGGCGGTGAAGATATACGCATATGAATTTCCTTTGCCCCCGCTTCTCTGAGCAATTTTACAATACGCCCGCTGGTTGTTCCGCGCACGATGGAATCGTCAATAAGCACCACTCGTTTGCCCCTTACAGCATCCGTAATGGCAGACAGCTTGATTTTTACTTTATCAAGCCGGTCTTCGGGTGCAATAAAGGTTCTGCCAATATACTTGTTTTTAATAAGACCGATACCGTAAGGAACACCTGACATCTGACTGTAACCAAGCGCCGCATCTATACCCGAATCCGGCACACCGATAACAATATCCGCATCCACAGGATGTGTTTTTGCAAGAATACGGCCTGCTCTGACCCTTGCGGTATGAACCGAAACGCCGTCAATCACCGAATCGGGACGGGCAAAATATATATATTCGAAAATACAAAGATTTTTATCCTTTTTACCGCAGTGTTCTTTTCTCGACACAACGCCGTTTTTGGTGAAAACCAAAATTTCACCCGGCTCTACATCACGGATTACCTCGCCGCCGACTGCTTTGACAGCACAGCTTTCGGAAGCAACAACATACATTCCGTCAGGGGTTTTTCCATAGCAAAGCGGACGAAATCCGTAAGGATCCCTTGCGCAAATCAGCTTTTGCGGGGACATAAGCACCAAAGAATAAGCACCGTCAAGTATGTTCATAGCACTGCTCACTGCATCTTCAATGGAAGGTGTTTTTAATCGTTCTTTTGTTATGATGTATGCAATAGTTTCGGTATCGCTTGTAGTGTGGAAAATAGCGCCCGACAGTTCAAGCTCATCGCGAAGCTCTGCCGCATTGGACAGATTTCCGTTATGTGCTAAAGCCATTCGACCTTTTTGATGATTAACTTCGATAGGTTGGCAGTTATTTCGGTTTGTGCCGCCGGTTGTACCATAGCGTGTATGTGCTACCGCCATTTGTCCTTTAGGTAAACGTGACAAAGCATCTTCTGAAAAAACTTCGCTAATGAGCCCTAAATCTTTATATGATACAAATAAGCCATCATCGTTTACAACAATACCGCAGCTTTCCTGTCCCCTATGCTGAAGTGCATAAAGACCGTAGTAAGATATACTTGCCACATCGCAAACTTCAGGCGAAATTACGCCGAATACACCGCATTCTTCGTAAACGCTCATGCTTTGTCCTCTGTGGACTTTTTAAATGCCGCTCCGATAAATCCTTTGAACAACGGATGAGGTTTATTAGGTCTGCTCTTAAATTCGGGATGATATTGAACGCCAACATGAAACGGCCGATTACTGAGTTCTACTGTTTCAACAAGTCTGCCATCAGGAGATGTTCCGCTGATGGTAAGCCCTGCTTTTTCGTAAGCTTCACGGTAATCGTTATTGAATTCATAACGGTGTCTATGGCGTTCCTTGATTGAATTAGTACCATAGCAACGCTCCATTGTTGTGCCCGCCTTAATATTACACTGATACGCACCAAGACGAAGGGTGCCGCCCTTATCAATATCATCGCTTTGTCCGGGCATAAAATCTATGACCTTATGTTTGCACAGTTCATCAAACTCTCCCGAGTTTGCATCCTTGATACCGATAACATTTCTCGCATATTCGATGACGGCAATTTGCATACCTAGGCAGATACCGAAATACGGAATTTCTTTTTCTCTTGCATATTTTGCCGTCAGTATCATACCGTCAATACCGCGGCTGCCGAATCCACCGGGAACCAAAATGCCGTCAAGATCTGCGAGCTTTTCATCAATATTATCAGCATTAATCTCTTCGGAATCGATCCAATGAATACGAATATGAGTGTTATGATAATATCCTGCGTGGCGGAGCGCTTCCGCAACCGAAAGATAAGCATCGTGAAGTCCCACATACTTACCAACCAATCCAATATCTACATAATTGGGTCTTGCCTTGATACGCTCTACCATAGCCGTCCATTCTGTAAGGTCGGGCTCTGGAGCATTGATACCAAGTTCTCGGCAAACCACTGAAGAAAAGCCTGATTTTTCAAGCATCAGCGGCGCTTCATAAAGATTATGCAGTGTGATGTTTTCTATAACACAGTCCGGTTTAACATTACAGAACAGTGAAATCTTTTTGAAAATTGACTCTTCCAGCGGTTCATCACAGCGGAGCACAACGATATTAGGATTGATGCCCATTCCTTGCAGTTCTTTTACCGAGTGCTGAGTAGGCTTGGATTTGTGTTCGTTAGAACCGCTTAAAAACGGCACTAATGTTACATGGATAAACAGGCTGTTTTCACGTCCCTGTTCCAACGATATCTGTCTTACAGCTTCAAGAAACGGCTGGGATTCGATATCTCCGATGGTGCCGCCGATTTCGGTGATAACCACATCTGCTTTTGTTTTTTTACCCACGCTGTAAACAAATTCCTTAATCTCGTTTGTGATATGAGGAATGACCTGCACGGTAGAACCGAGATATTCGCCGCGCCGCTCTTTATTAAGAACATTCCAGTAAACCTTACCGGTTGTGAGATTGGAATATTTGTTCAGGTCTTCATCAATAAAGCGCTCATAATGGCCGAGGTCAAGGTCGGTTTCGGCTCCGTCCTCGGTAACATATACCTCACCATGCTGATAAGGGCTCATCGTTCCCGGGTCAACATTTATGTACGGATCCAGCTTTTGAGCAGCGACCTTAATGCCTCTCGCTTTTAACAATCTACCTAAAGAGGCTGCAGTAATACCCTTGCCGAGACCCGATACAACGCCACCTGTAACAAATATATATTTCGTCATTTTCACCATTTCCTCTCTCCGTTCATTTGACCGTAACGGATTTTGCAATTTTTTTCAGTTTATCAATGCCGCACCCGTTTTCTTTTGCAGCATATTACGCCGGCATCTGTAATAGGGCAATCACTGACGCCGCGGTAAAAACCGTCTCGATTTTCGGCACCTCTTGCCTTTACTTCAAAAGTATTGCTCATAGTCTTTTCCATTACGGAATCATTACAACAGAGCGCAATTACCGGCGTGTGCTCTTCAATCAAGGCTACCGTGCCGCGCTTAAGTTCTCCTGCAGCATAAGATTCGGCGTGAATATATGAAATTTTCTTCATTTTCAATATGCCTTCAAGCGCCGCCACAAATCTGCTGTCATTACTCGCATGAGGATGAGCATCTATATCGGCGCAGCTCATTGCGATCGTATGTAATCGAATATTCCGCACATACAATCGAACTCCTAAGCTGAATATCTATTGCCATTCCACCGTTGCCGGAGGTTTGGAAGTTATATCGTATACCACTCTTGTGATACCCTTAATTTCGTTTGTAATCCGGTTGCTTGCTTTTTCAAGCACCTCATAAGGGAGTCTGGTCCATTCTGCCGTCATAAAATCATCGGTGGTTACTGCACGCAAGGCAATGGTATATCCGTAGGTTCTGGCATCACCCATAACGCCTACGCTCCTAAGATCGGTCAGTACTGCAAAATACTGATTAGTGCTGCTCTCAAGACCTGAGTGTGCAATTTCCTCGCGGAAAATGGCATCTGCCTCTCTTAAAAGATTCAGCTTTTCTTTAGTGATCTCACCGATTATGCGAACAGCAAGTCCCGGACCGGGAAACGGCTGACGCCACACAAGCTCGTGAGGAATACCGAGCTGTGCGCCCGTTTCGCGAACTTCGTCCTTGAACAGATCCCTCAGCGGCTCTACGATTTTATCAAAGGAAATGACATCGGGCAAACCGCCGACATTGTGGTGGCTCTTAATAACGGCAGAATCACCCTTTCCGCTTTCAATAACATCGGGATAGATGGTGCCTTGTACCAACACATTTATTTTACCGAGTTTCTTTGCTTCGTCTTCAAACACGCGAATAAACTCTTCACCTATTATTTTGCGTTTTTGCTCCGGATCGATAACACCTTTTAGACGATTTAAAAATCTGTTTTCTGCATTGACTCTTATCAGGTTAATACCAAACTGCTTACCAAAAGTGTTTTCAACAAAATCGCCCTCATCTTTACGGAGCAATCCGTGATCCACAAATACACAGATCAGGTTATTGCCAATTGCTTTGTGTAAAAGAACAGCGGCAACTGACGAGTCCACACCGCCCGAAAGTGCCAAAAGCACCTTTTTCCCGTCAAGCTCTCTTTTATATTTTTCTATAGAGGTTTCTATAAAGTTCTCCATCTTCCAGTCCGCCTTGCAGCCGCAGACTGCAAAAATAAAATTGTGAAGCATCTGTTTGCCGTAAACGGTATGTGTTACCTCAGGATGAAACTGAACACTGTACAGTTTTCTTTTTTCATCACACATAGCGGCACAGGGACATTTTTCGGTATGAGCAATAATTTTAAATCCCTTTGGCGGTGTTTTCACATAATCGGTATGACTCATCCAGCAAACACTCTCATTGGGAATACCATCAAATAGAATACTATCTGCGGAAAACACCGTCGTCTTTCCGTATTCGCTGCTGTCTTCGGCAGAAGCTATTTCCCCTCCTGCCATATGCGCCATAAGCTGATGACCGTAGCAAATGCCGAGAACTGGGATTCCTAAATCAAGAATATCAGGAGTGTAATGGGGCGAGGTATCATCATATACGCTGTTGGGGCCGCCGGTAAAAATTATACCTTTATAACAGTTTTTTTTGATTTCGTCGGGTGTGATTTTATTATACGGTATGATTTTAGCATACACCTGCTCCGAACGTACTCGCCTGGCGATCAACTGATTATATTGACCCCCAAAGTCTAAAATAAGAATTTTATCCATTGTGTTCACCGTTTTTATTATAGATTTGTTTCTGCGGTTTTCCGCTGATGCCTTCAAATGAAGGCTTTGCTTTTTTATCAAATTCGTTTTCTGCTCAGGACAGAGGACAACGTACTTGTCGGGTCATAAAGCGCATGGATATACTCTGAACTCATTTCAAAAGCATGATCTGCCGCAAGTTGTGCAGTAAGATCTCACTCTTCGCCGTCGTTCATTTCGGCTGTGGCTTCCATAGAATTATATTGGTATAAACGAGCGTAGGCATATACTTATATTTTCAGCATATTACGAAAGGTTTGCTAAAACGCTCAGTAGCTCTGCACGTAAATAGTGCAGAGTATCTCTGTAAATAATCAAATCGGCATTGTCGGTTACATAGCAGCTGAAGACGCCCAAATGAATAATTCCTGCCGCCGACGCGGCTACCCGTCCGTAAACATATACATGCGCCATTACATCATGGCGTACTTCCTTTTCGCGACGGCCGCATGGTAATATTCGGTCAGCAAATCTACCATTCTTACTTTGCCTCGGTTATCCCGGTTAATACCTGTAATCGCACAGTTAGCAATTTTAATATCATCGGTTATACATGCTCTGTGAGGCGCTTCATAACTTCACAATAAGCATCTTCAACTCCGCCGAGATCACGGCGGAAGCGGTCTTTGTCAAGTATCTCGCCGGTTTTGTTGTCCCAAAGTCTGCAGGTATCCGGACTGATTTCATCAGCAAGCACAATAGATCCGTCTTTTAGCTTGCCAAATTCTAATTTGAAATCGACAAGAATTATGCCGCACTCTTTCCAAAAATTCTTTAACTGCTCGTTAACACTAAAGGCATATCTTTTAATTGTTTCAATTTCTTCCGGCGTTACTAACTTCATAGCGATAGCGTGGTGTTCATCCATCAGCGGATCACCAAGTTCATCGTTTTTATAGGAGAATTCAATAGTCGGGTTATCAAACGCAACACCTTCTGCTACCCCGTACCTCTTTGAAAAAGAACCTGCTGCAATATTTCTTATAATAACCTCAAGAGGTATGATGGAAACTCTTTTAACAAGCGTGTCGCGGTCGCTGAGTTCCTCTACAAAATGAGTGGGTATACCGACTTTTTCAAGGCGCTGCATGAGCAGATTGCTCATTTTATTATTGATAACACCCTTGCCGACAATTGTTCCTTTTTTAAGCCCGTTAAATGCCGTTGCATCATCCTTATAGGAGACTATTAAAAGCTCATCGTTATCGGTCTTAAATACTTTCTTTGCTTTTCCTTCGTAAAGTTGTTCTTTCTTTGTCATATCAGTGTTCCTCCAATAATTATTAAAAGCTTTATGAAACAAAAAAAGACAATGATGCTTAAATGTTTAAAACATTAAAGACACCATTGCCCTTATCTACTATGAAGTTACTTCAGAAAGGAAAGCAGAGACACCCAGGGCTGTTAACTCAAAGATGACTTTTCCTTAATACCTTAGTATTTTACTCTTTTTATAGCATTTTGTCAACTGCTCTTTGAAATGTTTTTTTAATTCCAATTATTTAAATACATTGTAGTTTGAAATATCGTTTAATGCAGCCTATTTACCGCTGTCACCGTAATTCGAAAGCACACGGGCAGAAGGATCATTTACATCGCAGCCTTCCCAGGATTTGTTTGGCATCCAGAAATCCACAATCATTTCTGATTGACCCGGATAATACTTTTCAAAAATATCACGGTACAGCAGGGATTCTTTTGTGAAAGGCCGCGCATAAGAATACTTTTTACATCCTTCCTCAAACGCTTCATCCGAATACTGTTTTTCTGCGTATTCTTTAAGATAGTCTACCATAGAATGGCCTACCGCATCTGAGAATGCCGCCTTTTCACGCCACAATATTGCATCAGGAAGATAACCGCTGTCCTCAAAGGCATGGCGTAGCAGGTATTTACCCTTGCCGTATTTGTTAAGCTTCATTTCGGCGTCAAGAGCCATTACGTATTTAACAAAATCGAGATCGCCAAATGGAACCCTTGCCTCTAATGAATTTACCGAAATACAGCGATCCGCCCGCAATACATCATACATATGAAGCTCACGAATGCGTTTCTCAGCTTCTTGCTGAAAAGCTTCAGCAGACGGTGCAAAATCTGTGTATTTATAACCAAACAATTCATCGGATATTTCTCCGGTGAGAAGGACGCGGATATCTGTCTGCTCGTGAATGGTTTTGCAAAGCAGATACATACCCATACTTGCACGAATAGTTGTAATGTCAAAGGTTCCTAACAGATAAATCAACTCGTCAAGAGTGTCAATAACTTGATTTGGGGTCATATATATTTCTTTATGGTCGCTTCCAATATAGTCAGCAACCTGCTTAGCGTATTTCAGGTCGATAGCATCCTCACTCATACCGATAGCGAAAGTTTGGATGGGTTTATCGGATTTTTTTGCTGCGATGGCACACACAAGCGAAGAGTCCAAACCGCCGGAAAGCAAAAAACCTACCTTTGCATCGGCAACAAGCCTCTTTTCCACACCTTTAATTAGTTTTTCACGGATATGTGTGCAGGCGGTTTCAAGGTTATCATAGCAAACGGTATCTGCTTTTGCAATATCGCAATAACAAGTAAATTTACCGTCTTTATAGAAATGGCCGGGCGGGAAAGGCATAATTTTATCGGTCAACCCCACAATGTTTTTAGGCTCAGAGGCAAAAAGTATTCCGCCGTCCTCGTCATAACCGTAATAAAGCGGGCGTATACCTATCGGGTCGCGCGCGGCAACAAAAGATTTGGATCCGCCATCATATATAATAAGCGCAAATTCCGCATCCAGCTTACTAAACATATCTGTTCCATACTGCTCGTAAAGCGGAAGCAGTATTTCACAGTCAGAATCACTTTCAAATGTGCATCCTTTTTTAATCAACTCGTCCTTTATGGGTCCGAATCCGTAGATTTCACCGTTGCAAACGAGCATATTGTTCTTATATGTAAACGGCTGCATACCCTTGTCGGTAAGCCCCATTATAGCAAGACGGTGAAATCCGAGCAGACCGTTATTAAGCTTTTCAATCTTTGACATATCAGGTCCGCGCGAAGCGGTCTTCTCAAAGCCCAGTTTAAAATCATCGTAGGAAAGTCTGCTCCCTATATAACCCATAATAGAACACATAAAAATTTCCTCATTTCAGTTAAAAATAATGTTTCAAAATGCGCAAAGGCTTCCCTTTTAAGGGAAGCTTTTGCAATTTATAATGGAAAGTTTGAGTAATTTAAACCAGACTATGAAAACTTATCCGGAGAGGGCTTGTAGAATTTTTGAATCCATAAAACCATTTCTTTTAAAGAATTCATTACCTGCCTCCGCGTGAACGTGTCAGATTTTAGCTGACTACATTCCGGGAAATTACTATTTTACGCCGAACAGCAAATCGCCGTAGGTCGGGAAAGGCCAATATTTCTTAGCCGTAATTGTTTCTGCCTCATCACAAGGAATTCTAAGCTCGCTCATCTTAACAAGAACCGTATCTTTGATAAGCTCTGCTTCTTTTCCTATATCCTCTGATTTACTGAGTGCAATAAGAGCCTGCTCAAGTTCCTCAGTCTTAACAGCTATTCTGTCCGTCAATGCAGAAAGCTTCTTTACAAGCCCTGTTTCATAACTGCAAGCAAGCGTACTGTCTAAAGCCTTCTTAGCAGAAGCAGACTTTGCAACATCAGCAGCATAAGACTCAACCGCAGGTGCAATCTGTATCCTTGCCATATCCACCATTGTGTTCGCTTCTATAATAACAGTCTTACAGTAGTTTTCAAGGGTAATCTCATATCTTGATTTAATTTCCGCTTCTGTAAATATACCGTGGCTTGTTAGCATATCCACATTCTTTTTATCGAGAAGATGAGGCAATGCATCTGCTGTTGTACGATAGTTGAGCAGTCCGCGTTTTTCGGTGGCTTCTTTAATCCAGCTTTCGTCATAACCGTTGCCGTTAAAGATGATGCGCTTATGCTCCTTGATAGTATTCTTAATCATCTCGTGGAGTGAAGTTTCAAAATCGTCTGCGTTCTCCAATATATCAGCATAAATTTTGAGAGATTCGGCAACAGCGCTGTTGATCATTATATTTGCACAGGCAATACTGTTGGAGGATCCGAGCATACGGAACTCAAACTTATTGCCGGTGAAAGCAAAGGGTGAGGTTCTGTTACGGTCGGTAGTATCGCGATTGAACTTGGGCAATACATCTACGCCGAGTTTCATCTGTGTTTTTTCAGTGCCATGATACGGAGCATCATTTTCAATAGCCTCAAGCACCGCATTCAGATCGTCGCCGAGGAAGATAGAAACAACAGCGGGAGGTGCTTCATTTGCACCTAAACGGTGATCATTTCCGGCGGTGGCAACAGAGATGCGCAGGAGGTCCTGATAATCGTCTACAGCCTTAATTACAGCACACAGGAACAACAGGAACTGAGCATTCTCATAGGGGGTTGCACCGGGTGAAAGCAGGTTTTGACCCGCATCCGTCTCAATAGACCAGTTGTCATGCTTGCCGCTGCCGTTGACGCCGGCAAAAGGCTTTTCGTGAAGCAGACAAACAAGACCGTGCTTTGCAGCAACCTTTTGCATAATCTCCATTGTGAGCTGGTTGTGGTCTGTGGCGATGTTGGTTGTGGTATAAATGGGTGCCAATTCATGCTGAGCAGGAGCCACCTCATTATGTTCAGTTTTTGCCAGTATACCCAACTTCCAAAGTTCATCATTAAGCTCTTCCATATAGGCGGCAACACGCGGTTTGATAACACCGAAATAATGATCGTCCATTTCCTGTCCCTTTGGAGGCTTTGCACCAAATAAGGTACGGCCGGCAAAACGAAGATCAGGGCGTTGCTCATACATTTCTTTTGTTACAAGAAAGTATTCCTGCTCGGGGCCAACAGAGCTGGTTACTCTTTTTACGGTGTCATTACCAAATAAGCGAAGGATTCGGAGCGCTTGCTTATTGAGAGCTTCCATTGAACGTAAAAGCGGGGTTTTTTTATCCAACGCATGACCGTCGTAAGAACAGAACGCCGTAGGAATGCACAATGTTTTACCTTTTATGAACGCATAAGATGTAGGGTCCCAAGCGGTATATCCTCTGGCTTCAAAGGTAGCGCGAAGTCCTCCGCTGGGGAAAGAAGATGCATCAGGTTCACCTTTAATCAATTCTTTACCGGAGAATTCCATAATAACGCCGCCGTCGGGAGACGGGGTGATAAAGCTATCGTGCTTTTCAGCGGTAATACCGGTAAGTGGTTGGAACCAATGGGTAAAATGAGTTGCTCCTTTAGAAATCGCCCAGTCTTTCATTGCGGTTGCCACTGCGTTGGCAACGCTGATGTCCAACGCCGTGCCTTCGTCGATGGTCTTTTTAAGTGAGGCATATACTTTGGCCGACAGCGTAGCTTTCATTACTCTGTCATCAAAGACCATACTTCCAAAATAATCTGTTACCGTTCCCATAATGTATTCTCCTTTACATTTTTAATCATAATGAATATTGAAACCGAAAAGCTGTGAAGCGATTCGGCAAGCCGATTTTGTCGGCTTTGCAACGGGTATCGTCAAATTTTCAAAGAAAATCTGTTGCAAAAAATAAAGTTCATTCCATACGAAAAAAATGAAAGACGCCTTTAACGGTAGGAATCAATACCTACAACATTAAAGACGTCATTGCCTTCATAAATATTAAATTTATTTTGATTTTTAAAAGTAAAACAGCGTCTTTGAGCACTTACACTCAAAGACGCCTTTGCCTTAACGCTTCGCATTATACACCTAAAAAAATCATTTGTCAACCCTTTTTTTATTTTTTTTGCGAACATTCTTCAAAAACTTTCGGAAATTTAAGTTTTCATCTTGACAAGATGCAGATTCAGGAGTATAATGACTGGCAAATGAGCAAAGACGTTCGTTTTGGTACAGACAAGTATCTGCGCCGAAATGAGCGTCTTTCTTTTTTATATTTCTCTGAAAAGAAGGAATCTATATGAAAGTAGAAGGACAAGTGCGAATACCCTCCGGATGTGCAATCGCAGCTGCCATTTCCAAAGAAGGAAACAGAATGTCCGGCGAGATGATTATCAATGCCATGAAGCCGATGCACGACCGTTCCAACGGACTCGGCGGCGGTTTTGCCGGTTACGGTATTTATCCTGAATACAAGGATTTTTATGCGTTACATATGTTTTTTGACGAGCGCGCCACTCGTAAAAGCTGTGAATCATTCTTAAAGGAACGCTTTGAAATCGTAAATTCCGAAATCATACCTACACGCAAAATTCCGGCGATTACCGACGAACCTATTATATGGAGATATTTTGTTGCTCCTCTAAAGTCAGTACTTGCCGATCTTCAACTTGATGAAAAAGAATTTGTCGCCCGTACCGTTATGAAAATCAACACTGAAATAAAAGGTGCGTATGTTTTCTCCAGCGGTAAGAATATGGGTACTTTCAAAGCTGTCGGCTTTCCCGAAGATGTCGGTGTATTTTATAAATTAGAAGAATATGAAGGTTATTCCTGGACGGCACACGGCCGTTATCCTACCAACACCCCCGGTTGGTGGGGAGGCGCCCATCCGTTCACGCTACTTGACTGGTCTATTGTGCATAACGGCGAGATTTCTTCCTATGATGCTAACCGCCGGTTTATTGAAATGTTCGGTTATAAATGTACTCTGCAAACGGACACAGAGGTTTTTGCCTATATAATAGATTATCTTGTCCGTGTTCAAGGACTTTCCCTAAGCGAAGCGGCAAGTGTAATTGCTGCACCGTTCTGGAGCACTATTGAAGATAAGACTGATATTGAAGACAAAAACAAACATATTTATCTTCGCACCTTGTTTTCAAGCCTGCTGATCACCGGTCCTTTTTCCATCGTTCTCGGTTTCAACGGAGGATTAATGGCGCTTAATGACCGCCTGAAGCTTCGTTCTATGGTAGTCGGCAAAAAGGACGATAAGGTGTTTATCGCCAGCGAAGAGGCGGCCATACGCGTCATGGAACCGAACGCAGAAAACATCTGGGCTCCTTCAGGCGGAGAGCCCGTTATTATTAAGGTAAAGGACGGTGCATTTTAATGAGTGTGGAATTTATATATCCCGAATTTGAAGTAATCAGAAATACTGACCGTTGCATCGCCTGCCGTGTATGTGAGCGACAATGTGCAAACGAAGTACACACCTTTAATGAAGAAAAGGGTGTGATGATGGCGGATGAAACCAAATGTGTCAATTGTCAGCGCTGTGTATCTCTTTGCCCCACAAGAGCGCTTAAAATCATAAAGAGTGATTGTACTCTTAGAGAAAACGCTAACTGGCAGAACGATACTATTAAGGAAATTTATAAGCAGGCAAACAGCGGCGGGGTGCTTTTATCTTCTATGGGTAACCCAAAACCCCTAAATGTATATTGGGACAAGATTCTAATCAACGCTTCGCAGGTAACTAATCCCCCTATAGATCCCTTGCGCGAACCAATGGAAACCCGTGTATTTTTAGGTAAAAAGCCTGAAAAAATCGAACGCGATAAAAACGGTAAATTAAAATGTGAACTTCCGCCGCAGATTGAGCTTTCTATGCCGATTATGTTTTCGGCAATGAGTTACGGCTCTATCAGTTACAATGCCCACGCTTCCCTTGCCCGTGCGGCAGTTGAGCTTGGTATTCTCTATAATACCGGCGAAGGCGGTTTGCATGAAGACTTTTACTGCTACGGTGAAAACACTGTTGTTCAGGTAGCAAGCGGAAGATTCGGCGTTCACGAGGACTACTTAAAGGCGGGAGCCGCCATTGAAATAAAGATGGGACAGGGAGCAAAGCCTGGTATCGGCGGACACTTACCCGGCTCTAAAATTGTAGGCGATGTTTCTCGCACCCGTATGATACCTGAAGGTTCTGATGCCATTTCCCCGGCTCCGCATCATGACATTTACTCGATTGAAGATCTTCGTCAGCTCGTTTTATCGCTGAAAGAGGCTACCGAATACAAAAAGCCTGTTATCGTAAAGGTTGCTGCCGTTCACAATATTGCTGCAATTGCCAGCGGAATTGCTCGAAGCGGTGCGGATATTATTGCAATTGACGGCTTTCGCGGAGGCACAGGCGCCGCGCCTACGAGAATCCGTGATAATGTCGGTATTCCGATTGAACTTGCTTTGGCAGCTGTAGATCAGCGGCTTCGCGATGAAAGAATACGTAACAATGTATCTCTTGTAGTAGGCGGCAGTATTAGAAGTGCAGCAGATGTTATCAAGGCAATCGCCCTCGGTGCAGATGCCTGTTATATTGCAACGGCTGCTCTGCTCGCTCTCGGTTGCCATTTGTGCCGTACCTGCCAAAGCGGTAAATGTAACTGGGGTATTGCCACCCAACGTCCCGAACTTGTAAAACGCCTTAACCCTGATATGGGCAGTGAAAGGCTTGTCAATCTAATGAATGCCTGGCGGCACGAAATCAAGGAGCTGATGGGCGGTATGGGTATCAATTCTATCGAATCCCTGCGCGGCAACCGTCTGATGCTTCGCGGCATTGGCATGACCGATAAAGAGCTTGAGATTCTTGGTATCTCTCATGCGGGAGAGTGATAAAAATGAAACGAGTATATGTAAATGAAGAATGGTGTCTCGGATGTCACTTGTGCGAATACAACTGTGCTTTTGCCAATTCCGGTATGAAAGATATGTCAACTGCACTGAAAGGCAAAGAAATTTATCCCCGTATTCACATTGAGGGAGATGATAAAATATCTTATGCAGTATCCTGCCGACATTGCACCGACCCTATCTGTGTAAAAAGCTGTATTGCCAGCGCCATATCCAAAGAGGACGGTGTTGTCCGCATTGATAAAAACAAATGTGTCGGTTGCCTAACTTGCGTGTTGGTATGCCCATACGGTGCGCTTTCACTGGGTGAAAGCGGTGTTATGCAGAAATGTGAGCTCTGTCTGCAAAATTCCTGCGGCAAACCTGCTTGCGTTAATGGCTGCCCTAACAGAGCAATCGTTTATGAAGAGCGAGGTGAGCGCAAATGAAACAGTATGTTATTATAGGCAACGGCGTTGCCGCTGTCGGATGCATTGAGGGCATCCGCAGTGTGGATAAAGAAAGTAAAATCATCGTAATTTCCGAAGAAAACCATCCTGTTTACTGCCGCCCGCTTATCTCATACTATCTGGAGAATAAAACCGATCCCGAACGAATGAATTATCGCGATGCCGGTTTTTATGAGAAAATGGGCTGTGACGTTATCTACGGAAAAAAGGCAGTCAGTATCGATGCCTCAGCAAAAACGGTGGTGTTGAATGACGGTATAAAAACACAATACACCTCTTTATGCGTTGCAACCGGTTCTTCTCCGTTTGTTCCACTTTTTGAGGGACTCGATACCGTAAAAAACAAATTCAGCTTTATGACGCTGGACGATACATTTGCCCTTGAAAAAGCCGTAAGCAAAGACAGCAAGGTATTGATTGTCGGCGCAGGTCTTATTGGACTGAAATGTGCCGAAGGACTTCGCGACCGTGTGGCAAGTATAACCGTTTGCGACCTTGCCGACCGTGTGCTTTCCAGCATTCTTGATACCGAGTGTGCCGGAATAATTCAAAAACACCTTGAGGCAAACAGTATTCGGTTTATGCTTGGTGATACCGCTGTTTTTTTTGAACAGAATTCTGCTATAATGAAAAGCGGTAAAACCGTAGATTTTGATGTGCTTGTTCTCGCTGTCGGTGTCCGTGCAAATACCTCTTTGGTAAAGGATATCAAAGGCGAGGTAAATCGCGGTATCCTTGTAAACAAAAAGATGGAAACTACGGTGGATGACATTTATGCAGCCGGTGACTGCACCGAAGGAGACGATATTTCTTTGGGGCAAAAAAGAGTTCTCGCTCTTCTGCCCAATGCAAATATGCAGGGATATACCGCCGGTGTAAATATGGCGGGCGGCGATAGCGTATTTGACAAAGCCATCCCCATGAACTCAATTGGTTTCTTCGGTTTACACGCAATGACCGCCGGAACTTACGACGGTGAAATGCAAGAAGAAAAAAGCGGCGATACAGTAAAAAGGTTGTTTATAAGGGACGGAATGCTGAAAGGCTTCATCCTGATCGGCAACACAGAACGGGCAGGAATCTATACCTCTCTCATTCGTGAAAAAACACCGCTTAATACCATTGATTTTGAAATGATGAAGAAACTTGCGACTACATTTATATTTTCTGCCGAAAACCGTAGAAAAAAGTTTGGAGGTGTGGTATAATACTTATGTTATTGAATGTGAAAGATCTTGATTACAAGGCTTTGAATGATAATCTCCGCAAAATTAAAGGTGATTGTTCTATCGCCGGATGTTGCGGTCAGCGCTTTATTGCAGCAGGAATGTCAGATAAAAACATTACGATTGGCGGTATTCCCGGCAACGCTCTCGGTGCATACCTAAACGGCGCCACCATTACGGTTAATGCAAATGCTCAGGATGCAGTCGGCGATACTATGAATGAAGGCCAAATAGTAGTTCACGGTAACATTGGCGATGCTGCAGGATATGCCATGCGTGGCGGTAAAATCTTTGTTAAAGGTAACGCAGGCTACCGTGCAGGTATCCATATGAAAGCCTATAAAGAAAAGAAGCCCGTTATGGTAATTGGAGGAACTGCCGGCAGTTTCCTCGGCGAATATCAGGCAGGCGGTGTGATTGTTGTTCTTGGTCTTGAAGCAAAGGACAATAAAATAGTAGGCTTCTTTCCCTGCGCTGGAATGCACGGTGGAAAAATGTTCTTGCGTTCCGATTGCAAAAACGTAAAGTTTCCAAGTCAGGTTACAGCCCGCCCTGCCGATGAATCCGATATAGAAGAATTAAAAGTGTATGTATCCGAATACTGTGATTTGTTCGGTTATGATATTGATAAGGTGTTAACCTCTCCCTTTACTGTCGTTACTCCTGACAGTAAAAACCCATACAAACAGATGTATGTGGCAAATTAGATCACTCAATGAAAGAGGTAGGATATTATGAAATATTCAAAGCAAGAGGTAATGCAGTATGTCCAAGAGGAAGATGTAAAGTTTATCCGTCTCGCCTTTTGCGATGTATTTGGAAAGCAAAAAAACATATCAATAATGCCGGAAGAATTGTCTCGCGCTTTTGAATACGGAATTGCCTTTGATGCTTCCGCTATCGCAGGTTTTGGCGATGAAACAAGGTGCGATCTTCTGTTGCATCCGGATGCCGAAACCTTAATGCTTCTCCCGTGGAGACCCGAACACGGCAAGGTGGTTCGTATGTTTTCACATATTACTTACCACGACGGTACTCCTTTTGAATGTGATACTCGCAGTCTGCTTATAAAGGCAACGGAAGATGCTAAAAAAGCAGGATACAGCTTCGCATTCGGCGCAGAACAGGAATTCTATCTTTTCCAACTGGACGAGAGCGGTAAACCAACCACAATACCATACGATAAAGCAGGCTATATGGATATCGCTCCGGAAGACCGAGGTGAAAACATCCGCCGTGAGATTTGCCTTACGCTCGAACAGATGGGTATTCGTCCCGAAAGTTCTCATCACGAGGAAGGCCCCGGACAGAACGAGATAGACTTCCGTTATTCCGATGCTATTACTGCGGCAGACAACGCAATGACTTTCCAGACAGTTGTAAAAACCGTTGCACACCGGAACGGTCTGTGTGCAGATTTTTCTGCAAAGCCTCTTGACAATGAACCGGGAAACGGATTTCATATAAATATGTCTGTAAAGCCCGATGATACCCCTGAAAATCTTAATTATATGATTGCAGGTATTCTCAACAAAGTAGAAGAAATGACTGCCTTCCTAAACCCGACAGAAAATTCATACAAACGTTTCGGAAAAAATAAGGCTCCCGGATATATTTCTTGGTCTAAAGAAAACCGTTCACAGCTTGTACGTATTCCTGCTGCCGTAGGCGAATACCGCAGGGCTGAATTTCGTTCTCCCGACCCTACTGCAAATCCTTATTTGGCATTTACGCTTATGATTTATGCCGGTCTTTACGGCCTGCAAAACAAACCTGATATGCCAAGCGCTGCAAATATTAATCTTTACAAAGCAAGTGCTGAAACTCTGGCAAAGTTTAAGAAGCTGCCCGAGAATTTCAGCTCTGCGTGCCAAGTTGCAGCGTCAAGCGAGTTTATTAAGGCACACGTACCTGAAGCAATTTTAAATATCTATTGCAATAAATAAAGTGAATTAACGGAAAAAACGGAGGGGTGTGAAATGAGTCTAAAAGAACGTATATACAGCGTTCTGATTGTTTCGGTAGCAGAAAATCTAAATACAGCACTCACCACCTTACTCCCTGAATCCAAATACGGTCCTGTTCACATCGTATCAAGTATCAGTTTGGCTAAAAGGTCTTTCGCCGAACAGGCATATGACTATGTAATCATCAACTCACCTCTGCCAGATGATATTGGAACAAGGTTTGCCATAGATGTTTGCAAATCGAAAGAAACCGTTGTTTTGCTTATGGTTCGTGCAGATCTTCACGATGAAATATATGACAAGGTTGCTGAGCATGGTGTTTTCACTTTGCCGAAACCAACCTCAAAACCGACAATCATTACTGCTCTAAGTTGGATGTCAAGTGCAAGAGAAAGGCTCCGCAAGGCAGAAAAGAAAATGCTTTCTATTGAAGAAAAGATGGAAGAAATCCGTATCGTCAACCGGGCAAAATGGATTCTCATCAGCGAAATTAAGATGGATGAAGCAGATGCACACCGTTACATAGAAAAGCAGGCAATGGATTGTTGTATTTCTAAGCGCGAGGTTGCCGAGTCAATTATTAAAACATATTCATAAAGCAATGAAGAAAAAAGCAAAGATGTTATTATTCAAAAGACATTTTGCTCTTTTATATTTTATTGCAGGATGCATTATAAAAAAATTGGTACTACAATAAAAATAATCCGCCCTCATATTTTTTTAGAGCAGGCTGCTGTTTCATCCAATACATCACCTTGGAGACTGCAGAACAGCCGCAAGTTTAATTTAAATACCGTCTCGCACAAATCTCTCGGTATTGCGGTACGCAATCATCATAAGTTCTTCCGGGTCAGTATTTCTAAATAATCAAATAAATTAAAGAGCAGTGTACCGTATAGGATACACTGCTCTTTGCCATAAAATGAATTGATACAAATATTCATCTTCTCATTATTTTGTCTCAATATAAAGAAATTAAGGCCGCCTTTGCCTTTAAATACTGTATTTGTAACGATAACTTTTTTCTTTTTCCGAATAGTCAAGTTCAACACCAAACACCTCGCGGATTACGGGATGTTTATATATTTCGTGCGGAGAGCCCACGGCGGCTACCGCGCCATCCTTTAAGACGGCGATGCTGTCCGAAAACGCGAATGCAAGCGGCAGATCGTGAAGCACAGCCACCACTCCTTTACCGAGATTTGCAAATTCTTTAAGTATTTTCATAAGTTCTAACTGATGAGAAATATCAAGGTATGAGGTCGGCTCGTCCAGGAGAATATAGTCGGTATCCTGCACTAAAGCCATTGCGATATAGGCGTTTTGCCGCATGCCTCCCGAAAGTGAGGAAAGCGAACGGCCTGCAAGCACGCACTGTATAACCGCTCCCGATACAGCAAGCGCCGCCCCGCATATAAGCGAGGCAGCGGTTCTTGGTAGTCTTACATACAGAAAAACTTTACCTTCAGTTGTGACGGAAAGCCCCTTAGAAAATGCCGTAATAATTCCCGATATAGAAAGCGAGGTTCCGCCGATGATTATTCCTGTAAAAGCCGCAATAAGCAACAAAAGCAAACCAAAGGCATAAAGCATTTTAATTTTTTTGTTGTTCGCTAAGCAGGATTTCAACGAGTTGTTCATAAGCCTTTGCCCAGTTTGCGTTGGGTTTTAGATTGAAAAGCTTTCTGTCCATAATGTGCAATAGGTTTTTCGCCACCGCGTCAAGCTTTTCCCACGCAGGGTTTTCCTCCATCGTTTTTGATAGATTTTTTTGTGCGGCTGTATCGTCTCCCATCGCTACGGCAAAAATTCGGTACGGCTCTTGCCGTATAACACTTTCAACACTTAAGTTGTCCAGCAGGGTTTTGTCACTGTCGGCAATATTGATACAGCCAAGATCATTTAGCATCTCGCCGAGTATCGTCCCCTTGCTGCCTTTTGCCTTGAGCAGGTTTGCGGACGTTCTAAGCAACAGTACCGTGCGCTTTTCCTCCGGGAGATTAGTGTAAGAGTAAATCAATACTCGCTTGGTCATTATGAGATACTCGGCTATGGTATCCCGCAGTATTGATAAAAATACTGCTTCCTTAAGGATATGTAATTTTAGCAAAATGTAGTTTTCCTTTTTGCTAAAAGAAAGACCGTAAAACAGAGTAAAGAAAAGTCTGTTTTACGGTCTAATGTTTATATTATATTCATTTGTCGGAGTACTTGTTCGCATGGCGTTTCAGAGCTTCAAAGGTTTCATCGCTGATGTCATGTTCCATTTTACAAGCATCTTCTACTGCCGTATTTTTATCAACTCCGAGACGGACGAGAAAATCTGTAAGCGTCGTATGCCTTTCATAGATTTTTTTGCAACCTCTAAACCGGAGTCGGTAAGCGAGAGATATCCGTCTTTGTCCATGACAACATAGCCGCCCTTTTTTAAGATGCCGACAGCTCGGCTTACGCTGGGTTTTGAAAAACCCATATAATCGCCAACATCTATAGATCGGACAGACCTGCTCTTTTGCGACAAAATGTATATTATCTCAAGATACATCTCTCCGGATTCCTGCAGGTGCATCTCGTTCCCTCCTTGCTTCATGTGATAATCCATACGAATAAAAGCTGTTTAGTTAGCAATGGCATACCATATTTTTTGAACAAAATCAAGATTTATCCCAAAGAAACATCGTCAAACAAATAGAAAAAGCAATTTACATCAAAAAATTGAGTATACATTTATGCAGTTTGCACAATAATTCAGTTAGCAAGTCCTAACCAAATGACTGATTTCCCAAAACTGAATCCGGATATAAAAATCCTAAAAAACCTATTGACAAACGGACAGCAGACAGATATAATAATATATGGTTAGCAAAGGCTAACCTATATCTAAAGCGTAAGGTTAGCAAATGCTAATTGTAAATACAGTCTCATTGGGAACAAAGAAGGGATGTAATATGATGCCGCTTACACTGGCAGTTGTCGGAGAAGAAAATATAATCAAAAAAATCGGAGGAAAGCAGGAAGTCAAGGCTCACCTCGAAAATCTTGGATTTGTAGTGGGAGGAGCTGTTACTGTGATTAACACCATCGGCGGGAATGTTATTGTAAATGTTAAAGAATCCCGCATTGCAATCAGTAAGGAAATGGCACAGAAAATTATGATCTGATTTTATGTGGCAGTTGTACTTAAAATACTTTTTAAGGAGGAGAACAAGCATGAAAACACTGAGAGATGCCAAAGTCGGCGATACGGTCAGGGTTGTCAAGCTCCACGGCGAAGGAGCGGTCAAGCGCCGTATTATGGACATGGGGCTTACCAAGGGTGTAGAGGTACATATCCGCAAGGTAGCGCCTCTCGGCGATCCGGTTGAGGTTACGGTTCGCGGTTATGAGCTTTCAATTCGTAAAGCAGACGCGGAAATGATTGAAATAGAATAGGCTTAAACGGATTAAGGGGAAAATGCTCCCCATATTTTTTGAAGCATTGGTTAGCGATTGCTAATCAAGAAAGTGAGGAATGACATATGGATTTGCGAATTGCCCTTGCGGGTAACCCGAACAGTGGTAAAACAACCCTGTTCAACGCACTGACCGGTTCCAACCAGTTTGTAGGAAACTGGCCGGGCGTTACGGTCGAAAAAAAGGAAGGAAAACTGAAAAAGCACAATGATGTTGTGATCACCGACCTTCCGGGTATTTATTCTCTATCTCCCTACACACTGGAGGAAGTGGTGGCAAGAAATTATCTTATCACCGAGCGTCCTGATGCAATTTTAAACATCATCGATGGCACAAACCTTGAAAGGAATCTGTACCTTACCACACAGTTAACTGAGCTTGGTATACCTGTTGTTGTTGCCATCAACATGATGGATGTTGTGAAGAAGAACGGAGATAAGATTAATACGGAGGAGCTTTCCCGTGAGCTTGGCTGCAAGGTGGTTGAAATTTCCGCTTTGAAAGGCACCGGCATTGTGGATGCTGCGGAAGCTGCTATCGATGCGGCACAAAACGGCAAGACTGTTCCGATGCATACCTTCTCAGGTACTGTAGAGCATGCACTGGCTCATATCGAGGAGGCGGCTGTACATAATCTTCCCGAGGAACAGCAGCGTTGGTATGCTATCAAGATTTTTGAACGCGACGATAAGGTGCTCGAACAGATAAAGCTTGATAAGTCGGTTCTGGAGCACATTGAAACAGATATAAAGGCGGTGGAAGATGAACTGGACGACGATGCGGAATCCATCATCACGAATGAACGCTATGTTTATATCGGTCAGATTATTAAAGGCTGTTACAAGAAAAAGTCTGCCGGTAAGCTTTCGACCTCCGATAAGATCGATAAGGTTGTTACCAACCGTTTTGCAGCTCTCCCGATTTTTGCGGTTGTCATGTTCCTTGTTTATTATATCGCAGTTTCTACCGTCGGTACCTTTGCGACCGACTGGGCAAATGACGGTGTGTTCGGTGACGGATGGCATCTGTTCGGCATCGGTACCTCTGCTTATGACGATGCTATGACCGATTATGCGGTCAATAATGTCTGGACCGATGAAATGATCTCACTTGTAAATGCTGCGGCAGATAAGGGCGTAATCGGCGCCGAAGATATTCAGTCCGCTATTGATGACGAAGACTTCGGCGCGTTTGATGAAGCATACGGTTCCTATGCCGATTCTTTGGCTGAGGAGGGCTTTGATATTTCCGCAATTTATGATACGGCTCTCGGAGAAGAAGCAGAGGGCGTGCCCGATCCGTCTGAATACGGCGTATGGGTACCCGGTATTCCCGTGCTTGTCGAAAATGGACTTGAAGCCATCAATACCCCCGAATGGCTGAACGGTCTGCTCCTTGACGGTATTATCGGCGGTGTCGGTGCGGTTCTCGGATTTGTGCCGCAGATGCTTGTGCTGTTTATCCTCCTTGCATTCCTTGAATCCTGCGGATATATGGCTCGTATTGCCTTTGTGCTTGACCGTATCTTCCGCAAATTCGGTCTTTCGGGTAAATCCTTTATCCCGATGCTCATCGGCACCGGCTGCGGTGTTCCCGGAATTATGGCGTCCCGTACCATTGAAAACGAACGCGATCGCCGTATGACTATTATGACCACAACCTTTATCCCCTGCGGAGCAAAGCTTCCAATTATAGCTCTTATCGCCTCTGCACTGTTCGGAGGTGCATGGTGGGTAGCACCGAGCGCATATTTTATCGGTATTGCCGCCATCATTATTTCAGGTATCATGCTTAAAAAGACTAAAATGTTTGCCGGCGATCCCGCTCCCTTTGTTATGGAATTGCCCGCATACCACTGGCCGACCGTCGGCAATGTGCTTCGTTCCATGTGGGAACGTGCATGGTCGTTTATTAAAAAGGCAGGAACCATTATCCTGCTTTCCTCTATCATCATTTGGGCAGGCTCCTGCTTTGGCACGATGGACGGATCGTTTACCTTCAGCACAGAAATGGAGCTTGAAAACAGTGTGCTGGGTATGATCGGCAATGCACTTTGCTGGATTTTTGCACCGCTCGGCTTCGGTAATATCAAGGCGACGGTTGCAACCATTATGGGACTTGTTGCTAAGGAGGAGGTTGTCGGAGTATTCGGTGTCCTTGATTTCGAGGGAATGACTCAACTTGCCGCTTATTCTTTCCTCGTATTCAATCTGCTGTGTGCTCCGTGCTTTGCAGCAATCGGCGCTATCAAGCGTGAAATGAACAGCGCCAAGTGGACTTGGTTTGCCATCGGTTATCAGTGCGTATTTGCCTATGCAATCTCTCTAATGATTTATCAGTTCGGCTCGGTATTCACCGGAGGTCTGAATGTAATCGGCCTGATTGCAGCGATTGCGGTACTTGCAGTTATGGTCTATATGCTGTTCATCAAGAAATATTCGGAAGCTACAAAGCTTACCAAAAGCGTTAAGGTGACAAAATAAATTATTATGAACAGGAGGTAAGAATATGCTTGCTTGGCTAACAGAAAACATAGCAACAATTATTATCTGTGCTGTTTTAATTGCTGTCGTTTCGGCAATTATCGTCAGCATGATAAAAAACAAGAAAAAAGGGAAATCCTCCTGTGGATGCGGATGCACAGACTGCCCGATGAGCAGTTCTTGCCATCCTAAAAAATAAAGTTTCAGGGAGACGCAGGATAAAAACCGGCGTCTCCCTAATTGTTTCACGGAGGTTAGCGATGGCTAATACGAATGCAAACAAACTATCCGCCTCCCATATACGGTATTTGCTCGTTTTGAAAAAACTTGCCGCCTCGGATTTAGGAGTACGAAGCGTCGAATTGGCTGCCCAACTCGGCGTAAGCAAGCCGAGTGTTTGTAATATGCTTTGCGTATTGGCTGAAATGAAGCTCGTAGATAAACAACCTCGCAGTATCGTTTATTTAACACAAGCAGGGAATCAAATGGCTGAAAAATACTCAGAATACTACGATGCAGTATTTGCAATATTGACGAAATATATTTCCCAGAACTGTATTGCCCCGGAAGCGGTTTGCTCCTTGATTGCCGAAATGACGGAGGATAGTCTTGAAGAACTATGCTTTAGTATAACGAATAAAGCAAATGAAACTAAAATATTTTAGGAGGAAAACATATATGCCGATTGTTGAATTTAAAAATGTCAGCCGTGTATATAAAAGCGGTGATCATGAATTAAAAGCGCTTGATGGGGTGAATTTCTCGCTCAACGAAGGTAAATTCGTTGTAATATTAGGTCCTTCCGGTGCCGGAAAAAGCACACTTCTTAACCTGCTCGGAGGACTTGACAGTCCTACAAGCGGGAAGATTTATGTAGAGGGAAAGGATATTTCTGCTCTTTCAAATAATGAGCTTGCCGAATACAGAGCCGCAACGGTCGGTTTTGTATTTCAGTTCTATAACCTTGTTCCGACGTTAACGGTAAAAGAAAATGTGGCTCTTGTCAAAGAAATCGCATCGGATGCACTGTCTTCGGAAGAAATGATTGCCGAGGTCGGACTTTCCAACCATCTGAACAATTTCCCATCCGAGCTTTCGGGAGGTGAACAGCAGCGCGTTTCGATTGCCCGTGCCCTTGCTAAAAATCCTAAAATTCTTCTCTGCGATGAGCCTACCGGTGCCCTTGATTCCGAAACAGGAGTTATGGTATTAAAGCTCCTACTGTCTATGGCAAGAAGCTACGGAAAAACTATTGTAATTGTTACCCACAATCAAAATATTGCAAAAATGGCAGATGTTGTAATTCGGGTTAAAAACGGGAAAATACGCTGACCGATTACACCGAAGTCGTTAAGGTCAGGCTTTACACAGTTGTTAGGACAACCGCCGATTGCTATTTTAAACTTGTGCGGCAATGTGACATTCTTGTAACCCACAAAAAACTTCTCATGAATCTTTTCACTTAAAGCAAAGGTATCAATAAGTCCAAACCGACAGGTCGTTCCCTTGCAGGAAACAATAGGGCGTACCTTTGCACCCGTTCCGCCTGTTTTAATTCCTCTTTCGTTCAAATACATAATAATGGACGGGATTTTGTCATACCGAACACCCTGAATTTCGAGTGTCATTCTCGATGTAAGAGTGATTTCCGATGAGCCGAAAATTTCGGCTGCTTCTGCAATGATTTTTTGCTCTTTTGCAGTGATTTTACCGTTCCACGTAATTACGCGAACATTAAAAACATCCTCAAACCGCTTGTCCCTAAGGCAGCCGAGGCTTTTAACCTTTGCAATCTGCTCCGCTGTGAGTTTTCCGTCTTTAGGAGTCATCCCGAGAGCTTCAAAATCTTTTAAATCATCCATATTTTATATCTCCTATCTGCCGAACTTATTATCTATACACCATCCGCTTTTACAAACGTCCTAATAATTAAACCAACTCTTTTAAAAACGGTATTGAGTCTGACGCACCTTTTCTTGACACAGTAATCGAAGATGCCCTCGTTGCAATCTCCATTGCATATTCGGCACTTTCTCCCCTGCTTACCGAGCTTATAAAATAGCCTGTAAAGGTATCTCCTGCGGCGGTTGTATCAACTACTTCGGCATCAAATATAGGCTGAAAGAATGATTTTTCTTTACTTATATACATACTGCCCCGTTTGCCGAGCGTTAAAACCAGTACACTTTCCGGATACATTTCAAGGAAATTAACTTTTATTATTTCAGGGTCATCACTGCCGAAAAGCGCCTCGCCCTCTATCTCATTGCAAAAAAACCACTTTACGCACTTTAACGGCAAAAGCTTTATATTTTCCTTTAAAGGCGACGGATTGAAGGCTATATTTAATTTCTTTTGCTGGGCAATTTCAAAAACAACGTCAAGACAGCTTATCTCATTTTGCAGGACAAGAATATCACTTTCAGCGGTATCTGCCAGAAATTCCTCAATGTACTGTCTGTCAATCTTATAATTTGATCCTGCGTAAAGCAAAATACAGTTCTGACCTTTATTATTCACCTGAATTATTGCGTGTCCGTTGCTTCCGTCTGTTCTTTTTATTTGGCTTATGTCCACTCCTGATGAAGCCATCTTTTCTTTTAAAAATTCACCGCCGTCGCCCAAAAGCCCGCCGTGAATAACCTTTGCACCGGCGCGTGCCAATGCTACAGACTGATTAAGTCCCTTTCCGCCGGGGAAAGTCTCCATCATATCGGACGAAAGGGTTTCCCCTGCCGAAACAAAATGATCCACAGAATAAACATAGTCAATATTAAGAGAACCTAAATTATATATTTTCATTCTCAGTTACAACCTTTCAATATTGCTATTTAATATAACAATCCTATATTATTATACTCCAAAAACATACATAACACAACATAAAATAACTTTTATATAGAAGAAATCGGTTTACTTATGGAGCCGACTTTCTAATTTACAATTTGACATAAACTAACAAAAGTCGTATAATAATTAAACTACTTTCTAAGGTGACGATAATTATGAGTTTTAAGGTTGCATTGCTTAATGACACTTTTCCTCCTGCTATTGACGGTGTGGCAAATGCTGTTGTAAACTACGCTTCTGTTATACATAAAAAATATGGCGAGCCTACGGTGATTGCCCCCAAATACCCTAATGTTACAGACCGTTATCCCTTTGAGGTTTTCCGTTATCCCTCGCTTAATCTTACGCGCAAAATGCCCTACCGCGTAGGCAATGTGTTTGCGCCCAGTATTTTAACAGAGCTTACAAATAAACATTTTGATATTATACATAACCATTGCCCCTTTGCATCGGGAGTGGTTGCTTCCACTTTGTCAAAATACCCTGTAATGCGCAAGACACCTTTGGTTTTTACATATCACACAAAGTTTGATATTGATATTGACAATTATGTAAAAAATACTCAATTGAATAAAATTGCGCGTAATTTTGTATTGACCAATATTAACGCATCGGACGAGGTATGGATAGTTTCCAAAGGGACTGAAAAAAGTCTGCGCTCTTTAAAATACAACGGTGAAGTACGCGTAATGCCTAACGGCACAGATATGCCTTTAGGCAAAGCAGATCAATCATACATTGAAGAAATTTACCGTATGTACCGGCTTGACGAAAACATTCCCATATTTTTGTATCTTGGCAGAATGATGTGGTATAAAAACATCAAAATTATTCTTGATATGTGCACAAAGTTAAAAAGTGACGGCACATCTTTTGTATGCGTTTTTGTCGGCGACGGTCCCGACCGCCTTTCAATAGAGCATTACGCCAAAGATATTGGCATTAACGACCGCTGTATATTTACAGGCGCCATATATGACCGCGAACTTGTTCGCGCTTTCTTCTCAATTGCCTCACTATTTTTATTTCCCTCAACCTACGACACATCAGGTCTTGTCGTAAAGGAAGCCGCCGCAAGCTACTGTCCAAGTCTGCTTATAAAAGACTCCTGCGCAAGCGACGGTGTTGAAGATGGCTTTACAGGCATTTTAGCACAGGAAGATGCTGAGTCCTGCGCAAAAGCCGTCAGCGCCATTTTAAAGCAGCCCGGCAAACTGCGTGAGATAGGTATAAACGCAAGCAAACACATCTATCGCACCTGGGATCAAACAGTTGAAGAATCTGTAAAACGCTACGAATATATAATTGAGAATTTTAATAAAAAGAATCGCAAAAGACATAAATAATTACAGCAGCTCAAATGAGCTGCTGTTTTTTCATATCTTATCAGGCAAAAACGTAACAATTCCTTCTAAATGCTCGGCATAATCGGTCTTGATGAATTTAACATCATCAACACTATTATATTCAACAACAGTTACCGATGCATTTTTAACCCAACCGATATCTCGCATCCGTGTTTTAGTCCAGGCGCTGAATAAAGCTTTTATAGGTGAAGCATGTGAGAATACTGCAACCGTTTTCCCTTCATTTTGCTTTGCAATATCATCAACGGCTTTTGTTACACGCGATTTCATCTCTGCAACGCTTTCCCCGTTTTTACAAACAGCATTATCAATATCATTTATCCACGCGGTAAAGCCTTCTGGGTCGCTTTCATAAAGACTATAATAACCTGCGGCCTCCCAATCGCCCGCATAAACCTCACGCAGATTTTCATCCTTAACAATTTCCTTGCCCTGAAAAAGCGCAGTTGGCTCTGCTGTATGATAAGCGCGCTCAAGGTCGCTTGAATAAACTGCATCAATTTTATAATTTTGCAGATACTGCGCCGTCTTTTGGGCTTGCTGTTTTCCAAGCTCTGTCAAATCCATATTGGTATGTCCCAAAAATATGTTTTGCGCATTACCAAGGCTTTCGCCGTGACGCACAATAATAATGGTTGTCATATAATTTGCTCCTGTTAAAGCTTACAGTTTTTTATAAGGTTGTTATAACTGTTATTTACGTGCAAGGTCATTAATTCCTTTGCCTTTTTGCCGTCATGTTCACGTATCGCTTCCATAACGGCACGGTGCTCGGCAATAAATTCCTTCACACGTCCCTCAGTCTTGATAGATTTAACTCTGAACTTTTCAGCACTTGAATGCATTTCACCCAGAATATGCTTAAAAATTTTGCTTTCGGTCATATCATAAAGCAACTGATGAAAATCATTGTCCATACCCTTAATATGCTCAAAATCGTTACGGTCAAGATAAAACTGCGCAAGCGCAATGTTCTCTTCCATAGCTTTAATTTGCTCATCGGTAGCATTTACCGCCGCCCGCTCTGCCGCAAGCCCCTCAACCAAAGAACGTATTTCATAAATATCCTTTGCATCGCTGTCAGAAACACCCTGAACAACAGCCCCTTTGTTTGGGGTTATCTCAATAAGACGCTCGGCTTCCAATTGTCTGAACGCTTCTCTTACAGGTGTGCGGCTGACACTTAGCTTATTTGCAATATAAGCCTCTGTCAAAGCCATACCAAGCGGGTATTCACCCGAAACAATTGCCTGTCTTACATTATTGAATACCACTGATGTAAGGTTGTATCCTTCCACGCGGCTCATTACTTTCACCTCTTAAAGTTTGGAAACAGTCTCCATAATATAATCTGCAAACTGCTCGCCTGTAGCGCCGTCATTGCGTCCGGTAATTGTAAGCTTCTTCTCAGTTTCGGTACAAATTTCTATTGCTTTATACAGTTTGTCGGAAAGCTCGGCATAGCCAATATGTGATAAAAGCATTGCTGTTGCGCGTATAACGCTGCAGGGGTCGGCATAAGCTGCTCTGCCCTCTTTAACCATACGGGGTGCAGAGCCGTGTATAGCTTCAAACATAGCGTAACGCTTACCGATGTTTGCACTGCCTGCTGTACCGACACCGCCCTGGAATTCAGCAGCCTCGTCAGTAATAATATCACCGTAAAGGTTAGGCAATACAACAACCTGGAAATCTCTGCGGCGCTTCTCGTCAACAAGCTTTGCAGTCATAATGTCAATATACCACTCGTCAAAGGTAATGTGCGGATACTCAGCCGCAACTTTACGGCAGCACTCAAGAAATTTACCGTCGGTAGTTTTAATAACATTTGCTTTTGTAACGGCAGTAACTCTTGTTTTGCCGTTTTTATCAGCAAAATCAAAAGCGGCACGCGCAATTCTGTCACATCCCTGTGAAGTTATAACCTTAAAGTCAAAAGCCATATCCTCGGTTACATTTATGCCCTGGCTACCTAAAGCATACTCGCCCTCGGTATTTTCACGGTAGAATGTCCAGTCAATACCCTGGTCGGGAATTTTAACAGGACGCACATTTGCAAAAAGGTCTAAAGCCTTTCTCATTGCAACATTTGCGCTTTCAATGTTAGGCCACGGGTCGCCCTTTTGAGGTGTGGTGGTGGGACCCTTTAATATAACATGGCACTTTTTCAATTCTTCCAGCACATCATCAGGAATAGGCTTGTTGCAAGCAACACGGTTTTCGATGGTAAGGCCCTCAATAGTTCTTATTTCAACCTTACCTGCTTTAACCTCATCTGCAAGCAGATATTCCATAACGCGCTTTGCCTGTGCTGTAATCATAGGACCGATACCGTCACCGCCAACAACTCCAATAATAATTTTATCAAGCTTTGAGTAGTCAACAAAGTCTCCCTCGCATTTCAAGCGCTCAACCCTTGCATCCTGCTCCTCCAATATTTTTTCAAAACGCTTTAAAGCTTCATCATATTTACCCATTTTTATGCCTCCTGCATTGCTTTAATATAATTAATCTTGCCGCCTGCAAGTAAAACCATTTCTTCTTTTTCGGTCAATTCTATAATAGTTGTAATATTTTTGTCGCCAACAGTTATTATAACCTCGCCTGTTTTTATCTGCTCAGGCGCATTTTTAATAGTAACAACATCGTCCATAGAAATGCTGTCATAATCCTCCGCATTTTTAAACACAAGCGGAATAATACCTGAGTTTATAAGGTTTGCTTTATGTATACGCGCAAAGCTTTTTGCAATAACACCCTTAACACCAAGATAAAGCGGCACAAGCGCTGCGTGCTCACGGCTTGAGCCCTGACCGTAGTTGTCTCCTCCCACAATAAATCCGCCGCCGTTTGCTTTAGCTCTTGCGGGGAATTCGGGGTCACATGGTGTCAGACAGTAGTCAGAAAGGAAAGGTATATTGGACCTGAAAGGCAGTAACCTTGCATTTGAAGGCATAATATGGTCGGTTGTAATATTATCCTCAACCTTTATCAGTACTTTGCCGTCAACTGTACCCTGGGGAGCTTTATTTACAGGAAACTCCTTAATGTTAGGGCCCTTAATTACCTCTGCCTGCTCAGGCTTGTCGGTGGGAGCAATAATCATATTATCGTTAATATAGAACTTTTCAGGCATAGGTACGTTCATATCAGCAAGCTTTGAAAACTCGCGCGGGTCGGTAAGTTTTCCCATCAATGCACTCACAGCAGCGGTTTCAGGGCTTACAATATAAACACCTGCAGAAACAGTACCGCATCTGCCCTTAAAGTTACGGTTGATTGTACGCAAGGAAACTGCGTTGCTTGCAGGAGCCTGACCCATACCAATGCAGGGTCCGCAGCCCGCTTCAAGAATTCTTGCGCCCGCATCAAGCATATCAGCAAGCGCACCTGAATCGGCAAGCATTTTTAATACCTGCTTTGAGCCGGGAGCAATTACAAGGCTTACATCTGCAGGAACGGTACGTCCCTTTAAAATACGTGCCACACGCATCATATCAAGATAAGAACTGTTTGTACAGCTGCCAATTGCAACCTGGTCAACCTTAATACCTGAAATCTCACTGACCTTTTTAACATTATCAGGGCTGTGAGGCAATGCACACATAGGCTCTAATGCAGATAAATCAAGCACAAGCTCTTCATCATATACTGCATCCTCGTCAGCCTTAATTTCAACAAAATCCTCTTCTCTGTCCTGCGCTTTCAAGAAAGCACGCGTGGTTTCATCAGACGGAAAAACAGAAGTGGTTGCGCCAAGCTCTGTGCCCATATTGGTTATTGTTGCGCGTTCGGGCACAGAAAGAGTTTTTACACCCTCTCCGCAATATTCAATAACTCTGCCAACACCGCCTTTAACGCTTAATATGCGTAATATTTCAAGTATAATATCCTTCGCGGAAACAAAAGGCTTTAATGCACCCTTAAGCTCAACTTTAAGAACTTTAGGCATATTTATGTAGTATGTACCGCCGCCCATAGCAACAGCAACATCAAGACCGCCGGCACCCATTGCAAGCATACCAATACCGCCGCCTGTGGGTGTATGGCTGTCAGAGCCAAGCAAAGTCTGTCCGGGCATGCCAAAGCGCTCCAACTGAACCTGGTGGCATATACCGTTACCCGGCTTTGAAAAGTAAATTCCGTGCTTTGAAGCAACCGTTTGTATATACTTATGGTCATCAGCGTTTTCAAAGCCCTGCTGCAGCATACCGTGGTCAATATATGCAACAGATTTTTTTGTTTTAACCTGATTAATACCCATTGCCTCAAGCTGCAAATATGCCATTGTTCCGGTTGAGTCCTGAGTTAATGTCTGGTCAATTCTCAGTCCTATTTGTGTGCCGGGCTCCATCTTTCCTTCAACAAGATGGTCGGTAATAATCTTTTGTGTAATATTGTAGCCCATTATTCTTACTCCTTATTTTGCAAAGTTTTTGGTTCTTTCAATCAATTCCATATCAGATATTGCGGTCACACGGCCGGAGTCGTATTCCCGGTCAACCCATTTTTTTATTGCAATAACCTCAGGGTGATCCTTAGAAATTGCATCATCACCCGTAAGACCGTAATAGCTGTTAATCCAGTGCGCTATTCCGGACGCGCCTGAGGTATTGCTTATCATTACTTTGGGAGGACGGCCTAAAATCTTGCCCGTATTGAAAATGTTATATATTTCTTCATTCTTTAACAGACCGTCAGCGTGTACGCCCGCGCGTGTTACGTTAAAGTCCTCACCAACAAAAGGCGTTCTGGACGGGATATCATATTTGAGCTCATTTTTATAATAATCGGCAATTTCCGAAATAACGCTCAAATCCATTCCGTCGGTAGTGCCGCGCAGCTGTGCGTACCATATAGCCATTGCCTCAAGCGGTGTATTACCAGTCCGCTCACCAATACCAAGCAAGGAGCAGTTAACACCTGATGCTCCGTATAACCAAGCCGTTGTAGAGTTGCTTACCGCGCAGTAAAAATCATTATGACCGTGCCACTCAATCAACTCGCTGGGAATTCTTGCATGATGGTTAAGACCGTATATAATGCCGGGAACACTTCTCGGTAACGCGGCACCCGGTATGCTTACGCCATAGCCCATAGTATCACAAGCGCGTATCTTTACGGGTATTCCTGTTTCCTTCATCAGCTTTGAAAGTTCAAGTACAAAAGGAACAACAAAACCATAAAAGTCTGCCCTTGTTATATCTTCCAGATGGCAACGCGGTCTCACACCGGTTTCCATGCATTCCTTAACCACACCTAAATAATGGTCAATTACCTGGCGGCGTGTCATCTTCATCTTATAGAAAATATGATAATCAGAGCAGGAAACCAAAATGCCCGTTTCCTTTAAACCAATTTCCTTTACCATTTCAAAGTCTTTTTTAGAAGCTCTTATCCAGCTTGTAACCTCAGGAAACTTGTAACCAAGTTCCATACACTTATACACAGCATCCCTATCTTTTTTGCTGTAAAGAAAAAATTCGCTCTGTTTTACAATACCCTTCGGTCCGCCAAGGCGGTGTATCATTTTATACAAATCAACAATCTGTTCCGTTGTATACGGCTCTCGCGACTGTTGACCGTCACGGAAGGTTGTGTCCGTTATCCAGATGTTTTCAGGACAAGACATAGGTACAAGACGTCTGTTAAAAGAAATTTTAGGCACACTTTCATAATCAAAAAGTCTGCGATAGAGGTTAGGCTCAGCCACGTCCTGCAAGGTATAATCAAACTCGGTCTGCTCTAATAAATGCGTAGATTTATTAAGCTCAAGCCGTTTATGATCTTTCAGTAACAGTTCTTTATCATCAGCCATTTTAACACCACTTTCTGCAACAATAATAAGCATTGTATAATTGTATACAATATGCTTTGTATTGTCAAGGCTTTTTCAAAAAAATATAAAAAGCACCTATTGTTATACTGCTTTTTTTGTAAAACAACGGGTACTTTTTTATTTAATTCTGTTTCGGTTTATAATGTAATTTATAAGTAATACTATCAAAATACCGATTGCCGATCCCGCGCTGTCAATACACATATCTCTAAATTCGCAGGACCTCCCCTGCACAAACAGCTGATGTATTTCATCGCTTGCGGCATATATTGCACTGCATGCAAACGGCACAAAAAAGCTTTTTATCTTTTTTATATAGTCAAAAGTTAAAAATCCGCCTGCAAACAACGCGCCCAAAACGGTATAAATAAATGCGTGTGCCGATTTTCTTATTATAAACTGCAAATTACTTATAATAATTTCCTGACGCTGCTCAGACAGTCCATCAAAACCTTTTAAAATAAATTCAAGCATTTCTCGTGTAAAGGACTTGCTTATATCACTTGAATCTGTTGCGTTCTTCGCAGACATTATAAAAATAAATGTCATAACAGCAAGCGCTGCTGTAAAACAAAAAACTCTTATAGCAATCTTTTTACTCATTGTTTGTTTATCCAATCTGCCGCAGCAATAATAAGCGGGTTTTCGTCATCATCAAGCTTATAATAATATTTTTCCTGCTCGCTGTTAAGTTCAATTGCGATATCAGGCTCAAGCCCTTTGCCGTTAAAATCATATCCGCTTTTTGTTAGGCATTTTGCTATTGTAATACGTATTGATGTGCCATCGCTGAGTGTGTAAGATCGTTGCATAACACACTTACCGTAGGTTTTTTCACCAATGAGTACCGCTTTGCCGTAATCACGCAGGGTTGCTGCAAACAGCTCTGAAGCGCTTGCAGAATTTGAGTCCATCAAGACCGCCATTGGCAAATCAATCTCATTTTCATCAGAATGACAAGCTTTCTTTTTGGTGTCGTCAGCATATTCAATTGTAAGAAGATCATCTTCTCCAACAAGCATATCAAGCATTTCACTCATTGCATCGAAAGTGCCGCCCGAATTGCCCTGCACATCAAAAATAAGTCCCTTTACTCCCTGCTTGACAAGCGCTTCTACAGCAATTTCAAACTGTTTATAGGTCACACGGTCAAATGATATTATTTTAATATAACCAATATTGTCAATTGTTCTGTAATATACATTTTGTGTGGTAAACTCTTCACATAAAAGTCTTATATCAATATGCTGTTTACCGCGTAAAACCGTAATATTAATTATATCATCCTGCTCACACTTAAGCAAATCAATAGCTTCTTTATAGGATAATTCATCAACAGTAATGTCGCCTATTGCAACAATCTCATCAAATTGCCTAAGCCCTGCCTTGCTTGCAGGAGAGTTATTCATAACATTTGTAACAACAATATTACCGTTATCGGGATTTTGGGTTACATATACACCAATACCTATTGTTTTGCCTTGTGTATCCAGTTTTTTGTTCTCGGTTTCCTCATTGTTCTTATAATAAGCGTACTTATCCCCTATACCGTCAATGTAACCCTCACAGATTGCATCAGTGAGTACATTTTCATCAATTTCCCAAAAATAATTGTTACGGACAATCTTGTCAATTTCTATCAATTTTGAGTATCTGCTGTAAAACTTAAAAACAAAAATACCCGCCGCGGATACAAATAAAAGACAAACCACAGCAATGATGCTTATAACCGTAATAAACTTTTTTCTTGAAATAGTTTTCATAAAAACCAACCTATATTAAAACAGAGCAACCGTTTTTTAAGCTGCTCTGTAATTCTATTTTACTTTGCTGAAGAAACTCATAGGATTTTGAGGCGAGCCGTTTACGCGTATTTCAAAATGCAAATGCGGTCCGCTTGAACGTCCGGTTGAACCAACATTGCCAATAGACTGGCCTTTATTAACCCTGGCGCCAACAGATGTGCCTACCTTACTCATATGCGCATATAAGGTGATGTATGTTTTTCCATTCAATGTACCATGGTTAATCATAACATAGTTGCCGTAGCCGCCGCTGTTCCATCCAGCCGCAATAACAACGCCGCTTGCCGATGCAACAATTTTTGCACCATTTATACCGCTTTGAGAAATATCAATTCCCTTGTGCAATTTCCCGCGTCTTTGACCATATCCGGAGTAAACATTATAATATCCCGGTGTAGGCCATATGAACTGTCCGCCGTCGTAAACAATGCCCGACTGGGAAGCAATCTTATTCTTAGAAGCAATTTCGTCTTCTATTGCCTGTATGGCTTTTTCGTAAGCCTTATTCTCACTTTCAAGCTTTTTCTGTTCAGAATTAAGTTCATCCAAAATTTCGTCATGCTCTGACATATCAGCGTTAAGAACTGACTTTTTCTCAGCCAGAGTAGCTTTTGCAGCGTTTTGCGCTTCAATATATGTTCTTAAAACTTCTTCCTGAGCCTGTATTTCCATAATTTCTGCTTTGATATCCTCCATGAGAGCTTTATCTCTTGAAGAAACCTTACCTGTTAAAGCAGAAAGTGTAAGAAAATCCATAAAATCATCAGCGCCAAGCAAAATATTTACACTGCCGCTGCCGTTACCGGACATATAAATAATTCTTAATCTGCTTTTGAAGGATTGTATATTATCCTCCATCTCAGCGTTCTTTTGCGAAATAAGTTCTTCGCTTTCCTTAATCTTGGTCTGATAATCGCTTATTTTAGAATTGCAAAGATTTATTTCTTCCTGAACATTGTTAATTTTCTTCTGCAAAGCATTCTTTAGTGCTTGCTGTTGAGACTTGTCCTTCTTTAAAGCTTTAATTTCAGCTTCAAGCTCTTTGGATTTTTCTTCAAGCTCATCAATCTGATTTTGCAGTTCTTGATCTGTCGCCGCAATTGTTGGCACTGCAGTTGCACTTGAAAGTACAAGCAAAACACCTAAAATCAGACATAGCAAATGCTTCAAACTTTTCTTACTCAATACTACACCTCATAAAACGCTATTTTACTTTAGAAAAATAGTTCATAGGATTAACGGCTGTACCGTCCTTACGTATTTCAAAATGCAAATGGTTTCCCGTTGAAGAACCTGTTGAGCCTACATAGGCTATAACCTGTCCCTTTTTAACGGTCTGACCGGGCGAAACCACATACGACTTTAAATGCGCATAATGCGTGGTATAAAGAACACCGTCGGATTTACCGTGGTTAATAACAACATATCTGCCGTATCCCGATGTTAAGGAACCGTTAATTTCGGCACGCATTACCTCGCCATCAGCGGCAGCCAATACAGGTTGGCCTCCTATGCCGCTACCCGCAATATCTATGCCCTTATGCAGTTTCTTTTCACCTGTAATAGGATGCACACGGTATCCGTACTGTGAGGATAATGTGTAATATCCCTTAACGGGCCATAAAAACTGACCGGAGAACATAAAGCTCGTGTCTGATGCCTCGGCAATAATTCGTTGTACCTCTGCTTCGTAGGCATCCATATCAGCCTGAACCTGTTTAAGCTGTGCGCTCAAAGTACCCGTTTCAGAGCTTATGGAACTTATAATACTCTTCAATTCCTTAACCTGCGCATCAAGAGTTGCTTTTTTATTTGCCAAAGATTTTCTTATGCTGTTTTGCTGTTCGACAAGAACATTTACAGAATTTTTCTGTCCGTTAAGCGTTGACAATAAATATTTCACATTATCTATTATCTTTTTATCATAATCCGAAACAGTTTTAGAAAATTCAGTCATTGATAAATAGGTTGCAAAATCGTCAGAACCTATAAGTATTGACATATCGCCCGAAGAGGAAGATGTCATGTACATATATCTTAGCCGCTTTTTAAAAGTATTTATTGCATTATTAAGCTCAACATCGGTCTTTTCAATGTCTGAGTTGATGTTTGCAATTTGCGCATTATAGGTCTCAAGATATTTTTCACAAGTTGATATCTGCGACTCATAGTTTGCAATTGATTTTTCAAGCTGACTTTTATATTTTTCTTTGGCCGCTTTATCATTTTTAAGAGATTTTAATTCATTTTCAATTTTTGACGCTTCCTGCTCCAATTTGCTAATTTCAGCTTGGAGCTCAGAAACGCTTTTTGCAGAAGCATTTATACCGATACTGCCTACCAGCATAACAATTCCGAGAAGCATGCATATTATACGCTGTAAAGCCTTATTATGCAAACGCACGAAATTCACTTCCCTCTCTCTTAAGATATTTACCTACAATAATTGCACTGCCTATTGAGCCTGCAAGTATACCAATTACCAGGAATATACCAAGCAAAGCAAACGCTACCGACGAGAAAGCAACAACGCTGTCCATGCCAAGCGTATTTCTTATGGTGTCAAGTATTATTCTGTATGCAAAATATACAAATCCTTCTGAAAGCAAGGCAGAAATAATACCAATCGTAATGCCCTCAACAATAAACGGCAGCCTTACAAAAGAGTCGGTTGCGCCAACCGCTTTCATAATACTGATTTCAAGCTTTCTGTTATATATGGTAATGCGAATGGTATTAGAAACAATAACCAAAGCAATTACCAAAAGTATAGCAATAATCCAAACGCCTGCAATAGATATACCGTCTCGGATTGAGGTTATCTTTTTAGCAAGCTCACTTTGTGAAACAATAGTGTCAACACCCTCGGTCTGAGAAATTTTTTCTATTGTTTGCTCAAACAGTCCAAGATCCTTAAATACAACCTTTGCACCTGCAGAAAGCGGATTTCCGTATTCTTCATCCAAAAACTCAAAATATTCCGCCTGTCCCTCAAGCATCGATTCTTTTACGCTTTCAAGACCTTGCTCTGCAGAAATATATTCAACGCTCAACACATTATCAATCTGTCTTAAAGCCTCACAAACCGCAAGCGCTTCTTCCTCATTATGTACTGTATATGAATCAATAGGCAAGCCTAAATTGTCAGTTTCTGCAGCAGGCTGCTGAGTATCCTGTCCGGTACCGTCTGTTGTACTCTGTGTTGCCGTGTCTGAAGCAGCACTGTTTGAAGATGAAGTATCTGTTTTCTCGCTGCCATACAAAACAGAATTTTGGTCATTAAAGTAAACCATAATAACATTCTGCTGTTCAAGCATGCCCAAACTTTTATCAACATTAAGAGATAGTAATATTGCAAGACCAATCAAGGTCATACAGGCAACCAATACACCAATAGATGCAAGCGACATCAATCTGTTAACCCAGACGTTTTTAACACCCTCGCCCGCAAGGTATTTTACACTTGTGATTTTCATTATTCCATGGCCCCCTCAGCATTATCTGCAACAATCTTACCCTCGTGCAGCATAATTACCCTATGCTTGAAATCACGTACAAGGTCATGGTTGTGGGTTACCATTATAACTGTTGTTCCTCTTTTGTTTATCTCGTCAAGCAAACCAACAATCTCATAAGACATATTGGGATCAACGTTACCGGTAGGCTCGTCCGCAATTATAAGTTTAGGTTTGTTAACAATAGCCCTTGCCAAACCTACACGCTGCTGCTCACCGCCGGAAAGCTCGTCCGGTTTTGAATAAGCCTTGTGACCAAGACTTACTCTTGAAAGCGCACGTGCAACATCACGACGTATATCGCGCTGATTTGCTCCTATAACACGCATTGCAAAAGCAACGTTGTTAAAAATATTCATATTAGGGATAAGCCTGAAATCCTGGAAAACGATACCCATTGTTCTGCGAAGCTTAGGCACATCCTTGCGCTTCATTTTAACAAGGTTAAAGCCATTAACGTGTATTGAACCGGTATTAGGCTTTTCCTCTCTCATAATAAGCTTTGTCAACGTGCTCTTGCCTGCACCTGATGAGCCGACAATAAAGACAAACTCACCTGGCTGAATGGTCAGATTAACGTCAGATAAAGCGTGGGATGTGGTTCCGTAGCTTTTTGAAACACCACGGAACTCAATAATAGGTTTTTGTATATTTATAGCTGTAGTAGCTGTCTCTTGCAAAATAACTCACGCCTTTATAAAATTTAAATTAATATTTCATGGGATTTGAATTAAGGTATTTTTTAACCATAAGTGCAATTTTGAAAACAATTGCATGGTCAAACTCTCTTAAATCAAGACCGGTAATCTTTTTGATTTTATCCAAACGGTAAACCAGAGTATTACGGTGTACAAAAAGTTTTCTTGAGGTTTCAGAAACATTAAGATTGTTCTCGAAGAATTTCTGTATGGTAAATAATGTTTCCTGATCAAGACTTTCTATTGAACCCGTCTTAAATATTTCGCGCAAAAAAGAATCGCAAAGTGTGGTAGGAAGCTGATAAATAAGTCTTGCAATACCAAGCTTGCCGTAGCTTACAATGTAATTGTCATTGTCAAATACCTTGCCAACCTCAAGGGCAACCTGCGCTTCTTTAAAGGATCTGGCAACATCCTTTAATCCGTCAACGGTTGAGCCTATACCGACAACTGCCTGAACAAAAAACTCACTCGACAGTGTATCTATTATAGACTTTGCCAGATTTTCTAGGTCAACAGGTTCAATATCATTGCCTGTTTCTTTAATAAGAGCAATTTCTGTTTCGCTTATGCTTATAACAAAATCCTTATTTTTCTCAGGGAACAGTTTTTGAATAATATCGTAGGCGAGCACATCGCTGCCCGAAACTGTACGCACAAGGAAGGCGGTACGCTTAACGTCGTTATTAAAACGTAAATCACGCGCTTTAAGATATATATCACCCGGCAGAATATTGTCAAGAATAATGTTCTTAACAAAATTGCATTTATCATATCTTTCATCATAGTACAGCTTAACATTTGAAAGTGATATTGCAAGCATAGAACAATACTGCGCTGCCTGACGGTCAGTACCGTCAACGAACACATAATATTCAGGATGCTGCGGTACGCCAAAAGACTTATAGGTGTATTGACCTCTTGTAAAAGCTTCAGCTCCGTAACCGTAACTTGCATCACCCAAATCCTGCACAGAGCCCATCAATTTAGGGTCACTGCAGGAAATAACTGTATCATTCTCGTCCATAACACCAATGGTGCGGTCAATAACATCTTTCATCTGGAAAATAAGGCTTTGAAACAGACGATTAGGCATAAATTAATCTCTCCTTTTAAGTGGCTGATTATAAACAAACAAAATACGACTTTATAAATATATATAAACACATTATTATTTTACACAATAACAGCATATTTTTCAAGGGCAAAAGCTAAAAAAGTTACAAAAAAATTACAAAATCCAGAATTTTACAAAAAAACAACACACGAAAAACGCGTGTTGTTTTTAATAATTAAATTAGTTGCAAATAGTTGCTTCAGTATCCTTATCAAAGAGATGGATTTTAGCGGTTTCAATTGCAATTGTGATTGTATCACCTGCGCGTGCAGTTGATTTGGGGTTAACGCGGGCATTGATTGAATGACCTTCGCAGTTCATATACAGATAAGTTTCTGCACCCATAAGCTCAGTAACCTCAACGTTTGCCTCAACAATACCGTCTTTGTTCCTCTCAATAAGTTCTTCTTCATTATGAACATGCTCAGGACGGATACCCATTATAACTTCCTTATCAATGTAAGGAACAAGACAATCTTTGTAATTCTTGCTTGCCGGCAATTTAAGCTTATACTTAACACCTGCGCGGGTTTTTGTATCCTCAGAACCGAACTCTACAAAGTAATCGTCTCCTTCTTTGAGAAGCTTGGCCTCAATAAAGTTCATCTGAGGTGAACCGATAAATCCGGCAACGAAGAGATTGCAAGGCTTATCATAAAGAGTTTGAGGAGTATCAACCTGCTGTACAAAACCGTCTTTCATAACAACAATTCTGGTGCCCATGGTCATAGCTTCTGTCTGGTCGTGGGTAACGTAGATAAATGTTGTGCCAAGACGCTGATGCAACAATGAAATCTCAGTACGCATCTGTGCCCTTAACTTAGCATCAAGGTTTGAAAGAGGCTCGTCAAGCAAGAACACTTTAGGCTCACGAACAATAGCGCGTCCCAAAGCAACACGCTGACGCTGACCGCCTGACAAAGCTCTGGGCTTACGATCAAGCAAGTGAGTGATATCAAGAATTCTTGCAGCTTCTTCAACACGGCGTCTGATTTCGTCTTTAGCAACCTTACGGAGTTTAAGACCGAAAGCCATATTATCGTAAACTGTCATATGAGGATACAAAGCATAGTTTTGGAAAACCATTGCGATATCGCGATCCTTAGGAGCAATATCGTTTACGAGGTTATCGCCTATGTAAAGTTCACCGGAAGTAATCTCTTCAAGACCGGCTATCATACGCAAAGTGGTAGATTTACCGCAACCTGAAGGACCTACAAGAATAATAAATTCCTTATCCTTAATTTCCAGATTAAAATCCGAAACAGCAACAACATTGCTCGGATACTTTTTGTAAATGTTTTTAAGTGACAATCTTGCCATTTATAAAACCCTCCTAAATTTGTGCGTCCAATACCTTGACGACCCATGCTTAATCTTAATATCTAAACGCCATGATGTATTATAACAAGTTGGCTTGAAAATTACCATATTGTAATCTTCCAAATATTACGATACCGGTTTGTACAATTTGCCGAAATTATGAAAAATTTTATTACAACTTAGGAAAATTTTGCAAAATTCAGCCTAAAATTCCCAATACTGTCCCAGATGCAACCTTTATGTACTCACCCTCATCAAGATTTTTTGGCAGCTCAAGTTTACCAATGCTCACCCTTTTAAGCTCTACAACGCCTAGCCCTACAGTACCAAACATTCTTTTTACCTGATGATATTTACCCTCACTTACAGTAAGCAACGCTTCTTTGTCCCCCGCTATCTGCAAAAGCGCGGGTTTGCATTTTGTACCGTCAGCAAGTATCACACCTTTTTTAAAAGCAGAAATCATATCATCTGTCACATCGCCGTCAAGGGTAGCCTTATACGTTTTGTCTATATCCTTTTTAGGCGACATTAATTTGTGCGCCGTTTCTCCGTCGTCGGTTATAATCAGCAATCCTGTCGTATCCTTGTCAAGACGCCCAACACAAAAAATATCAGCACGTCTGTCCTGTGCATCTAACAAATCAAGCACTGTTTTCGCCCTTTTGTCACGGCTGGCAGAAAGTACGCCTTTGGGTTTATTCATAAGATAATAAACAAATTTTTCATATTTCAGCGCATTGCCGTCAATTTCAAGCTTGTCCGCATCAACATCAAGTTTAAGAGCAATATCCGAGACGATATTGTAGTTAATCTGTACTCTTTTTTGTTTTATTATCTCTCTTGCCTGACTTCTGGTACACCCCATAAGCGATGCCACCACCTTGTCAAGACGTTGCATTTCCATACTGTTTCACCTTTAATTATCATTTTGCGGCAACAACGCCTGCATACTTCCGTCAAGACGCGCCGAGCTTATGTCGCCGCCGATTATTTTTTGCTTATAAACAAGCAAGTTTACTCTCTGAGTATCTGAACCCTTAAAATAATATGTATATTGCGTAACTGTTTTACCAGCATATTCTTTAAGATTGTACCCCGCGCTTTTTTGCAGCGCATTATATTGTTCATATACATCATTAAAGCTTGTCGGTATTATAACCGACTTGACAAAAAAATTTTCTTCGTCAACAGCAACTCCGAGTGTCGAAATAAATTCTACCCTATTTTCATTAACCGCCGCATTTACCGCCGCAGTATCATCGCGATTTAAAACAATCGCAGCCGTGATTGTTAACAGCAGCACAGCACCCAAAACTGCCAATTTAATCTTTGTTAATCTTAAACATCCGTACACATAGCATTCCTCCTGTAATAAATACTATGATGTACAAAATGTTTTTATTCTATTGTGCACACAGAATGAACAGCTATTCCCAACTTTTGTCCCGTAAAGCCAAGTCCCTCTTCCGTGGTAGCCTTTATGCCCATACAGTCAATATGAATACCGCAACACTCTGCCACTCTTTTTCGCATTGCATCAATATATCCCACAAGTTTCGGGGCCTGAGCAATTACCGTTACATCAATGTTATTTATCCTATAGCCTTTATCCTTTAACAGACCGACCACATTTTTAAGCAATATAGTGCTGTCGATATTTTTGTACGCAGCATCATTATCGGGAAAATACTTGCCTATATCCCCTAAAGCAGCGGCGCCAAGCAAAGCATCGCAAACCGCGTGAATCAGCACGTCAGCATCAGAATGTCCCAAAAGGCCTTTTTCATATTCAATTTCAACGCCGCCTAAAATAAGCTTTCGTCCGTCGCAGAACTTGTGAACATCATATCCGTGTCCTATACGCATAAAATTATTTCTCCTTTAAAAAGCCTATTGCGGTTGCAATATCCTCATTGGTTGTTATTTTAATGTTTTTATAGTCACCCTGTACAACCTTTACATTATGACCTGCTGCCTCAACGACCGAAGCGTCATCGGTGTAAGTGCTTAAATTATCTGCATTGTTCAAAGCGCAATTTAATAGCTCGGCCTTGAAGCCCTGCGGAGTCTGCACGCTTATAAGGCTTGCGCGCTCAAAGGTTTGTGCCACCATACCGCTTTCATCAATTTTTTTGATTGTATCCTTAACCGCAACGCCGCATATTGCCGCACCGTATTGAATAGCAGCATATGCAACATCGCCTATAACTTTGTCTGTAACTAAAGGCCTTGCGCAATCGTGTACCAGCACATATTGACTGCCGCCTATGTATTTCATGCCCTCTTTAACAGAGTCCATACGGCTGTTACCGCCCGAAACAACGCCGGCAAATTTTGAAACATTACCTTCTTGTGCCTGTTTATTAATCTCTTCAAAATACTGTGTTTTGCTTACAACAATTATTTTGTCAACCCATTCATTATTTTCAAATGCCTGCAAGCTGCGTAGCAGTACGCTTTTGCCGTCAATTTCAATAAACTGCTTTGGTTTTCCTTTCATGCGTGAAGAGGAACCTGCCGCCATTATCAGGGCACAGAATTTGTTTTTAATATAATCCAAGCCTTACACCGTCCTGCTTTCCCATTTTCAAAAAACGCCGCAGCTTCCAAAAAGAAGTGCGGCGTTAATAGGTTTAAACTAAAAAATTATTCTGCTTCTTCACAATCACAGCAACCGCAATCACAGTCACCGTCAAATTCAAACTGCAAATCAGCGCCGCAGTTGGGGCACTTTATATCCTCATCCAAATCCTCTTCGCAAAGATAGATAAGATCATGACAGTTAGGACATTCAATTTCGTATTCCTCGTCCTCACAACCGCAATCGCAATCATCACAGTCACATTCCTCATCGTCCTCATAAATGAGATCTTCAACAGCTGACAAATCCTCGTCAACCGCATCAATCTGCTCAGACATTTCTGCACAGGTGTCCTCTAAATCGGCAACTGTGAGCGCCATATCGTCAAGAACATCAATAATAGCTTTAATAAGCTTATCCTGTTTATTGTTATCATCTAATACAAGGCCTTCAGCCAAACCGCGAAGATAAGCAACCTTTTCTGTTACTGTCATATCAAACATATCCTTTCGTGAATACTAATTATGTAATTCCCCAAAAAACGCAGTTTATGCGCGTTCCATATATTCGCCTGTACGAGTGTCAATTCTAATCATATCGCCCTCGTTGATGAAAAGGGGAACTCTGATTTCTGCACCGGTTTCAAGCTTAGCGGGCTTTGTTGTATTGGTAGCCGTATCGCCTTTAAAGCCGGGCTCGGTTTCAGCAATTTGAAGTTCGACAAATGTAGGCGGCTCAATGCCGAAAACATTACCCTTATATGAAAGCACTTTGCAAACCATATTTTCTTTGACAAATTTAAAGTTATCATCTGTCTTTGCAGCATCAATAGGAATAAGCTCATAAGACTCGAGGTCCATAAAGTAATAGATGTTACCATCCTGATAAGAATATTCCATATCCTTTCTCTCAACAAAAGCAGTAGGATACTTATCGTTGGGATTGAATGTGCGCTCAACAACAGAACCCTCAATTACATTGCGGATTTTTGTGCGAACAAAAGCCGCGCCCTTGCCGGGCTTAACATGCTGGAACTCAACAATCTGATAAACTTTTCCTTCCATTTCAAAGGTTACGCCGTTTCTAAAATCGCCGGCACTAATCATATTTTTCTCCTCCGTAATATTAAAGTTCTAATTAATACAAATACAGTTTATACCAAATTATAAAATATTTCAATACAAAATAGTAAAAAAATTAAACAATTATAAGCTGTTTTTCAAATTTAGTTAAATTTTGAGGCCCGTTTTCACGAATATATAACATATCCTCTGTTCTTACCCCAAATTTTCCTGGTAAATAGATTCCCGGCTCACAGGTAACCAGATTACCGCAGCAAAGAACGCTATCAGTCTTTGCAGATAAAGCAGGATACTCGTGAATTTCAAGTCCTACACCGTGACCTGTGCTATGAGCAAAACAGTGTCCGTATCCCGCGTCAATTATTACTGTTCTCGCCGCCATGTCAACATCCGCACAGAGTTTGCCTGAATAAGCTGCTTCTTCGCCCGCAAGCTCAGCCGCAAGCACAACTGAGTAAACCTCTTTCATTTGCTCATCAGCATAGCCGACAGCAACGGTTCTTGTCATATCACTGTGATATCCGCAAACAGTCGCGCCAAAATCAAAGGTAATAAACTCACCCGCGTTAACACAGCGCTCTGACGGTACTCCGTGCGGCATTGAAGATTTTTCTCCTGAAACCGCAATAGTATCAAAAGAAGCTCCGTCAGAACCAAACAGACGCATCTGATATTCAAGCTCTGCTACCAGACGTTTTTCACTTACTCCGGGTTTAATAAAGTTAAGCAGTTCTGTCAAGGCTTTTTCAGCAATGCGCTGCGCCGCAATAACATATTCAATTTCCTGTTCGCTTTTAATGCTGCGCATCTCAAGCAACAGCCTCGACAGCCTTGCTCCCTGTGTTTTGCAACCGCAAGCATTTTCAACCGCAATTGCCGTACCCAAGTTAATTTCATCCTCAATCAGTATTTTGTCAATACAATTGGTTTTAACAAAATCTTTAAGCTGAGAAGCTGTGTTTTTAAGCAAAAATACATCTGCGTTTTTTACTGTTTTTTGTGCCGCCTCAAAATATCTGCCGTCCACAATCAAAGACTGTCTTTTTTTGCTAACAAGCAAATATCCAAGCGACGACGGAAAGTTTGTCAGATACCTGCGATTAACACAAGTGTATATAAGGGCGGCTTCGTTTTCCTGCAAAGCATCGGTAAGGCGTCTCATTTTATTATTCACTTAGCAGAGCCTCCCATTTCATAATAATCCATCATAGATTTTGCGTCCTCTGCCTGTGTACCTGCCGATTCACAAATTATTACGGGTGAACAATTTTTCTTTAACACCAAATCTATAACAGGCTCAAAGTTTGGGCCAAACACTTCATCCGCAAATGTCAGATGGCATTTTTCTCCGCCCTCAGTATATTCAATTTTAGAAAAATGAGAATGAAACTCATTAAGACGTGCTAAACCGAGCTTGTCTTCAATTCTATCAAAAACCGCTTCAAAATCAGCATACGTTTTTAATGATCCATGTGTTCTTGCATTAATGTGGCCAAAATCAATACAGGGTATCAATCTTTCGTCAAGCTTACACAAAGCTAAAACTTCATCCAAGGTGCCAAGCTGGTTTATTTTTCCCATTGTTTCAGGGCAAACCCTGATATTCGTCAACCCGTTTTCGTCCAATGCCTGTATTGCACGCTTCATTGTATCAAGCGCAAGCTCCAAAGCATAAGCTCTGTCAATTTTACCGCAAGAGCCCGTATGGACAACAATGCGGTTTCCTCCCATTGCTTTAACCGCGCGTGCGCTGTCAAGAATATACTTTATTGAATTAAGACGTTTTTCTTCATCAACCGATGACATAGAAATATAATACGGTGCGTGCAGGGATATTGCAATGTTCTTTTTTGCAGCAGCCTGACCGAACTCAATAGCCTTTTGTTCACCAATGTTAACGCCGCGTCCGCATTGATACTCATAAGCATTAAGTCCCATTTTTTCAATATATTCAGGTATATGCAAAGTGTGCTTATACTTCATTGCCGCAAAGCTGTCGGAATTGCCGGCAGGGCCAAATCTTGCTGACATATTTTTTCTCCCCTTTAATATCCGTATCTTTTAAGCATTACTTTTTCAAGTTTTCTTCTTATTCTAAAACTTGGTTTATCTTCCTCTTCGTACGGGGTAACAAGTATACATTTTATACCCGCAAGATTTCCGCCGAGCATATCGGTAAAAAGCTGGTCGCCAACCGTTGCAATCTGCTCTTTTTTCAAACCAATCCGTTTTCTTATTTTACGATAGCCTCCGGTCAGTGGCTTTAATCCTAAAGGTAAAAAATCCAATCCGAGCATATTTGCAAAAGGCTCAACACGTGCACGTCTTGCGTTTGACAATATTATCAGCTTTATTCCCTCTCGCTGCATATCGGCAATCCAATCAATCACACCGGGCGCCGCAGTTTGTGAATGGTGCTTTGATAAAGTATTATCAACATCCAAAATAAGTGTATCCACACCTAATGCTTTTAAATCATCAATTGTTATATCTGTTATATGTTCTTTTTTTAAATGCGGTCTGAAAAACATAAAAACACCCCATATTATGAATAAAGGCCGTCTCACAGAATGTGACACGGCCAATTATCTGCATAGTAAACCAAAACCTTAACGAAATTTACGCTTACGTGCAGCTTCAGACTTTTTCTTGCGTTTTACCGAAGGTTTCTCATAATGCTCTCTTTTGCGAACTTCCTGCATAACTCCGTCCTTAGCAGTTTGCTTTTTGAAACGACGAAGAGCATTGTCAAGAGATTCATTATCTTTAATTCTTACCTGGCTCATCCAAATTCCCTCCCATTCTCTATAAGGAGTTTGCTAAAATATTATACACCAGCAAGCCATAGCTTGTCAAGTGTTTATGCTTTAGCAGGTTTTATAACTATGTTAACAAGCTTTCCGGGTATGTAAAGCTCTTTAACAATTGTAGAGTTCGAAATTTCTGCCGCAACCTTTTTATCAGTTTTGGCAAGTGCAATTGCATCATCAGCAACAGTGTTTGCATCAACATTCATTCTTGCTCTTATTTTTCCATTCACCTGAACAACAATTTCAATTTCAGAAACGGCGCATTTTGCTTCATCAAATTCAGGCCATTTTGCAGCGTTAAGCATACCTTCATAACCGTTTTGTACCCACATTTCTTCTGTTAAGTGAGGTGCAAAGGGGTTAAGCAATATAAGGAATATTTTTAACTCTTCACGGGTAATGCTGCCGGTAGCGCATATATCATTAATAAGCGCCATCAATGCTGCAATTGCAGTATTCATTTTAAGGCCTTCAATATCCTCGGTAACCTTTTTTATTGTGCGATGAATGTTGCTTTCAAGCTCTTTTCTGACTTCACCGTCAACAAGTATTTCAGCAAGTCCCCATACTCTTTCAAGAAAACGCTTACAGCCCTTAATTGAGCTTGAGTTCCAGGGAGCAGCCTTTTCAAAGTCTCCGATAAACATTTCGTAAAGACGCATTGTATCTGCACCGTATTCATTAACAATGTCATCGGGATTAACAACGTTACCTCTTGATTTAGACATCTTCTCGCCGTTTTCACCCAAAATCATACCGTGGCTGGTACGTTTTGCATAAGGCTCAGCAGTCGGCACAGCGTTAATGTCATTAAGGAAACGGTGCCAAAAACGGCTGTAAAGCAAGTGCAGAGTTGTATGCTCCATACCGCCGTTGTACCAATCAACAGGCAACCAGTATTTAAGTGCTTCGGCAGAAGCAAGCTCCTTATCATTATGCGGGTCGCAATAACGCAGGAAATACCACGAAGATCCTGCCCACTGGGGCATTGTATCAGTTTCTCTGTGAGCGGGGCCGCCGCACTTGGGACAGGTTGTATTTACCCAATCGGTCATCTTTGCTAAAGGTGATTCACCGTTATCGGTAGGCTCATATGAGTCAACATTAGGCAAAAGCAAAGGTAAATCCTTTTCATCAAGCGGAACTGCTCCGCACTTGTCACAATGTACAATCGGGATAGGCTCACCCCAATATCTCTGGCGTGAGAAAACCCAGTCGCGCAGTTTGTAATTTACCTTTCTGTGACCAAGGCCTTTCTCAGTAAGCCATTCATTTATTTTCTTTTTAGCATCTTCAACAGATAAACCGTCCAAAAAGTCCGAGTTAACCATCACGCCTGTAGCACAGTCAACAAAAGGCTCTTTTTCAACATCTCCGCCTTTTACAACCTCAATTATCGGTAAATTAAACTTTTTGGCAAACTCCCAGTCTCTTGTATCGTGAGCGGGAACAGCCATAATTGCGCCTGTACCATAGGAAATAAGAACATAGTCAGAAATAAAAATCGGTATTTCCTTTCCGTTAACGGGATTAATAGCTTTAACGCCCTGTAGCATAACGCCTGTCTTGTCCTTTGCCATTTCGGTGCGTTCAAAGTCAGACTTTCTTGCAGCATCTTCTTTATATGCATTAATCTCGTCCATATTTTCAAGACGGCCGGACCATTTATCAATAAGAGGATGCTCAGGTGACATTACCATATATGTAGCGCCAAAAAGAGTATCTGCTCTTGTTGAGTAAACCTCTAAAATATCACCAGCTGTGGTAACAAACTTAATTTCTGTACCTGTTGAGCGGCCAATCCAGTTTCTCTGCTGTGTTTTTACACGCTCAATAAAATCAATATTATTCAGACCGTCAAGCAGTTTTTCAGCATAATCAGTTATCTTAAGCATCCACTGGCTCTTTGTTTTACGTACAACAGGGCTTGAGCAACGCTCACAAACACCGTTTACAACCTCTTCATTTGCAAGAACGCACTTACATGAGGTACACCAGTTAACAGCCATTTCCTTTTTATATGCAAGACCGTTTTTATACAGCTGAATAAAAATCCACTGGGTCCATTTGTAATAGCTGGGGTCGGTTGTGTTTATCTCTCTGTCCCAATCAAAAGAAAAACCTAGAGATTTTAACTGATCACGGAAATGGTCAATATTCTTCTTTGTTACATCAGCAGGATGAACGTGGTTTTTTATTGCAAAGTTCTCAGTGGGCAGACCAAAAGCGTCCCAACCCATCGGATAAAGAACATTGTAGCCCTCAAGTCTTTTTTTACGGCTTACAATATCAATTGCGGTATATGAGCGGGGATGTCCCACGTGAAGTCCCTGACCTGAAGGATAAGGAAACTCAACCAATGCATAGTATTTAGGCAAAGTAAAATCTTGCTTAGCCGCAAAGGTTTTATTATCATCCCATATCTGTTGCCATTTTTTCTCAATGGCGGCAAAATCATACTTCATTATTCTTCCTCCTGAACGTTATCAAGTATTGTATCCATATTAAGCTTTTGTCCGTCTTCCCACATACGGTCAAGGTTATAAAACTCTCTTGCTTCGTAACTGAAAACGTGAATAATAACATCATTATAGTCAAGCAGTATCCAACCTGTTGCCTTGCCCTCTACATGATGCGGCTGCACACCCGCTTCACTAAGCTTTTTTTCGGTTTCATCAGCCAGCGCACGCACATGTGTTGAAGATGTAGCCGTAACAAGCAACATATAATCGGCAATAATTGACAAGTCGCCAATTTTAATTGCAGTAATATTCAAGCCTTTTTTCTCGTTTAAAGCGTTAGCCGCAATTTTTAAAGTATCAAATGCTTCCATACTGTTCTCCTATTGATTTTTATCGTCAATAATTTGCTGTAAGCTTCCTCCCTGACTTGCAAGGCTGCTACCGGTTTTTATACCTAAATCGGTATGAAGCTCAACAACCTTTATATCATCTGTGGTCAACTGTTCACCGTACGGATTAAAATGCTCGTTAAACATATCCACATAAGCCTGCTTGTGAATGGAATAAAGCGAATAGCCCTTATAGGTGCATCCCTGTCCGGGCACCGTAAATACCGAGAAGTTTGAAAAATCAACCGACTTGGCCTCGCGTGCATATCCAATAATCTGGTTTACAGTCAAATCTGTAGCAATTTCATTATAGCAAGACTTTGCAACACTGCCCAGCTGTCCAAAGCCCATTTCCTTAAGCTTTTTAACAAGCGCCACATACATCAGTCTTTGCGCTTCAAGTCGGCTTATATCACCTTTTGAATATCCGCTTTCTCCGCCCTTGCGCTTGCGTACAAAACCCGCCGCAGCATTACCGTCAAGCGTTACCCAACCGGGACCGATTGTGTACATCTCTCCGATATTATGCTGGTTTTCAATTTCAATACCTTCCTTTTGTGTTATGTTAATCTGTACACCGCCAACGGCATCAACAACATTCATAAAACCTTCTATTGTAAAAATAACATAATGGTCAATAGGTATTCCGAAATGTGAGGAAAGTTTGCGTCTTAAAACGTTTATACCGGACTCGCCTTTACGGGTCTGTCCGTAAACTGAATTTATGCGATAAGTTTTAAGCTCATAATCAACAAAGGTGTCGCGCGGGATCTGCAAACAACTTATTGTATTATTCTTATGGTCAAAACAAACCACAACAATAATATCGGTAAGACGCTCACCTAAGTCAACACCCGCAACAAGCATATACGTCACATCAGGGCTGTCACTAATATACAACTGCTCATATCCGTCCTGCGGATTATCATCAGCCTTAAGTCCTCCTAGCTTTTTACCTGAAATATATAAAAATGCACCCATTACTCCAGTCAGCAGAACTGATATAGCAAGCACAATTGAAGCAATTGTGTTTATTATTCTTCTTATTCGTTTAGCCTTTTTTATAGCATAACCCGTGCGCGGCACACCGCTGGCAACAGAGTAAAGATCATATGAGTTTTCTGCATCGCTGCTGTTTGTGTACAAATCTTTTGATTCACTCATTATCTTTTCCCCTTTTTGCTTTTATATAATTATAAGCTGCCACAGTATCGGGATGGATTGCAACATCCTTATGCAATAAATCTGTTATTGTATATTTCAACGCATAAGTCATCGCAAGCTCCATTGAATAATTGGTCAATGCGCGCATAATATCAACATCCTCATAATCTCTGTCCTCAGATGTAAAATCTGCTAAAAACAGTACCCGCTCAAGCAGGGTCATATCTGCCTTAGCGGTGGTGTGATAATTGATTGCACCGATTATCTCATCATCATCAATTCCAAGCTCAAACTTTGCCACTGCCGCACCTGTTTTGGAGTGCCATAGCTTATGTGCATTAAGCTCAACCTCAGATAACTTTAATTTATACTTATTTATAATTTCAAAATGCTCAGCAGCGCTTGCCTGCTTGGTTATATCGTGCAGTATTCCCGCAAGCTCTGCTTTGTCGGCATCTGCACCGTATTTAACGGCAAGCCGACGCGCTTCCTTTGCAACACATAATGAATGATTAAAGCGCTTATCGTCTAGCCTTTTTCTTATTTCATCAATGTATTTTTTATACATAGTTCTTCCTTTTATATATATAATCTGTTTTGCTTTATATAGTCATATATTTCAGCAGTAATTAATTTTTCAACATTTTCCCCGCGTTTTAACATAGAGCGCAAATTTTTAGAAGCAACATCGGTAATTTTTGCTTCTAAAACAGTCACTCTGCCTCCGTCTTCTAGTGTTTTTTCAACCGCAGTGTCAAAAAAGTCCTTGTCTGTGCCGACACGGTATATTGCAATTATTTCAACCTTTGATATAAGCTCCTTATAACTTTTCCAGGTGTCCAGAGTTACAAGCATATCTCCGCCACACGCAACGGCAATATCTTTTTTGCCGCAGTCAAGCAAAGTGTTAACCGTATCTATTGTATAGCTTTTACCCTGTCTTTTTAGTTCAATATCGCTTACCGTTGCATTTTTTATTCCTTTAACTGCAATACGGCACATATTAAGCCTGTGCACCGACTGCACCTCATCGTAATATTCTTTATGAGGCGGCAACGCGGTAGGAATAACCAACAGTTCATCCGTAAATTTCTGATTGCTCAGCAGCTTTATAATTTCTGTATGACCGACATGCAAAGGGTTAAAGGTTCCTCCGAAAATAACTGTTTTAGCCATTTTTCTTTACCGAGCCGCTCTTTTTTGTAAAAAAGCGCGAAGCCGCAGATTTTGTTTTCTTAAAATCAGGCTTTTTGGCATAATTTCGGGTATTGTTCTTTTTGGATTTTACTGCCTTTTTATTTTTCTTTGCAGTCTTTTTGGCGTCATCCTTGTCAGGATTTTCACGGTAAATAATGAAACGTCTGCCAATAACCTGTATTATTTCAGCATTAAGCTTGTTTGCAAGCAAGGCAGCGGCACTGCGCGCATCAACAGGTGAGGTTTCAAGCACCTGTATTTTTATAAGCTCTTTTGTGTCAAGCTCAAAGTCCGCCTGCGCAATAACCGGCTCGGTTATGCCGCCTTTCCCTATCTGCATAACACAGTTAAGGGTATTAGCCTTTGCTCTCAGCTGTGCGCGCTGCTTACCCTTCATTGTGCTGATAAATTCATCATTTTGTTCAATTTCAGGCATTTCTTTTTCAAGCCTTTCCGATAGTTTTTGTAATGATTTACCCCTATGGCTTACAGCATCCTTTTGCGCAGGGGTAATTTCCGAAAATCTGCCCGCCTCGGAAATAAACAGTGGGTCATAGCCAAAACCGGCCTTGCCTGCAACGTCAAAGGCTATATATCCCTCACATTCACCGCGTACTGTAAATTCTCTTCCGTCGGTAAATACGCAGGCAATAACAGAAACAAACCTTGCTGTACGTTTTTCCATAGGTACATCTTCTAAAAGCTTTAACAACTTTTTATTGTTTTCTGTGTCGCCGCCGTCGGAAAATCTTGCAGAATATATGCCGGGTGCGCCGTCAAGAAAATCAACGCAAAGTCCTGAGTCATCAGCAACTGTTGAAAGACCGCTGAAATCTCTGCCCGCTCTCGCTTTTATTAACGCATTTTCTTCAAAGGTTGTTCCGTTTTCCTCCGCCTCGGGCAAAACACCGTCAAGGTCATTCTCGCAAATAGCATCAATACCCATAGGTTCAAGTATTCTTTTAAGCTCATCCAATTTGTGAGCATTTTTTGTGGCTACAAAAAATTTCATTGAGCGTTCTCCTCAAAGAGAGATATACCAAAGGCTTTGCTGTCAAAGGGCTGTAAGTCATCAATCTGTTCACCCACGCCGATAAACTTAACGGGAATTTTAAGGTCTTCCATAATATTAATTACAACGCCGCCCTTTGCCGTACCGTCAAGCTTTGTCAAAATTATGCCCGTAATACCGGTTGCCTCATTAAACTGGCGTGCCTGGTTAACGGCATTTTGTCCTGTAACAGCATCTAAAACAAGCAAAGTTTCAACATCACTGTCGGGCAGTTGAGAAGAGATTACCCTGCGCATCTTTGCAAGCTCGTCCATAAGGTTTTTCTTGTTATGCAAGCGTCCTGCTGTATCGCATATAACAACATCAGCGCCTCTTGCTTTTGCAGATGCAAGCGCATCGAACACAACAGATGCGGGGTCTGTTCCCTCAACACTTTTTATAAGCGGTACATCTGCGCGCTGTGCCCACACATCAAGCTGGTCAATAGCGGCAGCGCGGAAGGTATCTGCCGCGCCAAGCACAACGCTTTTGCCCTGTGCTTTAAGATATGCGGCAAGCTTGCCTATGCTTGTAGTCTTTCCAACACCGTTTACGCCAATAACCATTATTACAGACGGTTTGGTGTCAATATGCAACTCTGTGTCACCGTCTATCATACCACTTATAATTTTTTTAAGCAGGTCGCGTATCTGCTCGGTGTCGGTAATACCCTGTTTCTTAACTTGCGCACGTAAGTCTTCGCAAATGCGCTGTGCGGTGTTAACACCAATATCTGCTGTAATAAGTATTTCCTCAAGTTCTTCTAAAAGGTCTTCATCAATTTTGGTAAAGCTGTTTAAAAAAGAGGTTATGCTTTGATTAAAAGACTCTCTTGTTTTTTTTAGACCTTGAGATATTTTACTGAAAAAAGCCATTGTTTACTCCTTATCCAAAGCAATAAGTTTGAATATAATTTATTTATCTTGACTCACTAAAAATTTCTTTTCTACGTCGGCCACATTAAGCTCCAATAGCTTTGTGATACCCTTTTCCTGCATTGTGACACCGTAAAGCATATCAGCCGCTTCCATAGTGCCGCGACGGTGAGTAACACAAATAAACTGTGTATTAAGTCCCGACTTTTTCATATATTCCGCAAACAAATCAACGTTAATATCGTCAAGCGCGGTATCAACCTCGTCCAAGAAACAGAACGGCGGTGCGTTTACCTGCATTATTGCAAAGTAAATTGATAAAGCAACTAAGGCTTTTTCGCCGCCCGATAAGCTTTCCATTCTCGGCACGTTTTTGCCGGGAAGCCTTGCTTCAATATCAATGCCGCTTTCAAGCGGATCTTCGGGATCAGTAAGCGAAAGCTTCGCTGTGCCGCCGCCAAACAATTCAGAGAAAGTAACCGAAAATCTCGAATTGATTTTCTCAAAGGCTTCAAGGAACATTTCTTTCATCTGTCCTGTAAGCTGACCTATAAGCTGTCTTAACTCCTGAGCAGTCTTTTCAACGTCAGCCATCTGCTTTGATAAAAACTCGTATCGTTCGCTTACTTCCTTGTATTCCTCAATAGCGGAAACATTAACATTGCCCAAGGAACGTATTTTACTCTTAATTTCATTAAGTGTGCGACGGTCCTGTGCAGGATTTTCTACTACAGCGCCGTATTGCTCAGCCTCAGAACGTGTCATCTGATATTCATCATACAGACGGCGTATTACATCTTCATACTCTCGTTCCATATTTTCCTTTCGCTCACAAAGACGTGCAAGCTCTGCATTAACTGACTCGCGCTTTTCGGTTGCTTCGCGCTCTTCCTGGCGCAGCCGTTGGGCATTTTTTTCGGTTTCCATACGGGCTTCAATCAATGCCTTAATTTCACCCTCGCCCTTTTGAGCCATATCCTTCAACGCGTCAATGCCCGCATTACGCTCGGCAATAGCCTTTTCAATTTCAGCGTTTCGGTTATGTAATGCCTCAATCTGTGATTTTACAGACTCAATACGAGCCTCCTTATCAGCCGCATTAAACTCAATCAGCGCAATACTTTGCTTTAGTATCTGAATATCCTTCTTTATCTCAACATCATTAAGTTTTAAAGCAGTAAGCTCCTGTGAAAGCTGTTCACGCTGCGCCGCAATGACGTCACGACCTCCGGATGCAGCTTCAATTTTTTCTTGCAATACAGTCTTTTCTTTTTCAAGCAGTTCAATCTGCTCATTTGCCTGCTGCTCGGCCATTTTAAGTTGTTCAATTTTTTTGCTGCCGTCAATTTTCTCCTTCTCAAGCTCCAAAACCGCATCATCAGCCGCACTCTTCAATTCTGAAATTCTTTTAATTTCACCCATGGTGCGAATTTTATCTTCGTTTGCAGTCATTGCTTCTGCTTTAACGGCCGTAATATCAGAGTTAACTCTTGCAAGCTCCTCCTCCGCCTTTACAAACTGCTCATAAACAGATTCGCGTTTGTCCTGAAGTTTTTTTGCATCGGCTCTCAGCTTTTCAATATCAGGACGGCGGGAAAGCATACCTGCATTTTTTGCCATGGAACCGCCTGTAAGCGAGCCGCCCGCATTAACAACCTGACCGTCAAGCGTTACAACCTTAAAACGATATTTAAACTTCTTTGCAAGAGAAGTTGCGCTGTCCATATCATCAGCAACGGCAACACCGCCAAGCAAATATTTTATAATTTCATTATATTTACCGTCACAGCTGACAAGGCGGTCGGCCATATCAATAAAGCCAAAGCAGTCATCAAGCCCTTTTTCATTAAATAAATGAGATTTTACAGTTTCAGCAGGTAAGAAAGTACAACGTCCGTTATCGCTGTCTTTTAAAAAGTATATTGCTCTTTTTGCATCAGCTTCGGTATCGGTAACAATGTGCTGCAAAGCGTTGCCAAGCGCCACCTCTATTGCGCTTGCATATCTGCTTTCTACCTTAATAATCTGTGAAACAGGGCCTACAATGCCGCGTAATGTGCCTTTTTTAGACTCGCCCATTATAACCTTAACAGAGTGACCGTAGCCCTCCATTTTGTTTTCAAAGTCCTCTAGTATTTCGGCACGGCGCAATCTTGTATCAATATTTTTATCAAGACTGTCCAGTTCTTCTTTAAGCTTGTTAACATTTTCTTCCTTAGAAGCATAACGAAGCTCATATCCTTTAATTGAATTTGAATAGCCCAAAAGCCTGTCCTCAATATCATCAAGCAGGCTGCTTGTCTCTTTCAATTCATGGCCAAGAGCATCAGCTTCTGCCTTTCTTGTGTCAATAAGCTCATCAAGGCTGTCAGCACGGTTAACAATCTCCTGTACTGTTGTCTGTGCTGTAACAAGCTCAACACGCAAGTCCGCAAGCTGTGCAAAAATCCGGTTTTGCTCTGCAATCTGCATTTCAATATCGCGTGAAATATTTTCACTGTCCCCAATAAGACCTGACAGTCTGTTGGCGGCATCTTCTATTTTGGCAGCCAGCGCTTCAAGCTCAGCTGTTTTAAGTTCAATCTGCGCGTTCTTCTGTTCAATTTCAAGCTGGGTTTTATCGTCGCCCGATAAAATGCTGTCCATTTCACCCTGCAATCGCTCTATATTCTCATTATTATGAACAATATTGTTGTTTGCCACCGCAATTTCACCCTTAACGGTAGCCACCTGCTCTTCAGAGCCTGCAAGCTTGTTTCTTACATTATCTATCTCATTTGTAAGACGTGCAAACTCCTGCGAGTTTTCTTCTATTTTCCCTTCAAACTCTTCAAGCTGAGCTTTTATCTGCTCATACTGCAATCGGCAAACATCAATTTTGCTTTCCTGATTTCTGAGAGCTTCCTTGGAATTATCGAGTGTATGCATCCAAAGGCCTATCTCAAGCTGCTTTTTTCGCTCTGACAGTTCGATAAATTTCTGTGCCTTTTCACTCTGCTGGGCAAGGGGACCTACACGCCCTTCAAGCTCATTTATGATATCCTTAAGGCGCAGCATATTATCCTGTGCCAAAGCCAAACGGCGTTCGGCCTCGGTTTTTCTGTAACGGTACTTTGAAATACCTGCAGCTTCTTCAAATATATCACGGCGCTCGTGTGATTTTGAGCTGATAATGCTGTCTATTCTGCCCTGACCAATCATTGAATAACCATCACGGCCTACACCCGTATCCATAAACAGCTCGTGCACATCCTTAAGACGTACAGAAGCATTGTTAATAAGATACTCGCTCTCGTGCGAGCGGTAATAACGTCGTGTAACCGAAACAGTATCATTATCAAAATCTAATGAACGGTCGCTGTTATCTATGTTAAGGGTAACCTCGCAAAAGCCGTGCGGCCTGCGGTTAGCGGTGCCGTTAAAAATAACGTCCTCCATTGAATGACCGCGCAAATTTTTGGTTGACTGCTCTCCCAAAACCCAACGCACGGCATCGGAAATATTGCTTTTACCAGAACCGTTGGGACCCACAACTGCAGTTATGCCGCGTCCAAACTTAAATGTTGTTTTATCTGCAAAGGACTTAAAACCCTGTACCTCAATAGAGCTGAGCAACATTTTCCTCAATCACATCCTTATCTTTTATTCAAAAGCCGCTTCAACACGCATTTTTCTGCCTGTTAAATACGGGTCTGAAATAACCTTATAATTATAACCTAAATTTTTAAAAAATTCAATATTTCTTTGTTTGTGTCCAATCACCTTTGAAACAGCGTTTGGTGCACAATAAACCGTATATTTTCCTTTTAGCTTCACCTGCTGCAACAAAAGCATTTTAAAAATCTCGTTTTCGCACAGTTCACCAAAAGCAGCATGCCAGGGGCCCGCAACAAAGCTGTCTTTATCAATTGTATGTAACCCAACTCTTATTACAGCAATACTCTCTTTTTCGAACATCTGTATTAACTGTGCGGCAAGTCTTACGGCATGGTCTAACTGTTGCGGCTTATATTCCCCGCTTAACAGCCGCTCTTCAAGCTGCGTCCCCTTTAAAACAAGGGTAGGATATATTCTTACACAGTCAGGCTTTAAGTCAATAAGCTCTTTTGCCGTTTTTATTGCTTTGTCATCAGTATCGGTATAAAGACCGGTCATCATCTGTAGCCCCAGCTCAAAGCCATACTGTTTAATAAGCCTTGATGCTACTCGCACATCGTTAGCACTGTGTCCGCGATGGTTTGCAAAAAGAACTCCGTAGTTCATACTTTGCGCACCAAGCTCAATTGCCGTTACACCGTGGGCTTTAAGTATATCAAGAATTTCTTCGTCTATAGCATCAGGTCTTGTTGAAAGCCTTATACCGCAAACATTTCCCGCCTTTATATGCTTAAAAGCACATTCAAGCAAGCACATCATCACACTGCGGTCAATTGCTGTAAAGCTGCCGCCAAAAAAAGCAATCTCCGTATTATGCGGATCATAACTTTTGCTTTGCACACATTCTGCAACCGCCGCGTCAACATCCTGCGCAGTCGCATTTTTAAGTTGTCCTGTTATTCGGCATTGGTTACAAAAGCTGCAGCGTACAGGACAGCCTAAATGCGGCACAAAAATTGATATGTTTGCGTGGCGGCTCATTCTGTTATGCCCATAAGCTCTAAAGCTTGCTTGGCAGCCTGCTGTTCTGCTTTCTTTTTGCTGTGTCCTGTACCCGTGCCGATAAGATTGGAGTTTATAAACACCTCTGCCGTAAACAGCTTATCGTGGTCGGGGCCAGATTCTGCAGCAAGTCGGTAGGTTAATCTCTCTTCGGGATTTTTTTGCACAACCTCCTGCAATAATGTTTTATAATCCCTATAAGTATCGTCACTTGTATCGTCAATTTTTGTGAGTATAAGAGGCAAAACAAAATCTTCAGCTGCTTTTCTGCCACCGTCCAGGTACAGCGCCGCAAGCACTGCCTCAAACGCGTCGGCAAGAATTGACGGACGCTCATTTCCTTTGTTTTGTATTTCACCGTGTCCAAGACGTAAATATTCACCTAATTTAAGCTGATTTGAAAAACCGCAAAGTGTTTTTTCGCATACAAGCGAAGCTCGTAGCTTTGTCAGCTTTCCCTCAGGCTGATCAGGTAAATTTTTAAAAATATATTCCGACACAATAAGTGAAAGCACGGAATCTCCTAAAAATTCCATGCGTTCGTTGCACATACTGTAATCGCCGTTTTCGTTAGCATAAGACGAATGTGTAAGTGCCGTTATTAGTAAATCCTTATTTTTAAAGTTATAACCTAAGTTTTTTTGCAAATCTTGCACTGAAAAGTCAACCTCGTTTTTTATATTATTTAATTTCTGCCAATCCTTCGGATATAGTTTCAACAATATTGTTATTACAGCATAATATTGCTTGTCTTATCGCGTTTTTAAAAGCAATAGCATCAGAGCTGCCGTGTGCCTTAACAACAGGCTTTGAAGTTCCCAGCAGCAAAGCGCCGCCAATATCTCTTGCATCGCCCTTGGCTTTTATTTCATATAAATCCTTTTTAATGATCAAAGCCCCGATTTTATTTAAAACGTTTTTATACAATGCTTGTTTTATAAGCTTAAAGGTGGTTGAAAGAACACCTTCGTACAGTTTTAAGGCGATATTGCCTGTAAAGCCGTCTGTAACTAAAACATCGCAAACGCCCTTAGGCATCTCACGCGATTCAATATTACCCACAAAATTAATAGGCGCCTGCTGTAAAAGCTTGTACGCATTCTGCTGTAAATCTCCGCCTTTTGATTTCTCAACACCAATGTTAAGCAAACCGACAGTTGGGTCTTGTCTTCCCTCAACCTTTTGCATATAAACCGAGCCCATAACGCCAAACTGCGCCAACATTTCGGGGCGGCAAACGGCATTAGCACCCATGTCTAAAAACAAAAAGCTTTTATCAGGCGAAGGTAAAATACTTGCAAGTGCCACGCGGCTTATACCCTTTATGCGTTTAACAATAAGCGTTCCGCCAACCACAACACCGCCTGTACTGCCTGCAGAAACAAAAGCATCTGCGCGGTCCTCTTTTAACTCCTTAAAAGCAAGCGCCATTGATGAGTCTGCCTTTTTTTTCACAATATCAGTGGGTTCATCGTGCATACTTAAAACAACGGGAGTATCAATAATGCTCATTCTCTCAAGTGATATACCGTTTTGCTTTGAACAGTCTTCAATTGTATTTTTGTCGCCTGTAAGCGTAATATCCACGTCATATTCCTTAACCGCAAGCTCACAGCCCTTTAAAATTTCAATCGGTGCATTATCTCCGCCAAAGGCATCTACTGCTATTCTCATTATTCATCCCCCACAAATTTTATTAATTTATATTTTTAGTGTTTCAAAAAAATCTAAAGAGCGCTGTGAATAAGCAGCATACCGCTCTGCCTTATTCTTAATTAAACGCTCAATAGAAGGAATTATTCCAAAGTTTGCACCCATAGGCTGAAAATTGCCGTTGGGTTCAGTGCATATATTTTTTAGCAATGCACCAATCATAGTGTAGTCAGGTAATATAAGCGGATGTTCACCATTTATGTATCTTACCGCATTAATTGCTGCCATAATACCGCTTGCGGCAGATTCCATATACCCTTCTACACCCGAAAGCTGACCCGCAACAAATACATTGGGTCTTGCTTTAAGATTAAGCCCGCGTTCAAGCAAGCGCGGCGAATTAATAAAGGTATTACGGTGCATCACACCGTAACGCATAAACTCAGCATTTTCAAGACCGGGTATCATTGAAAACACACGCTTCTGCTCACTGAATTTTAAATTTGTCTGAAAACCGACAATGTTATAAAGACTGCCCGCAGTATTTTCTCTGCGCAGCTGTACAACAGCATAAGGTTTTTTGTTATCCTTAGGATTATATATTCCCACAGGCTTCATCGGGCCAAAGCGTATAGAGTCTTTGCCGCGTTTAGCCATTACTTCAATTGGCATACAGCCCTCATAAACCTGGCTTTCAAAGTCCTTAATCTGTACAGTTTCGGCATTAACAAGCGCATCATAAAAGCGGTCATACTGCTCTTTATCCATAGGGCAATTTATGTAATCATCGCCGCCGCGGCCATAGCGTGCCGCCATAAAAGCAATATCAAAATCAATGCTTTGCTGTGTAACAATAGGCGCCGCCGCATCAAAAAAGAAAAGGTTCTTATCACCGCAAAGTTCTGCAATACTCTGGGCAAGACCTCCGCTTGTCAGCGGGCCTGTCGCAACAATACAAACACCGTCAGGAAGCTCACTTACGGTTTTGTTTATAACCGTTATATTCTTATGCTGTAACACCTTTTGGGTTATATAGTCAGAAAAATCCTCACGGTCAACCGCTAAAGCTCCGCCCGCCGCAACACTTGTTTTGCGGGCGGCTTCAATGCAAACCGAGCCAAGCTTTTCCATTTCGGCCTTAAGCAAGCCTGCCGCACTTTCAATCCGCATAGCCTTAAGCGAATTTGAACATACAAGCTCGGCAAATTTTTGGGAATGATGTGCGGGTGTAAACTCTGCGGGCTTCATTTCAATAAGCTCAACCTGCAGACCTGCGTTTGCGGCATAAAGCGCCGCTTCACAGCCTGCAAGTCCCGCACCTATTACAGTAATTTTATTCATCTTTTTTCTTTCTTGTAGGGCAATTGCTGTTCATACAGTATTTACGGCCTCTTGCACCCTTGATTATATAGCTTCCGCAATCCTTGCAAACCTCACCTGTAGGTACACCGGGAGAAGCAAAATCGCAGTTAGGATAGTTTGAGCAGCCATAAAAGCTCTTATGCGTTTTTTGTGATGTTTTCTTCACAAGCTTTGAACCGCATTTGGGACAAGGCTGTGCAATTTCCTCTGCAGGTAACGGTTTGGTATTCTTGCATTCAGGGAAACCGGGGCAAGCCAAAAATTTGCCGAAACGTCCGCTTTTGATAACCATAGTGCGTCCGCATTTTTCACAAATCTGGTCACTTTCCTCATCGGGCAGCTTAACACGCTTTGCTGTGCTTTCGGCTTTTTCAAGCATTGCCGCAAACTCACCGTAAAAACTGTTCATAAGAGTTATCCATTCAAGCTCACCTGCGGCGATTTTATCCAGATCATTTTCCATGCCGGCAGTAAACTTAACATCCATTATCTTCTTAAAGTGTTTTACAACAAGGTCAACAATAACAGTACCAAGCGCAGTAGGCTTTAAGGATTTCTTTTCTCTTTCTATATACTCCCTTTGCAGAATATTTGCAATTATAGGAGCGTATGTTGACGGACGGCCTATGCCGTTCTCTTCCAAAGTTTTAATAAGCGTAGGCTCTGTAAAGCGTGCGGGAGGCTGTGTAAAGTGCTGGTTAGGTGTAATGGTGCGAAGCTTCAATACATCGCCCACCTTCATATCGGGAAGCATACCGCCCTCTTCGCTTTCCTCGTCACGTCCCTCAACATAAAGCTTGGTAAAACCGTCAAACTTTACCTTGAAGCCGCTTGCCTTAAACATATAATTACCTGCTGTAATATCAACAGCCATGGTATTGTGTACACATGCAGCCATAAGACTGGCAATAAATCTTTCCCAGATAAGCTTATACAGCTTATATTGCTCTGCAGAAAGCGCATCCTTAACCTTTTCAGGTGTTAGCTCAACACTTGTGGGGCGAATGGCCTCATGCGCATCCTGTGCGCCTTTTTTTGCAGTAAAATTACGGGGGGTTTTAGGTAAATAATTTTCACCGAAACGGTTTGCAATAAATTTTGCAGCGGCAGCCTTTGCCTCATCAGAAATACGCAAGGAGTCGGTTCTCATATAGGTAATAAGACCTGTTGCGCCGTGACCGGGTATTTCAAGACCTTCATACAGCTGCTGCGCAATTTTCATAGTGCGCTGACCGTTGAAATTAAGCTTTCGGGATGCCTCCTGTTGTAAAGTGGAGGTTATAAACGGAGGAGCAGGTTGCTTGTTGCGTACACCCTTTTTAATGTTAGAAACAACATAATCAGCACCATCAAGGTCATTTATAATACCTTGTGCCTGCTGTTCATTGGCAATATCCATTTTTTTGCCGTCAGTAAGACCGTGCAATTTAGCATCAAAAGCGCTTTTACTGCTTGCAAGGCGGGCATCAATTGTCCAATATTCCTGCGGAATAAAAGCCTCAATTTCCTTTTCGCGGTCAACAATAAGTCTTAATGCAACCGTCTGCACACGTCCTGCCGATAAGCCGCTTTTCACCTTTTTCCATAAAAACGGGCTTAATTTGTAACCAACAATACGGTCTAAAACACGACGTGCCTGCTGCGCATCAACAAGATTATTGTCAATTTTGCGCACCGCAGCCATACCTGCCGATACCCCGCTTTGTGTTATCTCGTTGAAGGACACACGGTTAGCTTTTTGGGGATCAAGGTCCAGCATCTGTGAAAGGTGCCAGGATATAGCTTCTCCTTCGCGGTCAGGGTCAGTTGCAAGATATACAACTTCACTCTCGGCAGCGGCAGCTTTAAGCTTTTTAATAAGCTCTTTTTTATCTTTCATCACCACATACTGCGGCTGAAATCCGTTTTCAATGTCCACTCCTATTTTAGAAACGGGCAAATCACGCACATGTCCCATTGAAGCTACAACATTATAGCCATCGCCGAGATATTTCTTTATGCTTTTAACCTTTGTGGGTGACTCAACTATCACAAGCTTAGACATATTCAAAGCTTCTCCTTTTATATAGTAAATTCTTTTTTTATAAAGCGTCCTCCCGGCATAGCCTGTATAAAACCGTACAGTTCTAATTCGGAAAGCGCCGCAAACACATCGGCATCAGATATCTGCTGCAGGCAAATATCGTCAACTGATAATTCTTTATCTTCAAAACAGTTATAAACCTGTCTTGCTTTTTCGGTCAAAACATTAATGTTTTCCCGCTTAAATTTACAAGACTTTTCTTTCTTGGGTTTAACCAGCTTGGGTGCTCTTATTTTCTTTAAAAAACCGCCCGCACATTGTTCATAATCCTCTGTCAATCTTTCCTTATTGATATTGTAAGCTTTTCTCATATAAATTCTATCCGGAAAAACAGGATAATATTGTTCAAATATATTAACAGCGCTAAGCAGCGGTATTGCACCGTCCTCAAGCAGCTTTTTTGAGCCCGCATACTGCGTCGAAGTTTTGGATCTTCCGGGCACAACAAAAACCTCTCTTCCCTGCTCAGCCGCGTGGTTTGCGGTAATAAGCGCACCGCTTTGTTCATCTGCTTCAATCACAGCAACGCCTAAAGCAAGTCCTGATAATATTCTGTTTCTTAAGTGAAATGCGCCTTTTGTTACATTATATCCGGGCGGGAATTCACTTATTAAACAACCCTTTTCAAGCACTGCTTTTCGCAGCTCCTTATTTGCGGAAGGGTATTCAATATCAATACCACAGGGCATAACCAGCACGGTTATACCGTCTGCCCTCAAAGCTCCGATATGCGCACAATAATCCGCGCCTTTAGCACCGCCGCTAATTATTGTCATACCGCCCAAAGCCAGACGGTATGCCAAAGAAAAAGCGGATTTTTGTCCAAACTCTGTACATTCCCGCGGACCGACAATGCAAAAACTGGGTGTATTATCAAAATCGGGAAAATCACCCTTAGTGTACAATACAGATGGTGGGGTTTGTGTATTAAGTAAGGTTTTGGGATACTTGGGCATATCAGGTGTAATAATACTTATTCCCATATTCTTGCAAATATTGACAGTTGCCCTGCAATCCGCAAGTGTTACCGCGCTAACCTTTTTGAGAGCGGCAACAGATAATATTCCTGATTTACGTATTGCATCAGCACCCGCTTCATACATAGCGCGTGCAGAGCCGAAATGTTCAATAACATAAGGTACTCTGTCACTACCAAAACCAATAACCTTTTGCAGCCACACCCAATAAACCATATAGTTACCTCATCATTTCCCACATAACGATGGCGGCAGCTGTTGCCGCATTAAGCGACTCTGTGACGCCTTTCATTGGAATATTTACAGGTGTAGCAATATTAATTGCTTTATCAGTAAGACCGTTTGCTTCATTACCTATAATCGCAACGGCGCCGCCTGTAAAGTCTATATTACATATAGACACAGCACTGTTGTGAACAACACAGGCATAAAGCGGCATATCCAAAGCGCTCAGCCGCTCTGTAAAGTTATCAAGTTCAATTACAGGCAAACGCATCAAAGCACCCATAGATGCTCTTAAAGCCTTTGGATTATATCTGTCACAACCGTTCTTAGAAACAATTACACCGCAAAGACCTAAAGCCTCTGCCGTACGCGCAACTGCGCCCAAATTTGCAGGGTCCGCAACATTTTCCAAAGCTATGTATTTACCGGTTTTATTTATTTGCGAATTGCATTCGGGAATTTTACACACGCAAATAACGCCCTGAGGCGTTTGCGTCCCGGACATCTTCTTAATAACCTTTTGGCTGACAATCAGCGTTTTTTCTGCCTTGACGGAAATAGACTTTGCATCCGTCTTATGCCTTGATATGAAATCATCAGTCATAACCGCTGTTTTAATCTCAACCGATGTAACAGCATCATTGCAAAGCCTTAAACCTTCGGCAACAAACAAACCTTCTTCCCTACGGGCACGGGAACTGTCGGCAAGCCGGCAAATTTCCTTAACCGTAGGATTATCCGGTGAAGTTATTATTATGGAATTATCCATTTATAAACCCTCCGGAAAATATTGGCACCTAAGAAAAGCGCCCGTTAATACGGGCGTTGTTCTTACTTTTCAAGTGCTTTTTTTGCATTTTTTGCAAGAGTAGCAAAACCGGCAGCATCATTTACAGCCAATTCAGCCAGCATCTTGCGGTTAATCTGATAACCAGCTTTCTTAATGCCGTTCATAAAGGTAGAATAATTCATACCGTTGATTTTTGCAGCAGCAGAAATTCTGGTAATCCAAAGGCGACGGAAATCACGTTTTTTAAGACGACGTCCAATATAAGCGTAATTACCTGATTTCATAACTGCTTCTTTAGCAGTTTTAAAGAGCTTTGATTTAGCTCCAAAATAGCCTTTTGCAAGCTTTAAAGTTTTATTTCTTCTTTTTCGCGTTGCTAACGCGCCTTTTACTCGTGCCATTCTATAGCAACCTCCGTTATAGTTTCACCTTATTTGTAAGGGATCATTCTTTTTACGGCTACCGTGTTGGTAACGTCAGCTACAACTGTCTTGCGCAAATTTCTCTTACGCTTGGTAGTCTTTTTGTTGAGTATGTGTGATTTGTAAGCATGTGCGCGTTTTACCAGACCGGTTTTGGTAAGTTTAAAGCGCTTTTTTGCACCGCTGTGCGTTTTGAGCTTAGGCATGTCAAAACCTCCTTAATGTGTATAATCCTTGCCTATTTATTTTGTAGATTTGGGCGCAAGAAACATCAGCATAATTCTGCCTTCTGTCTTGGCCGGCTTTTCCACTACGGAAACCTCAGAGCAGTAATCAGCAAACCGATTCATCAGGTCAAGACCCATCTCGGAATGCCCCATTTCTCTTCCGCGAAAACGGATGGAAACCTTAACCTTGTTACCGTCCTTTAAAAACTGGCAAGCATGTCTTGCTTTTGTTTCAAAGTCATGTGTGTCAATTCCAAGACCGATAATTCTGATTTCCTTAACCTCAACGACCTTCTGGTTCTTACGGGCTTCCTTTTCCCTTTTGGCTTGTTCAAATTTGTACTTGTTATAGTCCATAATTTTGCAAACCGGAGGAACGGCGTTGGGAGAAATACATACCAAATCAAGATCCTGATCGTAGGCAACGTTAAGTGCCTTATCAGCTGAAATAATGCCAAGCTGCGAACCGTTGGAGTCTATAAGACGTATCTCCTTGAATTTGATAGCTTCATTGATAGCTGCTTCTTTGCTACTGATGGGAAAACACCTCCAAAATAATATAACAAAAGCGCGGAACGTATTTTATATTCCGCGCTCAATAAGCATACATTACCCCATAAATTACCGGAGCCTTACACTATTGACCCTTAAGCCATACGCTGTGGGGTGAGAACGAAAAATAAAATGTTCTACTTTGTTTGCATTAGCTATTCTAACAACTAAAGTGCCGTTTGTCAACACTTTTTTTAATTTATATAATTCTTACGCGGATAACACCGTCAATTGCGCTTGCTCTCTCCATAATGGCGGCATCATCACCATCATTGATATCAAGCAAAGTATAAGCATAATCACCTTTTGCTCTGTTAACCATGTTTTCAATATTGATATCCTTGCCTACAGCAGTGGTAAGACTGTTTATCATATTTGGAATATTCTTGTGAATTACGCAAACTCTCTTTGATGTGTTACGCGGAATATTTACTTCAGGCAGGTTAACCGAGTTAACAATGCAGCCATTTTCAATGTAATCAATAAGCTGTTTTGCTGCCATTCTTGCGCAGTTTTCTTCAGACTCAGGTGTAGAAGCGCCAAGGTGAGGTATAGCAATAACACCGTCAGCGTCAAGCATTTCATCACTCGGGAAATCGGTAACATAGCTTGCAACCTTACCGCTCTCAAGAGCTGCCAGCATATCTGCAGAATTTACAAGTCCGCCTCTTGCAAAGTTTAAAATCCTTACTCCATCCTTCATCTGTGCAATAGACTCAGCGTTAATAAGGTTCTTTGTAGAATCATTAAGCGGAACATGTACGGTAATATAATCACACTCAGTAAAAATTTCTTTTATATCAGTAGCGTGAATTGCATTGTGTGTCAAGTTCCATGCAGCATCAACAGACAAATACGGGTCGTAACCGTAAACCTTCATACCAAGGTGGTTTGCAGCGTTTGCAACAAGAACACCTATAGCACCAAGGCCTATAATGCCAAGGCTCTTGCCGCTTATTTCAGGACCTGCAAAGGCGCTTTTGCCTTTTTCAACCAGCTTGCCAACCTCATCACCCTTGCCCTTAAGGGTTTTAGCCCACTCAATAGCGGGAATAACTCGGCGTGATGCAATAAGCAGGCCTGCAACGACCATCTCCTTAACAGCGTTTGCGTTAGCACCGGGAGTATTAAAAACAACTATACCCTGCTCAGAGCAACGGTCAATCGGGATGTTGTTTGTACCCGCGCCTGCTCTTGCAATACCAAGCAAAGAATCGCTGAACTCCTGCTCATGCAAAGCAGCAGAACGTACAATAGCGCCTTCGGGATTTTCCATTGTATCAGAAATTTCATATTTGTTTTTATCAAACAATGAAAGCCCAGTTTGCGAAATCTTATTATAAGTAATTATCTTATGCATTATTTATGCTCCTTTTCAAATTTAGCCATAACATCAACAAGCTTTTCAATACCCTCATAAGGCATTGCGTTATAAATTGATGCTCTCATACCGCCAACTGAACGGTGGCCCTTGATGTTCACAAGGCCCTTCTGCTTTGCAGCGGCAATAAATGCAGCATCAAGCTCGTCACTACCTGTAATAAAGGGAACGTTCATTAATGAGCGGTCTTCTTTAACAACTGTACCTTTGAACAGCTGGCTGTTATCAAGAAAATCATAGAGCAAACCTGCTTTTTTCTCATTAATCTTCTTCATGTTCTCAAGACCGCCGATTTTATCGCGTATCCATTCAAGCACAAGACCCGCCATATAAATAGTATAGCAAGGAGGTGTGTTGTACATAGAAGCATTGTCAGCGTGAATTTTATAATCAAGCATTGTGGGAGTAATATCCCTTGCGTTGCCTACAAGGTCCTTGCGTACAATAACAATTGTAAGACCTGCGGGAGCCAGATTTTTCTGTGCACCCGCATAAAGCAAACCAAATTTAGAAACATCCAAAGGCTCGGAAACAATGCAGCTTGAAATATCGGCAACAAGCGGAACATCTCCTGTGTCAGGCAGCTCATTATACTTTGTTCCATAAATTGTATTGTTCATACAGATGTGGAAATAGTCAGCATCTTTGTCAAATGCCGCCCTATCAAGTTTGGGAATATATGAGTAAGTCTTGTCAGAAGAGGAAGCAACAACATTTGCAACGCCGTATTTTGCAGCCTCTTTATACGCCTTATTTGCCCATTGACCCGTAATAACAAAATCAGCCTTGCCGTTTTTATTCATAAGGTTCAGGGGAATCATAGAAAACTGTGTTGAAGCGCCACCCTGTAAGAACAGCACATAATAGTCATCAGGTATATTCATAACTTCACGTAAAAGAGACTCAACACCCTTAATGATTGCATCGTACTCTTTTGAACGGTGGGACATTTCCATTACGGATTGTCCTGTTGCCCCATACTCGCAAAGCTCTGCTTGTGCGCGCTGCAGCACATCAAGCGGAAGCATAGACGGGCCTGCACTGAAGTTAAAAATTCTTGCCATAAATAATCATCCTTACCTTGCAAAACATTTGCAATTATTATTTGCAAACTAGAATACTATGTTTGCACCGATTGTAGTACATTATATTAAAGCATAATATTACTGTCAACATAATTGTTAATTTATTAACAATGTTTTTGAGCGGTTTTCGTGTTTTTTCAAAAAGTTTGTTAAATTATTATCATATCTGCATTCTTATATTGCCGCCCCTCTATTTCATAAAAGGACGGCAATTTTTATTTATAGTTATTAAGTGTTTCCTCAGCTAATGCTTTAAGCTTTTGTACCACTCCCTGCGGAGATACAATTTTCATTTTATTGCCAAATCCCATCACCCAGGACAAAAATACGCGGCTCACCATAACCATTACATTAACCCTGAATACACCGCTATCATTATTAAGTATTACCTCTTCGCCAAAACGGTCAATTATAACGCCCGCAAGAGAGTTGTCACATTTTAAAGTCACGTTTTCAAGCTGTCCGCCAAACATACCGAATGCCTGCTTTGAATAAACAGCCATATCAAAATTTTCAAAAAGCTTTGCACCCAGACGCGATTGTTCCGCAACTATAACGCTTTGCATTTTATCAACCCTGAAATGTTTAATAATATCGCCGTTTGCATCATATCCTATCATATAATAGTTTTCATCGTCCCAGGTAAGCGCCCATGGGCTTATTTCATATGTAATCCCATTATGCCTTAAAACCTTTTCTTTTCTTGCGTTCCATTCATAATATTTAAACTTTAGCATTTTATTATTTGCAATAGCATTATGTATGCTGTCAACATTGTAATAAGCCTGCTCATTGTGGTTTTTAACACGGTTGCTGACATAAACCTGTCTGTCAAGCTGTTTTTTCTCATAAATGCTTACAAAGTTTGACAGCTTTTGTATAAGCTCACCGCTCTTTTTCTTGGTGATGAATTTTGAAGACTGTACCGCATCAACAAGCAGCTTTAATTCAGGCAACTGAAAAGTGCGCTCTGCCACAAAATATCCGGTGTTTTTACCCTGCGCACTGCTTTCAACATCAACTCCGTAAAGCCTCAAAGCCTCAAAATCATCATAAAGGCTTTTTCTTTCAGCGCTCACACCGTAATAACCAAGCTGTTCAATAATCTCTTTAATTGTAAGCTTGTGCTCCTCATCGGTCTGCTCGGTCAGTATTTTCATTAAATATAATAATTTTAACTTTTGATTTTCACCTTTAGGCATCATATATCACAAGCCTTTCATTTATAAAAATATTATAACATACACTTGTATAAAAATGAACACAAAAAATTTTTCTTTATTTTGTTATAATAATGTGATATTATCAATAAAAACACATTCTTATAAGGATTGATTAATTGTGAAAAAAGCTACTATAGCATTATCATTAATATTCATTATGTTCATTACCGTACTTTGCGGTTGCGGCAGCAAAGATAAACCTATGAAAAAATACGCAGGCGATTGGACAAGCGACACTAAGGATGAAGGCTTTCATTATGTATTTAATATCATGGAAGACGGCACGCTTTTAATGCAGTATTTTGAAAGCGCCGATGTTGTTCAATGGGACTACTCAGGCACCGTATCAATTAAAAAGATTGACGGCAAAAAGCTCATGTGCTTCTCTCTGCTACTTGAAAACCGTACCTACACAGGATATTATGAGTTCAGCGGTAATAAAAACAAACTTAAGCTGACATATTATGACGGTGAGCACGTTTTCAACACCTCTGAAATTTTCAATGACGGTAAAGTGGTTTTGGTTAAACAAAAGTAAATTAATTTAAAATCACGGTAGCAATCAGCTCTTCTGTGCCGCAAGCTGCAGAGTACAGACGGGCTGATTGTTTATTTGTTAAATATTTTCCGGGCAAAGACCGCAGGCAATCGAACAATGCTGCATCCTTGCTCACTGCTGCGAAGTATTCTGTGCGCTCATATTCGTCCGCGTATTGCTTTCCGATCAGCCCCAGCGTTTCCTTCAGTTGCAGCATGGCTGCAAATTTGTGCTTGCAGTTGTAGCTGCAGAAGCAGGAGCAAATCAGCTGGCTGATCTCACCGTTACGGTATTCGAACTCTACTTCGTATGCTTCACCGCCTTCGACGATTGCATAGCCCTTGGTGCCATCGATGCAGATGTATCTGACCTTGTTTTCGATGTAGTATTCGTGACCGCGTTCTGCGATCGCGGCGCTAACCTTCATGCCACTAAGGTCATCCAGACGGAATGTGGTATCGTCGCTGCCGCTGACAAACTCATCGTTTTCCTTTGCCGGTGCCATAAACCAAGTCACCACCTTGCTGCTCGGCAGTGCTTCACGGTCGAATGTAACGAAGTGGTTGCCTGCCATGAAGAACTGCCCATGTACGGTGGTATCCACCACTGCAATGACGCGCTTGAATCTTTGTCCTTGTGTTCTTCCTTTGCTTCCATATACATAAGGAAGTGACACCGGAGCCACTCGTCCCATCTTCGCATCATTGTCTTCATACTCGCTATCCCGAAGTAACCCAGCCATCCATGGATGTAGACCTTTACACTCTTCATCACTTTACGTACATTCCTGCCCTGACTGCGGGAGGTCAGTTCTTACGGATATTCTGCTTTTATCATGTTGACCTCCTTAGTTCGTTTAATAAGAACTTACGATTGTTCGGACCTTTCCGGGTTTTCCCCCTCGGTACTATGGCCTCTGCTGACTTCTCACAGTTCGTTGTTACTACGCATTTTTTCGAATGACGTCTACCTAATGCGTCTGTGAGACCACCCCGGGTAAGAACAAAATCTTTTCCCTCATCTACCTGCCGAATTTACGTGCATCGTTTCCGTATGGCTATTGGACTTCGACCTCTGCAGCAGCCTTATCCACGATGCCCGCCTGATGCGATTTCTGTTCGTCAGGCCAAGGGTTTGCTTACAGCTTCCTTCAGATTCCACCTCACGGTAGACACCCTTGCTGTTCAGCTATGCGCTTCCCGCCACCGGGCGCGCTCGGGACTTTCACCCGTTAGATTTTGCCCATGTCGGGCGCACTACAAAACCGACGGCCCGCCCGGGCCGCCGGTTTTTCATTCGGCCAGCGGACCTGAAGATTAAGAATTTATCCTCAGACGGATGACTGTATTACGGACAATTTTTGCCCTTAAATCCATATTCTACCGGCGGTAGAGAACTCTCCCGGGAGACTCTACCGTCTTTTTTCAGCTCTACATAGAGAAAATGAAGCAGTAGGTTGCTTTTTAAATTTCACAGGTGTATAATCATCTCCATCCCGAATGGTAAGGAGCGGAAGGTATGAACATACTTTATTGCGGCGACAAGAACATTGCCGACGGGCTGATGATCTCCGTACTGTCCCTGCTGCGGCAGGTGAAGGAATCGCTGCATATATACATCCTGACCATGTCCCAGGCCGGTTGCCAGCCCCTGCCAAATAAGCTGGCGGAAGTGCTGGAGCAGCGGGTGTGCCCGAGGGGCTGTACTGTAACGCTGCTGGACGTATCCGATCTGTTCACGCAGCAGCCGCCAACGGCGAATCTGGAAACCCGGTTTACCCCCTGTTGTATGCTGCGCCTTTACGCTGATCTGCTGCCGGAGATTCCGGATCGGATCCTGTATCTGGACACCGATGTGGTCTGCCGCATGGACTGCCGAGAATTCTACGAACAGGATATGGGCGAGGCTGAGGTTGCCGGCGTTCTGGATTATTACGGCAGCTGGTTTTTCCGCAGAAATATCCTTCGGCGGGATTATCTGAATTCGGGCGTATTGCTGCTGAATATGAAGCTGATCCGCCAGACGGGGCTGTTTCAAAAGTGCCGCGACCGCTGTGCCGAAAAGGAAATGTTCATGCCGGATCAGTCGGCCATCAACAAGCTGGCCATCCGTAAGAAAATCCTGCCCAGGCAGTACAATGAGCAACGAAAGCTGCACCCGGATACGGTATTTCAGCATTTCTCCACCAGCTTCCGGTTCTTCCCCTATATCCGCACCGTCACGGTAAAGCCGTGGCAGCCTGATCGAATGCACGAGGTGCTGAAGCTCCACGAATACGATGACCTGCTGGAGGAATTCCGGCAGTGGAAAGCCGAAACCCAATCGAATTTTATTTGACACAGAAGGAAGAAAATACTATGATCCCTGTATTTTTCACCATTGACAACAGCTACGCCCCGTTTCTGGCTGTAGCGCTGCATTCCGCCGTTCAGAACGCCTCTGCCGACCGGCATTACAAGGCCATCATCCTGCATCAGGATGTGAGCGAGGAAAACCGCCGCCGGATCAGCAACCTGGCGAAACCGAATTTTGAAATTGAATTCGTCCCGATGCAGTCCGGCCTGGAAAGCATTACGGATCGGATGTCCAACCGGCTGCGCTGCGATTATTTTACCCTGACCATCTATTTCCGCCTGTTTATCCCCGCCATGTTTCCGGAATTCGACAAAGCCATCTACATCGACAGCGATGTGGTGATTCCCGGGGATCTGGCGCAGCTGTATGACACGGATCTGGGAGACAATTATATTGCCGCCTGCCCGGATCGCTCCATCGAGGATGTGGAGCCGCTGGTGCGCTACACCATGGAAGCCGTGGGCATGGAGAAAGGAAAATACATCAACTCCGGTGTGCTGCTGATGAATCTGAAGGCCCTCAGGGAAAAGAACTTTGACAAACACTTCCTGAATCTGCTGAATACCTACCATCTGGACTGCATCGCGCCGGATCAGGATTACCTGAACGCCCTGTGCCACGGAAAGATTCACTATCTGCCCGAGTGCTGGGATGCCATGCCCAATGACAATAAGCCCGCGCTGAAGGATGCCAAAATCATCCATTACAATCTGTTCTCCAAGCCCTGGTGCTATGACGGCATCCAGTACGGCGAAGAATTCTGGCGCTATGCCGAAGGCAGCGGCTATCTCGCGGATGCTAAGGCATATAAGGACAGCTATTCCCAGGAGCAGAAGGAATCGGACAGCAAGTGCATGGATCTGCTGGTACAGCGGGGCGCCGAGATCGCGGCCAGCGAAATTACCTTCCGAAAATTGCAGGAAAGCGGAGTGAAGATCAGACTATGATTATCGGAGACAACCGGGAAGCGGTGATCGCCAACATTGCTGGGGCTGCGGAAAGCGGCGCGTTTTACAGCAAGGTGGAAATGAACGACCCGGTGCTGACCCCCGAACAGGGGAAAGCCATCGTAAACGGCTACCTGAATGGCCGTAAAAAACCGGTTTACAGATGCAAATCCTTCATGGCCCGGCGCATGGCCAATGCTGCTACCAGGCTGCTGAACCGTGACACGGAGATTGTGGGATATGAAAAGGCGGCGGCCGTTACCGGCGGCGCCATTCTGACCTGCAATCACTTTTCCCCGCTGGATAATACCGTGGTGCGCTGTCTGACCCGCCAGCTGGGCAAAAAGCGCATCAATATCATCAGCCAGCAGAGCAATTTTGCCATGACCGGCCCCATCGGCTTCCTCATGAACTACGCCGATACCATTCCTCTGTCCGACGAGTACCACTATCTGCTGCGCCAGCTGCCGGATATTCTGGAGGAACTGGTCAAAAAGGACGAATTCGTGCTGATATACCCGGAGCAGGAAATGTGGTTCAATTACCGCAAACCCCGCCCGCCGCGGAAGGGCGCTTATCATTTTGCCGCCAAACTTCAGGTGCCGGTGATCTCCTGCTTTGTGGAAATGCGGGACGAAAAGGAAATGGACACGGCAAATTTCCATAAAGTCCGCTATACCCTGCATATTCTGGATGTTCTGTACCCTGATCCTCAAAAATCCGTCCGGAAAAACAGCGCCGCTCTCTGCGAAAAGGATTATGCCCTGAAAAAGGAAGCCTATGAGCGGATCTACGGCAAGCCCCTGAGCTATGACTTCGAGCCGTCGGATATCGCCGGCTGGACGGGAGAAAAACCGCAGTGAAAGCGCTGGAGATCCGTTATTATTCGTCATTCGATCAGGATTTTGTGGAAACCAGGGATCAGGACTGCCGGGTGCCCCCGGATTATCGCTGGGTGCGCCGGGATTTCCGCTACCGGTTGCTTTCAGGACTGATCTATGGCACCGCCGTCGCATTCTCTACGGTATACTGCCGGCTGTTCCTGCATATCCGTTTCCAAAACAGCAAGGCGGTAAAGGCGAGAAGGAAAACCGGTGCCTTTATATACTGCAATCACACCCAGCCTCTGGGCGATGTGTTCACGCCGGCGCTCCCCTGCCTGCCCGGGCGGATCTATACCGTGGTGAGCCCGTCCAATTTGGCGATTCCGGTGATCGGAAAAATTCTTCCCTACCTTGGAGCGCTGCCGATCCCGGATACCCTGAAAGGGATGAAGGAGTTCACCTCCGCCATCGAATACCGGGTGAATCAGGGGAAATATGTAACCATTTACCCGGAGGCCCATGTGTGGGAGTACTACACAGGGATCCGACCTTTCTCGGCAGCCTCCTTCAAATATCCCGTAAAATTCCGCAAGCCGGCGTACTGCATGACCTCTACCTATCAGCAGCGCCGTCCCGGAAAGCGGCCCAAATGCACCGTCTATGTGGACGGCCCCTTCTATCCGGATTCCTCCCTCAGCCCAAAGGAGCAGTCAGTGACGCTGCGGAATCAGGTCTACGACTGTATGTGCCGGCGAAGCAAAGCCAGCAATTGCCGGTATATTCAATATGTTCATCATCCAGAATAAAGATGGACGGGTATTCCCGGCCATCCTCTTTTTGGGGGTTACTGCAGACCCTGCTCGTAAGCCTCGATCATTTTCTTGACCATCTGGCCGCCGACGTAACCGGCTTCGCGGGAAGTCATGTTGCCGTTGTAGCCGTTAGTCAGGTTGACGCCGACCTCAGAAGCGTCCTGCATCTTGAACTTGTCCATAGCCTCGCGAGCTTGGGTCACATTGATCTGATTGTTGCTCTTCATACCGTATCTCCCCTGTTTCTTTATTCTCGGGAAGAACAATCGCTTCCAGAGAAAAACGATTTTCTTGACCCACACATATCTTTTCCCGGATTGAAAATCATATTAGCGAAAATTTCAGGTAAGGTATACAGTATCTGGAAGCCAGCAGAAAAAGAATGTAATTCAAAAGCCCAAGCTGTCACGCAGAGAAAAGCAAATCCGTTTTACTCCCGCCGCAAGGCGAATTGTCCCTTCTTCAGATGGCTTCATTCCATCCACCGGACGGATATAACGGAAAGAAACCTCTCTTGTCTTGGTAGACAAAAGAGGTTTCTTTCGTGTCAAGATGTAGCAAAAAAGATACCACCGCAAAATTCTGATGTAGACTTGAACCCGCAAAAAGTTGGTAGCGACAGCGAACCGTCGCGAGGGCGCTTGCAACCGAGCAGGTGAGCCGAGCGTGACTTTTTGCGGAAAGGAGGAGCGACGGCGTGAGTGAGCCGATGACTTTTCAAAAAAAATCGTCGCGAACGATACATAGTCCGCGACGACGTGGTGGACCTGAAGGGGTTCGAACCCTCGACCTCCGCGTTGCGAACGCGGCGCTCTCCCGGCTGAGCTACAAGCCCGTATAGTTGCGGCATGAATTGCCGCAATATTATAAATTATAACATATACAAATCACTTTTTCAACCAGTCAATTTTTCCAATACTTTCTGTCTAGGCTTCGAAACTGCAGTGCCTGCAATACATGCATCATTTCTATACCGTCACTGCCGTCAAGGTCAGCTATCGTTCTTGCAATTCTCAATATGCGGTCATAAGAGCGTGCCGAAAAGCCCATTTTTTCAAAAGCATCCTGCAAAAGTGAAGCTGCTTCGTTTGTAAGCTCGCAAAATTGTTTTATCATTTTTGACGTCATTTTAGCATTGCAGGTAACCCCTGTGCCCTCAAATCGTTTTTGCTGAATTTTGCGTGCGGCATTTACACGTTCGCGTATCTGTGCCGAGCTTTCCTCCTCTTTTTTAGAGGAAAGCGAGTTATAATCAACGGGCGGCACCTCAACATGCAAATCAAGACGGTCAAGCAAAGGTCCCGATATTCTTCCAAGATATCTCGATACCGCCGCAGGCGAACAAACACATTTTTTTACGGGATGGCCATAGTATCCGCAAGGACAGGGATTCATTGCCGCAACAAGTGCTATTGAGCAAGGATATGTAAACGAACCTGCTACACGCGATACCGTTATAGTGCCATCCTCCAACGGCTGACGCAGGCTTTCCAAAACGTCTCGGTCATATTCGGGCAGCTCGTCTAAAAACAACACACCGTTGTGTGCAAGCGAAATTTCACCGGGCCGCGGTATACTACCGCCACCCGACAGACCGCGAGACGACACGGTATGGTGTGGTGCACGGAATGGACGCATAGTAACAAGAGGATTATCGTTGGAAACCGCACCCGCAATAGAATGTATTTTTGTGGTTTCAATAGCCTCTTCAAAGCTCATTTCAGGCATAATTGTAGGCATACGTTTTGCAAGCATACTCTTGCCCGAGCCGGGTGGGCCAATAAGCAGCACATTATGGCCGCCCGCAGCAGCAATCTCCATTGCGCGCTTTGCGGCAGCCTGCCCCTTGACATCGGCAAAATCAGGCGCGCCATCACATATTTCGGGCTTAAAGGTAATAGGCGTCATCGGTATTTCTTCGCTTCTGCCTAAAATATGCTTTGCAACATCGGTTATGGTCTTAAAAGCATATACGTCAATACCGTCAACAACAGCACATTCTTTTCCGTTATCATAGGGTACATAAATGCGCTTTATTCCCTGTTCGCGCGCCATTATAGTGCGCGGAAGCGCGCCGTTAACGGCACGTAGCACTCCGTTTAAAGAGACCTCGCCTAAGAATGCGGCATCGCTTATATCAGGCTGATTTTCAAGCGTTGCACAAAGTATGGCAATAAAAAGCGGCAAATCATAAACCGAGCCCTCTTTACGTATATCCGCAGGCGCAAGGTTTGCAGTAATCCTGCCCGTAGGAAACTTAAATCCGCAATTATTGAATGCGGCACGCACGCGCTCGCGTGATTCCTTAACCGCCGCATCAGGCAATCCAACAATATCAAAGGCAGGCAAGCCCTTGCTCACATTAACCTCAACCTCGGTAATGTAAGCCTCCATTCCCAGTACGCCAATACTCTTCAATTGTGCAAACATAGCATCACCAAAAATCATTTATTAAGCATATTATAGCAAACTGCTGCTCAACTTTCACTATTTTTTTAAATAATATTTTAAATCTTTAAATTCTTGACAAAAATGAAGCTTAATACTATAATTACTTTGCTGCGTTTTTGGCGCACACTTCGTATATATACCTAATCAAATATTTTTGTTTTTTCTCCTGCTTTTCTCTCCAAAAATTTATCCAATGAAAAATGAGCAAAGAAAAAACGGATTGAAATATACAACTGGAGATGTACCCAAGTGGTTGAAGGGTCCGGATTCGAAATCCGGTAGGTCGGTTCTGCCGGCGCTAGGGTTCAAATCCCTACATCTCCGCCATATGAAAACACCATTGAAATCTGAACCTCTGCGGTTTGGACATCAATGGTGTTTTTGTTATAAATCCTGTATTTATGCAGCTTTTCGAGGTCGCTTTTTTATTTTAAGATGTGGACTTAATTTCAAAAAGCTCTAAAACCGGATACAAAAAAAATAAAAATAAACCTTTTCGAACCCCTTAGTACAAACGCTATCCTGCAAAATCCCCTTGTTAACAGCATGTTCAGGCTCTTTCTGTTCCGGCGTCTTGTATTGCAGTTTTCTATGTGGGCGTTTTGTATTATAAAAGTTGATGCTATCTTAAAATATGAAAAAGATGGTGTAGGACAACCACCTACACAGCATGATGCATTACTCTCGCAAATATATCTACTCATCAGAAAAGATTAAAAATCAAAGACAAAAATTTTCCAAAGTTAAGTTAAAATAGTTAAAAACACTATTGAAATCCGAACTCCTTTTTCTGATTCTAAAGTACATATGATTACATAATTGACCGACATCTGCTTCTTAAAATCTTGCCCGGCGTGAGGGTTCGAAGCTATCAGCGAAAAACACAAAAATATCTTTTTGAAGTCCTTAGACAATAAAAGACAGATTTCGACAGAAATCTGTCTTTTCAGTTATATTCGCCTTTGGCGAGTGATATTGACTTTGTCAGTGCTGTTTGGGCTTTGCACAAGTAAAAAAGCACATTATTTTGCATATAGCAAGCATTTTCTTAAAAACACTCTTTATTTCTTAAAAATAAGATAGTATAATATCTAATATAAAGTTGGATATTAGAACGAAATGTCCAGCAAAATCAAAATTAGTAATTCCGGTTTGAAAATAATTTGAAAACTATCCTCGCCCATCATCAACCGTTATATAAAGAGGTTTGTAATAATGCAAAATAATAACTATGCTTTTTTAGAAGCATTTAAGGCTCTTGATAAAATATGTAAAGAACTTTTTATGTCAGACAAGGGCGTCACCGCCTATATAGACCGGATGAAAGCCTCCCCAAGCTATGAAAGCAGCACTGTTGCTCAATGGTCTGCTGACCTTTCACGCCTTATCAGTTTGCGCAACACAAGAAACATACTGTCGCACGAAGTCGGAACTCTTGACAAAAATATGTGCGACCAGACCGATATTGACTGGCTCAACAATTTTAAAACGCGCATTTTAAACCAAACCGACCCGCTGGCTTTATTGCACAAATACAAAAAAGAACGCTCAGGTGCAAAGGCAGAAAGTCAAAGTACTTCCCCGTTCTGTCAACAATCTGAAAAACCCAGCCGCTTTGCAATTATTTTTTATTCCGCCTTTATTTTAATAGCCGCCTTTATTTTTATTGCTATTATTTTAAACCTGCCGCAATAATATAATCTAAATAAAAAGCTCTTGCTTCAAATCTTACTGCTTTTTTCTTTATTATTGCAAAAAAACATATTGTTGTGATATATTAATTATATAAATCATTTTAATCAGGAGATTTCAAAAAATGGAACTTCATCCCGAGAAATTAAAAAAAATATCCAAGTGGATAATCGGTATTGCCGCCGCCTGCATAGTAATATTTTTAGCTATAGAAAATATCGGCGTTGTTGCTGGTGCTGTATCCTGGACCTTAGGGCTTGTACAACCGCTTATTGTAGGCTTTGCTTTTGCGCTGATATTAAATGTTCCTATGCGCTCTTTTGAAACCGCATTGTTTAAAAAAACTAAAAAGCCTTTCTGGCAAAAGCTGCGCAGACCGTTAGCTTTTATAATATCATTGGTTTTAATTTTGGGCATTCTGGTTGGTGTGATATGGCTTATTATCCCCGCTCTTATTGAAGCAGTAAAAGTTATTGTTCAAAGCGTTATTGACTTTATAAACGAGCTCAGCTCAATGGATAAAGAAGAAATTTCCCAGCTTCCCTTCGGCAGTGTTTTACTAAATACCGATTGGGGCAAAATGCTCAATACCCTGCAAAATTGGCTTAAAACCCAAAGCGGCACAATCGTCAATACCGCTTTTGGCACCATCAGTTCCCTGCTCGGCGGAATATTTGATTTATTTGTTTCGGTTGTTTTCTCGGTTTACATTCTTTTCAGTAAGGAAACGCTCAAAAAACAGTTTTCACGCCTTTTGCGCGCCTGGTTGCCAAAAAATTCTTCAGAATGGCTTAATCACGCTTTAAAAATTGCAAATACAAACTTCCGCAACTTTGTTTCAGGGCAGTCTATTGAAGCGTTAATTATAGGCGTTCTTTGTCTTATAGGTATGCTTATTTTGCGCATACCCTACGCTCCAATGGTTAGCGCTCTTGTAGGTGTTACCGCACTTATTCCCGTAGTAGGCGCCTTTATCGGCGCAATTGTAGGCGGCTTTATGATACTTACCGTGCAGCCTATAAAAGCCTTGATTTTTGTAATATTCCTAGTTATACTTCAGCAGCTTGAAGGCAACTTAATTTATCCGCGTGTTATGGGCAGCAAGGTGAATTTGCCAGGTATGTGGATACTGGCCGCAGTAACCGTAGGCGGCGCGATTGCAGGTCCAATAGGTATGCTTATAAGCGTGCCCCTTGCTTCAACGACATACGTGCTTATAAAAGAAGCAACCGTAAAACGCGAAGAAAAGCTTTCGATTGAATAAAAAATCGGGTGCCTTACGAGACTTCTCATAAGGAAGTTCGCAGTTTTATTCGCCAAAGGCGAGTTCTATTGCTTCGCAGTGTTGCTTCGCAGTGTTATTCGGCTAACGCCGAGCGATATTCGCTTCGCGAGTTTTGGCGGCGAATAAAATAACACTGAAACTATAAGGTTGCAATAACACTGTTGCCAAAAGGCAATAATATCACTCCGACAAAGTCGGAATATCACTTAAAATGCTTTCGTTCCTTATGTATAATCATTTTAGAGGCGATTACTGTGGCTGATAGTGTTTTAAGAGATAGGGCAAAGGAATTTGCAAAAACTGTTGTTTTTCTCTGTCGTGATATGAAAGCAAATAATAAAGAATCCGTTTTGATAAATCAACTTCTTCGTTCTTCAACTTCAATAGGTGCAAATTTACATGAGGCACAATATGCACAAGGAACAAAGGATTTTATTTCTAAACTTGAAATAGCACAGAAAGAGTGTTATGAAACTGAATACCGGTTAGAACTTCTTTTTGAAACAAATTGTATGAACGAAGAAAATTATAAAGCATTACAAAACGATTGCGGTGCAATTCGCAGAACGTTAATTTCTTCGCTTAAAACCATAAAATCAAAATAAGGATTTGGGCTTAGCCCTTGACGGCATTTGTACAGACAAATGCGATGCTGGTTCTTCTTCTATCCGAAGGAGGAGAAATTTTTGTGAATGTAATTGAGCATTATGATAAACTAATTGATGAAAATAATGACCCCGTATATGACCCTGCGTCTCTTCAAGAATATATGAACAAATGGGATGGACAGGTGTTTGTTGATTCAATGAAACTTGATAAACATAAAACTGTCTTGGAAATCGGTATTGGTACAGGTAGACTTGCATTAAAAACCATACCGTTGTGCAAGAAATTCTTTGGTATTGATATATCCCAAAAGACAATAGAAAGAGCCACACATAACTTATCTCAATATCCAAATGTAAAACTCATATGTGCTGACTTTATGACCTATGATTTTGGGACTTCTTTTGATGTTATATATTCCTCATTAACTTTTATGCACATACAGGAGAAGCAAGAATGTATCAATAAAATATATTCTTTGTTAAATCCAAAAGGGTATTTGATTTTATCCATTGATAAAAATCAAAACGAGTACATAGATTATGGGAACAGAAAAATCAAAATATATCCCGATAACCCTGATGATACAAAGGAATATTATATAAATTCCGGTCTAACACTATTAGATTGTATAGAAACAGAATTTGCATACAGTCTTGTTGGTTTAAAAGCATAGAGAAAGCCGATAGATTCGTTTTTGAATCTATCGGCTTTAAATATCCTTATCAGAAGCAGCCTTTTGCCCGATTTTTTATTTTAAAACATTTGATTGAAATCATTAACAGGTGGCTTACAGCTATGGCTTTTGCAAATGTAATAGGTGGTTTTACCGTTTTTGAGAGCATATTGCTTTGACGGTTCGCTCAAAACCGTCACTGCGGCGTTTATAAATTTATCCAACGGCAAATCCTTTATGCCGGTAGCTTTATCAAGCACAACCGTTACTTTTGCAGGTTTGTCATAATAATCCATTAGTGCTTCCAAAAACATCGCATATCCTGTTGGATATCTTGATGCATCACATGCAATAAAGTCTAATAGTTTTTTAGCTTTATTCTCATAATCCGCATTATCGGTAAGCAAAGCTATTGTTACAGCATTATATGCCATTAAAGAATTTCCGCTCGGTACAGCGCCGTCATAGGTTTCTTTGGGTCTTAAAATCAACTCTTCGCTGTCCTTACTGTATAAAAATAAGCCTCCGCTTTCATCGGCAAAATTTGTTAAAACCTTATCCAGCAACTGCTTGGCAAGTAATAAATAATCCGCTTGAAAGGTTGCTTTATATAAATAAATCAAAGCAAAAATATAGCCCGCGTAATCATCCAAAAATCCCTTTACACCGTGCCTATTATCCCTATAGCTGACAAACAGCTCACCATTCTCAAAAAGGTTTGTGCGTATAAATTCATCTGCCTTTTTTGCCGCCGCAAGATAAATATCTTTTTTGCTTACAAGGTATAGCTCACACATTGCCGCTATCATCAAGCCGTTCCAGGCAGTCAATATCTTGTCATCCAAATGTAAAGAATACCTGTTTTTTCGGTAATCCTCCAACTTGGGCAAAAACACATCAAAGCTTTTGTCTTTAATATCACTGTAAAGTAAATTAGGAATATTCAGCCCTTCAAAATTGCCTTCTTCTGTTATTTCGTAATGACGGCAAAATGCCTCGCCGTCTTTTTCGCCTAATACATCTATAATTTCATCCTTTGTAAAAAGATAATACTTTCCCTCTCTGCCTTCGCTGTCAGCATCCTGTGCGCTGTAAAACCCGCCTTTTTCCGCGGTCATTTCCCGCAGAATAAAGCTTGCGGTTTTTTCGGCAATCTCCAGATATAACGGCGTATTTGTAACAGCATACGCCTTACAGTAGGCAATTATCAAAAGTGCATTATCATACAACATCTTCTCAAAATGCGGTACAAGAAATTTTTCATCGGTAGAGTATCGGCAAAAGCCAAAGCCAATATGGTCAAACATACCGCCGCGGTACATCTGCAAAAGCGTATACTCTGCCATTTTCAAAGCCTCTGCCCTTTTATAGCGGTTGTAATAGGATAATAAAAATATAGTATTATGAGCCATTGGGAATTTGGGTGCACCGCCAAAGCCGCCATTTTTGCCGTCATAAATTTTCTCGTACAAACTCATTGCTTTATGACAAAACTGTAAATCGGCAATTTGTTCTTTTCCGTCCTTTTTAGATATATGCTCAATAATACCGTTTGACTGTTCAAGCAAGGCCGTGCGGTCGTTTTCCCATTTTTCGTGTATTACAAAAAGCAGCTCGGCAAAACCAATCATCCCTCCTCTGCTGTTTGGCGGAAAATACGTTCCCGCAAAAAACGGTTTTTGATCCGCCGTCATAAAAATGCTGGTAGGCCAACCGCCGCTGCCCGTAAACGCCTGACAAACTGCCATATAAACACTGTCAACGTCGGGTCTTTCTTCTTTGTCAACCTTTATTGATACAAAGTAACGGTTCAGCAGCTCGGCAATCTGCTTATTTTCAAAGCTCTCATGCGCCATCACGTGACACCAATGGCATGTGCTGTATCCAATGCTTAAAAATACAGGTTTGTCTTCCTTTTTTGCTTTGTTAAAGGCTTCTTTACCCCAGGCATACCAATCCACAGGATTATCCTTGTGCTGCAGCAAATACGGGCTTGTTTCCTTTTCCAATCTATTACTCATATAAAACTCCTGTTTTTTGTTTTATCATTCACAAAATAATATAAGCTTATTCAAAACAAAAGCGACGGGAAACCGTCGCTTTATCATTTGTTATTTTTTAATATCCACTCAGCTTTTCTGAAACCAACAGGAACAAAACCGTCACCTGCAAGCAGGGGTCTTTTAATAAGCATCCCGTTGGTTGAGAGCAGTTCAAGCATGTCTTTATCGCTCATTTCGGGCAGTTTATTTTTAAGGTCTAATGATTTACAAAGCAACCCTCTTGTGTTGAAGAACTTCGTTAAAGGCAGACAACTTATCTTATGCCCTCAGTCAATTCATCAAGTGTTGGATTGTCTGCTTTAATATCCCGAAGCTCATATTCAACATTTTTATCATCTAACCACTTTTCGCCTATCGCAGCAGACTTATTATTTCATCAGGTCCGCAAGAGTTATGCCGTCAAAATAATCATTAACCATATTGTGAAACTCTTTCCACATCGGCAGAGTCTGACAGTAGTCCGCCCGCTTGCACGCCTTTGCATCACAGCTAAGACAGGCTACGGGCGCCAAATCACCCTCTGCAAGCCTCAAAATGTCCCCCACTTTATAATCCTTGGGGTCTTTTGCCAGGCGGTATCCTCCGCCCTTGCCGTGCACACCCTCAACATAATTGTTTTTTGAAAGCACAGGCATAATCTTCTCAATATATTTCAGCGGTAAATCCTGGCGCTCAGCAACCTTTTTCATTGCAACATATCCGTCTGTCTGGTTTTTCGCAAGATCAAGCAGCACACGCAGCGCATAACGTCCCCTTGTAGAAATCAGCATTATCTTGCTCCTCCGTCAGTTATTATCTGTGCATAACGGACAGCCTCCATAGCATCCTTTGCATATTTATCGGCGCCGATTTTGTCTGAATATTCCTGCGTTAACACAGCACCGCCCACTATCACCTTACACCAGGGTGCTTTTTCCCGCAAAAGCTTTATGGTTTCTTCCATGGCAGGTACTGTTGTGGTCATCAAAGCGCTCAATCCCACCATTGGCACATGGCGCTCTACTACTTTTTCAACAATTGTTTCAGGCGGAACATCCTTGCCTAAATCTATTACATCAAATCCATAATTTTCAAGCAAAAGCTTAACAATGTTTTTTCCAATGTCGTGAATATCCCCGTGTACCGTTGCAATTACAAAGCTTCCCTTTGCCGTACTGTTCTGTTCTCCCAATAATGCGTCTTTTATTTCTTCAAAAGCGCTTTTTGCGGCTTCGGCGCTCATTAACAGTTGCGGCAAATACATGGTTTTATCTTCAAAGCCCTCACCCACAATATTAAGCGCGGGGATAATCTCCTCATTTACAATATCCAAGGGTTTAGCAGTTAAAAGCAGCTCCTTTGTTAATTTAGCAGCTTTATCCTTAAAGCCTTTAATAACCGCCTGCTGCAACTGTGAACCGCCTTGCTCAGCATCCTGCTTCCGCTCAATAACTGTTGCGGTTGCCGCCTCAAAACCTTCAGCCGCATTGATGTATTCAACACAGTTTTCATCAAGACCTTTAAGAGCATTATATGTGTAGTAGGCTCTCATCATATCGACAGAATAAGGGTTCATAATAGCGGCGCTCATACCGTTTTGCAGACACATTGTAAAAAACGTACTGTTAACTGCATCACGACAAGGCAAACCGAAAGAAACATTAGATACCCCAAGTGAGGTGTGACATCCAAGCTCGTTTTTAATGCGTCTGAGTGCCTCAAGCGTGTGTACTGCAGCAGTATTATCAGCACTTATAGTCATAGCAAGAGTATCAAAAACAATATTCTTTTTTTCAATGCCGTACTCTTTGGCAGTAGCAAGTATTTTTTTTGCAATCTCCACTCTGCCGTTTGCATCCTCGGGAATACCTCTTTCATCAAGGGTAAGCGCAACAACCACACCGCCGTATTTTTTAACCAACGGGAATATGCTTTCCATGCTTTCACGCTTGCCGTTCACAGAGTTTATCATAGCCTTACCGTTATATATGCGCAACGCCTTTTCCATCGCGTCAACATCAGACGTATCAATCTGCAAGGGCAGATTACTTACCGCCTGCAGCTCACAAACCGTGTTTTCAAGCATTTTTACCTCGTCAATATCAGGCAAACCTACATTAACATCTAAAATATGAACGCCTTTTTCCTTCTGGTTTACCCCCTCAGCAAGAATATAGTTAATATCATTTTCAATTAATGCCTGTTTAAAGCGTTTTTTGCCTGTAGGATTAATGCGCTCTCCTATAAGCACAGGTACTCTGCCAAATTTTACCGCGTGAGTATATGAAGATACCACCGTTATATTTTTATCTTCAATCGGTACAGGCTCAAGCCCTCCTATTATTGCATTAAGTTCTTTTATATATTCGGGCGCAGTACCGCAGCAACCGCCAGCAACGCGTACCCCGGCTTTAACAATATCGCCAACCTCTGCCGCAAACTCAGCAGCTGTGACATTAAAAACTGTTTTTCCGTTTACCGGCTTAGGCAAACCCGCATTGGGTTTTAACATCACAGGAACAGATGCGTTTTCTAGCAATTCCATTGCCACGCCGCGCAGCTGTTTTGGTCCTAAAGAGCAGTTAGCGCCTATTACATCGGCACCCATGCCCTCCAGCATAGCCACCATTGCGGCAGGGGTTGCTCCTGTCATTAATTTACCGTCTTCCCCGTAAGCATTGGAAACTATTACGGGCAAATTGCAGTTTTCTTTTGCGGCAAGCAGGGCGGCTTTGGTTTCATAGCTATCGTTCATTGTTTCAATAACAATAAGGTCAACACCGCATTTTGCGCCAAGCTTCACAGTTTTGGCAAATACGCTCACCGCTTCTTCATAGCCAAGGTCACCAAGAGGTTTTAAAAGTTTACCTGACGGACCAATGTCAAGGGCAATAAATTTTTCATTTTGTGATGCGCTTTGCTCTTTGGCAGCTTTAGCATTGCGTACAGCTGCTTCAATAATCTCTTCAAGCTCAGATATCTCAAATTTAAATAAATTAGCACCAAAAGTATTTGTGCAGACAACATTGCTGCCCGCATCAAAATAACTTTTATGTATTTTTGTTATGACATCGGGATGTGTAATATTCCACCGCTCAGGCTGTTCGCCGGCGCCCAGTCCCTGCTGTTGCAGCAGCGTACCCATACCGCCGTCTAAAATGATAATATTATCCTTTAAGTATTCTTTAAAATTCATAAACTTCCACCATCAGATTTTAATCCCATAAATGCCGTAACCGATTTTGAGGGTGTCATAAGCAAACTGTCATTTAAAAATATTCCTATATACTTTGAACAGTCAAGCACATTAAAAATATCTTTCTGTGTGCTAAGCTTCAAATCCCCATATCCCGGACTGAAGCGCTGGCGCGCATTCATTTGCTGTTCTTTTGCAACATCCTCACAAAAAGTATCGCAAAGCGCCTCAACCCGCTCAGCGCCTAAAGCTTGAAAAACAAGCATCTTTGAAGGCGCAATACGGGAATATTTTGCTATAAGTCGATCGTACTCCATGCCTATAGTTGCGGCAAAAAGTATTACTTTTTTGCATCCCGCAAGGTTTACGGCAAGATTATTTGATTTAACACAAAATTCGCCAAAATTGCAAACATCACCGTTTATATCCACGCAAAGCTCGCAGTAACAAACCTTGTAGGTTAGTTTACTTTGGGCCTCTTTAATGCAAGCGTCAATCAAAGCATTTATCTCACTGTTTTCCTGCTTGCAGCCTGCATAGCGTAATATTTCATTTTTGCAAATGGGCGGATGCGTATAAGATTTTATTAAAACCACAGCACTCATTTTCCTAAAATATCCGAAAGATTTTCTTTTATTTTTGCTGCAACATCCGGCTTGTTCATTGAATAAATGTGAATATTGGTTATGCCGTTTGCAAACAAGTCAATAATCTGGTCGGTAGCGTAGGCTATTCCCGCCTGCTTCATTGCATCGGGATCGTGACCGAATTTATCAACAAGACTTTTAAATCTCTGTGGCATAAACGATCCGGAAAGCTTTATTGACCTTGCAACCTGATTTGCATTTGTAATAGGCATAATGCCGGGTATTACAGGCACGGTTATACCTGCTTCGCGAATTTTGTAAAGGAAATTATACAGCAGATTATTATCAAAAAACATCTGAGTTGTCAAAAAGTCACAACCGGCGTCAACCTTTTCTTTTAAATATTTTATATCAGTCTTTTGGTCGGCGCTTTCGGGATGTATTTCAGGATAACAGGCACCGCCTATACAAAAATCAGCGTTTGATTCTTTAAGTTCACGCACAAGCTCTATAGCGTTTTTATAATCCCAATCGCCACTGTCTGAATTTTCCATCGAGGCAGGTATATCACCGCGTAAAGCCATAACATTTTCTATGCCCGCCGCTTTAATATCTTCTATTCTTTCGCGTACGGTCTTGCGCGTTGAAGAAACGCAGGTTAAGTGAGCCAAAGTAGGCACACCGTAAACCGCTTTGATGTTCTTTGCAATATCAAGAGTATATTTGCTTGTACCGCCGCCTGCGCCGTATGTAACGCTCATAAATGACGGATACAGCTTTGCAATTTCTTGAGTGGCATTTTTCACACTTTCAAACGTTGTTTCAGTTTTGGGCGGAAAAACCTCAAAGGATAAAGAAAGAGTTTCATTTTTAAGTAATTCGCTGATTTTCATAAAACAAGACCTTCTTGTATTGTTTTTTTTAATTATACCACCGTTATGGTAGGTAATCAAGATATTTATAAAAACAAAAACCGGTGCTTAAAATATTTTAAGCACCGGTTATATTCTATTCAGCAAAAAGTGGTGTTGAAAGATATCTGTCACCCGTATCAGGCAATAAAACCACAATGGTTTTGCCTTCGTTTTCAGGCCGCTTTGCAAGCTCTATTGCAGCCCACGCCGCAGCGCCAGAGGAAATACCTACAAGGACACCTTCTTTTTGTCCTATAAGCTTTCCGGTTGCAAAGGCATCATCATTTTCTACAGCTATTATTTCATCATAAACACTTGTGTTAAGCACCTGAGGTACAAAGCCCGCGCCTATACCCTGAATTTTGTGCGCACCTGCCACACCCGTGGAAAGCACCGCAGAGGATGCCGGCTCAACCGCCACCACCTTAACATCAGCATTTTTAGATTTTAAATATTCGCCAACGCCGGTAACGGTACCTCCCGTACCGACACCCGCCACAAATATATCAACCTGTCCGTCGGTATCTTCATATATTTCAGGACCCGTGGTTTCAAAATGCGCTTTAGGGTTTGCGGGATTAATAAACTGTCCTGCAATAAAACTGTCTGGAATGCTTGCAGCCAACTCGTCGGCCTTTTCAATAGCGCCCTTCATTCCCTTTGCACCGTCGGTCAGAACCAGCTCGGCACCATAGGCTTTCATCAAGCTTCGGCGCTCAACCGACATTGTTTCGGGCATTACAAGTATAATGCGGTATCCGCGTGCCGCCGCAACAGAAGCAAGGCCTATACCTGTATTACCGCTTGTAGGTTCAATAATTACTGAATTTGGCTTTAATTTGCCTTTTTTTTCCGCATCGTCAATTATTGACTTTGCAATGCGGTCTTTAACAGAACCTGCGGGATTTAAATACTCAAGCTTTGCAAGTATTCTCGCTTTAAGACCATATTCCTTTTCTATACCTGAAAGCTCTAAAAGCGGAGTTTTTCCTATAATATCCGCTGCACTTTTATATATTTTCATAACAAATCACCCAACTATTTAAGTATTTGTATAACGTTTTGTTTTTCAAAAACTTTTATCAGTATAATTCCAAAAATTATTCCTGCTAAACCCTGCACCGCGTTTGCGGGAATATTAACGACAGACGGCGCAAAACCGTACATTATACCTTCAAATAAAAAGTATCCCAAAATCATTACGGCTTCTGCCAGTGTACTGCTTAACAGTCTTGCCGCAAAGCTCTTTGTCCTTTTTGAAAGCAAAATGTAACCGCAATATGCTATTATTGCCATCAGTCCCTTTATAACAAAAGTTACAGGCGCATAGGTCATATATCCCGCAAAAACATCTGCCAACGCAGAGCCTATACCCGCCGCCAAAAATGCGTATCCGGGCGGCAGTATCCAGCCACACAGCAATACTATGGGGTCGCCCAAATTAATATACCCTTTGAGCGGTGACGGTATTTTAATAATCATTGTTGCCACGCAAACAAGGGCGGCAAACATAGCAGAAATTACTACCTTTTGTGTTGTTGTTTTCATTGTATTGCATCAAATCCTTTTTCTAAATCCGCAATTATATCATCAATATGTTCTGTACCGATAGATAAACGGATTGTATTTTGCTTTATACCCTGATCAATCAGTTCTTCTTTGGTTAACTGACTGTGGGTAGTTGTCGCTGGATGGATAACCAAACTCTTGGCATCGGCAACGTTGGCAAGCAAAGAAAATATCTCCAAGCTATCAATAAACTTGTGTGCTTGCTCTACCCCGCCCTTTATCTCAAAGGTAAATATTGATCCGCCGCCGCTTTGGAAGTATTTCCGATACAGTGCATTGTCGGGGTGATCCGCTAAAGACGGATGATTAACCTTTTCCACCAGCGGATGCTTGCTCAAAAACTCTACAACTTTCTTTGTGTTTTCGGCATGGCGTTCAATACGCAGCGACAAAGTTTCGATACCCTGCAAAAGCAAAAATGCTGCAAAGGGCGAAAGAGTTGCACCTGTATCACGTAGCAATATAGCGCGTATATAAGTTACAAACGCCGCGGGGCCTGCCGATTTCACAAAGGAGATGCCGTGATAGCTGGGGTTAGGCTCGGCAATTGCAGGATACTTTCCGCTTGCCGCCCAATCAAATTTACCCGAGTCAACTATAATGCCGCCAAGAGTTGTACCGTGACCGCCAAGGAACTTTGTAGCCGAATGCACCACAACATCAGCTCCGTGCTCAATGGGACGGATAAGATAAGGCGTTGCGAAGGTGTTATCAACAACAAGCGGCAAGCCATATTTGTGGGCAAGAGCTGACAATGCGTCAATATCAGGAATATCGCTATTGGGGTTTCCAAGCGTTTCAATATAAATTGCTCTTGTATTATCCTGTATAGCCGCTTCAACCTCAGTCAAATCGTGTATATTGACAAAAGAAGCGGTAATGCCAAAGTTTGGTAAAGTGTGTGCCATCAGATTGTAACTGCCGCCGTAAATGGTTTTTTGCGCAACAAAATGGCCGCCGTTCTGACCAAGAGCCTCAAGGGTGTATGTAATTGCCGCAGCGCCCGAAGCCAGTGCCAAAGCCGCAACGCCGCCTTCAAGGGCCGCAACGCGTTTTTCAAGCACATCCTGTGTGGTGTTGGTAAGTCTGCCGTAAATGTTTCCTGCGTCGGCAAGACCAAAGCGGGCTGCCGCGTGAGCAGAGTTTTTAAACACATAAGATGTTGTTTGATAAATCGGCACCGCTCGTGCATCGGTAGCGGGGTCAGGTACTTCCTGCCCTACATGAAGCTGTAAAGTTTCAAATTTATAATCATGCATAATTAATTAGTTTCCTTTCGTTATTGAATGTTTAATGTAAAAGTTTTGTTTTTACTTCATCATACATCTACACATTCGTCCGAAACGAAAATTTGCTCTTACTAATTTTTCAAAAAAGTTTGCCATAATACACACCTTCTCTTTTCACCTACTTGTTTAGTAGGTTGGTTGTATTATATCCCTATTTACCTACCTTGTCAATAGGTAAATGGTATTTTTTTGAAATATTTAATACAATTAATGTGCAGAAATATTTGCAGCACATTACTATATAATACCCAATTTAACGAATACCGTAATTTTCAATAATATAATCCATATCCTTATCGCCTCTCCCTGAAAGGTTGATAAGAATAGAACCTTTATCCATTTTCTTTGCAAGCTTCATACCAAACGCAACAGCGTGAGAGCTTTCAATAGCGGGGATTATACCCTCAAGACGTGCCAGCTTATAGAACGCATCAACCGTTTTCTCGTCATCAATAACGTCATACTTTACTCTGCCGATTTCCTGCAGGAATGCGTGCTCAGGGCCTGATGACGGATAGTCAAGACCGCTTGCAACTGAGTAAACAGGCGCGGGATTACCGTTTTCATCCTTAAGCATAATACTGTTAAAGCCATGCATAATACCCTCAGTGCCATATTTAAGGCTTGCAGCGTGGTCGCCCAGCTTTTCACCGCGTCCCAAGGGCTCAACACCGTAAATATCAACCGGGTCATTCAAAAAGCCTGCAAACAAGCCTGCCGCGTTGCTGCCTCCGCCAACACAGGCAACAATAGCATCGGGCAAATGTCCCGTCATATCAACAAACTGTTCTCTTGCTTCAATGCCTACAACACTCTGAAAATCGCGCACCATCATGGGAAAAGGGTGCGGGCCCAAAACAGAGCCAATGCAGTAAACAGCATCATTGTATTCCTTGGAGTAAGCATCAAATGCGGCGTCAACAGCTTCTTTTAAGGTCTGCAATCCGTGGGTAACCTCAATAACGTTTGCGCCCAAAATCTTCATTCTTGCTACGTTGGGAGCCTGCTTCTTTATATCAACAGAACCCATATAAATATCACATTCAAGGCCAAAGTATGCCGCCGCGGTAGCAAGCGCAACACCGTGCTGACCTGCACCCGTTTCAGCAATAACCTTCTTTTTGCCCATATACTTTGCAAGCAGAGCTTCACCCATACAGTGATTAAGCTTGTGTGCGCCCGAATGGTTTAAGTCCTCCCGCTTTGCATAAAGCTGCACCTTACCGCCCAAAGCATCTGACATTCTTTCAAGGTGTGTAACAGGGGTAGGTCTGCCCTGAAACTCTTTTCTAATTCTGCGAAGCTCGGCAATAAACTTTCTTGACTGGCAAATCGAATAATAAGCCTCTGTTATTTCAGCCATTGCAGCTTTAAGCTTATCGTCTACATACACGCCGCCGTACTTACCGAAATAGCCGTTTTTATCGGGATAATTATTAAAATATGTACCGAAATCAATATTATTAAAATTCATTTTACTTCCTCCAAATAAAAAAAGTCCTTGACAGAAAAAATCGTTCTGTCAAGGACGAATAATCATTTATCCGCGGTGCCACCTTGAATTCACAAGACAAAGCCTTATGCTCTTTTACAGGATACCAACATATCCCCGGCAACTGACGTATGCCAACACGTTGCAGAATACTCTGTGAAGTTTTCACATTTGACTGCACCCTCCGCGGTCCATTTGACAACTTGTTTCTCACCTGACTCTCAGCAACCCCAGGCTCTCTGTAAAGGCATCATTGCCGTTATCTCCGCTTCAACGGTTTAATATTTTTTATGTATTATACCACCAAACTTTTATGCTGTCAATACAATCAATTCATGTTTTTAAGATTTGCATACTCGCTTTGCAAATTTGCTCGGGCAGTAGCTTTAAAAGCAAAGTTTTTCATATTTTATTATTTCTTCCTTAATATACTCATCGTCCAAAGCAAAAGAGCAGTCATCATCTAAAAGCACACAAAACTCCGCACATTTCTTTTTGTAAAAATTCAATTCACTCCCTCATGGATATCTGTCTGTTATTTCCTGCTATTTCTCTAAATATTTTGCATCGCCAAAATATTATACCGTTATTTATTGATTTGAAAAGCCATATTATGATATAATTTTTTAAAGGATGATGTTTATGAAAATTTTTGTTTGTATTGATAAATCAGGCGGCATGCTGTTCAATAACCGCCGTTTAAGCCAGGACAGTATTGTCCGCCAAAAAATGTTAGAGATTACAGGCAGCAGCAAACTGTATTTAAACAGCTATTCCGCAAAGCAGTTTGAAAGCAGTGATAAGCTGATAATTGACGATAATTTTTTGACCACTGCTGCAGAAAATGACTTTTGCTTTATAGAAAACCTACCTGTTCCCGATAACGCGGATGAGTATTATATATTTAACTGGAACCGCGACTACCCTGCCGATACATATTTTAGTCTTGACCCGAAAGCGCCCGGCTTTAAAAAGGTAAAAAGCGAAAATTTTACAGGTTCATCACACAAAAAAATCACATTGGAGATTTACAGTAAGATATGAAAAAAACAATTAGTTTGTTACTGTCCTTAGTGCTGTTTATATCACTGTGCAGTTGCAACACACCAACCTACAGCGACAGCAGTCTTTCACATTTTGAAAGCTATACAGTCTCCTGCTTCACCAATGCAGACAACGTTTCTTCAGCTGCCCAAAACAGCTCTTCCCGACAACAGCCATCAAACAACACCCCAAGCAGCCAACCCGTCCAAAAGGCTGTTGATTATTCAGCCCTTCCCTCATATTCGGGCAAGCCGTATATTACGCTCAATAATAACAATCCCTCTTTCTCACAGGCAGAACTTAATAAAACAGCCTACGAGCAATACGGCGAGCTTGACAGTCTTGGCCGTTGCACCGCAGCTATAGCGATCTGCGGTAAAGAAATTATGCCAAAAGAGAACGAAAAGCGCGGTAGTATCAGCAGTATTAAGCCTACAGGCTGGGTACAGGCACAGTATGATAATGTATCAGGTAAAAGCCTTTATAATCGCTGTCATCTTATAGGCTGGCAGTTATCGGCAGAAAACGCCAATAAAAAAAATCTTATCACAGGCACCCGTTATATGAACACAAAGGGTATGCTCCCCTTTGAAAATATGGTTGCCGACTACATTAATGAAACAGGCCACCATGTTGCCTACCGTATAACGCCAATATTCCTTGGCAATAATCTGGTTGCAAGCGGCGTACAGATGGAAGCCTTTTCAATTGAGGATAACGGTGAGGGCATCTGCTTTAACGTCTATGTGTATAACGTCCAACCTGATATAACTATTGACTACGCAACAGGCAAAAGCACAGGACCAAAAACCGCCATAAGCTCTGAAAAAGCATCTTCCAAAGAAGTAACCGCCACATCTTCAACCGCAAGCGTAATGCCCCTACCGTTAGCGAAGCCCAACCCGCACAAGACAATCAGGAAGCTATGGTATGGATATCAAACAGCGGCGAAAAATACCATTTAAACCCCTCTTGTAGCAATATGAAAAATCCAACTCATGTAACCGTTCAGGAAGCGCAAAGCCTAAACAAAACACCCTGCAAAAATTGTTATAATTAATAAAAATCCCGAGAGGGCGCGCAAACACTCCCCTACATTTTACCCATAAAGTCATGCGGACATATTGTAGAAACTGGTGTACTTGTCTTTCCGTTCAGCTTTGCCGCACATTAATTTTGCATTTTTTAATACCCGTATTTTTTCCTTTTTATCTCCATAAAAACGGCTGAAACGGCAACTGCCATAAACTCTGCCGCAACAACAGAGTACCACAGTCCGTCCGCTCCCATAATAAGCGGCAGCAACATAACCGCCGCAAACTGAAAAACAAGAGTACGCAAAAAGGATATAATTGCCGATGTAACGCCGTCGTTTAGCGCCGTAAAGAATGACGAAGCAAATATTGCAAATCCACAGGGCAAAAAGGATATTGAGTATATCCGAAAGCCGTGCACGGTTATGTCATACAGTTCTTTATCATAGTTTACATAAATACTTGAAACAGGCACAGCCGCCACTTCACCGGCAACAAACATAGCCGCACCGCCTATTAGCAGCATTTTTATACTCTTACTTAAAACATTGCTTATTTCTGTATTGTTTTTTGCGCCGTAATGGAAACCGATAATCGGCGCCGTTCCTATTGAATAGCCGATAAACGAGGCTATAAAGAAAAAGTTCAAATACATCATTACGCCGTAAGCCGCAATGCCGTTTTCGCCCAAATATTCCATAAGCTGTATATTATAAAGCATTCCTATAAATGACATTGAAATATTGCTCATCAGCTCTGAAGAGCCGTTTGTGCAGGCTTTAAGCAGAGCCCTAAAATCAAAGTCAGGCTTAGTAATACACAGCAAACTTGTGTTAGGCCTTGCAAAATATATAAAAGGCACAAATCCGCCAACACATTGACTTAAAACGGTAGCCGCCGCAGCTCCGGCTATTCCCCAGCCAAAAACGCAAATAAAAACTGCGTCAAGGACCATGTTTGTAACGCCTGCCGCTATGGTAATTTTAAGACCAAAAGACGGCTTTTCGGCAGTAATAATAAAGCTTTCATACACAAAGTGCAGCATCTGCGGTATACAGCCCAAAACCATAATTCTGCCGTACAGCACGCTGTAATAAAGCATATCGCCCTCAGCGCCCATTATCCTTGCAACCGTCGGAATTAAAATGTAGGACCCTACCGTTATCACAGCACCCGCTATACTTGCAATGTAACAGAACATTGAGAATAAGCCGTTTGCTTTTTTGCGGTTACCTTCTCCAAGAGTTTTTGCAACCAACGCGCTGCCGCCCGTACCCAACATAAAACCTGGCGTTGAAAGTATCATTATAAAAGGCCATATAAAATTCAATGCTGCAAAAGGTGTTTTGCCTGCAAAGTTTGAAACAAAAAGGCCGTCAACAACACCGTATATTGAAGTAAAAATCATCATTATAATAGAAGGCCATACAAACTTTAACAGCCTTTTATATGTAAAATGGTCAGACAGTTGTATTTTGCCCATTATTTACCAAACCATCCCTTTGCAAACTGTGCCGTAAACGCAGCAAGCCGTTTTATCTCCCTATCGGTTGAATTAATAACAAGGTCATATTCCAACGGGTTGCCCCACTCTCCTGAAGACATAACAGCCCTTACCCTTGCGCGCTCCCTATCAATAGCAAGTATCTGCTTTTCAAAATCCTTTCGACTGACCTTTTTGGCATTAACCTCCCTTTTTACACATCTGTCTATTCTTGCATCAATATCGGCGCAAACAAAAATATTAAGCGGCTTTTTGTCTTTTAAAATAACATCAGCGCACCTGCCCACAATTATACAGTTACGCTCTTGCGCTGCAATATTTTCAATAATTTCCTTTTGCGCCACAAGCAGTTCTGTTTTTTTAGATGCAGCCACCGTACCCGCAAATGAGCGGCCAAATGTTACGGCAACATTTTTTGTTCCGCCTGTAAGCACGCTGTAAACATAACTTTCGTCCATACCTTTTTTATGTGCAAGTTCAGACAAGATCTCGTTATCATAATAATCGTAATTCAATATGTCCGCCATACGCTTGGCAAGCTCTCTCCCGCCGCTGCCAAACTGGCGGCTGACTGTAATAATGTTCATTAATTCACCTTGTATTTAAATATCTATGTAATTATACTGCAATAATGATAAATTTACAACATAAAACACTGATAATGATATTCCGTTTTGCAAAGTAAAACACCTTAATTCTGCATTCTGCATTTTTCACTCTGAATTATAAAAAATAAAGGCTTTCCAAACGGAAAGCCTTATTTTTTTATTCAGATCTCAGTGCTACCACCGGGTCTTTTTTAGCGGCGCTTCTTGAGGGGATCAAGCCCGCAATAAGCGAAAGCGCCATACTTATAACCACTAAAATAACAGCTGCCTTCCAGGGCAATACCGCGTTAAGCGTTGCTATACCCGTAAGAGCGTGCAAAATAATGTTTATAAGAATGCATAACAAATATGTCACTCCAATACCCAAAATACCGGACGCAAAACCTATAATGACCGTTTCGGCATTAAACATACTTGAAACATCGCCTTTTGATGCACCAATTGCACGCAGTATACCAATTTCCTTGGTGCGCTCCTGTACGGATATAAGAGTAATAACGCCAATCATTATAGATGATACAATCAAGGATATAGCCACAAACGCCAGCAACACATAGGTTATTGCATCAATAATGGTTGTAATTGATGACATCATAATACCAACATAGTCGGTATATTTTATCTGCTCCAGCTCTTCCTTGTCATTGTTATATTCGACAATCGCATTCTCAATGGTTTCCTTGTTTTCAAAGGATGATGCGTAAATATTTATTCTTGACGGAACATTTATATCCACATGACCGAGCTTTCTTAAGTTATCCTCATACGTAGTCTCTGAAAACTCAATTGCTTCGTCATAATAGGTAGAGCATTGCTCCATAGTATATCCTTTAAGCGCGGTATCGAGAGCACCCGCCAACTGTTCGGTTGTCATTAAAGCAAGCTGTGCTTTTGTGTTGTCTGCATACTGCGCCTTTATTTGTTCGGTAACCGATTTTTTGAAAAGCTTCAGGAGTTCCTCGTCTCCCATTTCGGTTATATAATCCTCAACCGAGCTTTTATCCATATTCATATTCTGAGAAAGAGCTTCCACCATTGTTTGCTCAATCTGTTTGCGGTTGTACTGTGACATCGCCTGATCAACCATTGTTTCAAGCTGTTTTTCGTCAGGTATGCTCATAATTTTAACATAAGCATCTGCCTTGCCCTGCTTGTCAAGCCCTTTAATATATGAGCGAAACTCATCTTCCTTTTGCTCGTCGGTGAGGTTGCCTGTATTAGATTCAAAAGGCAGACCGGTAATTACGTCTGTTGTGCTGTCCTCAAGCTGTGCGGTAATAACCTCAGCTTTTTGGGACTGCTCAATCACATAATCTGTCAGTTGTTTTGTGTATGCTATTGAGCCCGTAATCATGGCACTTTGGGCATTCTCACTCGGACGGATAATGCCTGTAACCTTAAGTTTTAATGCATTGTCATATAAATACTGCAAGCCCGCCTCGGTATCACGCAGATCGTTATAAAGGCCTGTTTTTTCATCCTTATTAAAGCAGCTGCTGTTAAGAATAACCCTGAACTCTGTATTGCAGATATCCTCATAAGACCATTTTGACTCATCTTTTTCAACATCAGTACCGTTGAAGGCGGCGCTCATTATTGCGTCAACCTTTTCCTTTGACTGTAAGCCCAAGGCGTAAAGGGTTAAATCGTCAAGCTCATTGTTCTCATCAAGCACAAGTGCAATTTCGTTATACGCGCTGGGCCAATCACCGTAAATCACATCATACTGCTTCTTCAACAAATCGTTTATGGGACTGCCGTCTCTTGCTGTTAACATTTCCTGCCACATGGCAATGGACATCATTGATGAATTCATCTGTGAAAACATAGAGTTTGCGCCAAATGTTGACTCAAGCGCACCTACATCCATGCCCATATATTCTGCCATTATATCCTGCATTAAAATTTCGGTATCAGACTGTATAATATCACCGTCAACATTTTTAGTGTAAACAAGCAGACCTAAGTCATAAGAGTACTGTACGCCGTTTATTTGCTGACCAAGACCGTTTTCGGTATCGTCGTTGTATTTTTCCTCGAGATACTTTTTAAAGCTTTCAAGGTCATTTTCGCTGCTTTCAAGGTTATTCATTGCTGTCAGCATATCATAAATGGCAGATTTTTTATATACAGCGTCATAACCGTGTTCAACATTGGAATTGTTGATATTCATGAAGATTTGCATCAGCTTTGTCATATCTACCGTTGTTTTTTCAATAGTAAGCGGATAAGATGAAAGCGAATCCTCCTGTACCGCATCAATATATGCAGTTGTACCTTGCGATACAGCTAGTATTAAAGCAATACCCATAATACCTATGCTTCCCGCAAAGGCGGTGAGGGTTGTTCTGCCCTTTTTGGTAAATAAGTTTTTAAGCGAAAGCTTGAATGCCGTAAAAAATGACATTGACGGCTTTTTTGTTTTGCGGTTTTTCTCACGGTTTTCGTCCTCGCCCTGCTTTATTGCCATATACTCGTCATTCTCAATAGGTGCAGAGTCGTTTGTTATTTTTCCGTCAAGCATATTGATTATACGGGACGAATACTGCTGTGCGAGCTCAGGGTTATGGGTAACCATAATTATAAGACGGTCTTTTGAGATTTCTTTAAGTATCTCCATTACCTGCACACTTGTTTCGGTATCAAGAGCGCCTGTAGGCTCATCAGCCAAAATTATTTTAGGATTATTAACAAGAGCGCGGGCTATTGCAACACGCTGCATCTGTCCACCCGAAAGCTGGTTGGGAAGTTTATTCAGTTGGTCTCCAAGCCCAACCCGGACAAGCGCCTGCTTTGCCAGCTCGCGTCTTTGTGCTTTTGACACACCTGACACAGTAAGCGCAATTTCAACATTCTGCAAAACAGACTGGTGCATAATTAAATTGTAGCTTTGAAAAACAAATCCTATCGAATGGTTGCGGTATGTATCCCAATCCCCGTCCCTGTAATCCTTTGTAGAAATACCGTCAATAAGTAAATCACCGCTTGTATATTGGTCCAATCCGCCAATAATATTAAGCAGTGTAGTTTTACCGCACCCCGACGGACCGAGTATTGAAACAAATTCGCTTTCTCTGAACTTTAAATCAATGCCGCGCAGCGCCCTAACATGACCGCTGCCCGCAGGGTAATCTTTTATAATTTTTCTTAGCTCTAACATAGCCGACCTTCTTTATTTAAATATTGCAACATTCTGTATTTTACAACTTAAATATGCCAAAATGATTAATAAATTGTTTGGATTCTATTAATATTTAAAAAGTTCTGCTTAAGGTATAAAGCAGAACTTTTTGTTTTATAAGGTTGTAATAAAAGGTGTAAGCAAAATTATAACCATAAAAATGAGGCAAATCACCATAATCATAACCCTGTAAAGCTTAATCCATGCAAATCTGTTTTGTCCTATCATAACCTCAGATTCGATGTATTTTGTTTTAACAATATAGCCAACAAGTATGCAGGTTATAAGCTCAACTATAGGCATCATTATATTGTTGGTAATAAAATCAAAGAAATCAAGTATCTGATAGCCAAGAATTTTTACGCTATCCCATACGCTGTAGCCCAATACAGAAAGCATACCTATACCCAAAACAATAGCAAAAGTAATAATTGTGCTTGCCGTTCTGTTAAGCTTAAAACGTTCACTGATAATAGCTGCAACCGTCTCCATAAGAGAAATCGAAGATGTAAGCGCCGCAAGTATTACAAGGGAAAAGAATGCCGCGCCAAGTATTCTGCCACCTGCGCCAAAAGACTCAAAAACATTAGGCAGGGTTATAAACATAAGACTTGGACCTGCCTTAAGGTTTGCACCGCCCGAGAAAACAAACACTGCAGGTACAATTATTAAACCTGCAAGCACAGCAACAATGGTATCAAATATTTCAATCTGGTGTACCGAACTTTCAAATGAGTCCTCTTTACGCATATAAGAGCCATAAGTAACCATAATACCCATTGCAAGCGACATTGAGTAGAAAAGCTGTCCCATTGCGGCAACAATTGTTTTTAAAAGCTGACCGAAGGTAAAGCCCTCAAGCTCAGGCAGTAAATAATACTTTAATCCCTCCATTGCGTTAGGCAATGTCATAGTATATATTGCAATACCCACAATAAGCACAAGTAAAACCGGCATAAGTATTTTGCTTACATTTTCAATACCGTTTTTAACACCCGCAAAGATAACAACCGCTGTCAGCACTGAGAATATTACAAAACAAATTGTTACATCTACCGTATTGCCGATAAATGAATTGAAGAAAGTGCCGTCATCACAGGTGCTTTTCCAAGCGTTACTTACAAACATAGTAAAGTATTTAAGCACCCAACCGCCTATAACACAATAATACGGCAAGATGATTATTGGCACAATTGCGGCAATAACACCCAAAAAGGAGAATTTGTTGTTAAGCTCCTTATAAGCGCCTATAACGCTTTTGCCTGTTTTTCTGCCTATGGCAATTTCTGTAATCATCATTGAAAAACCGAAAGTAACCGCCAGTATGAGATATATAAGTAGAAAAATACCTCCACCGTACTTTGCCGCAAGATACGGAAAACGCCATATATTACCAAGTCCTACAGCGGAGCCTGCCGCCGCAAGAACAAAACCTATTTTACTGCTAAAGCCTTCTTTTTTTTTGCTGTCATAATATATTCTCGCTTTGTTATATTTCTAACCTGTTCATTCTACCGTATATCACCATTATTAGCAAGTATTATATTTATTCTTTACATCAGTAATATACAATTTATCCCCGTCAACCTTAAATTTAATTTCCATATTTGCAAAGCTTAACCCATAAATGCGGTCAGGGTTATTATGGTAAGACGGACGGGGGTCTTGTGACAGCACCTCATATAATGCCTCTTTATATTCAGGTATTATCTTTTGTTCAGCCAAGGGTTCACACTCAACATTTAATTTATAGTCTTCAACCTCTGCCGCAAAACCGCTTACTGCATAAGGACGGCTATCGGTATAAGCAAGGTAAGGCTTTATATCAAAAATTGGAGTTCCGTCAAGTAAATCTGCCCCGCTGACATGCAAAACAGGGCCATGTGCTTTTGTATATTCAATCCGTTCAAGCTTTACAGCCGAAAGTCCCATAGAATTTGGTCTGTAAGGTGAGCGGGTAGCAAAAACGCCCATACGCTTGTTACCGCCAAGCCTGGGCGGACGTACGGTAGGACCGTATACCGCATCGCTGTTCAAATCAGAAAATTGCCATATAATCCATATGTGTGAATACTCTTCAAGACCGCGAAAAGCCTCAACGCTACGGTAAGGCGGCAAAAATATAATCCTTGCTTTTAGCAGCTCAGACAATCCGCTTTGGCGCGGAATACCGAATTTTTGCGGAAAATCGGTATGGATATGAGCAATTATTTTCATCTGTACAATTTCGTTTTGCATAATACACCCCTTTAAAAAATTATTATACCAAACATCATCGTAAATTTAAAGCACATTTGCAGCCATCTCTTGTATTGTTGACAAACTTTTTTATATGTGATAAAATTTTGTTATAATCTTGAAAGGCTGTGGTGACTTTTATGAACAAAAAGTTTTTTATCGTCTCACTTTGCTTTACTCTTTGCTCATTGTTAGCTGTATGCGCCTTATCGGGCTGCGGAAAAAAGAAAAATAAGGATAAAGATAACCTTGCCTCTTTTGTATCCTCTGATACATCTTCATTAGTTGAACAAAACAGTTTAGAAATCACAGATAATGAAAGCACACAAAACACCGCAACTACTAACAGTAAAACCAATACTGTATCAAACAAAAATAATCAATCCGCTTCAAGCAACAAAACCAATTCACCCGCAGCTACAGGCTCAAAACCTGTTCAGCAAGCGGGAACCATACCTGAGGATGCGGTATCCTCAACTAATAAAGGCCCCGTTTCAACAGGTGACGGCGGTGACATTTATACAGACTGGCCTGAAGGTTTTAAATAAAAAATACAAACAACGCTGTTACATTTTGTAACAGCGTTGTTTGTTTACAACACTTGCTTCACCGCTTGAAACGGTCACTGTCTGTCCGTCGGACGTTTCAACAATTAATCCAAACCCATTGTCAACACCGCGGCAGATACCGCAAAGCTTTTGACCGTTGACTTTTACTTCAACCGGCTTACCTATGTTTATGCAAGCCTTTTTGTACCCTCTTAAATAGCCCTTTGCTTTACTTTTGTAGTTTTTACACATTTTATCAAGCTGTGCTATTATTTGGGCAGCTATTCTTTCTCTGCTGACAGGTTTACCCGTCACCTCTTCAATTGAGGTAGCAATTTCTTTAAGTTCAGGCGAAAATTCTTCTTTACTTTGTTTAACATTTATACCAATGCCTATGATTATATATTCCGTCTTGCCTTGCGCCGATACAACTGATTCACACAAAATTCCGCACAGCTTCTTGCCGCCTGCAAGCAGGTCATTCACCCATTTAATATCCGCATTTAAACCGCACACCTTTTTTACGGCTTTTTTTACTGCCACAGCAGTATAGGCGGTAATTGAAGCCGTATCCAGAATATTAGCATCGGTACGCATTAAATATGATAAATATATTCCCTTTTCCTTAGGGGACACAAAGGTGCGGTCAAATCTTCCGCGCCCTTTTGTCTGAGCATCCGCTATAACGGTATAACCGTGCACAGCCCCCTCTTGCGCAAGCTTACGCAAATAACTGTTGGTCGAGTCAACCGTCTTTAAGTGCAAAACAGTATTTATTCTTTTTTTAGGTAATGCAGCAAGTATTATGCTGTTATCTGCCACCATTTTCTACACCCTTTGTTACGGTTTTAGTAAAATTGACGTGCTCAAATAAGGCACGCCAATTACTTTTATGCTTTTAACTTTTTCTTGCTTGAATGAACATACGCAGGTGCGCCGCCGTTTACGGTATCTGCAGTAATAACAACTTCTTTTATAGTAGTATCGGATGGTACATTAAACATTATTTCCTGCAAAATTGATTCCAAAACCGAGCGCAAACCTCTGGCGCCTGTTTTTAATTCCAGTGTTTTGTCCGCAATAAGTTCCAAAGCTTCATCCTCAAACTTCAGCTCAACGCCGTCCATTTTAAGCAGCTCGGCATATTGCTTTAATACGGAGTTTTTAGGCTGCTTCATTATGGTTATAAGCGCCTGTTTATCCATCGGTTGCAGAGCGGTAATAACCGGCAATCTTCCAATAAGCTCTGGTATAAGTCCAAAGCGTACAAGGTCCTGCGGAGTTGCAAGACTGCAAAGCTTGTTTGCCTCTTCACTTCCCGTGGCTTTAATTTCAGCACCAAAGCCAAGACCTGAGCCGCCCGTACGCTTTTCAATAATCTTTTCAAGACCGTCAAAAGCGCCTGCGCATATAAACAGTATATTTGAAGTGTCAATCTGTATAAACTCCTGCTGGGGATGCTTTCTGCCGCCCTGCGGAGGAACGTTTGATACAGTTCCCTCAAGTATTTTAAGCAAAGCCTGCTGTACGCCCTCACCACTTACATCACGTGTGATTGATGCGTTTTCAGACTTTCTGGCAATCTTATCCAGCTCATCAATATATATAATACCGCGCTCGGCTTTTTTAATATCATAATCGGCAGTTTGAATAAGCCTTAACAGAATATTTTCAACGTCTTCACCAACATAACCCGCTTCGGTCAGTGTGGTTGCGTCTGTTATAGCAATCGGCACGTCAATTATGCGAGCTAAAGTTTGCGCTAAAAGTGTTTTACCAACGCCCGTAGGACCCAAAAGCAAAACATTACTTTTACCAAGCTCAACCTCGTTGTCTGTACCTCTGTAAATGCGTTTGTAATGATTGTAAACCGCAACAGCAAGTGTCATTTTTGTTTGGTCCTGACCGATTACGTAATCGTCAAGACCGGCCTTAATTTCTGCCGGTGTGGGTAAATAAACCTCTTCATTCGACGCACTCTTTGCGGTTTTGCTTTGAACAGAAGGAAGGCTGTCTGCAAGAAGCGTCGAGCAAAACTCGACGCAACTGTCACAAATAAATACTCCGTTACCTTCAATAAGGCGAAGTACCTCATCCTTTGTTTTACCGCAAAAAGAACATCTTATTTCGTCTTTATTTGCCATATTAATCCTTTCAAAGCTCAGCGCTTTTCAATAACCTTGTCAATAAGACCGTATTCCATAGCCTGAGCCGCAGTCATAAAGTTGTCACGCTCGGTATCGCGCTCAATAACATCAAGAGGCTTACCTGTTACGTTGGATAAGATGTTGTTTAAATTTGCGCGTATTCTTTCAATATGCTTTGCATGTATCAGAATATCAGTTGCCTGTCCTTCGGCAGAGCCAAGCGGCTGGTGAATCATAATCTCGCTGTTGGGCAACGCATAGCGCTTACCCTTTGCGCCTGCGGCAAGCAAAAATGCACCCATACTTGCAGCCATGCCAACGCAAATGGTAGAAACATCGCATTTAATGTACTGCATAGTGTCATAAATCGCCATACCTGCAGAAACCGAACCGCCGGGACTGTTAATATAAAAATTAATATCCTTTTCCGGATCCTGTCCCTCAAGATAAAGCATCTGAGCAATAATTAAATTTGCACTGTTGTTATCAACCTGGTCATTAAGCATTATAATGCGGTCGTTAAGCAAGCGCGAAAAAATGTCATAGGAGCGTTCACCGTGACCGGTCTGCTCTATTACATAAGGCACCATATTCATAAACCAAGCAACTCCTTTTTTCTTTACCCGATATATTATGAACAAAATTCGAAAAATATAATCAATTAAAAATTATTCTGATTTTCCCTCTGCTTTTGCAGTTGTTTTCTTTGCAGCCGGCTTTTTGGCAGCAGGCTTTTTGGCAGCAGGCTTTTCTTCTGCAGTCTTTTCTGTTTTTTGTTTAACCTCGGTAATAACAGCCTCAGCCTTTATAAGCTCAATAGCCTTGCGTGAAGCAATATCCTTTTTAATCTGCTCATCAGAGAAAGCGGCCTTAACCTTATCTTCCTCAACACCGTACTGCTCAGTAATCTTCTTAATTTCTTCTGCAAGCTCGTCTTCTGTTATCTCAAACTTTTCAGCAGCAACAACAGCATCAAGCGCTAAGCGAACCTTAACCTGCTTTTCAGCCTGAGGACGGAAGTTTTCTGCAAACATTTCAGGAGTAGCGCCTGTGTATTTAATGTAGTCTTCCATTCTAAGGCCCTGCATCTGCAAACGGTATGCAAACTCTTCCATATTCTTTTGGATAGCGTCCTGAATCATTGCCTCAGGAATTTCAACCTCTAAGGTTTCTAAGACTGCGTTAATAAGGTCATTCTCAAGCTCGTTCTCAGAAGCAGTTTTCTTTCTCTCAAGAGCCTTTTTCTTAATATCCTTTTTAAGAGCGTCTAATGTATCAAACTCACTTACGTCTTTTGCAAACTCATCGTCAAGCTCAGGCAGCTCTTTTACCTTAATCTCATGCAACTTGCACTTGAAAACAGCAGGCTTGCCCTTAAGCTCGTCCGAGCCGTAATCTTCAGGAAATGTTACATTAACGTCAAACTCATCGCCAACCTTATGACCTGCAACCTGCTCTTCAAAGCCGGGGATAAACTGGCCTGAACCAAGTGTCAGCGAGTAAGCCTCACCCTTGCCGCCTTCAAAAGCTTTATCATCAATAAAGCCTTCAAAGTCAATAACAGCGATGTCGCCCATAGCGGATTCGCGGTCATCGACAGCAACCATGCGTGAATTACGCTCTGCCAATGCATTAAGCTCAGCATTAACCTCTTTTGCAGAAACAGAAGCTACAACCTTTTCAACCTCAATACCCTTATACTTGCCTATTTTTGCTGTAGGAACAACGGTAACCTTAACCTTGAAGTCAACACCGTCCTGCTTTGAAATTGAAACCATTTCAAAATCAATCTTGTCATTAACAAGCTCAATGCCTGCCTCTGCTGCTGCTGCATCAAGTGCATCTGCATAAAGCAAATTCAAAGCGCTCTCATAGAAAAAGCCTTCACCGTATTTTGCTTCAATAATTGACAAAGGGGCCTTGCCCTTACGGAAGCCGGGAATAGCAATATTCTTCACTTCTTTTTTGTAAGCCTTGAGTATGGCCGCTCTGAAGCTTTCACCGTCAATGGTAATTTCAAGCTCGTGACGATTGTTCTCAAGCTTTTTGGAATCCTTTAACATTTTATACCTCCGAAAATATTTAAAAATATTTTTGTATTACATGACACTATAACATATTTATACAAATTTTTCTACTCTTTTTTTTAAAAAACATAAATAATTTCAAAATGCACAAATTAAACGATGCGATAAGGGTTAAAATCTATACAATCGCACGAAACCAGGCGCAGTATTTTACCCCTGACATTTTGAACCGCGGGATGTATTCCTCTGCCGTGCATATGCCCGTAATAAACATCCTCTACATTATATTTTTCAAATACTTCAAAAAACTCATCACAAACTGTTTTATCATAAGCGGGCGGATAGTGCATAAACACAAGCGGGATGAGCCCGCTTTCCTTTGCGCTTTCAAGCGAAGCCTCAAGTCTGCCAACTTCGCGCATCAGAACCTTTTTCTCAGCCGTTCCTTCAAGCATCCATCCGCGCGTACCGCAAATGGCATATTTTTCTGTTTCAAAATGGTTATTATGCAAAATGTGTACCTTGTCAATCCCGTTTTGCTCAAAAAAAGTTTTCATTTTTGAAACGGTACACCACCAAAGGTCGTGATTGCCTTTTAAAATAATCTTTTGTCCCGGTAATTTATTCAAAAACAAAAAATCCATCAAGGTATCTTCAAGCTTCAACGCCCAGGAAAAATCGCCCGGCAAAACAACGGTATCTTCCCCGGACACAACACGCAACCAGTTGGATTCTATACGCTCCACATAGTTATCCCAGCCTTTGAAAATATCCATAGGCTTATCACTTGAAAAAGATAAATGTAAATCTGAAATTGCAAAAAGAGCCAAAAAATCACCTTGCTTTACTATAAAGTCAAATTTTAAAATTTGTGCATTATTTTAATATTGTTCGGACAAAATAATATCAGTTCTTGATAAAAATCAAGAACGCAAACTGCCGAAAGGATGTATATAAAAATGGATTGCAAAAATTCAAGCTGTATTCAGGGCATCAAGTGTGAGGTTACAAACTGTCAGCATCACACAATGGACAACCGTTGCACAGCAGGTACCATTGAGGTTGGCAATATGAACGCAACTGAAAAATGCGATACACAGTGCAAAACCTTTAAAAACGGCCAGTAAAACAGTAAAGATGCCGATTAGCCCAAAATATTTTTTTGCGCAATCGGCATCGCAATACATATTTAATCTATCTGCAAAAAGGAAAGTACAGCGTCTGCCATCTTGTCCTTTTCACAAACCGCTGTAAATCTGCGCTGTTTTGTTTTAAGCTGCGCAATGGGTGCGGGAACAGGTAAACTGCATACTTGTGAAAGCATTTCAATGTCTTCAAAGCAATCATCACCCTCTGACTCACCTAAAGCTTCAAGTACACTTTTGGGGAATTTATAGGGGCTTGCGGTTGAAGCAATAACGCAGGGTCTTTCATCCTTGGTTTCTTTTTTGTATTTTTCAAGTACATTTACAGCTACAGCAGTATGAGTATCGCAAATATATCCATACTTTTTGTTTGTAGCTAAAATGGTCTGCATTGTTTCAGCCTCATCACAGCAGCCGCCGTAAAAAAGTTCTTTTACTTTCGCGTGGACATCCTCGCCCGCGTAATATTTGCCCTCCTTTGACAGAGCGCTCTGCAAAGCTGCTACTCTCTCACAATCGTGACCGCTAAGCTCATACAGCAAGCGTTCAAGGTTGCTTGAAATCAATATATCCATAGACGGCGAAACAGTTGTGTAAAACTCGCGATTGCGGTCATAAACACCCGTTTCAATAAAATCGGTCAAAACGCGGTTTGAGTTTGAAGCGCATATAAGCTTGTTTATGGGCGCGCCCATACATTTGGCATAATATGCTGCAAGTATGTTGCCAAAGTTACCCGTAGGAACAACAACATTAAAGCCGTCGCTTAAATCCTCGCCTTTGTTCATAAGGTCGCACCAGGCAGAAATGTAATAAACAATCTGCGGAGCGAGTCTTCCCCAGTTTATTGAGTTTGCACTGGAAAACTTTTTGCCTGCGTCAGACAATTTGTTGAGAATTTCCTTATCGCCAAAAATAGTTTTAACACCTGTTTGGGCATCGTCAAAGTTTCCCTTAACCGCACAAACAAAAACATTGTCACCGCTTTGTGTCTGCATTTGCAGCTTCTGTAAATCACTTACACCGTTTTCGGGATAAAATACAACAATTTTTGTCCCTCCAACATCGCAAAAGCCTTCCAAAGCCGCTTTGCCTGTATCTCCTGAGGTTGCTGTAAGTATAACCGTTTCACGCTTTTCGCCCGTAAGCTCAACCGCCTTTGTCAGCAAATGAGGTAACAGCTGTAAAGCAAGGTCCTTAAAAGCGCAGGTAGGTCCGTGCCACAGTTCCATCATATATGTACCGTCGTCAAGGCAGTATAAAGGCGCGGGCTGTTCATTGTCGAAAGAGCCGGTATAAGCATCCTCTACACATTTTGCAACATTATCATGGCCATAATCAGTAAGAAACTTATCAAGAACCAAAACAGCTCTCTGCTTATAATCCATACCCGTAAGGCTTTTAATTTCTGCGTTGGTCAATACAGGAATGCTTTGGGGCACATATAAGCCACCGTCAGACGCAATACCTGCCGCAATTGCTTGGGCAGAAAAAACTATATCCTTACTTCTTGTACTGTTGTAATTCACTTAACATCCCGCCTAAAATTTAGTAACTAATTTATTTTATACTATTAATCCTATTTTGTCAAAAGTTCAGTAAAATATCTTATAGCATTGTTGTAAAAAATGTCATCAATAAGCTTTGCATCACAAAAATAATTGCATAAATAATCATACAAATTAATCATATGAGCTGTACAGCAAAGGTTTTTGTGCATATCGGCGCCGTCAAAATCGGTTCCTATTGCAAGGCTTTGTGCAATACCCAAACTTATTCCGTGCTTTATATGCTGTGCCACTGCTTCAAATGGGTCGCCAATGCCTGCAAACTCAGGATAAACACATATGCCTATAATTCCCTGCTTGTTTGCAATCTGCAAAGCCTGCTCATCTTTAAGGTTTCTGTAATGCGGCACAATGCTGTCAAAGCAGGAATGGGTTGCGAGCACATGTTTTGAAAGCCGTATAGCCTCAATAAAACCCTTGCGGTTAATGTGCGAAAGGTCAACCGCCATTTTAAACTCATTCATTTTTTCAATAACCTGCCTGCCAAAATCAGTCAGCCCGCCGCTTGTTTTACAGCCGCTGCCAAGATCATTTTTGCCGTTCCAGGTCAATGTAATAACGCGCACACCCGCATCATACAGATTTTCAAGGTTTTCAATTTTGCCTCCCAGAGCAATCCCGTTTTCAACCGTAAATATTGCAGCCTTATTACTGCAAAGCTCTTGGGCTTTTATTGCGGGCTTTATACCGCTTTGTTTCATATATTCGGCAATTTTTATAAAGTCCCCGTAGCCATCGGGCGTTTCGTCCTCAACATAAGCCGCAAAAGCTTGTATAAACATATCTATAGACGCATTAAAATCAACCGCTGTTTTCCCGTCATAAATACCGATATTTTCTTTTACACCGCGGTAAAGCGTATCACAATGTAAGTCAAACAGCTTCAAATTTATCTCATCTCCAAAGCGTTTTCAAAATATTCAATATTGTATTTTATGCCGCCGCTTGTTTCTTCATACTCAACCTGTGCGGCATCTATCCGTACAGCAAAATCAGGCATATGTGCTCTGCTATAGTATTCCGCAGCGCAACGGCACATTGTGTCTGCCTTTTTTACGTTTATAGATTCAGCGCCCGAAACCAAAGCTCCTTTTCTCCTTAGGCGCACCTCAACCAGCAATATCATGTTGTCACTTTCCGCAACAATATCAATTTCACCGCAAGAGCACATAAAGTTACGGTGCATAACAGTATAACCTTTTTGTTCTAAATAACGGCACACAAGCGTTTCTGCCTCGCGTCCTTTTGCTGTTGTACTTATCATTTTGATTGCGCCTTTTCTTTTAAAATATTGCCCAAAAAGCTCGTACGGTGTATCTCGCTCGGACCGTAATGCTTAATCAGGTCACAATGCAATTTTGTGCCGTAGCCCTTATGCTTTGCAAACTGATACATAGGATATTTTCGGTCATATTCTGCCATTAGTCTGTCACGCGAAACCTTTGCAAGAATCGATGCCGCGGCAATAGAGCAGCTCTTTGCATCACCGCCAATAACCGTCTGTGAAGGCACTTTTATGTTTGTAGGCGTACGGTTGCCGTCAATTAAAGCAAAATCAGGCGGCACTTTTAAACCCTCAATTGCCCTGTTCATGGCAATAAAGGTTGCCTCAAGTATATTATGAATATCAATCTCTTCAACCGATGCATAAGCAATACTGTAGCAAAGCGCCCGTTGCTGTATTACATCAAACAGCGCTTCACGTTTTTTAGCGCTCAGCTTTTTAGAGTCATTTAGTCCGTCTATATCACAGTCAGTCGGCAATATAACAGCAGCGGCGCATACAGGGCCTGCAAGCGGACCCCTGCCCGCCTCATCAACACCGCAAACCGCTTTATATCCGTTTTTTATACATTCTGTTTCAAAAGCAAAATCGGGCATTCATGCTCACCTGCATTCATCCAATGTTATTTTTCCTATTTTACCGCCGCGGAACTCGTCCAACAGCATAACAGAAGCGCGCATTGTATCGGGCCGGTTGCCTTTAGCTTTAAGTCCGCGTTTTTCTGCTAACGCACACAGCATTTCATACGATTCGTCATTTTCAATGCCGTAACGATCTAACAGCATTTGCGGATAATTATTGCCTAGCAGCGCAAGCAAGCGCGCTGCCAAATCCTCAACATCAGTCACCTGGTCCTTGATAGCGCCTGTAAAAGCAAGCTTCAATGCCACCTGTTCATCATCAAACTTAGGCCACAGTACACCGGGGGTATCCAAAAGGTCAATTCTTGAGTCTATTTTATACCAGCCGTTGCTTCTTGTAACGCCGGGACGGTCTTCAACCTTCGCCTTGGCGCCGCCTGCAACACGGTTAATAAAGGAAGATTTTCCAACGTTAGGTATGCCTATTATCATAAGTCTTAACGGTCTGTTATAGCCCTTTGCTTTATCGGCATCAAGCTTAGCTTTAAGCAGCTTATATACTGCAGGCTTAAAAGCCTTTATCCCCTTGCCTGTTTTACAGTCAACAGGCAAAGCAACCATACCTTTGCTTTCAAAAAACTTTGTCCACTTATTTGTCTGTGTCGCATCGGCATAATCGCATTTGTTAAGCAACACTATACGCGGCTTTGCTGAAGTAATTTGTGTAATTTCGGGGTTTCGGCTGCTAAGCGGAATTCTTGCATCAACAATTTCCACCACCGCATCACAAAGCTTCAACTGTTCGGTTATCTGGCGGCGTGTTTTGGCCATATGTCCCGGAAACCAGTTTAAATTCTGATTGCTGTCTTTCATATTCTTTCACCCCTTAGGGTAACAAGAGTAATCCGAACCTGATTTTGGAGGATTATTTTGTACCCAAATATTGTTAAAATACTCGTTAATCCAACAGTATTAACTGCGTTTTTGCCTCATTTGTGTCCAAAATCATTTCCTACAAAACTCTTCGACCTAAAATTAGCGAAATATTGAGCGATTTTCGGATAATGAGGGCGAAGATAGGCTGGTCGCCTATCAAGACTGAATTGCACAAAAGCTCCCAAATTCTGCCATTTTAGGCATGTTCGGATTGCTCTTGTTATCCTATAATTATCTTAATAAATATTGTATCATAAAATTTTTATTTTTTAAACTAAAAATAATAAAAGCCGTATTTCAAAGCTTGAATACGGCTGTTTTTTATAAATTATTTTAAAACGCCCGCTCTTTCAAACGGCCAAACACGGAAAATAGCTTTGCCTAAAATATAACGCTCATCAATCATTCCGTTTTCACCGATACTGCTTGAACGGCTGTCTATAGATTTATTGCGGTTATCTCCCATCACAAAAACACAGCCTTCGGGCACGGTAACGGGAAACTCAATATCATATTTCAAATTAGTAGGAGTTTTTGTGTAATCCTCAATCATTGCATTTCCGTCAACATAGACAATTCCCTTATCAAAATCTATATCAACCGTCTGTCCCTCGGTAGCAATTATGCGCTTTATAAGCGGTTCTTTTGCAATATCCTGCGAGGAGTTATCTATATTACGCGATATTACTACAGCATCGCCATATTTAGGTTTATAAAAAAGGTCTGATATTATTATTTTTTCATCAGCAAAAAAAGTGTTCTCCATTGACTCGCCTTTTATATTTACAACACGAAATATTAACGTACATAAAAGTACAACAACTACAACGCAGGCAACACCAACGTCAAGCCACTCAAAAATTTCATTTTTTGCCTTTGTATATTTTCTTTTTTTCTGAACAGGAATATCTGTATAATAATCCGGCATAATATCCTCCAAAATATAAAACGGGGACTTTTTAATAAAAAGTCCCCGGCGAGATTTATGAAAAACCTATATTTTCTCTTTAACTTTAGCGGATTTACCAACTCTGTCACGCAGATAGTAAAGCTTTGATCTGCGGACACGGCCTTTTCTTATTGTTTCAACCTTTTCAACGTTGGGAGAGTGTACGGGGAAAACACGCTCAACACCAACACCGTATGAAACACGGCGTACAGTAAAGGTCTCAGCAATACCTGAATTATTTTTAGCAATTACAGTACCTTCAAAAGCCTGAGTTCTTGACTTCTCACCCTCGCGGATTTTAACATAAACACGCACAGTGTCACCAACAACAATCTTAGGTGCGTTTTCGTTAAGCTGGTCAGCAACAAGATTTTTTATAGCGTCCATCTTTAGTCCTCCTTTTAAAAATCCAGATGTTCGTGTCACAGTGCCTGTGGCAGAGGACCACCCGTTTCAATGTCGTATAATCGGCAATGAACCCACTCATAAAACCGTGAAACATCACGAAAAAGGTTTGAGTGAAATCAAAAGCTTAAATAATATAACACAATTAAACTAAAAAATCAAGCCTTTTTTATCATTTATATTTATTGTTCCTCTGTATCAATTATATTAATCACTTTCAACCCTTTTTTTACCGCATAATCAATCGTGTATGCCGTACCCCCGTTTGCAAATATACTGCAGCACACGCAAACACTGCTGCTTTCCACCAGCGCCCTGTTACGCTTATGCATACAGCCGCGCGAATATTCCTGCTCGGTATAAACAACCTTGTCTGCGCTTTGCTTTATCTCTTTATAAAGCTGTCTGTCCCTTTCTTTCCATTTGGCATCCTGATTTTTGCAGGGCAATATAAGCACAAGCCTGATATCAAGCTGTCGCCGCAGCTCAATAACCGCCTGAGCCGCAACCGTATCATACCCTAACGCGCCACCGCAGCAAAAATATTTATACCCTCGCCCAGCAAGTATTTTTATTACATCAACCGTTTTATCATACGCATCGCGGGTTTGTTGAGGTGTTAATTTTCTATGTCCTGTAAAACAACAGGTTTGCTCTTTAACCAAGCTTTATCACCCTTTAAAGAATAATATAAATTCCAATTTTTTTCACATTTATTATTATATATTTTTTTCACCTAATTGCAAGCATATTCTTTAAAAGTCACGTGCTGCGTAACCTTTTCCTTCTGTTTGTTGTTTTTGCGGCTTTTGTAAGTCGCCCATTATGCAACTTTTAACCCCCTTGACAACCAAGAATAATAATTGTATAATTTTGTTACACAAAATTTTAATATAAAATAAGTTGCTTCATATACGGTGCAATTGCCATATACGGCATTATCGGGCATTTTTTGTTCGGTGTTAAGGAAAGTACGGTGCAAATCCGTCGCAACAGCCATTACTGTGTTGGGTTTTCCCTCAGTCAGAATGCTTATCTGCTACCGTTTGGTGTATGACATGTTCCTGGGCAATCAGAGGGGCTGCGCACTTATAATAAAACGTTATTAACCTTTTTGGTTTTTGCGGTCATTTATTGCGCTCTTTTGATACCTTTTGGCACAAAAGGGCGTTTTTATATTTTGTTTTGTGACTCAAAAAACAAAAAGGAGACCAAAAAATGAAAAAAACAATCCTAAAAACAAAGTTGCTTTCCGCTTTGCTTTGCGCACTTCTTATCTTCAGCCTTGGTGCCTGCACCGCAAAAGCACCCGATGACAATCAAAGCAGCGCATCCGCCTCTACTGTTGCAAGCGTGTGGGATAACGCTCTTTATTCAAAGGACACTACACTTGGCGAGGGCAGCAAAACCGTAACTGTTTACGTTGTTATCGACGACCAAAAACTGACTTTCACCCTCAAAACCGACGGCGCAACTCTGGGCGACGCCCTTGTTGATACCAAGCTTGTTGAGGGTGAGCAGGGCGACTACGGTCTTTTTATCACCCACGTAAACGGTATTCGTGCCGATTATAATCTTGACGGCGCATACTGGTCCATAAACCAGAACGGCGAAGCACTTATGACAGGCGCAGACAGCACAAACATTTCTGGCGGAGAGAGTTTTGAGCTTGTTTATACAAAGACATAAAAAGCCTCGTCTTTCGGTGCGTGAGATAGTGCTGTTTGCAATGTACGGCACATTAATGTATGCCACTAAAGTAATTATGGCAGCCTTGCCAAACATACACCTTATAGGTATGTTTATAATGCTGTTTACAATTTTGCACCGAGCAAAAGCGCTTATACCTATATATATTTATATATTTTTAGAGGGTCTTTTCGGCGGCTTTACCCTCTGGTGGATACCGTACCTTTATATATGGGCAATACTATGGGCGGTTACAATGCTTTTACCAAAAAACCTGTCCGATAAATATGCAGTTTTAATATATCCTTTAATATGCGGTGTTTTCGGGATTGCCTTTGGCACTCTGTTTGCGCCCGCTCAGGCAGTGTTGTTTAATCTTAGTTTTAAAAGTATGATAGCCTGGATAATTGCAGGTATACCATTTGATATAACCCACGCAATATCAAACACATTAACCGGTTTGCTTATATTGCCTCTTTCAAAGCTTATGAAAAAATTGCTGAGTTCTATGCAAATATAAAAAAATAACGGTTTCCTTTTTTTGGGAAACCGTTATTTTTATTAAAGCTTTACAAGTCCCGCAGCGGCAACGCTTTGACCTACGCGGCGGCTGTTTTCATCTGGCAGTATAATATCAATTTTAAGCTCGGGATAATTTTCTTTTAATACCTTGCGGCAGGTGTCCAACAGCGCCTCACCGCCATTGCCCGATGTAACACGGCCAAGCAGCAGCAAATGCTTAATGTCATAAAACTTTGCGTAAAAAGGCAATGTGTGTGCTAAATAGCAACCTATTGACTCATATATTTTAAGTGCATTCTTATTGCCTTTTTCAATCTCTTTTTGTACAACCGTAAGCTTTTCGGCAGGGGTCATGCCGTCATCAAACTCAATGCCTGCGGCAGCAGCCAATTTTATAACGCCGTCCTGTGAAAAGTATTTTACACCGCAGCCAATATCACCCGACCATTCATCCTCCATAGCCTCAGGTGACGCGTCAACAGGCACAAAAGCGAGTTCATTAAGCCAACCTGTAACATTACCGTCGTTATTAACATAACCGCCTGCTTCACTTGTGCCCATTGAAATGCCAAGCACGCCTGTGTCGTTAATTTCAATAGCGCCTGCAAGGGCTGTAACGTCACCGTCATTTGCTACAAAGTAAGGTATATCACCCATCTCACTGCAAATGCGGTCATATATGTTTTTAACCTTTTGCTCAAAAACATCGCGAGGCACTTTTATAAAAAGTGAAACCAGGCGGGCTTTATTATCAACAAATATACCTGCTGAGCTTATGCCGATAGCATCAACACGCGGCATTTTTGAAGCAGCTGTTTTTAACGCCGTAAGTATCTCTTTATAATGATATTCGGGGTCGGCATTTGTTTTGGGATGCCATACAACCTCTTCACTGTATACCACTTTGCCGTCAATAATAGCAGAAACCTTGCGGTCGCTGCCGCCCGCATCAAAGCCAATACGGCAACCGTCAGTATGACCGCCAAGCGCCATCATATTGTCCTTATCCTCAACCTTTTGGTCATAAGGGGCATTTATTACTTCAAAGGGCTTTTCATAAATATTGCCCATTGTAACAAAATCATATGCACGCTTGCCGTTTTCAGAATACTCTTTTTTTAAAAACTCATAAATTCTTTTGTTGCCGTAAACGGTAATCTTATAGCCACCCTTAAGCCAAAGCAGTATTTTGGCAAGGCGCTCAATATAATAGCAGTCTGCCTCATACATATCATCAGTACCGTGGATAAAGGTGTCATAAACACTTATAAGTCCTGCGTTACGCTCAACTGCAATAGCAATAGGCTCCTTTGCGGTTTTTAAAAAAACATCAAAGTATAAACCAATGGGTATAAACTTTTTATCAAGCTCAGGTAGGTTTTTTACATCAATATCAATTCCGTAAAGTTGCATTTTGCTCACCCTTTATCCTTCAAAAATTTCACCGGCAATAATTACCGTATCAATATCCATATTATTATCAATAATAAGCAGGTCGGCATCATAGCCTTGCTCTACCCTACCTTTGTTAACTCCAAGCATTTCAGCAGGTGTACGGGTTGCCATACGCACAGCGTCCTCAAATGGAATACCAAACTCAACCGCCTTTTTAACGCATTGCCACAAGGTGGCGCTGCTGCCTGCAATTGTACCGTCCTCAAGACGTGCAACGCCGTCCTTAAGGTAAACATCAAGACCGCCTGATTCATACTTGCCGTCGGGTAATCCTGCAGGACGTATGCTGTCGCTTATCAATGTCATTCTGTCAGGACCGAACATTTTGTATGCCGCAATAACAACAGGCTTTGCAACGTGAAGACCGTCAGAGATAATCTGGGCATAAATATGCCGCTCAACCGCCGCGCCTATGGGACCTGGGTTTCTGTGGTGCAATCCCGGCATAGCGTTAAAGGTATGGGTCAAGCAGTTTGCACCCTGCTCAATAGCTTCAATTGCTGTTTCGTAATCGCAAGCGGTGTGGCCTATTGCGCAAACACAATCTGCTTTTTTAATAAACTCCATAGCGCCGTCAAGCTCAGGCGCAAGGGTTATCATTTTAACATTGGGTATTGTGTTGAACTCTTCTAAATCAGGGTTTTTAATATAAGCTTCATTCTGCGCGCCCTTATACTTTGTTGAAATATAGGGCCCCTCCAAATGAAAACCTAAAATCTGTGTGCCTGGGAAATCAGTCTTTGCAGTGGTAACCCGCCGCAAACTGCCGGCATCCATTGTCATGGTTGTAGGCAGCCATGAGGTAGTACCCTTTGACGCTAAAAATGCACACATTTTTTCAAAATCGGCATCCATAGTATCAAGACCTATACAGCCGTGTGAGTGTACATCAATCACGCCGGGAACAACGCGCTTACCGGCCGCATCGATACCGTCAGCCACGGCTTTTTCCTGTATTGAAGCAATTTTACCGTCTTCAATAATAATTGCTTTAAGTTCATTATCAATCAGGGCATTATTAATAGCTAAGGTTTTCATTAAAGTACTCCTTTAAATAAATTTGTAAAAAAGTGTCCTTTGTAAGCGGCTGTCCCGGACTGTTTTCAATTGCGGGGGCACGTCATAAAGTGTGACGAAGCCGCAATATACTGCCTTTGTTAAAGCAATTATGAAAAACGAAACAGACAGCCAATAATATTATTATACAATATATCGCATTTTAATGCAACAAAAACCCACAAAGCAAATTGGCTTTATGGGTTCTAAAAATTTATTCTTCTATGCTTTCGCCGTTCATCAGCTTTACAAAATCTTCACCGTCAATTTTTTCTCTTTCAAACAGTATCTTTGCAACCGTATCAAGCTGATCGAGGTGCTCGGTTATAATTTCCCTTGCTTTTGCATACTGCGTCATAACAATTGACTCAATCTCGGCATCAATTTGTGCCGCAACCTCGTCAGAATAGTTAGGTGTAGCAGAAAAATCGCGTCCAAGGAAAACCTCGCCGTTACTTTGTCCGTAAACAACAAGACCAAGCTTATCGCTCATACCGTAACGGGTAACCATATTTCTTGCCATATCGGTTGCGCGTTCCATATCATTGGATGCGCCCGTGCATATATCATCAAGTGCAATCTCTTCGGCGGCGCGTCCGCCAAGCAAGGAGCATATATCCTCAAGCATTTCCTTTTTGGAAACGTGGCCCTTATCGTCAGTAGGCAGGTACATTGTATATCCTGCAGCCATACCGCGTGCAATAACAGATATCTGATGCACAGGGTCCTGAGTAGGCAAGTAATAGGATACAACAGCGTGGCCCGCTTCGTGATAAGCGGTAATCTTTTTATCCTTATCCTTAATAACTTTAGATTTCTTTTCGCTTCCCATTACAACCTTAATAGTAGCCTCTTCAATCTGCTCCTGCGTAATAGCTTTCAAGCCCTTACGTGCCGCAAGCAAAGCGGCTTCATTAAGCAGATTTTCCAAATCTGCCCCCGTAAAACCTGCCGTTGCCCTTGCAATAGAATTAAGCGAAACATCAGGACCGAGCGGCTTACCGCGTGAATGTACACGCAGTATTTCTTCCCTGCCCTTAACATCGGGATATCCTACAGCAATCTGTCTGTCAAAACGGCCGGGACGCAGTAATGCGCGGTCAAGTATATCGGGGCGGTTGGTTGCCGCCATAACAATTATGCCGCCGTTATGACCAAAGCCATCCATTTCAACAAGCAGCTGGTTCAAAGTCTGCTCACGCTCGTCGTGACCTCCGCCAAGGCCTGCACCTCTTTGACGTCCGACTGCATCAATCTCATCAATGAATACTATTGATGGGCTGTTTTTCTTCGCCTCATTAAACAAATCACGCACACGTGAAGCGCCGACACCAACAAACATCTCAACAAAATCAGAACCCGAAATTGGGAAAAAGGGCACATTTGCTTCACCCGCAACCGCCCTTGCAAGCAGTGTTTTACCCGTTCCTGGAGGGCCTACAAGCAGCACACCTTTAGGTATGCGCGCACCAAGCTCATTAAAGCGCTGAGGATTTTTTAAAAACTCAACAATCTCAACAAGCTCCTCCTTTTCCTCGTCAGCACCTGCAACATCAGCAAAGGTTGTTTTGCGTTTATCATCGGTTTTGCGGTATTTTGCTTTACCAAAATTAAGCGTTTTATCGGTACCCATTCCTTGCCCCATACGGCGCATAATAAACAGGTAGAACACAATCATAAGGCCAACTATCAATACGGTAGGAAGCAAACTGAGCAACCAGGAAGCTTCGCCGCCGCGCTCATAATCAGGCTTAATATCATTTTCACTGCCGGGATTATTCTTATTAATTTCAAGCACCGTTTCATTTACATCATTGTAAAAAATGTTTGGATCGGCAACAGTGTATTTTTTCTTTTCACCAGTATCACGCAAAGTATAGGTAAGCTCACCGCTGTAAAGGTTCAGCTTGTACTCTGAAACCTTATTATTAACAATGAGTTCAACTATCTCATAATACTTTGTTTGTTCCTTTTGCTCTGTTTTAAGAGCAACCAGCGAAACTGTCAGTATAAGTATTATTGGTATACCTATATAAAGCAAAATGTTTTTAAAATTCTTCTTCAAATTTAAACGGACTCCTTCCTGTCCTACTGCAACTGCTCTGCAGAAATTAATAACACTTTTTTGGTGTTGGAATTTACCGCCCCGCGCACATCGGTACCCGCATTGTAAACCCATATTACACCGCTGTCATCAGCAATAACCGGAAGCCGTTCACGCATATTCTGCGCAATACCCAGCTCGTTATAAAGCTTCTTTAAGGTTTTTGTTCCGCGCCCTTTAAGCTTTATTCTATCCCCTGCTGTACGGCATCGTATAACCGTATCGCCGATTATCTTATCACAGTCTAATGCATTTTTTGATAATAAACTGTTAATTTTTAATAGTTTTTTATATTCTTCAATGTCAATTATCCGTGTTTTTACGCTAAAACTAATACTTTTCTGCTCATTTTGCAATATTATCAGTTTTTTACGCAAAACCCGGGCATAATAGCCGCCTTGCAGCTGGCATCTGCCCTCGCCTTTATAAACAAGAGTTAAAAGCTGTTCCGTATGATAATTATCGGGCAAGCATCCTGTCATACTGTTTACATATTTACGCAGCACCCTGCGCAACAAGGCAGCATCAACCTCTTTTGCAGCTGCAACATCAAGCCCGCTCTCTTTTGCAAGCCTTTCATATTGTTCGTTTGCAAGCAAATTAAGATATCTGCTCTCGTCCCGCAAAACCGCACAAGAACGCACAGCAGCAGTTGCCGCCGCAGGATTAATGTCTTTCAACACCTTTACCGCATTATGACGCAATTTATTACGGCTATAATCATCGGTAAGGTTTGTGCTGTCAGTAACATAATCCAGACCGTTATTCGCACAAAATTGTTCAACCTGCTGACGCGTGCACAGTATAAGGGGGCGTATAAAACCGCATCTTACAGGCGGAATACCGCAAAGCCCCTCTATTCCCGTACCGCGTATTAAATTAAGCAAAACCGTTTCTATATTATCGTCTGCAGTATGTGCGGTTGCTACAACACCCTCACAGTCGGCAAAAAACTCATAACGGGCATTACGTGCCGCAAGCTCAATTGACTGCTTTTGTTGTTGTGCAAGCAGGTTTACATCAACCGATTTTACTATAAGCTCAACATCTGCTTTTTTGCAAATGTCACGTACAAACTGCTCATCCCTGTCCGACTCTTCGCCGCGCAGGTTATGGTTAAGGTGTGCCGCTTTAACTTTAATGCCATATTTATCTTCAAGCGAAAGCAAAACATTAAACAAAGCAACCGAGTCTGCGCCGCCCGAAAGCGCCACAGTAACAACGCTTACACCTTTAAGCATATTATAATGCTCAATTGCTTCGATAACAGAATTAATCATCGTTATATACTATTCCCGCAAATCTTGAATATTTGCCTTCCCAATGCAGGTCAATCTTGCCTGTCTGACCGTGACGGTTTTTTGCAATAATAAGCTCTGCGCGGTTGGGGTCTGATTTTTCTACAACCTCGTCACCCTCCTGGTCATAATAGGTGTCGCGATATAAGAACATTACAATATCGGCATCCTGCTCAATTGAGCCCGACTCACGCAAATCCGAAAGGCTGGGGCGGTGGTTTTTTACTCCTTTTTCAGTACCGCGGTTAAGCTGAGCGCATACAACAACGGGCACATTAAGCTCTTTAGCCATAATTTTTAAGTTGCGCGTAATTTCGGAAATTTCTTGTACTCGGTTCTCCTTTGCGCGTGCCGCGTGCATAAGTCCAAGGTAATCAATAACAACCATCCCTACATCTTTTCTGCGGCGAAGCTTCGCCTTCATTTCAGGCACGGTAATACCAGAGCTTTCGTCAAAATAAATATTTGTTTCTGATAAAACGGTTCCTGCCTGTGCAAGACGTGTCCACTCATCAGGGGTAAGTTCCCCGCTCCGCAGATGGTCGCCCTCAATTGAAGCTTCGTTTGAAAGCATGCGCTGTGCAAGCTGGTCCCTTGTCATCTCAAGCGAAAAGAAGCATACCGTCTTTTTTGCGTTAACTGCAACATTGCGAGCAAGACAAAGCGCAAAAGCAGTTTTACCCATACCGGGACGTGCGCCAATAATTACCATATCAGACTTATTGAGTCCGCCGATAATAGAGTCCAGCACCGAAAAGCCGGATGGAATACCTATATAATCATCACGGGTTTCGGGGTCATTCATCTTTGTGAGACGGTCATAGGTTTCATCCCTGATAACATCTTTAATATGAGTAAGTCCGCTCAACTGACTGCCTGAGCGTATATCATAAATTCTCTGCTCAGCATTGTTAAGCAGGCTTTCGGCATCAAGCGCACTGTCAGAAGCATCGTTTATAATTTCCTGTGCAGCAACAATAAGCGAACGCGCATAAAATCTTTCCCTGACAATACCCACATAGGTCTGCACATTGGCAGAAGTAGGAACAGCCTGAGCCAACTGGGCAAGATAAGCTTTTCCGCCCGCTTCATCATAAACGCCTGCTTTTTTTAGGCGCTCTAAAACAGCAACAAAATCTATAGCAATATTAAGCTCAAACATCTCGGTCAGCACCTTGAAAATTTCACGGTGCTGCGGTATGTAAAAATACTCAGGCTTAATCTGAACGGCCACAAGCGAAATACAGGCAGGATCAATAAGAATTGATCCCAAAACCGACTGTTCTGCCTCAACAGATGCGGGCAGACGCTGGCCGTCAAAATCTACCGGCAAATTTTTGTCCTGCATTCTATTCCTCCACAACTACTGTCATATTAGCTGAGATTTCGGGATACAGTTTTATCACCACGGCATATTCACCGTATGCTTTAATATCATTAACCGACATTTTTCTTTTGTCAATGTCAACAGCGTATTCTTCTTTGATACGCTGGGCAATTTCCTTTGATGTAACACTGCCGAAAAGCTTGCCGCCCGCACCCGCTTTTGCGTGTATTGTAACCTTTTTGCCCTCAAGCTTCTGCGCCGTCTGCATTGCCGCTTTTTTCTCCTCAGCCTTATGATGCTGCTGTGAAGACTCGCGGTTTTTAAGTTCGTTCAATGCAGTAGCATCCGCTTCTCTTGCTAAATTTTTGGGAAACAAAAAGTTTCTTGCATATCCGTCGGAAACATTGCAAAGCTCGCCTTTTTTGCCATGTCCCTTAACATCAGCTAATAAAATAACTTTCATAATTTATAACCTCTTTTACTTAAACATCCATAATTATCGGCAATATCATCGGGCTGCGTCTTGTCTTGCCGTAAACAAATTTTGATACATTGTCACGCAGTCTAACCTTTATTGTGTTCCAATCCTTGACACCTGTAATATAACAGTTTTCCAGAGTGTCTGCGGCAACTGACGAGGCTTGTTCAACGAGCTCCTCCGACTCTTTAACATATATAAAGCCGCGGGAAATAACATCGGGGCCTGATACCACCATTCCGCTTTCCTTTTCCATAGCAACAGCAATAACAATAATGCCGTCCTCTGCAAGATGCTTACGGTCACGCAGCACAATGCTTCCAACATCGCCTACGCCAAGTCCGTCAACTAAAACCCTGCCCGCAGGTACGGTTTCGGTGCATTTCATACTTTTTTTCGTAAGCTCAATAACATTGCCTATACTGCATATCATAATATTCTTTTTGTCAATGCCCATCAATTTTGCAAGCTGGGCATTCTTAAACAGGTGCTTTTGTTCACCGTGTACGGGAATATAAAATTTAGGCTTAACAATATTAAGCATAATTTTAATTTCTTCCTGACAGGCGTGTCCCGAAACGTGAACGTCATACATCTTTTCATATATTACGTTTGCACCGTGCTTCATAAGCTCGTTTATAACCTTACTTACAAGCTTTTCATTACCGGGTATTGGAGTTGCGGAAATTATAATAACATCACCGGGCACAATTTCAATGCTTCTGTGGTCACTGAAAGCCATACGGTGTAAAGCGGACAGCGGCTCACCCTGGCTGCCGGTGGTTATAATAACAATTTCTCCGTGATTATAGTTTTTAACCTCAGAGATATCTATAAGCACTCCCTCGGGCACTTTTAAGTATCCCAAATCCGCCGCAATGTTAACAACGTTTATCATACTGCGTCCGGATACTGCAACCTTACGCTTGCATTTTACCGCCTCATCAATTATCTGCTGTATACGGTGAATATTTGATGAGAAGGTTGCAACTATAATGCGATGGTCCTCTGCGCCCTTAAACAAGTTACTAAAGGACTCGCCCACAATTCTTTCGGTAGCGGTAAAGCCGGGACGCTCTGCGTTTGTAGAATCACAAAGCAAAGCAAGAACGCCTTTTTTGCCTATTTCGGCAAAGCGCGCCAAATCAATAACCTTACCGTCAATGGGTGTAGTATCAATTTTAAAGTCACCCGTTTGTACCACAATGCCTACAGGTGTTGTTACGGCCAATGCAACCGCGCCGGGTATTGAGTGGTTAACATTGATAAACTCAATTGAAAATGCGCCAAGCTTTATAGTATTTCCCGGTTCAATTTCGTGCAAAACTGTACGCTTTTCCATCTGGCGCTCTTTCAGTCTTGCCGTAACAAGCGCCAATGTTATTTTCGTGCCGTAAATTGGCACATCAATATTATTAAGCAAATAAGTTATTGCGCCAATATGGTCCTCATGTCCGTGTGTAAGCACAAGACCTCTTATCTTGTCCTTTATCTGTACAATATATGAAAAATCAGGAATAACGGCGTCAATACCGGGAGTTTCTTCATCAGGAAAGCTCATTCCGCAGTCAACAATAAACGCGTCATTCTCATATTCATATACCGTTACGTTCTTGCCTATTTCGTCAAGTCCGCCAAGAGGAATTATGCGCAAAGGCTTTTGTTTTGCCTTTTGCGGCTTTTGATTCTTCTTAATCTGAGTTTTAGCTTTAGTCTTTTGCGGCTTTGTCTTGCGTTGTTCTTTTTGATTTGCAGACTTTTTGTCATTTAAAGCCATTAATTAATAACCTCCAAAATATATCATCATATACAAATAATATGTACGCTTATATTACAAGCATAAAAATCCAATTTTCATTTTACTATTTTTCAGCATCAAGGTCAAGTAAAATCACACATATTTATTATACACATATAAAAACTATATTTATTCAATAAAAAAAGCCTGCATTGTGCAAGCTTTTAAAACAGTATTCTCACCTTAAACTCGTGGCGGCATTTAGGGCACCTCACCCCGTGCTTGCCCTTCTTTTTGGGCAAGCTTATCGTAGCTTTGCAAGCAGGACAGGTTCTGTAAACCCGATATTTTCGCTGGGCAAAGCGTTGTTTTGCCATTTTGTATTTGTTTTTTATAGGGTTATATATCTTTAAAAAAGCACTGTTTTCCCTGCTGCGTTTATAATAATTTTTTGATATAGCACGCAAAACAATAGCCAAGAGCAGCAGCCATTGAATAAGATATACAACACCCGAGCCAAAAAACCAGTTAACAGCCGCAAGAATAACAAGCAATATGCACATAAAATTGTTAAGAGTGTCTGTTCCGTAACGACCGTACATAAATTGTCTTAAACTTTCTTTAAGTCTGTAAAGCATAAAAAATTCCCCGCATAAACTTTTTATCAATTTTAATATACGCGCATAAAATGAACAAAAAATTAATAAATTTGCAATTTTTTATGAAACTTCTAATATATATTCACTTCCAAAGTATTGACAAATAATTGCTGTAATAATATAATATTTACAAATATTTTAAGCACGCTATTTTATGTCGTCCCTGTGCTTCAGGGACTTTTAATTTTTTAATAATGACTATAATGGCTTTTGCCGTTAAGACTGACGAAAGTTGAACGCTTCACGGTTTCAATACTCGCCAGTCCAATATAGGAGGAATGCAAAAATGAAAATCAGCAGAATCATAACATCAGTCGTGGCACTTGCTTTAGTTTTAGTTATGTGCTTCGGTCTTACCGCTTGCGGTAAAAAGGACGACGGTAAATATACCGTTGGTATTTGCCAGCTCACACAGCACGTTGCTCTTGACGCTGCTACTCAAGGCTTTAAGGAAGCCATCATTGCAGAACTCGGCGAAGAGAATGTTGAGTTCATTTATCAGAGCGCTCAAGGAGATTCCACACTTTGTTCAACTATAATCAACGACTTTGTTACAAAGAACGTTGACCTTATTCTTGCCAATGCTACATCTGCTTTGCAGGCAGCTTACAACGGCACACAGACCATTCCCGTACTCGGCACATCTATCACAGAATACGGCACCGCTCTTGAAATTGCTGACTTTAACGGCACAGTAGGCGGCAACGTTTCCGGCACGTCTGACTTAGCTCCTCTTAATGAGCAGGCTCAGATGATTCTTGACCTTTTCCCCAAAACTAAGAAAGTTGCTCTTCTTTACTGCTCTGCTGAGGCAAACTCAGGCTATCAGGTAAAGGAAGTATCAAAATACCTTGCTGACAAGGGCGTTGAAACAAAAGACTTTGCTTTTGCAGACTCTAATGACGTTGCTTCTGTGGCTGCGGCAGCTGCTGCCTGGGCTGACGCAATCTATGTTCCCACCGATAACAAAGCAGCTGATTCTGCTCCTACAATCTACGGCGCAGTTGGCAAAACTCCCGTCATCGCAGGTGAAGAAGGTATCTGCAAATGCTGCGGTGTTGCAACACTTTCCATCAGCTACAAAGACCTTGGTACAGCCACAGGCAAAATGGCTGTGAGAATTTTAAAGGGCGAAGCAGATATTGCTACAATGCCTATCGAATATTCAAAAACATTTACAAAGAAATACAATGCTGCAATCTGCAAAGAATTAGGCATTGACACTGCTGCTCTTGAGCAGAACGGCTTTGTTGCAATAGCTGAATAATACATAAAACGGAGAACCTTATCTAATGTTAACTAACTGGCTTAACGCCTTACCCGGTGCTGCCTCTCAGGGTATCATCTGGGGCATTATGGCTGTAGGCGTTTATATCACTTACAAAATTCTTGATATTGCAGACTTGACTGTTGACGGTTCAATCTGTACAGGTGCAGCTGTTTGTACCATTCTTATAACAAACGGTGTAAACATCTGGCTTTCTATATTGTGTGCAATTATTGCAGGCATGCTTTGCGGCTTTGTAACCGGTATTTTGCATACTTTTATGGGCATACCCGCTATTCTTGCAGGTATATTGACACAGCTTATGCTGTGGTCAGCAAACCTTAAAATTATGGGTAAGGCAAACATTGCTCTTTCGATACGCAATTACGACCTGCTTGTAACCTCTATGCCCAGTCATATATGGAATACCATACTAACACTTGTGTTCTTTGGCGCGGTGCTTGTAGCCCTGCTTTACTGGTTCTTCGGAACCGAGCTTGGAGCTTCCTTACGCGCAACAGGTAACAACCTGCGTATGAGCCGCGCACAAGGCATTAACACCGAAAAAACTAAAACACTTGCACTTGTAATTTCCAATGGTATTGTTGCGTTATCCGGCGCGCTTTTAGCACAGTACAGCGGTAATGCTGACATCAATATGGGACGCGGCGCTATCGTTATTGGCCTTGCCGCAGTAATTATCGGTGAAGCTGTTACTTCCAAAATATCAAAGAATTTTGCCGTAAAACTTGCAGGAGTTATTATAGGCGGTGTTATTTACTTCTTTGTTTATCAAACCGTTATATTTATGGGTCTTGATGCCGACTTACTCAAGATGCTTTCAGCAGTTGTTGTTGCCATCTTCCTTGCCCTGCCTTACTGGAATAAAAAATATTTCCAAAAGTCAAGGAAAGGAGCGTAACTGAACAATGCTTGAAATTAAAAACATAACCAAAACCTTTAACATAGGTACAGTTAACGAAAAGGTCGCTCTTAACGACTTAAGTCTTACCATCAACGACGGTGACTTTGTTACGGTTATAGGCGGTAACGGCGCGGGTAAGTCCACCCTGCTGAATGCCATTGCAGGCGTATGGAAGCCCGACTGCGGTAACATTGTCATTGACGATGTTGATGTAACAAATATGCCTGAATATAAACGCGCAAGCTTTTTAGGCCGTGTTTTTCAGGATCCAATGATGGGTACTGCCGCTGATATGCAGATTGACGAAAATCTCGCGCTTGCAAAACGCCGAGGTAAAAAGCGCGGTTTGCGTTGGGGTATCTCCGCTGCTGAGCGTAATAATTACTCCGAGTTACTTGCCCAGCTTGATTTAGGTCTCGAAACAAGACTTTCTTCAAAGGTCGGCTTGCTTTCAGGCGGTCAGCGTCAGGCGGTTACACTTTTAATGGCTTCAATACAGCGCCCAAAATTGCTGTTACTTGACGAGCACACTGCAGCTCTTGACCCCAAAACCGCCGCAAAGGTTTTGGAGATTACAAACAAAATTGTTAACGCAGACAAGCTTACAACCCTTATGATAACTCACAATATGAAAGACGCCATAACACACGGAAATCGCCTTATTATGCTCCATGAGGGTAAAATCATAATAGATGTAAGCGGCGAAGAAAAAAAGAAGCTTACGGTTGAAGACCTACTTAATATGTTCAACCGAGCAAGCGGTAAAGAGTTTGCAAACGACCGTACAATTCTTTCATAAAACTATAACAAAAAATACAGTCTGCTTTTAAGCAGACTGTATTTTTATTTACATATGGTATATTATATGGTACACTTTACCGCAGTAGGTGTTTTTATGATTGAAAACAAAATTGACTGTCATACACATATAGTTAATGACAGCATAAAAAACGAATATTTTGCCAAAACATTCGGCTATGCTGTTGTTTTGGACTTTATAAGTGAATTCAACTCAAACGCCCCACCCTGCACTGCTTTTGATACTGTTATGGGTGATGAGCGCCTTTTTTTGTGCCCCGCAATAGATATTAAAGCCGATATAAACGAACAGCTTAACACTGTTGAAGCTTTATTGCCAAATAACCGTATTGTAGGACTGAAAATTTTCTTAACTTATCAGAAAGGCCGAGCAGACGATGAGCGAATGTATCCAATTTATGAGTTTGCAAGCAAACACCGTTTGACAGTTACATACCATACAGGCTCTTGCTCACTCGTACTGCCTACCGACAATGATATGGAAGGTTCAAATGCAATATATGTTAAAAATGTTGCATTACAGTTTCCCAATGTTAATTTTGTGGTAGCTCATATGGATGACCCGCGCTATGACGAATGCATCAATATTATACACGGGGTATCCAATATGTTTACCGATTTTTCGGGTGCTTACGAACCGGGCACGCACGAGGGCGCTGATATGGACTGGGCAATTGATACCTTTGCAAAGGCAATAAACCTATACCCCGATACATATAAGCAGATTTTGTACGGTACGGATTTTTGCCCACCTATAAATTTATCGGCTGTTGATGAGTACGATTATACCATTTTAAAATTATTTATGCCTGAGCAGTTTGAGGATATATACATTAACAATGCGCTCAGAGCTTTCCCGAAAATAAAAGATTATATTTCTAAAAGGAGTTAAAATATGTCCACCGCTATAGATAAAACATCCCGCTTTAAAAGCTTTTTAAGATCATTCACATTGTATCAGAAAATATTCCTTGCATCCGTTGTGCTGTTAACCGTAGGTTTTGTTATTTTCTTCCCTAACCAGATGTTAGATGAAGAATATATGAAATCAATATTTTTGATTATCTGCTCAATAGTCAGCGTTATTTCAAACCCGCTTTGTGAGCTGCTTATTTCCAAGCAAAGCAAATGGAACTTTGCTATCGACTTTTTCCTTATTGAAATACCCGAGCTTGTTATATGCCTGTATTTCAAATGGTACGCGATTGCTTTCACGATAATGTTATTTTGGATGGTTATAGACGTTATCAGCTTTATTCGTTGGGATAAGCACCCTGACCTTGAGGATGAAAACTTAACCGAGGTCAAGTGCTTGAAGCCCTGGCAGACCGCACTTGTTGTAGCAGGTATTTGTGTGTTTGGTATTGTTGTCGGCAAACTTTTACAGTTTGTACCCGGTGCATCCGATACATACCTTGACGCATTTGCGTCGGCTGTAGGTATGGCAAACGGCATACTGCTGCTGCTCCGTTACAGTGAGCAATGGATAGCATGGCTAATAACCACCGTTATCTATCTTATTATGGATATCTCAGCAGGCGCTTACATACTGCTTATAGGCGAAGTTGCTATGCTTGTAAACACTGTTTACGGTATAGTTAAATGGTATCTTTACATCAAAAAAAGCAAAACAGCAAATTGAATAAACAAAAAGCGACAGAACGGAGACACTTCCATAAAAAATATGCACCCCAAAAGTTAGACACTTTTTGAGGTGCATATTTTTTATGGAAAAGAAACAAAACATAAAAGTTTTAGTGCAGAATTCAAAATATCTATTATAAAGGATATGCGATAACACCATTTAGAATATAGAGAAGCTGTGCAAAAATATGGCTTTTTCTTAAATTAAGGGAATAATAAACTATAAAAGCTATATATTTCACTGCATTTCATTACTTTTTAACTCAAAATGTCATAAAAAGCTAAAACATATAAAAACATACTATTGCTATACAAAGTCTTACAGCAATAATAAATATACTAATGCTATATGTGGTAAACTAAATAACATAATTCAATACGATTGAGGAAGGTTAGTTGTTTATGGAAAACACTCGCAAGCTTCGCCCCTTTGGCATACGTGACTGTATTGCTTATGCCGCAGGTGATCTTGGCTGCAATATGAGCTTTGCGCTTAAAGGCACCATGATGATTTTCTGGACACAGTTTATGAAGCTGGAGCTCTGGTATTCACTGTTACTTGTTGTTGTACAGGTATGGGATGCTATCAATGACCCGCTCATCGGCTCAATTATTGACGCTGACAAACGCACATATAAACGCAACAAGTTCCTGTCTTATATTTGGACAGGATCTATCGGCCTTATTATAGGCGGCGCGCTATGCTTTATCCCTGTACCCAACGCACCTCTGTGGGCGCAGATTGTAATTTTTATAGCAGGTTATGTTATCTGGGATGCTTTCTATACTGTAGCAAATGTTCCCTACAGCTCACTGCTTTCGCTTATTTCAAGCAATACCGCCGACCGCGCTTCACTTTCAGCTTGGCGCTCTGTAGGATCAATGGTTGGTAATATGCTTCCTATGGCAGTTCTGCCCTTTGTCATTTACGATAAAGAAGATAACCTTATAGGTGAAAATGTATTTATCGCTGCACTTATAATGGGTGTTTTAGGCTTTTTATGCTTCCAATTTATGATTTGTAATACAGAAATACGCGAAAACGTTGACATTAAACTTGAAGATACTCCTAAGTTCAATATTCTTAAAGCTATGGGCAACTTCCTTAAAAACCGTCCAGCTATGGGTGCAACTATTGCCGCAATGGGTATGTTTCTTGGCATGCAGGGCGGCACAGCTGCTGTTACCGTTTTGTTCCAGTCATACTTTCATAACGCAAAGGTTTCAGGCGTTGTTCAGGTATTTTCTATGATACCCATTATTGCTTTTACTCCTTTGGCACGTAAGATGGTTATAAAATACGGAAAAAAAGAGATTTCTACCTTTGGTGCTATATGCTCAATGATTGCTTGTACTCTTATGCTTGTGCTTCCCATTACACCTGATAATCAAGGTATGCTGATATACATTATCTGTCAGCTTGTAAACTCACTTGGTATTGGTATTTACTCAACAGTTTGCTGGGCCATGATGGGCGATGCTATTGACTATAACGAGTGGAAAGTAGGCACACGTAAAGAAGGTACTGTTTACGCATTACATTCCTTCTTCCGTAAACTTGCGCAGGGTCTTGGCCCCGCACTTGCTCTTGTTGTAATGGTTGCTCTCGGTTATATAGGTGCAAATGAAGGCCATCAGACTGCTGAAGTTGCTCTCAATATGCGTTATTTGGTTGCCGGTCTTTACCTGTTTAGTTCAGTAGTGCAGTTTGTAGGCTTGAGCTTAATCTACAACCTTGATAAGAAAGCCCTTGCTCAGATGAACAAAGAGCTCGGACGCGACGCTTAAAACACAAAAAGCCGAAAACATCCGATTGTTTTTATGAAACCGGACGTTTGTAATTCAAAAGTTATTTAAACTTTAAACCACAATATAATGTATAATTGTTTTTACATTCTTTACGGAGGATATCTATGAGAAAAATTATCAATATTAATGCCCACTGGGCATTTTCCAAACAGGCTGCTGAAATACCCGTTTCACTTCCTGAAGGTTATGAACAGCTAAGCCTGCCGCACTCCTGGAACGCCATAGACGGTCAGGACGGCGGTAATGACTATTATCGCGGCAAAGGATATTATGTAAAAAGCTTTAAAAAGGCAGACCTGCCAAAAGCTGCACAGTATTATCTTGAAATACGCGGCGCAAACTCTTCTGCTGATGTATATCTTAACTCAAAGCATCTTGCCCATCACGACGGCGGTTATTCAACCTGGCGCGTTAACCTTACCGAGGCCCTCACAGACGAAAACCTTCTTGTAATTGTTGTAGATAACTCTGCAAATGAAACAGTTTATCCACAGATGGCAGATTTTACCTTCTACGGCGGTCTGTACAGAGATGTTAACCTTATCTGCGTTGCCGACTCACATTTTGACCTTGATTACTACGGCGGTCCCGGTTTAAAGGTTACTCCCAAAATATGTGACAAGGACGCAAAGATTGAAATTGAAGCCTATGTCACAAACAAAAAAGACACGCAACACCTTCGCTATGTAATTGAAGATAAAAAAGGGAACCTTGTTGCCGAAGTAACCTTAAGCGACACACAGGCTGTTTTTGATATAAAGAATGTTACGCTTTGGCACGGCCGCAAAAATCCTTACCTTTATACCGCAAAAATTGAGCTTATTGAAGATGGCAAAGTGCTTGATAATGTAAGCGCCCGCTTTGGTTGCCGCACCTTTAAAATTGACCCTGACAACGGATTTATCTTAAACGGTGAGGAATATCCGCTTCGCGGTGTTTCACGCCATCAGGACCGCTGGCAGAAAGGTAATGCCCTCTCTCCTGAGGACCATAAGGAAGATATGGAGCTTATCCGTGAGCTGGGTGCCACCACCATCCGTCTGGCCCACTATCAGCACGACCAGTATTTTTATGATCTTTGCGACGAGTACGGTCTTGTTATATGGGCAGAAATTCCTTACATCTCCAAGCATATGCCTACAGGAAGAGAAAACACCGTTTCTCAGATGAAAGAGCTTATAACACAGAACTACAACCATCCGTCAATTGTTGTTTGGGGTATTTCAAACGAAATAAGCATCGGCGGCTCTGACGATGACCTTCTTGAAAACCACCGTATTCTTAATAACTTATGTCACGAAATGGATAAAACCCGTCTTACAACCATAGCGGCCGTTTCAATGTGCAAAATGGATGACCCATATCTGCAAATTCCCGACGTTGTATCATACAACCATTATTTTGGCTGGTACGGCGGCGAAACCGATATGAATGGCCCGTGGTTTGATAAATTTCACAAAACACATCCCAACATTCCCGTCGGTTGCTCTGAGTACGGCTGCGAGGCACTCAACTGGCACACCTCTGACCCCATGCAGGGCGACTATACAGAAGAATATCAGGCATATTATCACGAAGAGCTTATTAAACAGCTCTTTACCCGCAAATATTTGTGGGCAACACACGTATGGAATATGTTTGACTTTGGTGCAGATGCCCGTAATGAAGGCGGCGAAAACGGTCAGAACCACAAAGGTCTTGTCACCATCGACCGTAAATACAAGAAGGACGCATTCTACGCATACAAGGCCTGGCTGTCGGACGAACCCTTTGTTCACCTTTGCGGCAAGCGTTATGTTGACCGCGTTGAAGATGTTACAAAGATTACTGTTTATTCCAACCAGCACGAAGTAGAACTTTTTGCAAACGGCATTTCATTGGGTAAAAAAGAAAGCGCAGAGCATTTTTTCTGCTTTGATGTGCCCAACAAGGATACAACAAACCTTGTTGCCGTTGCAGGCGATTGTAAGGATAAAAGCGTAATCCGCAAAGTTGATACCTTTAATGAGGATTATCGCTTAAAAGAAAAGGGTGCAATACTCAACTGGTTTGATATTGAGGCCCCCGAAGGCTATCTGTCGCTCAATGATAAAATGAGTGACGTTCTCTCAACAGTAAGAGGTAAACTAATATTTATGAAGCTTGCAGGCAAGCTTATGGGCGGCAGCAAAAAAGATAAAAAGCTAAAAGCCGCAGGATTTGAGGTTGGCCCCGAAATGATGAGTATGATGGGCGGATTTACAGTGCTTCGTCTGTTTACACTTATGGGCAGCATGATGGATGTTGAGTTCACAAAAGAAAATTTGCTTGCTCTTAATAAAAAGCTTAACAAAATTAAAAAGCCTAAAAAGAAATAATTTTACAGCCTTGAGAGTTACGGCTCTCAAGGCTGTTTTTATTGTGTTATCGACGGCAGGTTGCTTAAATTATCATTTTCTGTTCCGTTAGGTACTGCTTTTAAATATTCAGTATTTTTGCGGTGAGCAATACCAACTCCTCTTATTTTTCCCTGCTTCGCCATCTGTATGGCATCGGTTTTTGATACCACACTGTCATCAGACAGTTTATAGCCCGTTACCTTTCCTCTGCGTTTTACAAGTCCCACAATGCGCCTTGCATCAGGTAACGCGTGAGGTATTTGGTCTAATGTATTTCTTTCAAAATTGCTTGTATTCAAATTTATCACTCCTTTTATTAATAGTTTCAACCTTAATTGATATAATATTAATTGCATTTTTATGTAAAAAGAGCCCTGCGATAATCAACGCAGGGCCAAAAAGATTCTTGTTTTCAAAAATTTATTTTGTTTCGATTATATATTTTAAACTGTTGCATTTAGTTGACAGTTCATCATATTATTGTTTTTGGGGAAAATACTTAAAGGTCATAGGCCACAGCACACCACCGACAATTACCGTCAAAAAATAGCGTACACTGCGTGCAATAAGATGGCCGTCAAACATTGCATCAAGCGGAGCGCGAAACAGCTCTTTTACGGCAACAACTAATATGAGACCTACCGCCACTTTAACAATCTGTGCCCACCATACAGCCTTTGTGTCAAACTTTATCCATTTTAAATCCGCCGTATATACTGCTATAAGACCAACAGCGCAGCCCAAAAGCGTAAAACCGTTTTCTCTTGCAGACATAACGTTATGCACAGCATCCTCGGCATAAACTGCATCGGGAAATTTATAAAAATTAACAAAACAAAGGTATGCCGCCATTATTGCCGCAAAGGAACAAAGTACCGAATACATAACCTTGGGTGAGCTTTGCACCTTTTTAAAAATGGGATAAAACACAAATATCAAAACTGTGGCAACCGCCGCAGAAACAAGTACATCTGCGGGAGTATGTACGCCTAAATACATTCTTGAAATGGCAACCAAAGCGGCAAGCACAATCATTACAATGCGCAAAGCTTTGTTTTTGTAAGTGCGCGCTATGCCTCCAAACAAGGCTAATGCCGTTTGGGTGTGGCCGCTTGGGAAAGAATAGCCCGATGCGGCTTCTTTAGCAGACTCAACAATTGTAAAGTTGGGATCTTTTACCCAAGGGCGCGGAACTCTGCAAACCATTTTAAGAAACTGATTAATAACTGTTCCCAAAAAGCCGGTACACAGCAGATAATAGCCTTTATACTTATCAATACACCAGAAAAAAATCATACCAACCGCCATAAATACGGTTTCTTCACCCAACAGCGTTATTACGGAAAATATAAAGTCCAGCACGGGATTGCGCAAATCTTCCAATAAATATAAAAACGGCATTTACAGTCCTCCTGTATTTTTTTACCGAATATATTTTACATTTTTTGCAAATTTATTTCAATACCTTGATTAAAAAATACCGCAAAGCACCCCGAAAGTGTGCCCGACCGCAACATCTGTCCAAGCCTTTTTGAAAACTAAATACAAAAAATAAAACGGCAATATCTGGCAATATTCCGCTTTGGCTGCTGTATTTTTACATCAAAACCATAAAAATAATATAGAATTTGTAATATAATTATTTACAAATTTAATTTACAGTGATAAAATAAACATGTAAATATTTATTATAGTAAAGGATAAAACTCTTTATAATATCTTTTCCTTTCTATTTAATATTTAACTTTAATTTAAGAAGGGTTTTTATGGAATCAGTATTTAAAAAAGCATTTGCGGTATTAATGGTACTCGCAATGGTATTCAGCCTTGCAGCTTGCGGCGGTACAGATTACACAGCTGAAAACACCGAATATATTATAGGTTTTTCGGGTCCTCTCACAGGCGATGCAGCTGTTTACGGTGTTGCCGTTAAAAATGCCGCTCAGATGGCTGTTGATGAAATCAATGCTGCAGGCGGCTTAAACGGAATTAACTTTAAGCTTGTTGCCACCGACGATACACATGACGCAACAAAGGTTGCCGCAAACTACGCTTCTATGTTTGAGGGCGGTATGCAGGTATCTTTGGGTGCGGTTACAACAGCTCCCGGTCTTGAGTACACAAAGCTTTCCGCTGAAGATAACGTATTCTTCCTTACACCTTCCGCATCAGGCGACCGTATTCCCGAAGAAGACAACGGTTTCCAGATGTGCTTTGCTGACGGCAACCAGGGTAAAGTTGCTGCCGACTATGTAAACTCTACAGGTCTTACTAAGATTGGTATTTTCTATAAGTCTGACGACGCTTATTCAAATGGTATATATAAGCAGTTTAAAGAAAATCTGAATTCTTCAATTGAAACTGTTGAAGCAGTATTTACAAACAAAGCACAGGATTTCTCTTCTCAGATTTCCACTTTGAAAGATTGCACATTTATCTTTATGCCTATATATTATCAGCCTGCTTCTGTATTTATGACTCAGGCAAAAGACATCATTGCTGCTGATGCTGTATATTACGGCTGCGACGGTTTTGACGGTCTTGCAGGTCAGTTTGAGGATTTCTCAATTATTCCTCAGGAAGTATCTATGCTTTCTCACTTCGACTCTAACGCTACCGAAGGTAAAGCCGCTGAGTTTATCAAAAAGTACAGTGAAAAATACGGCACAGATACCCTCAATCAGTTTGGCGCATCTGCTTATGACTGTGTATATGCAATATTCAATGCCATGAGTGCTGCTATTGATTCAGGAAAAGAAATCAGCGTTACCATTTCGGCTTCTGACCTTTGCGATATTCTTAAAGAGCAGTTCAAAGGCGAATTCACATACAGTGGTGTAACAGGTACAGATATTACATGGGAAGATAATGGCTATGTTTCAAAAACAGCAATTAAGTACACTCTTAAAACAGCAAATTCTGCAAAATAACATTTTACTATTTAAATGCATATTTGCCGGCGTGGATTTTCTGCGGCGGCAAATTGTCATTATATAATACAACTGGGAATCATAATATATGAAATTGATTGAAACATTAATAAACGGTCTCAGCATGGGCAGTACATACGCTATGATAGCATTAGGCTATACTATGGTTTACGGTATTGCTAAAATGCTTAACTTTGCCCACGGCGATATTATTATGGTCGGGGGATATATGATATTTATCACAATGTCTGCAACAGGCAATCCTCTTTTAGGTTTGCTTGCTGCGATAATTTTCTGCGTGGTTTTAGGTATCAGTATAGAAAAAATTGCCTACAAGCCCCTGCGCGGAGCTTCTCCCCTTGCGGTGCTTATTACGGCAATTGGTATGAGCTATCTTTTACAATCGATCGCACAGATTATTTTTGGTACTGCACCAAAAATGGTAAACGTTGCAGACCTTGGCAACCTTAATATTGCAGGGCTTTCCATCCCGATTTATACGCTTGTCACACTCGGTTGTTCAATGGTAATAATGATAATACTCAGCCTGTTTGTTAAATACACAAAAACAGGCCGCGCTATGATTGCCGTTTCTGAGGACAAGGGCGCCGCTCAGCTTATGGGCATAAATGTTAACAAAATCATAATGATAACATTTGCAATCGGCTCAGCGCTTGCGGCATTTGCAGGTTTATTTATGCTTATGAAATCACCCAGCCTTACAAATACGCTTGGCGCTATGCCCGGTATAAAAGCATTTACCGCTGCCGTTATCGGCGGTATCGGTTCAATACCGGGAGCAATGCTCGGCGGTTTGCTCATGGGTGTTGTAGAAGCTATTTCTCTCACAATGCCTTTAATTGCTCCCTACACAGACGCTATAGAGTTTATTATTCTCATCATTATATTGCTTGTGCGTCCGACAGGTATATTAGGCAAAAAGAGAAGGGAGAAAGTATAATGGCAAGTTTAAAAAGCATAAAATGGAAGCATTATATAAGCTATATTATATTAGCGGCAGTTACCCTGTTTTTTGCAATACTTTCTTTTTCCGGCGCCCTTAAAAGCTCAGGTATTTATATGTTGGAGCAAATTGCAATTTCGGTTATGCTGGCAGTGTCACTCAGTATGGTGGTAGGCTTTTTAGGCGAGCTTTCACTCGGACACGCAGGTTTTATGTGCGTTGGCGCATACCTTGGCGGTAAAACCTCGGTTATACTCGAGCCGATATTAGGCGAAATACCAACTTTGATTATATCACTGATAATAGGCGGTATTGTAGCTGCTTTGTTCGGCGTAATCATCGGTTTGCCTGCACTGCGTCTTCGCGGTGACTATCTTGCAATTGTTACACTCGCTTTTGGTGAAATTGTGCGTTCCATCTTCATGAACTCAAGCGACGAGTCCTTCGGCGGCTCACTGGGTCTTAATACTCCCCGCTTTGATAAAGATTATCTCTTTGTAATCGCGCTTATATTGGTTATAGGCTGTCTTGCCGTTACGCAGAACCTTATACGCTCAAAGCACGGCAGAGCTATCACATCAATCCGCGATAACGAAATTGCTTCAAAAGCAACCGGCATAAACGTTACAAAGTATAAGCTGATAGTATTTACCGTTTCTTCGTTATTTGCCGGTATTGCAGGCGTTCTCTACAGTTATTCAAATTATACCGTACAAAGCACAAATTTTGATTATAACTATTCAATTGAGATACTTGTTATGGTTGTTCTCGGCGGTATGGGCAGTATCAACGGTTCAATAATTGCTGCCGCTCTTATTACCTTCCTTGATGTTAAGCTGCAAACCATACTCACCGGTAACCTTGCCGTGCTGCAGGATTTATTCTACGCATTGGTACTTATTGTGCTTATAATTTACAACAATGCCCCCGCCCTTAAAGGCTTTAGAGAAAAATACAACATCAATAATTTGTTTGTCAAATTCAAAAAGCACAATCCGTCACATATAAAGGATGACGAAGCAAAATGGGACCGCGTACCTACAAAAATTGAGATAGATGAGGTGCTTTCGGTTGATTTGCAGGCATCGTCACCCTATACTCCCGACAAGTCTGTAAAGGAGGATAAATAAATGTCTGAAACAGTTTTAAAAACTGAAAATTTAGGTATTTCCTTCGGCGGACTTAAAGCAGTTGAAAACCTTAATCTTGAAATCAAAAAAGGTCAGCTTTACGGCCTTGTAGGTCCTAACGGCGCGGGTAAAACCACCGTTTTCAATATGATAACAGGTGTTTATAAGCCAACCTCAGGAAAATTTTGGCTTGACGGCGAAAATCTTACAGGCAAAAGTCAGGAAACCATTAACCACAAGGGTATTGCAAGAACCTTCCAGAACATACGACTTTTTAATAATATGACAGTAATCCGCAATGTCATGGTAGGTCTTCATAACCAGCCCGAGTATAAATGCAGTGTGCTTTCCAGTATTTTCCGCCTGCCCGCGCATTTTAAAACCGAAAAGGCAATGCGTGAGCGCGCAAAAGAAATATTGCAGATGGTGGGCTTGCTTGAAGAACGCAACAATCTTTCTTGTAATCTTCCTTACGGCAAACAGCGTAAGCTTGAAATTGCGCGCGCTCTTGCCACCAATCCCAAACTGCTTTGTCTGGACGAGCCGGCAGCAGGTATGAATCCGCACGAAACTTCCGACCTTATGGATATTATCCGTCGTATTCGCAATGAGCGAGATATTACAATATTGCTTATCGAGCACGATATGAAATTTGTATCTGGCCTTTGCGATGAAATAACAGTGCTAAACTTTGGTACAGTTCTGGCTCAGGGTACACCCGAGGTTGCTCTTAACGACCCCGAGGTTGTCAAAGCATATATAGGAGGATAACGCAATATGGCGCTTTTAGAAGTTAAAGATTTATCCGTTTTTTACGGCGTTATTCAGGCACTCAAAAACATAAGCTTTGAGGTTAATGAGGGGGAAATTGTAACACTTATAGGAGCTAACGGCGCAGGCAAAACCACCACAATGCAAAGCGTTATAGGTCTTATCCCCTCACATAGCGGCTCGGTTATATATGACGGACACGATATATCAAAAATGCCCTGTCATAAAATCGTTCACCTTGGTATGTCACAGGTCCCCGAAGGCAGACGCATTTTTCAGGAGCTTACCGTTTATGAAAATCTTGTTATGGGGGCATATTCAATAAAAAACAATGCCAGCTTCAAAGAGGATATTGAAAAAGTTTATACCCGCTTTCCACGCCTTGCAGAACGCAGAAGCCAGATTGCAGGTACACTTTCAGGCGGCGAACAGCAGATGCTTGCTATGGGTCGGGCTTTGATGTCAAGGCCCAAGCTGTTAATGCTTGACGAGCCTTCAATGGGTCTTTCACCTATTCTTGTTGACCAGGTTTTCAGCATTATTAAGGACATTAACCGTGACGGCACAACAATTTTGCTAGTTGAGCAAAATGCAGGCAAATCTCTTGCCATTTCTGACCGTGCTTATGTTTTGGAAACAGGCCGCATTGTTCTTACAGGGACAGGAACCGAGCTTGCCGCAAGCGACAAGGTTAAAAAAGCATATCTCGGCGGCTAAACCATCAATATTTAATACATGTCAGGCTGTCTTATAAATAAGACTGCCTGACATACTTTATTACACTTAATATGTATATTATAGGAGCAAATAATATGAATAAATCAGTCTGCGGAACTGACTGCGGTAACTGCGGTTACGGAAAAAACAACGGCTGCAAGGGATGTACAGAATCAAAGGGCTGCCCTTTCGGCAAAAAATGCTTTATCGCTGAATACATAAATATGGGCGGCGAGGACAGTTATAATTTATTTAAAGATAAATTAACAGAAGAATTTAATTCTCTTAACATTCCCGGTATGCCGAAAATTAGTGAGCTATTTCCGTTAAACGGTGAATTTGTAAATTTAGCATATCCTATGCCAAACGGAAGTGCTGTTAAACTGCTTGATGATAATGATATATACCTTGGCAATCAGGTTGAATGTAAATTTAACGACGACAGCCTAATCAAATGTTTTGTATTGGTTGCGGGAATGGATTTTCTGCTTGTTTGTGAATACGGCGAAAATTGTACAAATCCGGAAATTATTGTTTATAAGAAGAGATAATTTTAACAGAAAAATATCGAATAAAACGCTTAGCCATATATGTACATGGCAAAGGTAGAAATGCAGAGGAAGCAAATCACTATCAACCTCTTTTTCATGATATCAATTTTATGGGTTTTGACTATAAATTGCAAAATCCAAGGGACACTAAAAGCGCATTTTCTAAGTTTAAATGCTTTGGCTATGGCGGCTTCTTTGAAATAAATACCAATGGAGATGTATCTTTATTAAACAGATATTAAAACAAGTATTTCCACAAACGATACCGGTTATGGCCGGGTATATCTTTTTAGGAATTGCATTTGGCTTACTCCTGCAATCGATAGGATACGGACCGATTTGGGCTTTATTGATGAGTTTGTTCATATATGCCGGTTCCGCCCAGTTTCTCGCAGCCCGGTTACCGGCGGCAGGAGCAACATTAACACATGTTGCGTTAATGACTTTATTGTTGAATTTCAGACATCTGTTTTACGGATTGTCAATGATAAAGAAATATCGTGGAACAGAAATCAGAGAGCTATATTTGATATTCGGACTGACAGATGAAACATACGCACTTTTGACAGGTTACAAAGCGCCGGAAGGATTAAGTGATAAGAACTATTATCTGGCGGTAACTCTATTGAACCATACATATTGGATTGTTGGATGTGTCCTGGGTTCTGTAGCGGGAAGCATAATACCTCTTTATATAACCGAAATTGATTTTGTAATGACTGCACTTTTTGCAGTACTGGTCGTTGAACAATGGAAAACACATAAGAATCATATCCCGGCAATTTTAGGGCTTGTGATAACTATTGCATCGCTTCTTATCTTTGGAACGGATAGTTTTCTGATACCTGCACTTATTGTGATATCAGTTGTTTTGCTGTGTATGCAAAACACTTTGAATCCGGAGAAAAATCAATGAGTGATAAATATATAATAATGGTGATTGCCGTAATGGCAATTGTAACAATATTACTTAGGTTCCTGCCATTCATTTTATTTGACCACGGAGAAAAATTGCCAAAATGGATATCATATTTGGGAAATGTTTTAACCTCCGGCAGTGATGAGTATGCTTTTGGTGTATTGCTTGAGAAATATAAATTTTGTTTCAGAGAATCGTGGGTTTCCGGAATTGATATGCGTAGGAGTTGCGATGCTGCTGCATAACTGGAAACGAAATACTTTATTAAGCATCGGTGTCAGTACACTGCTATATATGATAATTATACAAAGCAGAGTGTAGACAAAATATCAATTTTTTGCAGAGAGTAATATTTATTAAATTATGTTAAATATTCGTTCATAATGACATATTCCTTACCGGCTTCATCTGCAGAGCGTTTCATCAGAAACGGTGCTCATGCTCAGATTTTGATTACAATAAATCAGTCCATGATGAGCCAAACTATAAAACAGAAATATTCTTCTCAATAATATGCCTATCGCCCACAAGGAAATTATGTGTACAATATGGGTAATTAAAAAAAGGGTATTTAAGTATTTGACGGTTGCCAATCAATGATATATGATATAATAACTTTAAACCGACGGCGGTGGAACGCCGCCGAAATGCCACAGGCATTTGAAAACTTGCATTTTCGTTTAAAAACATTGAATCAAAAAACATTGTCGCACTGCGGTGCGACCAACGGCTTTGCCGTTTTAAAGGCTGTCGCCTTTAGATTTATGATATAATATGTATAATTAACACCCTGTAGTTTTATCGCATTTCGTTGTAATACGGCGGAAAGCAAAAAACGGAGGCTTTAAAGAATGAAAAAAAGGCTTTATAAATCTAATAAGAATAAGATGATAAACGGCGTTTGCGGAGGGCTTGCAGAGTATTTCGACATTGACCCAACGCTTATAAGGCTTGGATGGGTTATATTCTGCGCCATGGGCGGAAGCGGTATTATAGCCTATATCATTGCAGCCATTATCATTCCGCACAACCCGGAATATTGACAGACAGGAGGAACAAACCGTGAACAATATGATTGAAATATCACACCTTGTCAAGAACTTTGGCGATGTGCAGGCGGTGCAGAATTTAAGCTTTCGTGTGAAAGAGGGTGAGTTATTCGCCTTTTTGGGAATTAACGGAGCGGGAAAATCCACCACCATAAATATCATGTGCGGTCAGTTGTCCAAAGACGCAGGTACCGTGCTAATTGACGGCATTGATATGGATGACGATACCGATAGCATTAAGCGAAGCCTCGGTGCAGTATTTCAAAACTCCGTGCTGGATAAAGACCTTTCCGTACAGGACAATCTGCAAAGCCGCGCCGCGCTTTACGGTATTAAGGGAAAAGAATTTAGGGAGCGGCTGGCTGAGCTTTCCGAACTTTTGGAATTTAAACATCTGCTTCAGCGCACCGTCAGCAAGCTTTCCGGCGGTCAGCGCCGTAGGATAGACATCGCGAGGGCTTTGCTGCATAACCCTAAAATCCTGATTCTTGACGAGCCCACAACGGGCCTTGACCCACAGACCAGAAGCACGCTATGGCGTGTTATCGGAGAGCTTCGTAAGAATCAAGGCATGACCGTATTCCTCACCACCCACTATATGGAGGAAGCGGCTGATGCGGACTATGTCGTGATTCTCGACAGTGGAAAGATAGCAGCCGAGGGTACGCCGTTGGCGTTGAAAAATACCTATACCGGCGATTTTATCACCCTTTACGGTGTGGAAGAAGAGCAGGTAAAGCGGCTCAGCGCGCCATATGAGATATTTCGGGACGCTTGCAGGGTATCAGTACCCCACACTGCCGCCGCTACGGAACTGATTATGAAATATCCTGATCTTTTTAAAGATTATGAGATTACCAAAGGAAAAATGGACGATGTATTTCTGGCGGTGACCGGCAAAAAGCTGATTGGGGGTAGCGAAAAATGACCGGACTCGGCGCGCTGATTCGGCGCAATACAAAACTTTATTTTAAGGATAAGGGGATGTTTTTTACCTCTCTGATTACTCCCTTGATTCTTTTAGTGCTGTACGGTACATTTCTGAGCAACGTATACGAGGATAGCTTCCGCAGTTCCCTTGAAGCGGCGAATGCCACAGTATCAGACAAGCTGATTGGCGGATGTGTGGGCGGAGAATTGGTATCCTCTTTGCTTGCCGTAAGCTGTGTAACGGTGGCTTTCTGCTCCAACCTGCTTATGGTGCAGGATAAAACTACCGGCGCACGTCTTGATATAACTATTGCTCCGGTAAAAACCGGCGTTTTAGCGCTTAGCTATTATCTGTCCACGCTGCTGTCTACCCTGCTTATATGCTTTGCGGCAACAGGAATTTGTCTGGGATATTTGGCTTATGCGGGCTGGTATCTGACTGTCGGGGATGTGACTGCATTGCTGTTGGATGTGACGCTGTTAGTGCTTTTTGGTACTGCTCTTTCCTCTTGTGTGAATTTTCCGCTGTCTACACAGGGACAAGGCTCGGCTGTTGGTACGATCATCAGCACGGGTTATGGCTTTATATGCGGAGCTTACATGCCCATTTCCCAATTTTCCGAGGGATTGCAAAAGGTAATTTCTTTCCTGCCCGGTACATATGGCACCTCTCTGTTGCGTAATCATGCACTGCGCGGTGTCTTTAAGGAGATGAGTTCTCAGGGTTTTCCGAATGAAATGGTGGAGGCTATCCGTGACAGTGTAGACTGCAACCTGTATTTTTTCGGTAAAAAGGTAGAGCTTTCTGCTATGTATTTGGTGCTGATTGCCGCAATCGTGATTTTAGTTGGACTGTATGTGTTGATGAACATCCTATCCGTCATGGCAAAAGCCCGCAAAGGAAAGAAATGTATTTCAAATTAGACTTAAAATTGACACATTAAACTTAAAAATATCACTATCGTTATAAAATAAAGCGTTGTATAATAGTTGCATAAACTAAAAAATATAAGAGGTTTTAGTAAATATGAAAAAGATGAGTAAAATTTTATGGGGTATCGCACTTATCGCTGTGGGCGGCATATTTGCTTTGAACTCTTTCGGCATCACCGACATCGAGCTTTTCTTTGATGGCTGGTGGACACTCATTATCATCGTTCCCTGTTTAACCGGAATTTTCAGCGAAAGAGAAAAGACCGGCAATATTATAGGTCTGTCAATCGGCGTATTATTACTGCTTTGCTGTCAGAATGTGATCAGCTTTGATATGTTTTGGAAACTTGCCATTCCGGCAATTATCGTAATTATCGGACTTAAACTCATTTTCGGTGCAATTTTCGGTGACAAAGCAACAAAAATTCTTGTGGAATCGCGTAAAAACGGCGATGACATCAAAATTGGATGTGCAATCTTTTCGGGTCAGGATATTAACTTTGACGGCGAAATATTCAACGGAGCCGAGCTTTCGGCAATTTTCGGCGGCGTAAAATGCGACCTGAGAAATGCAGATGTCGAAAAAGATTGCGCCATCACCGCAACAAGCATTTTCGGTGGAATTGATATTTTAGTACCCGATTATGTAAATGTCAGAATAAACTCAAATTCCATTTTTGGCGGAGTTTCCGATAAAAAACACCGCTCGCACGTTCAGGATGCTGTTACCATATACATCAACGCAACTTGTATATTCGGGGGTGTTGAGATTAAACGACTTCCTTCTTAAGCGTCAATATTATCGGCGGAGTAATAACAGGACTTCCCGGAGTTTAATTCATTCTTTAGGGCAAAGAAAAAGAGCCCATCAGCGAAATGCAGGTGTATCCGATTGGCGCTAAGAGTTCCTCCCTTTCGATAAATCTTAGCGTAGTTGAGCTTAAAATAAAAACGGCGGCAGCTGTGTAAACGAAAAGATTTTGATAAGGTTTTAACTTGATATTAAGAATGCTGAATATAATGCTTCCATATAATAAATATAATTTAAAAACTATAAACCGATTCAAGTTTTCAGAAAAGGTATAGAATATAAAATATGATAGTAAAACACAAACTTAATGTAGCAAATATAATAACTTTATTTCGTATGGCAGGAACGCTTACCCTTGTGATTATCCGCCCGTTTTGTGCCGCTTTCTTCTGCGTATATGCACTAACAGGGCTTACAGATGTGCTGGACGGATGGATTGCGCGAAAAACCCACACGGCAAGCAACTTTGGTGCAAAGCTGGACAGCATTGCAGACCTGTTATTCTACGCTGCCGTGCTGCTTCGGTTTTTCCCATATCTTTGGAGCGGTCTCCCAAAAGGAATTTGGTATGCTGCGGCAGTGATTTTAATTATAAGAATTTCGGTATATCTGCTTGCGGCGGTAAAATACCGCCTGTTTACTTCATTGCATACTTACCTTAACAAGCTGACGGGTATGGCTGTTTTTATGGTTCCTTTTCTGTTTATGACGAAATATGCGGTCGGCTATTGTTGGGCAGTATGTGCTGTTGCGGCGGCTTCGGCTTTAGAGGAACTGGCAATCCATATTTTACAACAAAACTATAACGCAAACACCAAATCAATCTTGGGATGCTTTGGTAAGGGGTAATATCAGTGAAGACGCACAAACAAATTAACTCAATGTAGATAAGCGTAAAAATAAGGAAAAGATACCGCCCCGGTCGAATTCACGCCGTACAAGCCCAAAATACGCAAGCCCGGAACAGGTTGTGTCACTATGATTAACGACCACCTCTACGAGGGGCGGTACACACCAACCAATGCCTACGGCAAGCGGGAAAGCCACAATATCTACGCGAAAACGCGCGAGGAATGCGAAGAAAAGCTCGCGGAAATGATTGTGCAGGTCAAGGCGCAAATCAAGGCGGAAAAAGAGAAAATGACAGGGTGACCGAAAAAGTCACCCTGTCAAAATTTGAGGTGCAGTAGACAAAGAAAAATCGGAATTTGTTATTTGCTCCAAGTCATAATGAATTCCTTTTCATTAGTGCTATCATCCATACTTTCGGAATGAATTACAAACTGTTCTCTTTGATAAAAAGCTATTGCACGGGTATTCTTTTGATAAACGCTTAAGCTCATAGATGATTTTATTTCTTTTGCAAAATCCAGAAGTTGTTTTCCAATACCTCTTGACTGAATACCTTCTCTAACAAAAATCCCTTCAATATAATTGTCCGTTAATCCAATAAAGCCATCTATTTGATTGGTATCAGAGTCTTCACAGACATATATTTCTGCTTGTGGCAATATTTCTTTTACCATTGCATAATTATCTGTCCAATAATCTTTCGGGATGAAACTATGCGCTTTGATATTTGCATCAAGCCATATCTGCATAACAGCAAATAAATCATTTTTGCTAAATGTTCTTATCACAATATTCCCCCTGCAAACCGGAATCTATTTAATCTTTTCAATTTTACTCAAGTCTGCGCTTGTCAAGGCTTCAAGATTTTTGAAAATCTTCTCTGCATCCCAATCCCACCATTTAAGATTGAGCAGATATTCAACAAGGCTGTCATCAAAGCGCTTCTTTATGACTTTGCACGGATTTCCCACGGCAACACAGTACGGCGGAACATCTGAAGCTACTACGGAACAAGCGCCGATAATTGCACCGTCTCCGATGTGAACTCCGGGCATAACTGTTACATTCTGACCAATCCAAACATCGTTTCCTACTATTGTGTCGCCTTTTAACGGTAACTCGCCAAGTGTAGGCGTGGTTTTTTCCCAACCGCTACCCATAATGTTGAACGGATAGGTTGAAATACTGTTCATACGGTGATTTGCACCGTTCATTATAAATTCCACACCTTTGGCAATAGCACAGAATTTCCCAATTATCAGCTTATCTCCTATAAATTCATAATGATGCGTTACATGCCTTTCAAAATCCTCTGAATTTTCGGGGTCATCATAATAAGTATACTCGCCAACAATAATATTTGGTCGAGTGATTGTGTTTTTAATATAACAAACACTTGGAATATTGTCATTCGGATGCACAGCATTCGGATTTGGTCCGAACATAATCTATTCCTCCTTGTAAATACCGATTTATTGTTCAAATTATAGCACACAACGGCAAAGAAATCTACCATAAATCAAGCCTAAAGAGTCCGGCTGATTTAACATTGTATATTAAATCAGCCGGAAAAGTGGTCGGAGTGGCGAGGCTCAAACTCGCGGCCTCCGCATCCCAAATGCGGCGCGCTATCAACTGCGCTACACCCCGATAGTTATTAAATTGTGGTCGAGTGAGTGGTCAAATCTGTGGTCAGGCACGGTTTTGACCGTTATTTTTTGTTTTCCATACCGTCCAAAAATCGCACGGTTAAAGGGCTTTCGGCGGTTGGCACCGATAAACGTCAGAAATGCCGTCTATGCTCCCAAATGCGGTGCCCTACCAACTGGGCGACACCTCGTTATTTTTATTAAATTTGCACTTAATGCTCAATAATTATATATTACAGTTTTGTGTTTGTCAATGCATAAAATCTCAATTGTCAATTAATTAATCGTTGCAATAATATACAGATTATTGTATACTGTATATAATTATTACTAGACTTGAAAAATTGAGGGATGCGGTGTGAAAATTTTATGCGTCGGTGATGTCTGCGGTAGCGCAGGCTGCACTGTATTTGAGGATACCGCTCTTATCTTAAAGCGTGAGTTTGGCGCGGATCTTATAATTGTAAACGGTGAAAACTCTGCCGATGGCAATGGTGTTATTCCCTACTCTGCCAACCGTTTGTTTAACGGCGGCGCGGATATTATAACAGGCGGAAACCATACACTTCGCCGATATGAAATTCATCCTGAGCTTGAATCGAATTCCCGTTTGCTGCGCCCGCACAATTTTCCTGCAAATTCACCCGGCAGCGGTTATGCGCTTATTGACTGCGGCCGCCTTTCGGTTGCTGTTATCAACCTGCTTGGCACGGTTTATATGGAGAGCAACTTTTGCCCGTTTTGCTGCGCCGACGCTCTCTTTGAGCGTGCAAAGGCTGATAACGCAAAAATTATTATTGTTGATTTTCATGCCGAAGCTACCTCCGAAAAGCGCGCTATGGGCTTTTATCTTGACGGACGAGTTTCTGCAATGTTCGGCACACATACACACGTTCAAACCGCCGATGAGCAGTTGCTTCCAAACGGTACTGCTTATATTACCGATATCGGCATGACAGGACCTGTACAGTCTGTACTCGGTGTAAAATACGAAGCATCTCTTGCCCGCATTAAAGACAAAATGCCTGCGCGTTTTGTTATAGCGGAAGGTCCGTGTTACCTTAACGGAGTGCTGATTGAATTTGACGATAAAACCGGCGCCGCAGTAAGTATAAAGAGAATTACAAAATTCCAAAAGGAGCATTAAGGTGAAACGCTCAAGATTATTATGCGCTGTTTTGTGTTTGCTTCTGTGTTGCGGCTGCGCAAAGCCCGGCAACGTCCAAAGCAACACCCAAAACAAAAATAATGCACAGTCAAGCAATGTATCGGCTCATCTTTTATATTGCTCAACCGACAGCATTGACCCTTTTAAATGTATAACACAAATTAACCAGGAATTATCATATTTACTTTATGACCCGCTTATAAAGTTAAATTCTGATTTTGAAGCTGTTTATTATCTTGCCTCATCTTCAAAATATGAAGCGAATATATGCACCGTAACTCTTAACAGTGTCACTCATTCAGACGGCAGTCAGCTTACCGCAGAAGATGTTGTTTTTTCTGCCAACCTTGCAAAAGCATCCGACAGGTTCTCACAACAGCTTGCTAATATGGCCTCCTGCACAGCTGTAAACAGCAATACAGTGCAGTTTACCCTAACGCAGAACGACCCGTATTTTATAAATTTGCTGGACTTTCCTATTATCAAAAACGGCAGCAACACTTTAGTTAATGAAGATAACATTGCCCTGCCGCCTATCGGCTGCGGGCGTTACGTATTTGATACCGCAACAGAAACCTTAAATTACAACACGGGATACTACAAGGGAAAAGCCGCCATTAATACAATCAATCTAATTGATGCGCCCGATGCCGAAAGTGTTTCACAAAGGATTCGTTCAGGCAAAATATCGGCATATTATTCCGACCTTGGTAATAACGAAATCCCCAATATGAACGGTAAAATGGCAGAAGTTCCTCTTAATAATCTTGTATATATCGGTTGCAATATGAAATCCGGTATTTTCCGCAACGTATATGCCCGTCAGGCAGTATCAAGTGCCATAAACCGCAGCACTATAGTTAAAACCGCTTTCTACGGCAACGCTATTGCGGCAACAGGTCCTTTTCATCCCAATTGGGAGCCTGCTGCTAAGAACCAAAATATATTAACAAGCGCAAATTTAAATCTTGCAGTTGAGAATTTTGACCGTTTAGGCTATAATAAAGACGATGAGGGGTTTTATCTCGTTTCAAAGAACAAGCTCCTGAGTGTTTCTATTCTTGTTAATGAAGACAATCTGAGCCGTATGAATACTGCAAATATGGTTGCCTCCCAGCTTAAACAGGCAGGAATTGATGTTACTGTTAACGCATTACCTTATGCAAACTATGTTGACGCGCTGCAAAACGGACAGTTTGACCTTTATATTGCAGAAGTCCGCATTATGGGCAATATGGACATAAGAGAGCTTGTTACTTATGGCGGTTCCTGTGCTTACGGTATTGCGCCGTCTGCTGCTGCAGCGGCCGAAACTGCAGAAAAAGACAGCAATGACGCAAATATTTCAAGCGAACCTCAAGATACTGACCCGGAAAACACAGTTAATATTACAACCGCTCAGGCTGCTGCCAACTACAAAAACGGCAGTATGTCGTTGCAGGACCTTATAACTGTTTTCAATACTGAAATGCCTGTTATTCCCATTTGCTACCGAACAGGTATATTGCTGTATAATGACAGCTATGTAACTAATCCCACCCCGTCAATCAGTGACCCGTATTATAATTTTGAAAAATTTGCCACCAAATAAAAGGAGGATTTTAAATATGATGTTTTATGAAACCCGTTTTGGAAAAATTGAAATTTTAGAGCAATATCTGGAAAAACTTATCGGTAATGCCGCAGTTTCCTGCTTCGGCGTTGCAGGTATGGTTCCAAGCAACCGTAAACAGCGCATTATTGGTTTATTAAGCAAAGATAAAGATTTTGTACAAAAAGGTATTTCTTTGCACACACATAACGACACTATCTTTGCAGAATTACACATAATAGTAACTTACGGCACCAATATAAATGCCGTAGCTAAAAGCATAATAAATAAAGTCAAATACACCGTAAGCGAAGCTGTTGATATCCCTGCCGATAATGTTAATGTTGTAGTAAAAATTGACGGCATAATTACAGCAAACGGCCAGCAAAGCCGTACTTAATAAAGGAGTTGTTTTTTTGTTTAACGGAAACACACTGCGCGATGCTATGATATCCGCAGCAAACAGCATATCCAACCACAAACATTCGGTTGACGATCTTAATGTTTTTCCGGTACCCGATGGGGATACCGGTACAAATATGTCAATGAGCCTTAATGGCGTTTTGAAAGATATGAAAAAAATCGACGGTATGCCTGCATGTGAAGTTGCAAGTATTACCGCTTCTGCACTTTTGCGCAGTGCAAGAGGTAATTCCGGTGTTATTACATCACTTATTTTTCGCGGTTTTCAAAAAGGTCTTAAAGACTGTGATACCGTAAATGCTGAAAATCTTTGCGCCTGCTTTACTTTTGGTACAGAGTGTGCATATAACGCAGTTATGAAGCCTACAGAAGGCACTATGCTTACTGTTATAAGGGTTGCTTCCGAATACGCAAGTGAGGCATTAAAAGCCGGAAAAAATACTTTAGAGGTTTTTGAGGCTGCTCTTGAAGGTGCACGTAATGCCTTGGCACAAACACCTGAAATATTGCCCATTTTGAAAAAAGCAGGCGTTGTTGACGCAGGCGGTCAAGGTATTTTATACATACTTGAGGGTATGTATTCGGTATTTAAAGACGGTATAATAGTACCCGCAGAAGAGGGTGAAAAGGGAGATACCGCACCTACAGGCAGGATATCTGCTGCAGGTGAATTAGAGGAATTTGACATCAATTTCCCCTACTGCACTGAATTTCTTGTAAACAAAAACAAAGATTGCGCTCCGGTTGCAGAACTGCGTGAGTATCTTGAATCCATCGGTGACTGCGTTGTAGCTGTTGAAGATGATACAATCATTAAGGTACACGTACACACCGCACATCCGGGTAACGCTTTGGAAAAAGCTCTTACCTTTGGTGCACTTGTTAATTTAAAGATAGAAAATATGCAGGATCAGCACGAACGTGTTATGCATGACGCTAAAAAAGAGATCTATCCCAAAAAATCAGATAAGTATGTTGCCGTCAAACCAGAAAAACTTTACGGTTTTGTTGCTGTTGCAGCAGGTGATGGCTTTGAAGAGTTGTTCACTGAGCTTGGTGCCGACAAGGTTGTAAGCGGCGGTCAAACAATGAACCCCAGCACTCAGGACATTCTTGCAGCAATTGAACAAACTCCTGCCGAAACTGTTTTTGTTCTTCCTAACAACAAAAATATTATTATGGCGGCTGAGCAGACCATTGACATTGCCACAAGAAAGGTTATTGTTTTACACACACGTACCGTTCCCGAGGGCATTTCTGCTATTATCGCGTTTGACCCTGATGCTGATGCTGAGCAGAACGCTATCAATATGAAAGCCGAGTATCAGAAGGTTACCACAGGACAGATAACCTTTGCCGCAAGGGATTCAAGCATTGATGGCAAAAAAATAAACAAGGGTGACCTGCTTTGTATGGAAAACGGCAAAATTGTTTTCACCGCGACCGAGCTTGCAAAAGCAACTATGCGTCTTACAAAGCAAATGATTACAAATAACACATCTCTTGTTACTGTTTACTACGGCAGTGATGTTAATGATAGTGTTGCCGAAGCAATTTATAGCCAGATAAACGACAAATACGGTGCAAAGGCTGATATTTCGCTTGTAAAAGGTAACCAACCAATCTATTATTTCATCATATCCGCTGAATAAGGGGAACTATTAATGCCGTTTGAAGATTTACAAAAACGGGATATACAGTATTTAAAGGGCGTAGGCGAAAAGCGTGCCCGGCTTTTTAACAAGCTGGGCATCTTTTGTGTTGACGCCCTTTTAGATTTTTTTCCAAGAGCATATGAGGATTGGAGCAACCCAAAAAAGCTTAACGACTGCACTTTAGGACAGCCTTGCTGTATAAAAGCCACAATAGCCCAAGACGTAAAGCTAAACTATTTAAAAGGACATACAGCCCTTTTTACCACTATAGCAACCGACGGCGAAAGCTTTTTTAACATAAAAATTTTTAACAACAAATATGCCGTAAGTGCATTAAAATGCGGTAATGAATATTTGTTTTACGGAAAGCCAAACTTTGGCAGAAGCGGTGTTGAAATTATATCTCCGCAGATTGCGCCTGTATCCTGCGCCGAAATAAGACCTATCTACCATTCGGTTGCCGGTCTTAACAGCCGTGCCATTGCAAAAACCGTTAAAACCGCGCTTTCACTTTTACCTGAAGAAGATTTTCTCCCGCAGGAGCTTACCGCCAAATACCGTCTTATGCCCCGCAAAGAGGCTATTGAAAACATACATTTCCCCAAAAACTCCGATATGCTGAATAAGGCGCGCCGGCGTCTTGTTTTTGAAGAGCTGTTTTTGCTGCAATGCGGTCTTTTCCTTACAAAAAGCGTAAACAAAAGCCAGACATCTCACTGCATTAAAAAAGACTTTACAAATGAATTTAGCGATGCCCTGCCTTTTGTGCTTACAGACGCGCAAAAATCTGCCATAAAAGACTGCGTTGAAGATATGAAAAAATCCGTTCCTATGAACAGACTTGTTCAGGGTGACGTTGGCTCAGGCAAAACGGCTGTTGCCGCCGCTTTGTGCTATACTGCCGCAAAAAACGGCTTGCAGGCAGCCCTTATGGCGCCCACCGAAATTCTTGCAACACAGCATTATAATACGCTTTGCCGTATACTTGGTTCTTCTCAGCTTTCCTGTGCGCTTCTTACCGGCTCAACCCCCAAAGCGCAAGCAAAAGATATTTTAAGCAAGCTGAAAAGCGGAGAAATCAATATTATAACGGGTACGCACGCCTTGCTTACCGACAGAGTTGAATTTAATAAATTGGGCCTTGTTATCACAGATGAACAGCACCGTTTTGGCGTTAATCAACGAAACGCGCTTTCAAGCAAAGGTGTAGGACCGCACGTTATGGTTATGTCTGCGACACCCATACCCCGCACCTTAGGGCTTATTATATACGGCGACCTTGATTTAAGTATTATTAATCAGTCTCCAAAAGGTCGCGCCGCCGTTAACACTTACCTTATTGACAGTACAAAAAGGCAACGTGCATACGGCTTTATAAAAGGCGAGCTTGACAAGGGACATAAAGCCTACATCGTATGCCCCCTTATTGAAGAAAGCGAATCCCCGCTCATTCCGGCAAAACAGTATTATGAGCAGCTAAAATGCGGTGACTTTTTAAATTATAAAGTTGCATTGCTTCATGGCAAAATGAGTGCCAAAGACAAACAAAATGTTATGAACGGTTTTGTAAACGGCGATACACAGCTTTTAATTTGCACAACTGTAATTGAGGTTGGTGTTGATGTACCCGATGCTACCGTTATGATGATTGAGGACGCCCACCGTTACGGGCTTTCTCAGTTACATCAGCTGCGCGGCAGAATTGGCCGTTCAAGTTTAGAATCAAGTTGTATATTGGTTTGTGATAACCAAAATGAAGAAACCGTTTTACGGCTTAAAACCTTTACAAAAACCCATGACGGCTTTGAAATTGCAGAAAAAGACCTGCAAATGCGTGGCCCCGGTGATTTTTTAGGCAGCCGTCAGCACGGTCTTCCCAACCTTAAAATTGCAGATATATCCTGCGATGTTAACATATTAAAATGCGCTACCGATGAAGCCGCGGCGCTTTTAAAGCGACATAAAAATCTTGATAATTTTCCTGCTTTGAAAAGCAAAATATTCAGTATGTTTGACAACACACTTACCATTTAAGGTAAGTGTGTTGCTCTTTATATACGTATATATTCTGCCTTTGCGTACCCTGTTATTCCGTTATAACCCACAACGTACCAACCGGGTATTTCACCGTAAATTGTTACCGCAGTTTCGTTTGGTATTTTAGTTTTTATATAAGAAGATGTACTGGGCAGATTTCTGATATTAAGGTTACTTCCCATAGTAGAAACATAGCCAACCCGAGCAGGCGACGGCATAACAAAGGGTATGCCAAAATATTCGGTAAGTGAATACACTAAATTCTGCGCAATGTTATCAATATTATCTCTTATCCACTGAGCATCCTCAGCATTGTCGTGGTAGGCCGTTTCAATAAGTACGGCAGGTGCTTTGGTACGCACCACCTCCCCCAGTCTTTCGGTTGGTACAGTATTTACCGCACCGCTTATAGGATAAATAAGCGAATAGTTTTCAGCAATAATATCAGCAGCCCTTTTGCCCTGAGTGCTTCGCGGATAATAATAAACCTCTACACCCCGAACACTGCCCGGTGCAGCCTCACCCACAGCATTTGAATGTAAAGCCAGATGGAAATCATAATTTCCTGCATTTGACTGCGCAATAGAGCTTGCCGCTGTCATATCGGGTGTATTGCGCACATACTGTATTCCGCTGGCATTTAAATATGGTATCATGGCGTCTGCAAGCAGGTTCATATAATATTCTTCATTACCGCCGCCGTTATACTCATTAAATTCCTGAGTGGAGGGACTTAAATAAATGGTTGGCATAAAACAATATTCCTCTCATTAAAATATCACATATACCAATATATGACGGTCGTTATTTAAGGTGAATTCTTTTGTATAAATATGTAATATATAATATTATATTAATAATATTAATAGTATAATAAATACTGAATAAATCTGTATTTTAAGGTAAAAATATACTTAAAAGTAATAAAATTACCGTTTGCAACCCCTTTTTCTCATTTTTGTGACAATTCACAAAAAAATACATCTTTTTCGAATTTATGTTTCTATATCTTGGGGGTTACAAAATTGTAATCTTTTTGTTTTGGGAACTTTTTGTGCTATTTGCACAAATTTAACCCTTTTAAAAAAACTTGACACATACAAATCGTCATAATATAATGCGTTTGTTCTTGTTTTTTTAAAAGCAGACACATAAATTATGATTTTTTGGTTACAAAAAGATTACATCTAATCAAACCAAGGGAGATAATATGTTTAATAAAATATGCAACGCTTTCTCAATTGTGCGTTCACGTCTTAATAACAGAGTTTTCTCTGTTGGCATTCTGGCTGTAGTTTCTGCGGTGCTGATTGCCTTAGGCGGTCTATCAGTTAATAATATTATAATTGATAACGGCGGTAAAGAATTAAACTTTAAAACCTGTTATAGCAAAACTGAGGATATTCTTAATCTTGCAAACATTAATTATACCGAGCGAGACGATATTACCGTACAAGCAGATAAAAATAACATTTCTCTTGCTGTTAAGTATGCATTTCCCGTCAACATCACATATTCCGCACAGAAATACACCGTCAATGTTACCGGCGGTACCGTTAAAGACGCATTGGCAAAAGCAGGAATAGCCCTTAACCAATATGATATTATCAATCTTTCAACCGATACTGTTCTCACTAAAACTGAAAACATTGATATAACACATATTGATTACATTACCGAAACCAGCACAGAGGAAATTCCTTTTTCTTCAACAACATCTTATTCCTCTAAGCTTGCTGAGGGGAATAAACAAACCACCGACGGTAAGGTTGGCTTAAAACAGGTAACCTATCAGAGAAAGCTTGTTAACGGTATAGTTACCGAAAGCCAGGTTGTTTCTGAGAATATTATTCAAAAGCCTGTAAACAAAACTGTTGTTATCGGCACAAAAAAACCTGCCGTTACAACCAGTGCAAGTGTAAGCTGCATTTCTAAGCTCACTCCCAATGCACCTATTGAGCTTGATAAAAACGGAAACCCAGTTTCTTATAAAAAGCATATAACCGTACAGGCAACCGCGTATACCGCTGCAAGCGGCAAACACTGCTCAACAGGTGTTGTTGCATCCCCGGGTTATATTGCAGTTAATCCCAAGTTTATTCCGTACGGAACAAAAATGTTTATAAAGTCTTCTGACGGCAGTTACATTTACGGCTATGCAATTGCTGCCGATACAGGCGGATTTGCAAAAAGCCGTCCCACAAATGTAGACCTTTTCTTCTCTTCAAAACAGCAATGCGTTGCTTTTGGGAGACGAAACGTTGAGATTTATATTTTAGAGTAATAATAAACAGCTTTGTTATCAAAGCTGTTTATTTTTTTATAAAATCTATATTCAAATCAATTTCACTGCAAATTAACTCTTGGGGTATTCCCTTATCATCTACCTGCAATAAATATTTAATACCGTTAACCGTACCTTCGGTTTTACCGTCAAGCACGACTGTCCCGTGGCTTTTTTGCAGCACTTCTGACACTATTTCAATAACGCCGTGTGTATCCTGCGAAAAGTTATCACAGTTATATTCCATTCCAAGATAGGATACTTTAAAGCTGTTACCGCTATATTTAACTGTCATATCCTTCAGTCGCTCGGGCTGTTGTATAGTAAAAATATAGTCATTATTGTCAGATGCAACATCACAAATTACATCCTGCTTATTCCACTCGGTCTTTATTGTAAAGTCATATCCCTTTGTTACAGCATTAATCTCCTTATTTGATGCACATCCTGACAACACAGTCAGCAAAATCAAAATAAATATCCATTTCAGCCGTTTTTTCATATTAATTACACACCGCGGTCATTCAAAAATTTTGAATACACGGGGCAAATTATCTATCATATCACTCACCTGCATTGCGCGCTGTGTAAACTGCCCAGCAGTTATATCACCCGCCATACCGTGCAGATAAACCGCCGCAGGTATCGCCTTTTCAAAGGGTATACCTTGCGCCAGAAATGACACCATCATACCGCTAAGCATATCACCGCTGCCGGGTTTCGCCATTCCCGGATTGCCTGTGGTATTTGTTATAGTACTGCCGTCACAAAATGCTGTTATTGTTCCCTCACCCTTTAATACGACAGTAACTCCGTAACGGCGCACACATTCAGCAGCAGCCGCTTTCCTATCCGCCTGGACACCGGCAGCGTCCATACCAAGCAAGCGTCCCATCTCACCCGCGTGAGGTGTCATACAAATTTTTCCCGCATATCTGTTTAATTGTATGCCGCGAGCCACCATATTAATACCGTCTGCATCAATAATAAGCGGGCAATTTCCATAACGCAAAACCGTATCAAGCAATGTGAATGCTTTTTCACCCTGTCCTAAGCCGCAGCCAATCAGAATTGCATCAGCTTTATTTACCGCGGCAACTAATTCACCTTGCACAGCATTTGTGTCAAAATAAACCGCTTCAGGAATAGCAGCTGCACAGGCGGCAATTACCCTCTCATCTGATGCAACCGTTGCAAGCCCTGCGCCGCACATTAATGCAGCACGCGCAGATATTATTGCCGCACCGGGCATAAGACGGCTTCCGCAAATGAGCAAAGCCCTGCCAAAATCACCCTTGTGGGCATCAATTTTGCGCGCAACCATAATTTCTTTTATACTGTCAGCGTTCATATAAACGCATCCTTTACTAGTATTCTTGGTAAAAACTTTGTTATTCCCATCTTTATCTTTTCATTTGGAGCAATAACAAGCTTAATAACACCGCTGTTTTTCTCTCTTACAGTAATTGCGTAGGCTTCATCATGTTTATTACAGCAAATAAATGTTTTCGCAGTTTTGGTATTACCGTCAAAACCGTATTTTTGTATTCCTTCAATATCCTTACACTGTACTGAAGCAATCCTTTTACGGCGTCTTTTGCTTATTATAACATCAATATCCAAATCTCCGTTTGTAATAATATACTCATACTCAATACGTAAATTACAAATAAGTTTATAGGCTAAAAAGCACACACCCGTAATAATAAGCACAAACAAAAACATAAATTCAAAAAACACTAATATACCAAAAACCGCCGCTGCGATTACAGCCGCTGCCAATATTATTATAACAGCGCACAAAAGCTTTTTTTGAAATGTCATTTTAACGCTTATTATCTGTTCAAAAAAAGTATCCATAATCTTTAATCCTCTTAATCTTATAAATTGAGTATATTTAATTATATCAATTTAATTATAAACTTGCAAGATAGCTGATGTTAATGTATAATATATTTTGTCAAAAAAAAGACCGACTATATCAGTCGGTCGTAATCATATAAGGTTTTACCTGCTCAGCAAAGCTGTTTGTGCTGTCACAGTAGGCTTTAATATGTAAGGTTTTTGTTAAATCAAGGCTGAATATACCCATTAGGGATTTAGCATTAACAATATATTTGCCGCACGAAACGTCAACATCAAACTTCTGGTCAGCGGATAACTGTACAAACTTTTTAACGCTTTCCAGATCGGTCAGCATAATATCAAATTCAATCATATCTTTTTCTCCCGAATTTTGTTGTAATTATGATACTATTATTTTTGTATTTTGTCAACACTACTGTTTTTTGGAGTTTTATATGAACGTATTTTTTTACACTATGGGCTGTAAGGTTAATCAATATGAATCTCAACTGCTTTCGGAACGGTTTGAAGCTTTGGGACACAAAATAACCTCCGCAAAAGATGCCGAAGTTATTATTGTAAACTCCTGCTCGGTCACCGCCGAAAGTGACCGTAAAGCAAGGCAGGCTTTACGCCGTTTTCGCAGAGAAACCGAAGCAATCATTGTTTTAACCGGCTGCATTTCACAAGCAGGCGGTAAAGTTGACGGTTTAGCCGACATAATTACAGGTAATAATGATTATGACAGCCTGGTTGAAAAAATAGAGCAATTCGTAAAAGACAGAAAAACGAAAACCTTTATCACCCCTCACAAAAACGGTGAAGCCTTTGCAAGCTGCCGAATAAGCAGATTTTCAGAGCACACACGCGCTTTTATAAAAATTGAAGACGGCTGCGATAATTTCTGCACCTATTGCATTATTCCTTATTCAAGAGGCCGCGTAAGGTCAAAGTGTCCTGCCGATGTTAAATCAGAAGCCGAGCTGCTTGCAAAAAACGGCTACTGCGAGATTGTTCTTATTGGTATAAATTTATGTAATTACGGCAAGGGTGAAGAATATGCCCTTTGTGATGCTGTATATGCCGCCGCAGAGGTTGACGGCATTAAACGCATACGCCTCGGTTCTTTAGAGCCCGACCACATAGGCGACAGTGATTTGAAAAGATTGGCTGAATGTAAAAAATTCTGTCCGAACTTCCACCTTTCTCTGCAATCAGGCTGCAGCGCAACTTTAAAGCGTATGAACCGCCATTACGATGCCGGGTATTATAAAAATCTTGTAGAAAAAATACGCAAAAATTTTAAATACGTATCTATCACAACAGATATTATGTGCGGCTTTCCGGGTGAAACAGATAGAGAATTTGCGCAAAGCCTTGAATTCTTTAAGAATATCGGTTTTGCACGCGCTCACGTTTTCGCATACTCAAGACGTCCGGGCACGGTTGCCGATAAAGCACCTAACCAGATTCCTGAAAATATTAAAAAACAACGCAGCCGCATTTTAGGTGCTGCGGCTGCCGAAGCAGAGAAAGCATATATGAACAGCATTATAGGCCAAACCCGCTCGGTTTTGTTTGAAACTGAAAAAAACGGTATGCTGCACGGCTATACAGACGATTATATAAGGGTTTGTATGCCATATACGGACGGCATTTTATCAACAATTTGTGACGTAATTATAACAAAGACCGACGGTTTTTGTTGCACTTGTGAAAAAATATAATTTGACAAAACACTAAATATGTATATAATTATGATATGCAGATAACATTATGTGGTATGTTTGACCACTTTTGTTTGTGCCAATAATACTAATACGGTAAGGGAATGGATATATTGGAAAAAATTGTTATACGCGGCGGACATAGGCTTTGCGGTTCTGTTAATATAAGCGGCGCAAAAAACGCAGCAGTAGCAATTTTGGCAGGTGCCATTCTTTCCGACGGCGTTTGCCGTATTTCCAATCTTCCCTTAATTTCTGATACCATTGCAATTTTACGTGTACTGCAGGACCTTGGCGCAAAAATTACTTATCCTGAGGAGCACACGGTTGAGATTGATCCTAAGGGTATTCATTCTCACATCGTACCTATAAGCATGACCAAAAGTATGCGCGCATCAACTTATTTTATAGGCGCTCTGCTCGGTCGTTTCAATAAGGCTTGCGTTGCTCCTCCCGGCGGATGTGATTTTGGTGTCCGTCCTATCGACCAGCACTTAAAGGGCTTTCAGGCTCTAGGCTCAACGGTTGCTATTGACAACGGTATGGTTGATGTTAAGGCTCAAACCCTTACAGGAAACTCGATTTATCTTGATATGGTTTCGGTAGGCGCAACAATCAATATAATGCTTGCTGCTGTAAAGGCAAAAGGTCTTACTATAATCAGTAACGCTGCAAGAGAGCCCCACGTGGTTGACCTTGCAAACTTTCTTAACAGTATGGGCGCCGATATTATGGGTGCTGGTACAAGCATTATCAAAATACGCGGTGTAGACAGTCTTTCAGGCACTGATTACATGATTATTCCCGACCAGATTGAAGCGGGCACATATATGGTTGCTGCTGCCGCCACACGCGGCGATATTACAATTAGCAATATTACCCCCAAGCATTTAGAATCAATTTCAGCCAAGCTTAAAGAGTTGGGTGCGGAGATCTATGAAGATACAGAATCCTTGCGCATTGTTATGAACGACCGACCCAAAGGGTGTTCAATCAAAACCATGCCGCATCCCGGTTTTCCCACCGATATGCAGCCTCAGATTGTTACATTGCTTTCGGTAGCACAGGGCTTAAGCGTTGTTACAGAAAGCGTTTGGGATAACCGCTTTAAATATGTGGATCAGCTTGCTCTTATGGGCGCTCAAATAAAAGTTGACGGCAAAATGGCTGTCATTACAGGCGTTGACGCTTTGCGTCCCGCTCCCGTTCAAGCCATTGACCTGCGCGCTGGCGCAGCTATGGTAATTGCCGGACTGATGACCGATGGTGTTACCGAGATTGAGAATATTGACACCATAAAACGCGGTTATGAAAAAATTGCAGAAAAATTTACGGCTCTCGGTGCAGATATCTGTTATCAAGAAATTGAGCCGATTGAGATAAATAAAAACATCGGTTAATTAAAACTTTTTGCTGCCGAATGGTCTTTAAAAGCAGACGTTGATTCGGCAGCTTGATTTTTTTGGAGGTTTTAGACTTTATGTCACGCTTTTGTTCCCTATTCAGTTCAAGTAAAGGCAACTGTACATATTTAGGCTGCTCAGATGCAGGTCTTTTAGTTGATGCAGGTGCTTCTGCCAAAGCCATTCTTTGTGCCTTGGAACAAAACACTATTGACAAAGAAGAAATTAAAGCTATTCTTATCACCCATTCCCATACCGACCATGTCAATTCTTTAAAGCGCTTAGGCACGCTTCTTAACATTCCGCTTGTTATGTCGCGGGATACGGCAAAAACTCTTGCCGACACCGACAAACTCCCTAAAGGCGCACAGATATTTGATGCAGACGCACCCGAAATCACTGTTGCTGGTATGAAGATAATCAGCTTTCATACCTCTCACGACTGTGCCGGTTCACGCGGTTATACCGTTCAAATGCCCGACGGGATAAAAATTGCCGTTTGTACCGACCTCGGCTTTGTCAACGATGAAGTCCGCAACGCAATAAGCGGATGTCAGCTTGTTATGCTTGAATCAAACCACGATATAACAATGCTCCAAAAAGGTCCTTATACACCAGAGCTTAAAAACAGAATTTTAAGTGACTGCGGCCATCTTTCAAACATTGCCTGCGCCGCTGAGCTTCCCGCTCTTATTAAAAGCGGCACAACACGTATTGTTCTTGCACATATAAGCCAGGATAACAATCTGCCTACTGTTGTACGCTCCTGCGCAATTGCATCTTTAATGGAAAACGGTTATATTGAAAACCGCGACTTTATACTATATGTAGCGCCTCAGAAAGGCGGAAAGATGCTTACCTTGTAACAATGCTATAATATGTAAAAAACACTTGACCTTGAAGAGTATATATGCTATAATCGTATATACCTCTTCAGGAGTCTTTTTTTTTGTAAAGACTTTTTCATATAAAGCAATATGGTACAGTGTTTTGCCTGATTTTATCGGCCACCGGCAAAACATTATATCCGCTTTCGAGGGAGGCTTCATTACCCAAAAATTAAGGGTAAAATTTTCCGTAATACGGGAGGTGCCGTTATGAGAGTAAAAATTACATTGGCCTGCAGCGAGTGCAAGCAGAGGAACTACAACACAATCAAAAACAAGAAGAATGACCCCGATAGACTTGAAATGAACAAGTATTGTCCCTTCTGCAAAAAGCACACACTCCACAAAGAAACTAAATAGGAGACGATGCATTATGAAAGTTATTAGTAAAACCTGTCAGGTTATTGCGCTTTTAGGTGCTGTTGCTGCTCTTGTTTTGTTCTTTACTGATTTCGCCGATATCGTTACCAATGCCGGTTCAACATCCTTGACCGGTGCAACAATGGCTTTTGCCGGAAAAAATGAGCTTGCTTCTGCCAATATGGCACGTTCAACTGACGTTTTCTTCTGTTGCATCCTTATCTTTGCTTCGGTTATTTTCGGCGGATTAGGCTTTAAGTTCAAGGGTAGCCGCATAGCTCAGCTTATCTTCTCAGCTGTTCCTGCTGTTTATATGTTGGTAATTGCTTGCAGCGCACCCAGTCTTTTTGTTGACACTCGTCCTTTGGCCGATATCACAAGTGTCACCTATTCGGAATCATTTGTATTTACTACTGTACTTCTGGTTTCAATCGCTTTGTTTGTATGTGCTATCGGTATAGCTGCAAACATTCTGCTGGACGACTACATCAAGGTTCGCGAATCCAAAGGTTCTCTGACAATCTTTGGTAAGGTCAAACATTTCCTTCTCGACTATAAGAGCGAGGTTAAAAAGATTGTTTGGCTTGGTTACAAAGCAGTTATTAAGAACACAATCATTGTTATCATTGTTTGCGTTCTTTTCGGTGCATTCGTTTGGCTTCTCGATTTGGGACTTGGCTCATTAATGAATCTTATCTTAAAGTAATCGGGAGGTTTCCAAATGGCCGATATAAACGAAGCAAAATGGTATGTGGTGCATACCTACTCAGGTTATGAAAACAAAGTCGCGACCGACCTTGAGAAAATGGTTGAAAACCGCGGCATTCAGGATCTTATTGTTGACATTAAGATTCCTACCGAAAAGGTTGTTGAGATTAAGGACAATCAAAAAAAGGAAATTGAACGTAAAATTTTCCCAGGTTATGTCCTTATCAAAATGATCATTACAGATGACTCTTGGTATGTTGTTCGTAACACTCACGGTGTTACAGGCTTCGTTGGACCGGCTTCCAAACCGGTCCCCCTGACTGATGAAGAAGTTGCTTCATTAGGTGTTGAAAAACATACTGTTGAGCTTACCTATCAGGTTAACGACAACATTAAGATCATCAGCGGACCGCTTGAGGGATTTGAGGGTGTTGTTCAGGAAATTGATATTCCCAACAACAATGTACGCGTTCTTATTTCTATGCTTGGCCGTGAGACCCCCGTAGAAATGGACCTTGATCAGATCGCTCCGGTTGATTAATTTACAATTAATACGCGGCTGTTTTGCCGCCGGCGTCAGAATAAACGCCACAGTGGGAGGAGCACTCTTTTCATTGTAGAGATTAGCTCCGTCAAGCGAAAAACCATTTCGCCGTTACCACAAATTATGGAGGTGCAAACAATGGCTCAGAAAATCACAGGTTATATTAAACTGCAAATTCCCGCAGGCAAGGCAACTCCGGCTCCTCCGGTAGGTCCTGCTTTGGGTCAGCACGGTGTAAACATCATGCAATTTACAAAGGAATTTAATGACCGCACAAAGAACGATATGGGTCTTATCATTCCGGTTGTAATCACTGTATATGCAGACCGTTCTTTCAGCTTTATTACCAAAACCCCTCCTGCAGCTGTTCTTATCAAGAAGGCTTGCGGTATTGAGACGGCTTCTGGTACTCCCAACAAGACAAAGGTTGCTAAAATAACAAAAGAACAGGTAAAAAAGATCGCTGAACAGAAAATGCCCGACCTTAACGCAGCAAGCATTGAAGCAGCCATGAGCATGGTTGCAGGTACTGCTCGCAGCATGGGTGTTGAAGTAGTCGATTAATCCCTCTGGTGGGAGGAATAATCCGATTTTACCACTATTATTGGAGGAAAATTATCATGAAATACGGTAAAAAATATAAAGAAAGTCTTGCTCTTATTGAAGCAGGCAAGCAGTACGATGTAAAAGAAGCTCTTGATGTAGCTATCAAAACAGGTACCGCTAAATTTGATGAAACAGTAGAACTTCATATTCGTTTGGGTGTTGACTCACGTCACGCTGACCAGCAAGTTAGAGGCGCTGTTGTTCTCCCCAACGGTACAGGTAAAACTGTTCGCACCTTGGTTATCGCTAAAGGCGATAAAGCTAAGGAAGCAGAAGCTGCCGGCTCTGACTTTGTTGGAGCAGAAGAAATCGTTGCAAAAATCCAGAACGAAAACTGGATGGATTACGATGTTGTTATCACAACTCCCGACATGATGGGTCAGGTTGGCCGTCTTGGTAAGGTTCTCGGTCCCCGCGGCTTGATGCCTACACCTAAGGCTGGTACAGTTACAATGGACGTTGCTAAAGCTGTTGCAGAAGCAAAAGCAGGTAAAATTGAGTATCGTCTTGACAAGAGCAACATCATCCACTGCCCTATCGGCAAGGTATCTTTCGGCTCACAAAAACTTACTGAAAACTTTGATGCTCTTATGAATGCTGTTATTAAAGCAAAGCCCGCTGCAACCAAAGGTCAGTACATTAAGTCCTGCACAGTTGCTACAACAATGGGTCCAGGCATTAAGCTTAACGTAAGCAAATTCGGCGCATAAAAATTTTTTCTTGACATTCACATTACAGTGTGATATCATATCTTCGTTGCAAATCCAAAGACAGTAGGTGCTTTTAGCATAACACGTTTTTCGTTACCTACCGAGGACGAGGCAAAAACAAACTTATAAGTATGTTTTTACTATGCCTGTCCATTTCTTTGGACAGGCATTTATTTTTGGGAGGTGATTTATTTGCCTAGCGAAAAGGTTCTTGAACAAAAAAAGCAGATCGTTGCTTCAGTTGCTGAGAAGTTGGGAAAAGCATGTTCAGGTGTTATTGTTGACTACAAAGGTATCAACGTTGCTGATGACACTCAGATGCGTAAACAACTGCGTGAAGCAGGTGTTGATTACTTCGTAATTAAAAACACATTGCTCAGACGTGCAGCTGATCAGGTTGGTCTGGACATTAATTCCCATCTCGAAGGCACAACAGCTATCGCTATTCATGAAACCGATTATACTTCTGCTGCTCGCATTCTTTGCAAATTTGCTGAGGACCACGACAATTTCAGCGTAAAATGCGGTTTTGTTGATAAAGAGATTCTTGATGTTGCCGGTGTTAACCAGTTGGCATCTCTGCCCTCTCGTGAGGAATTGGTTGCAAAAGCTCTTGGCGGCTTGAACGCACCCATTTCCGGCTTTGTACATGTGCTCAACGCAAACCTCACAGGTCTTGTACGTGCACTTAGCGCAATAGCTAAGAAAAAAGAAGCATAAAAACAAAAAATTAAAAACCAATTTTAAATTATTTTTGGAGGAAAATTATCATGTCTGAAAAGGTTACAAATCTTATTGAAGAAGTTAAAGCTCTTACTGTTCTTGAGCTTTCTGAGCTCGTAAAGGCTCTTGAAGAGGAATTCGGCGTTTCTGCTGCTGCTCCTGTTGCTGTTGCTGCTGCTCCTGCTGCTGCCGCTGCTGCCCCTGCAGAAGAGAAAACTGAGTTCGATGTTGTTCTTACTGCTGCTGGCGCAGAGAAGATCAAAGTTATCAAAGTTGTTAAAGACGTTACAGGTCTTGGTCTTGCAGAAGCAAAGGCTCTCGTTGACGGCGCTCCCAAAGCAATCAAAGAAGGCGTTGCTAAGGATGACGCTGAAGCTCTTAAAGCTAAGTTGGTTGAGGTTGGCGCTTCTGTTGAGCTTAAATAAGCTTGATTTAAACGCAAAACAAAAAGCTGTGGATAAATTCCACGGCTTTTTTATTACCCCTTTATTTTTATTGTTATATTTTTTGATAATAAAACGCCTAATCAGCTTTAAAATGAGCTATAAGGCGTTTTTTGTAATTATGATATTTTTTTCTTAATATATGAAAAATTTTATAATACCACAAAATTTATATAATTTCGGAAATCTTTTTAAGCTTTTCAATGCAATCTTTGCAAACAACCTGGTCATTTAATGATATTGTTTTTTCAAGTGAACCGCAGAAAACGCAGCTTGGCTTGTACTTTTTAAGTATTATCTTGTCATCTTCGGTAAAAATCTCAAAGCAGTCGCCTTCTCTGTCCATATTAAAACTTTTGCGTATTTCCATAGGAATAACTACCCTGCCTAATTTATCAACAGGGCGTATCATACCCGTCTCTTTCATAATATGGTTCTCCTTATTATTTGTATATTGTCGATATAGCACTCATATTCCACATTATACAAAAATTGTCATTTTTTGTCAAGAAGATTTATTTTGTACTTTTTTCCATCTTGAAGATTGAAAATATATCAAAAATGAGCAAAACGGAGTAAATAAGAGAAAACGAGAGAAAATCGAAGATAATAAAATTTATTTTAAAATTTTGAGTTTTTTATGTTGACATTGTGTTAATGTTGTGATATTATATCTAACGTTGACTAACACAAATGTTTTGGAGGTTTAAGTTATGTCCACTTTTATGGCAAAAGCATCGGACATTCAGCGTAAATGGTACATTATCGACGCTGCCGGCAAACCGCTTGGTAAAGTAGCTGTTCAGGCTGCTGTGCTTCTCCGCGGTAAAGGCAAGCCCGAGTTTACCCCTCACGTTGACTGCGGTGACCATGTTGTAATTATCAACGCTGCAGATGTTGTCCTGACAGGCAAAAAGATGCAACAGAAGTATTACCGTCATCACTCCGGCTATATCGGCGGTCTTAAAGAAATTAAATATGCTGACTTAATGGCTAAAAAGCCCGAGTTAGCTATGGAATTAGCTGTTAAGAGAATGGTGCCGGACACCACAATCGGCCGCAAGGCATTAACACGTTTACGCATTTATAAAGATGCAAATCACAAGCAGGCTGCTCAGAAACCTGAAGCAGTTGAGTTTTAAAGAAGGAGAGGCACTATAATGTACGAAGGTAAACCTTATTACTATGGAACAGGCCGCAGAAAGAGCTCTGTTGCCCGTGTACGTCTTTACTCCGGTACAGGCAAAATCACAATCAACGATCGTGACATTGATGATTATTTTGGCCTCGAAACCCTTAAGCTGATCGTTCGTCAGCCCCTCAACTTGACCGATACACTCGGCAAGGTTGATGTTGTTTGCCGTGTAAACGGAGGCGGCGTTACAGGTCAGGCAGGTGCTATCCGCCACGGTATCTCACGCGCATTGCTCCAGCATGATGCAGAGCTTCGCACAGTGCTTAAAAAAGCAGGTCTGTTAACTCGTGACCAGAGAATGAAAGAGCGTAAGAAGTACGGTCTTAAAGGCGCACGTCGTGCTCCCCAGTTCAGCAAGCGCTAATCGACTGCTCAGACTATGAACTGACCCAATTTGTGCGGACAGTACAAAAAGCCCCTATGGTAGGTTATATTAAATTTTAAGCAACATACTGACATC